>NZ_JBEZFW010000035.1:0-77446 GCF_040649695.1 Nonomuraea sp. NPDC048901 | reverse complement strand
CCGGCGTGCTGGTGATCTTCGACCGGCGCCCCGAGGCCCCATCCTGGAAAGAACGAGGCGGATTCGAGCAGGCGGCCACACCGTCCGGCCGCCAGGTCACCGTTCTGCGCGTGTGACGGATGGCGGCCGGCCCGGCGCTCATTCCCCCTGTGCGGCGAATCCGTCGCCGACGCAGGCGGCCAGCTGTAGGTAGGCCTCCCTGGTCGGTTCCTGGAGGCGTTCGAGGTCGATCTCGGCGCCTTCCTCCAGGTGCGGGTCGTACGGCACGCGGATCACCGCGCGGCACCGCGCCGCGAAGTGGGCCTCCAGCTTGGAGAGGTCGACCGCCGACTTCGAGCGCGGCCGGACACTGCAGAGCACCACGGTCGCCTCCCTGACCAGGTTGCCGTAGTGGTGCGCCTCCAGCCAGTCGAGCGTCGCCGACGCGGCCCTGGCACCGTCCACCGAGGGCGAGCTGACCAGCACGATCTGGTCGGCGAGGCCGAGCACGCCGCCCATGGCCGAGTGGAGCAGGCCGGTGCCGCAGTCGGTGATGCAGATCGAGTAGAAGTTCTCCAGCACCTGTGAGACGGCCTGGTAGTCGGCGCCGCTGAACGCCTCGGACACCGACGGGTCGCGGTCCGACGCGAGCACCTCCAGCCGCGAAGGCGCCTGCGAGGTGAACGCCCTGATGTCCACGTACCTCTTGACCTGGTCGCTCTCGTTGAGCAGGTCGCGTACGGTCGCCGAGGTCTCCAGGGTGAGCTTGTCGGACAGCGTCCCGCGGTCGGGGTTCGCGTCGACCGCGATCACCCGGTCGCCGCGCATCGCGGCGAGGGTGGCGCCCAGGCCGACCGTGGTCGTGGTCTTGCCCACACCGCCCTTGAGACTCAGTACGGCCACGCGGTGGTGACCGGTGGCGACCGGGGTGCGGGCCCTGGCCAGCAGCTCACGGCGGCGACGGACCTCTGGCGGCTCGCCCGGCTTGATCCAGCCGCCCGACGCCTTGTAGATCAGCCGGCGCCAGCCCTTGGAGGGGGCGTTGCGGCGGCCGCGCAGGAGCGACTCGGGGTCGAGGCTGTCGGCCGTGGGCCTGCCGGTGATCGGAGGGCGGGGCGGGGCGTTGAAAACCGGGACGGGGGCGGGGCGGCGGCGCGGAGCGGGGGGCTCTGGCTCTTCGAAGGCGCGCGGCTGCGGCGCTTCGAAGGGGCGCGGCTGCTCGTAGGCGCGGTCCTGGTCGTAAGCGCGGTCCTGGTCGTAGGTGCGCGGCCGGTCCCACGAGCGGTCCTGCTCGTGGGAACGGTCCTGCTCGAAGGAACGCTCAGGCTCATGGGAGCGGTCCTGCTCGTAACCGCGGTCCCGCTCGTACGGCTTCGGCTCGTCGAACAGCCGGGACGGCGGCTTCGGCTCGTCGAAGGCACGGGAGGGCGGCTCGTCGAGGGTCCGCGACTCCTCGAAGGCGCGGGGCTCCTCAAACGCGCGCGGCTGCGACGGCTGGTCGAGGGCCGACGGCTTGTCCAGAGCCGACGGCTTGTCGAAGGCGGACGGCTGGTCGACGGCCGGGGGCTTCTCGGCGGCCGGGGACTTGTCGAAGCTCAGCGGCAGATCGAAGCTCAGCGGCTTGTCCAAGCCCGGCTTGTTGAAAAGCGGCTTTTCGGACGCGGGCTTGTCGAAGGCAGGCGGGTCGAACGCGGGCGGCGTGTCGAAGCTCGCTGCCTTGTCGAAGGTCAGCGGCTTGTCGAAGGTCAGCGGGACCTCCAGCCGTGGCTCCGTGGCGTCCTCCGGGGGCGGCTCGAAGGTGCCCTGAGGAGGCTCCTCGACCTTTTCGGCTTTCTCGGCCGGGCGCGGCTCGTCGAACGTCTCCGCCGGGCGCGACCACTCCGGCGGCACGGGCCAGGCGGACTTCGTCTCCTCCTCCGCCTCCTCGACCGCCGGCTTCTTCGCCGGCTCCGGGAACGACAGCAGCGAGTAGGAGTCGGTGTCGTCGGGCCGGGGCAGCGGCTTGAGCGGCGCCAGGAACCCGTCGTCGGCCTTGCCCAGGCTCACCGGTGGCGAGACGGGCTGGACGTCGCCCTTCGTCCCGATGTCCTTTTTGCCGAGGTCCCTCGTGCCGGACGGCGAACTCCCCCCGTCGGCGAGGTCCTCCGCGGGCGTCGTGCCGTACACGGAGTCGACCGCGGCCCTGAACAGCGGCGTCGGCGCATCGTGTTGGGTCGGCACCGAGAGCCAAGGGTCCTGGGGGTACGGCGAAGCGACGGAGTCCTCCGAGGCAGAGGCGCTGACCGAGATCGGAGCCTCTGCCGTCTCCTTGATCGCGTCCAGCCAGGCCAGCTGTTCCTCGAGAGATTCCTCTCGATCGTGTCTTGCCACCGTGTTTCTCCCCCTGGTGGGTGTAAAGGGGCAGCAAATACATTGCAGGTTAACGCCATGACTCGCGGCAGTGGTCGCCAACCTATAACTTCCTTGCCCGGCTACGGTGATTGCATGCGAGCCATCGAGATCACCAGGCCCGGACCACCAGAGGTTCTGGAGTGGCGGGAGGTACCCGATCCACGTCCTGACCGGGGGGAAGTCCTCATCGACGTGGTGGCCGCCGGGGTCAACCGGGCCGACCTCCTCCAACGCCAAGGATTTTACGATCCGCCGCCCGGCGCGCCTCCGTACCCGGGTCTGGAGGTCTCCGGCGTGGTGGCCGAGATCGGCGAGGACGTGGAACATGTCACACCGGGCGACGAGGTGTGCGCGCTGCTGGCCGGGGGTGGCTACGCCGAGCGGGTGGCCGTCCCGTGGCAGCAGGTGATGCCCGCGCCCGAGGGCGTACGGCTGGTCGAGGTGGCCGGGCTACCCGAGGTGGCGTGCACGGTCTGGTCCAACGTGTTCATGACCGCCCGGCTGCGGCGCAGCGAGACGCTGCTGGTGCACGGCGGGGCGAGCGGGATCGGGACGTTCGCGATCCAGCTGGCCAAGGCGTTCGGGTCGCGGGTGGCCGCGACGGCCGGGTCGGCGGCGAAGCTGGAGCGCCTCAAGGAGCTGGGCGCCGACGAGACGGTCGACTACCACGAGGAGGACTTCGCCGAGCGGGTGACGGCCGATGTGATCCTCGACATCATCGGCGCCAAATACCTGTCCAGAAATATCCGGGCACTCCGGACGGGCGGCCGGTTGGTCATCATCGGACTGCAGGGCGGCGCCAAGGCCGAGATCGACCTGGGCGCTCTGATGGGCAAGCGGGCGTCCGTCCACGGGTCCACACTGCGCGCCCGCCCGGCCGATGAGAAGGGCGTCGTCGTGCGCGGCGTCGTCGACAACGTGTGGCCGCTGATCAGCGCGGGTGCCGTCCGCCCTGTGGTGTACGCGGAGGTGCCCATGGCGGAGGCGGCGGAGGCGCACCGAATGATGGAATCGGGACAGCACATCGGCAAAATCCTGCTAGTACGGTGAGTGTTATGAATGCTGAGGACAACAACACCCCCCACATCGTGGTGGTGGGCCCGGACTTCCAGGGTCAGGGCGATAACGGCGAGGATGAGCGCTCGGTGACGAACCTCGTCGAGCAGCCCGCCAAGGTGATGCGCATCGGCAGCATGATCCGGCAGCTTCTCGAAGAGGTCCGGGCGGCTCCTCTCGACGAGGCCAGCCGTAAGCGGTTGAAGGAGATCCACGAGTCGTCCATCAAGGAGCTCGAGGACGGCCTGGCCCCCGAACTGGTCGACGAGCTGGAGCGGCTGTCGCTGCCTTTCACCGACGAGAACGGCACGCCGCCCAGCGAGGCCGAGCTGCGCATCGCGCACGCCCAGCTCGTGGGCTGGCTCGAAGGCTTGTTCCACGGCATCCAGACGACGCTGTTCGCGCAGCAGATGGCGGCGCGCGCCCAGTTGGAGCAGATGCGCAGGGCGCTGCCCGGCGTGCCCCACGGTGACGACTCACAGCGGCCGCACGGCGGCTCGGGCCCCTACCTGTAAAGCTCTTCGAGTACGAGCGCGACACCGTCGTCGTTGTTGGCCGCCGTCACATGGTCCACGGCGGCCAGTACGTCGGGGTGCGCGTTGGCGACCGCGTAGGACGTACCGGCCCAGCCCAGCATGGGCAGGTCGTTCGGCATGTCACCGAACGCCACCACCTGTGATGGCTTGATCGCATACTGTTCGGCGAGCGCGGCCAGGGCCGTGGCCTTCGTCACACCATGGGCGCTCATCTCGATCAGCCCTCGGCCGCTGGAGTGCGTGGGGGTCACCAGGTGTCCCACGAGCCCGCACACGGCCTCGTGCAGCGGGTCGGGAGCCATGTTCGGGTGCAGGGCCAGCAGTTTGGCGCAGGGTCGTGAGGTCAGCGTCGCCGCGCCGACGCGCAGGCCGCCGATGGCCTTGCTGTCCCAACCACCGAGTGGGAAATCGGACTCATGCGCAAAACCACCTTCATACTCGACCGAAAATGCGAGTTCGGGCACGTTCGCTCTTAGCTGAGCGACGACTTGCTCCAGTACCTCGACCGTGATGAGGTGAGATTCCACTATCTGTTCGGTATGCAGATCGTAGATCAACGCACCGTTTGCACAGATTGCCAACCCTCGGTGACGCACCGCACCCGCCACACTGCTCATCCATCTAGGCGGGCGACCCGTGACGAACACGAGGACGGCACCAGTTTCTTCGACTCTCGCGAACGCCGCTGCCGTACGGGGAGAGACGGTTCCGTCGGTCCGCAGAGCGGTTCCGTCGAGGTCGGTGGCCACAAGACGCGGCGTTGCAAGGCTTCGCATAACAGGTTCCAGTTTGCCCGGTCATGCCGCCGGCCAGAAATCTTCCTAGGGACGGGAACACCAACGCGCCAGAATGGTGTTAGATGTGATGGCGTTGTATTAGCTGATCCCGTAGTGAAAACCAGCATGACTTTGTCTGAGCCACCCCGGGTGCTTGCTGTACGACACACCGGGACTCGCGAGGTGCGGGTCCCATAGATTCACATCCTGAGGGAGAGCTTTTATGGCTCAGGGAACCGTCAAGTGGTTCAACGCCGAGAAGGGCTTCGGCTTCATCGCCCCGGACGGCGGTGCGCCGGACGTGTTCGTGCACTTCTCCGAGATCGTCGGCAACGGCTACCGCAGCCTTGAAGACGGCCAGCGGGTCGAGTTCGAGATCACGCAGGGACAGAAGGGGCCCCAGGCCTCGCAGGTCCGTGCCATCTGACCTGTAGCAGCGAGACAGACCGGGGTTCGCTTCCAGCGGGCCTCGGTCTTTCGCGTTCCTGGGCCCCGACACGCGTGTGGTGACAGCCCGGTCACAGGTGTGACTCAACTCACACAGCCGTCGAACCACTGATCCTCCACCGCCATCGGCCCATGTATGAGGTACGCGTGGCTATGTCACCCAGCGACCTTGGTCGCCGTGTTCGTACTGGTACTCACCGACCGTCTGTTCAAGCCCCTGCCGGCCTGGCGTGCTCACCGGAGGAGCCTGGTAAGCCCCTCAGAGCGCCTGACAGCGCCGCTGGAGCGTCGGGCGGATCACTGGTGGCTTCTGGGGCTCTCGGAGCGTCTGGCTGGACTTCCGGAGCGTCTGAGGGGGTTCCCCGAACGGCTGAAGAGGCCCCCGGAGCGGTGGCGGGTGGCGGCGATTGTGCCGTTGGCCCTGTTCGCCATGGCGGCGGCCGCTGAGCCGCCTTCCGCCGTCGGCTCCGTACAGGTGGACGGAGATCAGATCATCGTGCTGATCGCCGGCCGCGATCAAGGCGCTGCCACAGGGATCTCCTCCGTGGACGGCGGGGTCACCTGGTCCGAGTACTACGGCAGACAGGTGCGGCCGCCGCAGACCGCCGCCTGCGTGCCCGGACAGGCGCAGCGGTGCTACCGGGTGCTCCCTGGGCGGCCGGCGGTCGCCGAGTCCGACGACGGGGGCAAGACGTGGCGGCCCTCCTGGAGCCTGTCGGACGATCAGTACGACCGGTTGGCCAGGCGGTACTCCACGGGCGGCCCCAAGTCTCTGGCGCTGGCCGTACAGGCTCGGCCCGGAGGTCATGTCGTGGTCGTCGCCAACGGGCTCGACGGCGTGCTCGTACGGGACGTAGAAGGAACGTGGCGGCGGGTGGGATGGCCGGAGCCGCTCGCGTTCACCGGGGACGAGACGGCGAACCTGGACCCCGAACAGCGCGTGGCGCTGGTCCTCGCCGCCCTGATGCTGCTCGGCGCCGTCGGGACGGGGATGCGGCGGCTCGGCGGCGTCTACGCCGTGTCCGCGTTGGTGGTGTGCGTGGGGCTGTACGCCATGCTCGGGGCGGACCGCGATCCGGCGGCCGGCGTGACAGTGCTCGGGGCCATGGTTTGCTTCCTCGTCGCCATCGCCGGGCAGGCCAGGGGTGTGGCGGTGGCCGTCGGGTTCGGGGCGGCGCCGCTGGTGTACGCAGGCGTGTACATGCCCTTCTACGGCTGGGCCCACGGGATGCCGGGCTCGTACGCCGTGGCGGTGGGGGCCGCTGTCGTCATGACGGCGGGAGTGGTGGCGGCGAGCGGCGCGCTCATCAGACGCGACCTACATCGCCGCACGGCCACCTACTGACCGCCTGAGCCGGCTCAGGCCCCTATCGCCTGAGCCGGCAGTGGGTTTACTTGGGCGGTTCCAGGACGTCGAGGCCGACATAGGGGCGCAGTGCCTCGGGCACCACGACCGAGCCGTCGGCCTGCTGGTGGTTCTCCAGGATCGCGACCATCCAGCGGGTGGTCGCCAGCGTGCCGTTGAGCGTCGCCAGGTGCTGCGGCTTGCCGTCCTTGTCGCGGTAACGCACGCCCAGCCGACGGGCCTGGAACTCGGTGCAGTTGGACGTGGAGGTCAGCTCCCGGTAGCGCCCCTGGGTCGGGATCCACGCCTCGCAGTCGA
This sequence comes from Nonomuraea sp. NPDC048901, assembly GCF_040649695.1. Lineage (NCBI taxonomy): Bacteria > Bacillati > Actinomycetota > Actinomycetes > Streptosporangiales > Streptosporangiaceae > Nonomuraea > Nonomuraea sp. NPDC048901. The sequence continues at coordinate 70,598 of NZ_JBEZFW010000035.1, read as the reverse complement.
ACTTGCGCGCCGCCGACATCCCCAGGTCTCCGGCCGCCGTGTCGATGACGCGGTAGGGCACCTCGATCTTGGCGAGCATGTCCCGCTCCCAGGCGAGCAGCCGCTGGTGCTCCTCGCGCGCGTCCTCAGGACGTACGTAGGAGAACATCTCCACCTTGTCGAACTGGTGGACACGGATGATCCCGCGGGTGTCCTTGCCGTAGGAGCCGGCCTCCCGGCGGAAGCACGACGACCAGCCCGCGTAGCGGAGCGGCAGCTCGTCGCCGCCCAGGATCTCCTGGGCGTGGTAGCCCGCCAGCGCCACCTCAGAGGTGCCGACCAGGTAGAGGTCGTCCTCGGGGAGGCGGTAGATCTCCTTGTCGTGGGCCACGTGGAAGCCGGTGCCCTGCATCGTCTCCGGCTTGACCAGCACCGGAGTGATCATCGGGGTGAACCCGTTGGCGATCGCCTGCTGCATGGCCATGTTGAGCAGGCCGAGCTGCAGCCGCGCGCCGACGCCCTTGAGGAAGAAGAACCGCGAGCCGGACACCTTGGCGCCGCGCTCCATGTCGATGGCGCCGAGCAGTTCGCCCAGCTCCAGGTGGTCCTTCGGCTCGAAGTCGAACACGCGGGGCTCGCCATGGGTCTCGAGCACGACATAGTCGTCCTCGCCGCCGTGGGGCGCTTCCTCGTCGACGATGTTGGGCACCGACTGCACGAGCTCGTCGAGCTCGGCGCCCAGCGTCTCGGCCTCCGCCTCGGCGGCCTTGACCTGGCCGGCCAGGTCCTTGGCCCGCTGAAGCAGCGCGGCCTTGTCGTCGCCCTGCGCCTTGGAGACCGACTTGCCCAGACTCTTCTGCTCGGCGCGCAGGGACTCGAACGAGGTCAGCGCGGCGCGGCGGCGCTCGTCGAGGTCGAGCAGCGTGTCGACGATCGAGTCGTCCTCGCCGCGGGCACGCTGCGAGGCCCGTAGCCGGTCGGGATGCTCACGAAGGGTACGCAGGTCAATCACGGATAAAGGCTACCGGCGCCCGGCTACCGCCCGCCTCAGGATTAGATGCGTCCGGCGCGGATTCGCGCCAGCCACTCGCCCGCCTCGGCGAACTCCGGGTCGGCCGTGCCCTTCTTGATCTGCGGCGCGACACCGTCGGCACGCGGGTAGCTGCCCAGGAAGCGCACGTCGCCGCAGATGCGGTGCAGGCCCGAGATCGCCTCGCCCACGCGCGCGTCGGCGACGTGTCCCTCGAAGTCGAAGTGGAAGAAGTAACGGCCGATGCCGCCGCCGGTGGGCCGCGACTCGATGCGGGTCAGGTTGACCCCGCGTACGGAGAACTCCGTCAGCATCTCCAGCAGCGCGCCCGGGTGGTCGTCGGCCAGGAACACGACGAGCGTGGTGCGGTCGTAGCCGGTCGGCGCGGGCAACTCTCCCCCACGACTCACCCGTACGAACCTCGTCACGGTGTCGTTGCGGTCGCCGATGTCGTCGGCGAGCTCCACCAGCCCGTAGTGCTCGCCCGCGATGCGCGCGGCGATGGCCGCGTCGTACGGCGAGCCGGGCAGCGCGACCTCCTGAGCCGCGGCGGCCGTCGAAGGCGCCGCCACCACGACCGCGTCGGGCAACTCCCGGGCGCAGAACGCGCGGCACTGCGTGATGGCCGCGGGATGCGTGTAGACCCGCTTGATGTGCACGATCTCGGTGTCGGGCCGGGCCAGCAGCGAGAAACGCACCGGCAGCAGCAGCTCCGCCGTGATCAGCAGCGGCTCGCCCCAGGCGAACTCGTCGAGCGTCGTGGTGATCGCACCCTCGATCGAGTTCTCCAGCGGGACGACCGCGCCGTCGGCCTCCCCATTACGGGCGGCGGCCAGGGCGGCGCTGACGTTGGCGCGGGGCAGACGCTCGGCTTCGGGCGCCAGGAGCCGCAGGGCCTCTTCGGTGAAGGTGCCTTCCGGTCCGAGATAGGCGAGTCTGGGCATGCTTACAAAGTATCCGCAGGTAGCGGGGTAGTGCGGACCTTTCCGCCGTTTACCATCGGGCCGCCTGCGCGTCGATCAGCGGCCCGTGACCCAGCCGGGCGGCTCGCACCGCCTGCTCCTCCTCCGGAGACAGCGGCTCCTCTCCCTTGCCGCTCACCACCGGGCGTACATAGGTGCGGGTCTCGGTTCGTCCGTTGATCGAGGTCAGTACGATGCCGTCGCCCAGTCCGTTGATCATCGCGATCGAGAACGACAACCGCCCGGTCATCTCCTCCAGCGCGTCGTAACGGCACACGGCGACGTCCCGGATGGCCTTGAGATCGCCCTTGCCCTCGCTCGTCTGCATGACCAGCGTCTCCCGGCACTCGTCGAGAGCGGCCCTGGCCTGCTTGAGCGCTCTGTAGCCAATGACTACGCCACTCACCCCGGCAACGAGCCCCACCATGACCCATACGGTAATCAGCACGTGACAGAGGGTAATCGCTTGTCACACCACGTCGCGCCGTTTCGGCAACCAGGAGACCAACAACCAGACCAGACCCAGCGCGCCCAGTCCGTAGCCGTCCTGCACGATCTTGTCGAGCACCGGCACCCCCGCCACCTTCAACGCCACGCCCCACCAGGGAATGGGCAGCACGTAGTACAACCACACCCCCACGGCCACCCGCACCCTGACCGGATCGCGCCCGTCACCCACGATCGCCCCGAGCACCACGACCACCCAGGCGAGATGGTGGATCCAGGCGACCGGGGACAGCAGCACGGCCATGAGCCCGACCAGAGCGACGGCGGTGATCGGGTCCTTCGCCTGGTGCGCGGCCCGCGCCCCGCGGAAGCCGTACCAGCCCACGACCGCCACCAGGGCGATCCAGATCACGGACGTCACCGCGTCGGGCAGGTACAGGCGGATCAGCATGCCGCGGATCGACTGGTTGGTGGTGGCGGCGTTCGCGCCGAGCCGATTGGGATCGAACAGCGCGGAGAACCAGAAATCAGCCGCATCCTGCGGAATCACCACGAACGGCAGCAACGTGAGCAGCGCCGCGGCGAACGCCGCCATGAAGAACGTCCGCCACTGCCGCGTCACCAGCAGGTAGATCAGGAAGACGCCCGGCGTGAGCTTCACCGCCGTGGCCAGCCCGATCAGGAACCCCCGAGGCCACCACGGCCTCCTGGCCACACAGTCGGCCAGGCACAAGGCGACCAGCAGAATGTCCACCTGCCCGAACCGGACCTGGTCGCGGATCGGCATCAAGTACGTGCAGGCCACCATGAGGAAGGCGAAGAGCCACGGCGCGTACCGCGCCCACCCCTCGCGGTGTGCCGACAGCACCCCTCTGAAGGAGTACGCCACCACGACGGCCAGCGACACGAAGACCCCGGCGGTCCACACCCACTGGGCGGTCTCCCAGGACATCTTGGCCAGCAGGACGGCCAGCATCGCCGCGACCGGCGGGTAGGTGAACGGCAGCAGCTGAGGCGCGGGCGTGGCGAACTCGTAGACGGCCCGGCCGTCGAGGATCATCTGCCCGCCGGTCCGGTACACGTCCAGATCGACCAGCCGCTGGTCGTCGGGATTGGTCAGCCACTGCTGCACCAGCGGTGCGACGGCCACCGCGATGACCAGGGCGGCAATCGCCCACGCCCACCACTGCCGCCGGATCGTCGTCGCCCTGCCACCTGTCACGGTGTGGCACGTTACCGTGGCTGTTGTTGATCGAGCGCGTCGATACTGGGGGTCCCGCACATGCCGCACGCCACCTTCAGCGCGGCCTCCCCCACCTCGGACCGCCCTCCCATGCCGCAAGAATCGCCTGGACAACTGCCTCAAGAAGGCTCCGCCCGGCTGTCTCAAGAAGCCCCCGGACGTCGCGGCCATCGGCCGGCCGTGCTGGTCTTTGTCGCGATGCTCCTCGCCACCGTTCTGACGCCCCTCTTCGGCGCCGGCCCGGCCGCCGCAGCCTCAGCATCCGGTTTCAGTTCCCCCTCGACGTCGTCCGCGCGGGGCCGTGTGGCGCTCATCGGGGTGCCGGGGCTCCAGTGGAGTGACCTGGACGAAACCCGTACCCCCAACCTGTGGAAGCTGGTCGCCCACGGCGGCTCCGCCTCGCTGTCCACGCGCGCCGTGCCACCGCCTGACCGCGGCATCACCTGCCCGATAGCCGGGTGGCTGACCGTGTCGGCGGGCCAGCGGGCCGGGACGCCCGAGCGTGGGTGCCCAGCTGTCCCGACGCCCCAGGTCAGCGGCGGGGGCGCCACGGTTCCGGGCTGGTCGGAGCTGGCCGCGTACCAGGCCGAGACCGGGTACGACGCGCGGCTCGGCACCCTGGGCCAGCTGGTGACGTCCTCGGGCGGCCATGTCGCCGCCATCGGGCCGGGCGCCGCGGTGGCCGCCGCCGACGCGACCGGAAAAGTCGCCACATACGTCGACACGCCGGAAGCTTTCAGCGACCCGACTCCCTACAACCTGATCGTCATGGACGCCGCCGACCTGGCCGATGCCTGGGCCCACCAGCCGCTCGACGAGCACGGCGTGCCGACCCCACTCCCCACCGCGACGCGTCAGGCCGCCGCCGCGCAGGCGGACCGCCGCATCGGCGACCTGCTCGTCAGGCTGCCGGGCGACACGACCGTCCTGGTGGCGGGCGTCTCCGACCTCACCCCGGACCCCCATCTCCACGTCGCCATCGCCACCGGCCCCTCCCCGAGCGGGCGGCCGTACCAGCACGGCTTCCTGACGGCGACCTCCACCCGCCAGGACGCCCTGGTCACGATCACCGACCTGACCGCCACCGCGATCCAACTGCTGGGTCTGGAGGCGCCGCGCGAGGTGGTCGGGCGCGCCTGGCAGACCGACGGTACGGCGAGCGCGGCCCCACCCGTCGACACGGTCAACGAGCTGTCGGACAGCGACCTGGCCAGCCAGGTGCTTCGGGAGGTCCGGGGGCCGTTCTTCGCGGTGTTCGTGACGCTACAGCTGCTCTTCTACGCCTTCGCCGCCCTGGCCCTGCGCCGCCGTCGCCGCTCCGCCGCCGTCTCCGCCGGGGAAACGACCAACGACGCCACGCCTGCGGGAGTCGCGTCCGGCGAGGCGACGCCCGCTGAGGGCGGGTCCGCCGATAGCGAGTCCGATGTGGCCAGGTCCGCCGAGGGCGGGCCCGCTGACGCCCGGCCCGCTGAGAGCGGGTCCGGTGTAGCCGCATCCGCTGAGGCCGGGGCCGTGGAACCCACCTCCGCAGGGACTCACGGTGACGCTGGAGGGCCGTCGGCGGGGGCTCTGCCGGGGTACGAGGCGGCGAGTGCTTCTCGGCTGCTGGCCGTCGTGCAGGTCGTGGCCGTGGTGAGTGGGTCCATCGCCGTCTCGACGTTCCTGGCGCAGCTGGTGCCGTGGTGGGCCCTCCCCCTGCCGATGCTCGGCGTGATCGTGACCATCCTCGCCTTCGCCGCGCTGATCACCGGGCTGGCCTTCGCGGGGCCGTGGCGGACGCACGTGCTCGGGCCCCTGACCGTGGTCGCGGGCATCACCTCCGTCGCCCTGCTCATCGACGTGATGACCGGTTCGAAGTTGCAGGTCAACGCCGTGACCGGCTACGAGCCTGTCACCGGGGGGCGGTTCTACGGGTTCTCCAACATCGCCTTCGCCGTGTACGCGACGGGGACCGTGCTCGCGCTGGCCGGAGTCGCTCAGTGGCTGCTCAAGCGGGGGGTGTCGAGGTTCGTGACGGTGGTGGTGTGCGGGGCGTATGGGGCGTTGGCGGTGTTCGCCGATGGGTGGCCGTCGTGGGGGGCGGACTTCGGCGGGGTCCCGGCCTTCGTGATCGGGCTGGCCGTCTTCCTCATCCTGCTCGCCGGGCGGCGGGTCTCGGTCGTGAAGCTGCTGCTGGTCGGGGCGGCGGGAGCGGTGCTCATCGGGGGCATCTCGCTGTTCGACTGGCTGCGGCCCGCGGCGCAGCGTACCCATCTGGGGAATTTCGTCCAGCAGATCATCGACGGTCAGGCGTGGACGGTGATCGGGCGCAAGTTCAGCGCGATGATCGGCGTCACCGTCGGGAACTGGTCTCTCACGCTGCTCACGCTGGTCGCGCTCGCGTTCCTCTTCTGGGTGCTCAACCGGCCGTCCCGCTGGGGTGCTCCGGCGCTCGGTCAGGCGTACGCGCTCGCGCCGACGCTCCGGGCGGGCCTGTTCGGGGCGCTGACGTGCGCGTTCATCGGGTTCCTCATCAACGACTCGGGCATCGCCATCCCGGCCATGGCGCTCACCGTGGCGGTGCCGTTGACGCTCGCGGCGTCCGTACGCGCCTTGCAGCTCGCCACGACCACCACACCAGAGCCGCCGTCAGCGCGAACAGGGCCCACGGAGCGATCCGCGACCTGACCACCGTACGGAGCCAGTCGAGATCCTGCGGCATGACACCGTCGAGGACGCGGGCGGGCAGGTAGGCCAGGGACAGCACGAGCAGGTGCGTGAACAGCAACCCGTCGAGCGCCGACGCTCCGATCAGGGCGAGCATCCCGAACGCCAGGCCGTCGTACCAGGGCAGGATGTACGGCGTCGCGAACAAGTAGGCGATGACGATCACGGCAGCCACCACGGGGGCACTCAGCCCCGCCGACCCGTGGGCGTTCGCATAGCCCTGGTAGCCGTCGGACCTGGACCTCAGACGGAACAGTGACCACGCCACCAGGGCGAGCACCAGCAGCGAGCCGATCTGGATCTCGCCCCGGTAGGCGCTGCCCGCGCCGACGATCGACTGCAGCCAGCCCTGGACGAGTTTCCAGAACGAGGCCAGCGAGATCGACTTGCTGGTACGGGTCATCGGGCCGATCGCCTCAGAACCGACGATCACGTAGCCGACGACCACCACGGCCAGCGCGGTGCCCGCCATCAGGGCCAGGCGGGCGGGCCGCCGGCGCAGCTCCCAAGCGGGGCCGAGCGCCACAAGGCCCGCATTGATCTTCACCGCCACGCCGAGGCCGAGCAGAAGCCCGGAGCCGACCGGGCGGCTCCGGGCCAGGAGGGCGGCGACCATGCAGGCGATGGCCAGGGTGTCGACGTGCATACCGGCGACCAACTGGTAGAGCAGCAGCGGGTTGGCGGTCCAGAGCAGAGCCGCCCGCAGCCGTCGGGCGGGATCGTCCCGGGTGAAACGGTCGATCAGCAGGCCCGTCGCGATGAACGCCGCCGCGTTGACCAGCGCCAGGACGAAGATGGTCAACCGGAGCGAGTCGCCGCCGATCCAGCTCGCCAGGGCCTGCACGGCCGTCGCCACCGGGCCATAGACGCTCGGCTCCTCCCGCCAGGGGGCCTCCACCGCGCGGGCGATGGGATCGGTGGGCAGGTCGACGGCTCCGTGGGTGTACGGGTTGACGCCCAACGTCACCATGCGTCCGTAGGCGGCGTAGTTGAGGTGGTCGCCGGAGCCCGACGGAGGCAGGAACGCCAGCAGCGCGGCGGCCAGGCAGCCGAGACGCACCAGCAACCGAGGATCCGGCAACCACTGACCGCCGCCGAACGACCACTGACTACCGCCGAACGACGTGAATCCGCCGCTGGCGGATAGCGGGGCGGCGGTTGAAGGGGTGACAGGTGAGGAGGTGGCGGGCGAGTTGGCAGGCAGTGCGGACGCACGAGAGAGGGCGAGCAGCAGGCCCAGCGAGCCGAGCGCGCCGAGCACGATCGCCGCCGCGCCGAGCCCCACCACGAGGTGGGGGGCGGGGTGCACGTTCAGGGAGTACGGCGGCTGCCAGGCGGGGCCACTCAGGGCAGGGACCATGACGGACGGGCCGAGGAGGCTGATGGCGATCGTCAGCAGAACCGAGGCGCCGATCGCCGCCGTGGCCGACTGGGCGAGCCGGCCTGGCGCCTTTCCGCGCCGCGTCTCCGAAGTCACCCGCAAATTCCAGCACACTCGCCGGAACGCTCAGGCCCGAGCCCGCCAGGCCGCCTTCGTCGACGGCCCCTCGCTCCACCTGGCGAGGGACCCCAGCAGGCGGCCTGCCGAGGCCAGTGACGGCGGACCAGTGACGGTGGGCGAGCCCAGTCAGGCCGGCTGGGAGTCCAGTTGCGCCAGGAGCCGCGCCCTGCCCGAGCGGTCCAGCCAGGTGCTGAAATCCGTGAGGGCGGGATTGGCCTTGCGCAGGGGCTCAAGGTCAGTGTCGTAGTAGGTCTCGTTCGCCCAGGTGAAGACCTTCGCGACCTCGGGGTCGTGCTCCCAGAGGACGTCCAGCGGAATCCGGGTGTGCGGGATCTGGCGCCCGGCCGCCTTGCCGAGCGCGGCGGCGATCTGCGGGGCGGTCAGCCGGTCGCCGGTGATCTCCATCGCCTGCCCCAGATAAGCGTCCGGATCCGCGAAGGCCAGCGCGGCGAAGGCTCCGGTGTCGTCGATGGCGATGAGCTGCATGACCAGGTCGTCGTCCCAGGGCACGTTGAGCGAGCCGTTCTGGAAGAACCGGGCCGGGCTGGTGAAGTCCTCCATGAACCCGGCGGGGCGCAGGATCGTCGCGGGCACGCCCAGCTCGCGGATGCGCTCCTCGATCTGCCACTTGTCGATGGCGCCCCATCCGTGCTCCACGTAGAAGCTGTTCTGGCTCTCGACGCCGCCGACCGAGGAGTACACGAGGTGCCGTACGTCCGCGGCCTTGGCGGCGTCCGCGACGTTCTTGCCCTGGGCGATCTCGTTGTCGTTCGCGGACTGGACGCTGTAGATGCCGTACACGCCGCGGGCCGCCGCGTCGATGGAAGAGCGGTCGTCCAGGTCGCCGCGGACGAGCTCGGCGCCGGCGGCGGCGAGCGCGACGGCCGCGGGGGCGCTCTCGTCCCGGACGAGAGCGCGGACCCGCCAGCCGTCGGCGAGCAGGTGGCGGGCGGTGGCGCCGCCCTGGTTCCCGGTGGCGCCGGTGACGAGGACGGTCTTGTCGAGGGTGCTGTTCATGACTCGCTCCAGGTGTTGCCGCTGTGTCGAGATGACTGTATGACGAAATTTGAAAGTTAGTCAATCGACAAATGTGGGTTGACCAGATCTCGCATGGGGTCATACGGTCCCTACGTGAGCGCCAACGCCGAACGACTCCGAGACCCGCAGCAGCGCGCCGAACGGGCCACCCGCATCCTCGACGTGGCAGCCGACCTGCTGCTGCGCCACGGTTACCGGCGGGTGACCATCGACGACGTGGCCGAGGGAGCCGGCATCGGCAAGGGCACGGTCTATCTGCACTGGAAGACCCGTGAGCAGCTGTTCAGCGTGGTCTTCGCCCGCGAGGTGCTCTACGCCATGGACGAGCTACGGCAGGCGCTGCGGCAGGACGCGTCGGCATGCCTGCTGCACAACTTCGCGCGCGCCTACTTCCTGGCCATCACCAACCGCCCGCTGCTGCGCGGGTTCCTCTTGGCCGATCCCCACCTGCTCGGCAAGCTGACCAGCTCGCCCGACACCGCCCGCGACGAGCGGCACGGCTCCATGGCGCGCGACTATCTCAATCTGCTCACCGAGTACGGACTGCTCCGCGACGACATGCGCCCCGACGAGATCGGCTACGCCTACCAGGCCACGTTCGAGGGCTTCCTGCGCGCCGAAGGCGATGCCTCCGCCGATGGTCCGGAGCAACGGGCGGACCTGCTCGCGCGGACCGTCCAACGCGCCTTCGAGAGCGAGGCGGTCATCCCCGAGGCCAGGCTGCGCGACCTCGCCGCGGCCACCGTCACCCTGCTCAGCGACCTGATCGACGCTGATCGCGCCGAGTCCGGCATCCCCGAGGGCTGACGTCTATGGACACCTACCGCAGATAGGGCAGGACGGTTCGGAAGTCCCGCGCACCGCGGCCCTCCTCGACGGACGCGCCGCCGGAACCCGCCCTACGCTTCCGTCCCCGCTCTCGCTCGATCATGATCTCCGCCACCGTCTCCTGGACGCCGCCGCGGATCTCCACGTACTCCAGCAGACCAGTACGTTCCAGAGCGGTGAGCAGCCGGTCGGGAGGGCTGGCCAGGATGATGCGGCCGCTGTGCGTGGCCCGTACGCGCTGCAACGCCACCGCCAGCGCCCCGATCAGGGAAGAGTCGTAGAACACCACATCAGTCAGGTCGAACACCAGGATGGGGCCCTCGGACCAGTCCCATACCTCCCGGATGCGCGCGCTCAGGCGTGCACGGCCGGCGTGATCCAGCTCGCCGCTCGCTCGAAGGACTGTGCAATGAACGTGCCGGATAGTGTCGATTCGCACCGCACGCGCGCTCATGGTTCGCACTCACTTCCAGTAGCGTCACCTTTCTTTCTGCCCTGGAAAAGCCGCATTCAACGGCTGCTCAGCGTGAAGGCCATCACACGCCGCGAAACCCCTGGCCTGGATGCCCGTGGTGCCCTAAACCAGGAATTCGGTGAGGATGCCCGGCGCGGCCCCCTCCGCCAGCGCGGGAGCGTCGCCCGCGGCGAGGTCGGGGATGCGGTAGCCCTGCTCGCCCGCCGCCACCGCGGCCGTCAGCGTCACGACACCGGCCCGCCGGCCGAACGGCGAGGAGCTGAAGGTCCAGGCGACGATGCCGGTACGGCGCAGCGCGAGCGTGTCGCGGCTGAACGTGCCGGACCGCGCCACCAGATAGTCGCCATCGACGGCGTGGCCCAGGTTGCGGTAGGCGTCCCGGGCCAGCCACCAGACGATCGGCGCCGTCACGACCAGGAAGATCCCCGCGACGAGCGGCAGGCCGAGCGCGGCCAGGACGACGGCCACGGGCAGCACGATCAGCGTCAGACCGCGCATGACGCGGCGCCGCAGCGCGACGCGGGGATGGCGGAGCAGGGTCCGGTCGGCCGCCTTGCCGGTGAGCCGCTCGACCACGCGCAGGGCCTCGGCGCGGGGCGCGGGCGGCAGCAGCGAGCTGCGCCGCCGGTTCTCCTCGTCGTCGCCGAGCCCGCTGGCCACGGCGGTGACCTTGGCGCCGCCACCGGCCCGGAGCAGCAGCGGTTCGCGCAGCAGTACGCCACGCAGCCGCTCGTGGTCCATCGACACCGATCGGGTCGTGAACAGGCCGCGGCGCACCGCGAGCGTGCCGGAGTCCGCCCATTCCAGGCGGTAGTTCCACCAGTTCTCGGCGTACAGCGCGGTCGCCCCCACGCTGCCGACGACCAGGAAGGCCAGGAACGTCAGCGGGATCGTCACCCAGACCGCGCCGGCCGCGAGGTCGCGCAGGAAGCCGAGGCGCCACGGCTCGATCCCGATGTCGTTCAGGATCCGGTACGCGGTGCCGAGGACCACGAACACGCCGCCGATCGTCCAGAACGTCAGCGGCGCGTAGCGCACCCACCGCGGGTCGAACATGGCCAGCACCGGATCGGCGCTCTCCCGCGTATCGGCCCGCCGCAGCAGCTCACCGCGCAGCCGGGCCGCGTCCTGCCGGGACAGGGCCTCCAGCCGGAGCTCGTCGCGGTCGGCGGTGCTCGCGCGCACGACGGCGAGGCCGAGGAGACGGTGTACGGGGTTCGCGGTCAGGTCGACGTTGCGGATCCGGCTCAGCGGCACCGAGCGGAGCCTGCGGACGAACAGCCCCGATCGCACCTCGAAGTGCTCGCCGGTCACCCGGTATCGGGTGCGCAGCCAGCGCGCCAGGCCGTTCGCGCTGATGACGGCGAAGGTCAGGGCGATCGAGCCGAGCGTGATCCAGGCCCGCAGGTCGAACCGGCCGCCGGTGGCGAGCGCGGTAAGCCCGACCGACGCCAGTGGCGCGACCAGCCAGAAGCAGTGCGCCGCGATGACGCGCCCATCAAGCCGCCGCCACTGCGTGTCTTGTCCGTTCACGCGGCATCACCCGGTACGACCTGGGCCGCGGCGCCGATGCGGCGGGCGAGCTCCTCGGCGTCGGCGTCGGCCAGGCCGGCGATCTTCACGTTGCCGGCCGTCGAGGCGGTGGTCACGGTCACCGTGGCCAGCCCGAGCGACTGCTGGATGGGGCCGCGCATGGTGTCGACGGTCTGCACCCGCGACAGCGGCGCGATCCGGCGCTTCTGCCAGAACCACCCGCTGGCCGAGTAGACGGCGAGCTCGCCCAGCTCCCACGCGTGCACCCGGTAGCGCCAGCGCGGCATGACCGTCAGGTAGACGACCGCGGGCAGCACCAGGACGACCAGCAGCAGCGGCCCCAGCCAGACCAGCGCCCCGGGAAAGAACAGCAGCGACAGCACGAACAGGCACAGCGCCGTCAGCAGCGCCGGCCCCGACAGGACCACCAGCGCCTGGAGCGTCCACCATCGTCTGGCCCTGGGATCGACCCTGTGCAGCGGAGGGCGGAGGTTGTTCACGCGGCGCGTCCTTTCCAAGTCAGCTGTATTACTTTGACCATAGCAAGACAGCTGACTTGGATCAACCGCCGAAAAGCCGGGCCAGCTGCCCGTCCATCAGCGCCACCGTCTCCTCGGCGGTGTGCACACCCAGGTGGAAGTTGGCGCGCAGCCCGTCGGCCAGGCTGACCAGCAGCGCCGCCTCGGCCGCCGGATCGCGGGACCCGTCGATGTCGCCCGCCCGCATGGCCAGCGCGATCTGGCCCTCCAGCACGCCACGTAGCGCGAGCGCGCGCTTGCGGGCGTAGTCGCGCAGCGGCTCACTGCGCGCGGCCTCCAGCAGGAAGCTGATGTTGATCAGGCTGCCCGCCTCCGCCGCCCGGTCGACGGGGAGCATCTCCAGGACGATGGCCCGGAGCCTGGCCCGCGGCGCCTGCGATCCGGCGGCCAGCATGCGCTCGGCCACGCGCTCGACGTTCTTCCTGTTCATGAACTCGACCGCGAAGACCATCATGTCCTCACGGTTGGTGAAATAGTGCTGGAGCTGGCCGAGCGACATGTCCGCCGCCGCGGCGACCTCTCTCAGGCTCACCCGGTCGAGCCCCCGGGCCTGCGCCACCCGCCACAGCGCCTTGGCGATCTGGGTACGCCGGGCCTCGTGGTCCACCTGCTTGGGCACCCGTGCTCCTCTCTTTTTACGTCCCCCAACGGTACTCAATACATATGACTTGGCATAACCAAAGCGAGGAGAAGTGCACCTCGTACCCGAACGTGCGAACGTGATCTGGTGCATCGCTGAAGGGAGTGCCGGTGGGCATCATTTCGCGCGGCTTCCAGGGCCGGCGCAGGGGCGACGACGACCGGTTGCCGCCCGGCCAATACCTGGTCGACGACTTCCCCGTGCTTTCGACCGGGCCGACGCCGCGGATCCCGCTGGAGCGGTGGGAGTTCGCCATCGACACCGAGGCCGCGCAGACCCACCGGTGGACCTGGCCGGAGCTGATGGCGCTGCCGCAGGAGACGCCGACGGTCGACATCCACTGCGTCACCAAATGGTCCAAACTCGGCACCGGCTGGCAGGGCGTCTCGCTGGACACGCTGTTCGAGAACGTCGAGTCGGCCGCTGAATACGCGCTGGCCTACTCGTACGGCGGCTACACCACGAACCTCCCCCTGGAGGACCTGCTCGACGGCAAGGCGTGGATCGTCCACAAGTTCGACGGCGAGGAGCTCGCACCCCAGCATGGCGGCCCGGCCCGGCTGCTGGTGCCGCACCTGTACCTGTGGAAGTCGGCCAAGTGGATCCACGGCATCCGGCTGCTCGACGAGGACTGGCCGGGCTTCTGGGAGACCGCCGGCTACCACAACTACGGCGACCCGTGGCGCGAGCAGCGCTACGAGGGCGACTAGGTGCGCCGCCTGACCTGGCGACCCGCCAGGCTGACCGCGCTGCGCGACGAGACCGCCAGCGCCCGCACGCTGGTCTTCCAGGTGCCGGGCTGGCCGGGACACCTGGCCGGTCAGCACGTTGACGTGAAGCTGACCGCAGAGGACGGCTACAGCGCCCAGCGCAGCTACTCGATGTCCGCCCCGGCCGACGGCGACACGGTCGAGCTCACCGTCGAACGCGTACCCGACGGGGAGGTCTCGCCGTACCTCACGGAGGTCATGGCGCCCGGTGACCAGGTGGAGATCCGTGGGCCGGTCGGCGGCTGGTTCGTCTGGCGGCCCGAGAGCACCTCGCCGGTGCTGCTGGTCGGCGGGGGCTCGGGCATCGTCCCGCTGATGGCCATGATCCGCGAGCGTCGCCGGGCGGGCAGCCGGGTGCCGTTCCGGCTGCTGTACTCACTGCGCGAGCCCGGCAGCCGCTACTACGCCGAGGAACTGCGCCGTCCCGACGCCGGGCTCGACGTCGGCTACATCTACACGCGGGCCGTGCCGGACGGCTGGCCCCGCCCGGCCGGTCGCATCCTGCTGGACGACCTGGCGGAAGGCGGCTGGCCCGCCGGCTTCGAGCCGGAGTGCTACGTCTGCGGGCCGACGGGGTTCGTCGAGGCGACCGCCGACCTGCTGCTCGCGCTCGGGCACGCGCCCGAGCGCATCAGAACCGAACGCTTCGGCCCGACCGGAGGCTGACATGACCGCTGAACACCTGGACGGCAACGTCCTCGCCGGCCCGCTGAGCGAGATCTTCGCCGTGGACGTCACCGCGGCCGTCGGACGGTGCGCGAGCTGCGGGCTGACCGGCCCCGTCGCCGAACTCCGCGTGTATGGCCCCGAACCGGGGCTGGTCGCCCGCTGCCCCGGCTGCGAGGAGGTCGTACTACGCCTGGTACGCGGGCCGGGCACGGCCTGGCTCGACCTGCGCGGTGCCGTGTCGTTGCGCGTGCGACTGCCTGAATAGCGGTTCTCACTCGATCCGGCTTAGTACACTCGGCAGGTCCAACCGGCCGAGATCTGTACGGCGGAGGTCTTGGCCATGGGCGGCGGCCCGTTGGCCCTGTCCCATGGGAGTCACGTGAACCGCGGGCTGCTGGACGCGCCACCATCCCCACAAGCTCCGGCACGCGGCCGCAAACGCTGGCTGAGGTGGACGATCGCGATCGTGATGACGATCGTGCTGGTGATCGCGGGCGTCGCGGTCGGCGTCTACCTCAAGCTGTACGGCAACGTGAAGCACGACGCCGTCTCGGCCGAGGACCTCGGCGCGAGCCGTCCGCCCAAGGTGGCGGACACCGCGATGAACGTGCTGATCGTCGGCTCCGACCAGCGCGACGGCAAGAACGCCAAGTACGGCCGCCGTGTCGCGGGTGAGCGTACCGACACGATCATGCTGGCACATGTCTCGTCGAAGCGGGACAACGCCATGGTCGTCAGCTTCCCGCGCGACTCGCTCGTGCAGCTGCCCGCCTGCCGCGCCAAGGCCGGACTGACCGGCCAGCAGCCGCACCTGGGCATGATCAACGAGTCGTTCAACTCGGGCGGCATCGCCTGCACCTGGAAGACGATCGAGTCGCTCACCGGCATCCACATCGACCACTTCGTCAAGGTCGACTTCACCGGCTTCAAGAGCATGGTCGACGCCGTGGGCGGAGTGGAGATCTGCCTGCCCGAGGCGGTCAACGACAAGAAGGCGCTGCTCCACCTGGCCGCCGGGCGGCAGACGGTCAACGGCGAGCAGGCGCTCGGCTACGTCCGTGCCCGCTACAGCATGGGCGACGGCTCCGACATCGGGCGGATCCAGCGCCAGCAGATGTTCATCGCGTCGATGGTGAAGAAGGTCATGAGCGGGCAGACGCTCACCGACCCGGCCAAGCTCTTCAACTTCCTCGATGCCGGCACCAAGGCCGTCACCACCGACCCCGACCTCACCCCTGGCGTGATGAAGGACCTGGCGACCAGCCTGCAGGGCCTCAACGCGGGGCAGATCCGCTTCATCACCACCCCGTGGCACTACTCACTCACCCAGCCGGGCCGGGTGGAGTGGGTCCAGCCGCAGGCCGGGAAGCTGTTCCAGATCGTGTCCAAGGACGAAAGCGTGCAGGGCGTCAAGGGCGGGCAGACCAAGGTGTCCAGGTCCAAGATGCAGATCGAACTGCGCAACGGCACCTACCGCACCGGTCTCGGCACGCAGGTGGCCGCCTCGTTGGAGCAGCGGGGCTACCACATCACCAAGATCGGCGACACGGCCCGCAAGCCGAACGCCAAGACGACGATCTTCTACGGGCCCAAGGGTGAGACGGGCGTCCCGACCCTGACCAAGGACCTGCTCACGTCCACGACGCGGTTGGTGGCGGGGGCGCAGACGAGCCGGTTGGTGCTGGTGATCGGTGACGACTGGAAGGGCACCAAGCCCATCCGCACCGACGACACCGAGGCACTGAAGGGCTTCGACGCGACCCACGACACCTGCGCGGCGTCCTGATCGCGCGGCTCCCGACGCGTACGCGCCCTGACCACGCGACTCGCGACCCACGACACCCGCACGTCCTGATCAGGCGATCAGGGGTCAGGCGATCAGGGGTCAGGCGATGAAGGCCGACAGTGCGGCCAGGGCCTCCACCACCTGGTGGGCGTCCGGGGTGCTCTCCGGGTCCAGGAGCCATTGGATCATCAGGCCGTCCGAGATCGCGATCAGGACCGCGATCAGGGCGTCCGGCGCGAACCCCGGCTCCACCCCCAGCTCCGACGCCGCCCTGTTGATCATGTCGACGCCCGCCTTCCTGGCTCTGGCGTAGACGGCGGCCAGCTTCTCCCTCAGCACGTCCTCACGCAGGGCGGCCGGGTATGCCTCCACGGCCAGGACCAGCTGCGGCCGCATCTCCGCGAAGACGTCGACCAGGGCCACCATGGCGCGTTCGAGCATCTCCTTCGGGCTGGCCAGCGGTCCCCCGAAGACCGACTCCTCCACGTGCTCGATCCAGGCGTCGTAGGCGGCCACGATGGCCTCGTTGAGCAGGGCGTCCTTGCCGCCGAAGTGGTAGCCGATGGAGGCCAGGTTGGTGCCTGACGCGGCGACCAGGTCGCGGGCGGTCGTACGGGCGTAGCCCTTCTCCTGCAGGCAGTTGACCGCCGCCGCCAGAAGTCTCTCCCGGTATCCACCGAGCTCTGTTCTCGACACGCGTTCTATGCTATCGATGTATACGACCGTCTATGACGTACGTATATATACAAACGAAAGGCCGAACGATGCTCCCCCCTGGACCGAGACTCCCCGCGCTGCTCCAGACCGCCTGGCTGCTGAGCGACCCGATGGGCGCGCTCGAGAAGTGCCGCCGCAAATACGGCCCGATCTTCACCGTGCGCCTCTTCGGCTTCCCGCCCGAGGTCTACGTCGCCACCCCCGAGCTGGCCGAGCAGGTCTACCGGCTCGACCAGGGCGGCGGACGGGCCGGTCGCGTCCGGCGCGACTTCCTGGAGCCGATGGTCGGCGCGCACTCCCTGCTCACCCTGGACGACGAGCCGTGGTGGCGGCACCGGCGGCTGCTCACCCCGCCGCTGCGCGCCAAGCAGATCGCCGGGTACGAAGGCGAGATCGCCGCCATCGCCGCCGAGAAGATCGCGACCTGGCCGCTCGGCACCCCGTTCGGGCTGCGCGACCGCATGCAGGAGATCACGCTGGAGGTCATACTCCGGCTGGTCTTCGGCATCCGCGACGCCCAGCGGCTCGACCGGCTACGCGTACTGCTGCCGAAGATGATCGAGGTCGGCGGCTCGCCGGCGATGATGGTGCTGCCGCCCCGGCTGCGCGAGGCCTCGCGGCGTCTGCCGTTCACGCCGTACGCGCGGTTCCTGCGGCTGCGCGCGGCCGTCGACGAGATCCTTTTCGACGAGATCGGCCGGCGGCGCGCCGAGCCGGGCGGCACCGACGTGCTGGGCAGGCTGCTCGAGACCGAGCTCGGGGACCAGGAAGTGCGCGACGAGCTGATCACCCTGCTCATCGCCGGTCACGAGACGACGGCCACGGGGCTGGCATGGGCGTTCGAGCGGCTGCTGCGCACCCCGGACGTGCTCGACCGGCTGCCGCACGACGAGCAGTATCTCGATGCCGTGGTCAAGGAGGCACTGCGCGTCAGGCCGGTCGTCTTCGAGGCGCCCCGGCTGGTCGACGCCCCGCTGCGGCTGGGCGACTATGAGGTGCCCGCGGGATGGTACGCGGCACCGCTCATTGCGCTCATCCACCAGGACCCGTCGATCTGGCCGTCACCCGAGGAATTCAGGCCCGAACGCTTCCTGGACGGCGCGGACGCCCACGGCAAGGCGTGGATGCCCTTCGGCGGCGGCCGGCGCTTCTGCGTCGGCGCCCAGCTCGCCCTCCTGGAGATGCGCGTCATCCTCCGAGAGGTGCTGGGCCGCCTGGAGCTCTCCGCGCCGGATCCGGCGCCGGAGGCCAGGCGGCTCAAGCTCGTCACCCTTGCCCCTGCGAAGCTGACACGCGTCAGCGCGCGTGCTCGGACTCCTGCTCGGACGCCGTAGTCGGGTGCATCTCGTCATGCGGCGAGTCGGCGCCCAGCTCCTTGCGGAGCCGGTCGTAGTCGATGTTGTGATTGGTGTACTTAAGCTGGCGAGCGACCTTCGTCTGCTTCGCCTTGGCTCTTCCTCGGCCCATGGCTACTCCCTAGTCCCCGCTGTCATCCTAGCCAACAACGTTACGACTTGAAGAATTATGCAAGTGCGCTGGATTAGTCTGACACTATGCACGTGGAGGTCTACCAGGCCAAGGCCGATTTCTTCCGAACTCTCGGCCACCCCGCTCGCATCAGAGTGTTGGAGCTACTCCAGGAAGGCCCGCTCCCCGTCCGGGAACTCCTGGCCCAGATCGACATCGAGCCGTCGAGCCTCTCCCAGCAGCTGGCCGTGCTGCGAAGAGCCGGGATCGTGAGCGCCATCCGCGAGGGCAGCACCGTCGTCTACACGCTGGCCACCCCTGAGCTGGCCGACCTGCTCGGGGCCGCCCGCCGCATCCTTACCGACATGCTCGCCGACCAGGGCGAACTGCTCGCGGAGCTACGAGCCGAGGTCCCCTGACCGTGGAGCGTCACCGTCTATGACGATGAGCACCGTCAATTCGACGAAAGTCGGGGGACGAGCTGGTCTTTCCGCAGTGTCGGGCGCTTCGGGACCTTCCTACGCTGCTGCCCATGATCAGAACTCGCCGCAACGCCGCGGCCGTGCTCCTCACTCTGACGCTGCCCCTGTCGGTCGCGACGGCCTCCTCGATGCCGGCCCCGGCCGCCGCGGCCTCCTCCGCAGGCAGGGATCACCGACCCCACCGCGCCGCTCCCCGGAAAGCGGTCGGGCGAGATCACCACAGCGTACGTGGGCGCCTTCTTCGACCAGCACCTACGTGGCGAACACCAGCAGTTGCTGGACGGCCCGTCCACCGCCAACCCCGAGGTCTCTTTCCAGAACCCCTTGGAACCGCGTTGAGAACGCTCCTGCCTGTTCCTGCTTGTTCCTACTTGTCGGCAGCGGTGCCGGCGGCGGCCGCGCGGCGAGCGCGGGCCTGGACGACCTTGGGGTAGCGGGCGGTGAAGACGGCCGGGGCGGCGAACGTGATCACCTTGATGGCGATGACCACGGCCGTCGCGTGCGGCGCGGCGGCCAGCACGAACGTCAGCGACACGGCGGCGACGGTGAACGCGCTCGCCCAGACCGTGGTGATGACCGCGTTGACCCGGTAGAAGCCCGGGGTGTCCCAGACCTCCTTGGGCGCCATGGTGCGCGCGATGCCGAGCGTGAACGGCCGATGAATGGCCAGCGAGCCCCAGGCGGTGCCCGCCAGCCAGACGTTGACCAGCGCCGGGCCGTACGGCGTGAGGAACGAATGCGGATCGATCAGCGAAAGGACCGTGAGGCAGGCGAAGAACACCGCGGCGCTCGACTCGATCACCATCTCGTCCCAGGCCCGCCCCGCTCGGCGGTCCACGACGACGAGGACCAGCGCGATGACGAGGCCGGTGATGGCGCCCCACCGCCACTCGTCGCCGGTGGCGATGATCGCGTAGAGGATCCAGGGGGCGAATCCCAGCAGGCCGCGCATGTCGAGCTCCCTACGACGTTCCTATGTAGACATGTCGAAGGTAGAACCTGCGAGCTCGATATGTCAATATAGGAATATGAGTCTTCGACACGCCGCGCTCGGCCTGCTCTCCGAGGGACCGGCGAGCGGCTATGACCTGATGAAGATGTTCGACGTCTCCCTCGCGAACGTCTGGCCGGCCACGCAGAGCCAGCTCTACGCCGAGCTCGGCAAGCTGGCCGACGCCGGATTGGTGAGCGTGGCGGCCGAGGGGCCGCGCGGCCGCAAGGAGTATGCCATCACCGAAGAGGGCCTGGCCGAGCTCCGCCACTGGCTCATCGAGGTGGAGCCGGTCCGGAACGTACGCAGCGACATGCTGTTGCGCGTGTTCTTCCTGGCCCAGGTGGATCCGTCACAGGCCAAGGACTACCTGCGGCGGCAGGCGGAGATGGCGGCCGAACGGTTGGCGCACCTAGAGAGCATCAGGGACTTCGTGGAGTCCGGGCAGGACAATCTGTCCGTGTACGGGAGGCTCGTGCTGGAGTACGGCCATCACCTCAGCACCACGGCGCGGGACTGGGCCGAATGGGCCGAAGGGCAGATCCGTTAGGCTCGCCCCATGGTCTCCGAACTGTTCGATCCGAAGGCATGGCAGGTGGTCGAGGGATTCGACTTCACCGACATCACCTATCACCGGGCGGTCGACCAGGGCACCGTACGGATCGCCTTCAATCGCCCCGAGGTACGCAACGCGTTCCGGCCGCAGACGGTCGACGAGCTCTATCGAGCGCTCGACCACGCCCGGCAGACCACGGACGTGGGCTGCGTGCTGCTCACCGGCAACGGCCCCTCGCCCAAGGACGGCGGCTGGGCCTTCTGCTCGGGCGGCGACCAGCGGATCAGGGGCAAGGACGGCTACCAGTACGCCGACGGCTCGGCGTCCACTGGCCGGCTGCACATCCTGGAGGTGCAGCGGCTGATCCGCTTCATGCCAAAGATCGTCATCTGCGTGGTGCCCGGCTGGGCCGCGGGCGGCGGGCACAGCCTGCACGTCGTGTCGGACCTCACGCTGGCCAGCGAGGAGCATGCCCGCTTCAAGCAGACGGACGCCGACGTGGCCAGCTTCGACGGCGGCTTCGGGTCGGCGTACCTGGCCCGGCAGGTGGGGCAGAAGTTCGCCCGCGAGATCTTCTTCCTCGGCGACACCTACTCCGCCGCCGACGCGCACCGGATGGGGATGGTGAACGCCGTCGTTCCTCATGCCGAGCTGGAGGAGCGGGCGTTGGAGTGGGGCCGCAAGATCAATGGCAAGTCACCCACGGCCCAGCGGATGTTGAAATATGCCTTCAACATGGTCGATGACGGGTTGGTCGGGCAGCAGGTGTTCGCCGGCGAGGCGACGCGGTTGGCGTACATGACGGACGAGGCCGCCGAGGGCCGCGACTCGTTCCTGGAGAAGCGCGCACCCGACTGGTCCCCCTTCCCCTGGCACTACTGATCCGCTCTCAGCGAGCCGGCCGGCTGCTCGTTCGGCACCAGCGCCGCTTCTGGCGCTGGCGGTGGTGACCAGCCCGGCCGCAGGGCTGAAGATCCTTTGCGACATTTGCCCTTCTCTACCCAATCGTGACCAAGAGCTGGAATTCTGATACGTCCTTTGACTTAGTCGTGGGATGGGGATGAGACAGTTGCCGGCATCCGGGGTGTGGCGCCGCTTCGTCAGGCACGCGTCCGCTCTGTGGCTCGTCGGCGCGGTGATCGCGTTATGCCTGCCATCTCCCGCGCAAGCGCAGGCCATGGCCGACAAGACCCTCACCCTGGCCTACACCTGTACAGGCGGCCCGTTCAGCGACACCTCGCTCAGCGTGCCGCTCACCATGCCCGATACGGCGAGTGGCACGTTCGACGTCAAGTGGCGCATTCCCGCCCTGACGCTGCGCACGGCACCGACCACCACCACGCAGGTCCACGTCGCCGGGAAACTCATGGTGACCGGCGGAACGCACACGGATCTCAGCAAGACCGGCGCGAGCGTCACCTCCGGATCCACCTCCGTGCTGGCCGGACAGGTGACGAGCACGGTGTCGGTGACCGCCACGACGGGTGGCGAGGTGACGGTCCAGGGCTCCACCGAGCAGGGCAGCCTGAAGCTCAGCCTGGCCAGCGCGCCGTCGGACGTGACCTCGTGCACGACCACCAGCACGACCAGCGTGGTGATCACTGTCGGCCAGGGCGGCACCGGGACCGGTACCGGCGACGTGGTCACCTACTCCTGCAAGACCGGCACCGAGGCCAGCCCGCAGACCGTCAAGGTCAAGGTCACGCTGACGATGCCGACGACCACCCCCAAGACCGGCGAACAGTTCTCGATCGGCTGGTCGGGCACCTATGAGACAGGTTACGAACTCGAGGCCCCGTCGACCGGGCTGCCCACCGGCAGCAAGCTGTACGCCTACGCCTCGATCTCCGGCATCACCCAGCTGACCTCCGCGACCGGAGTGGGCGAGCTGGCCGCGGTCACCGCGAGCGCGCCCATCACGCTACCCACCAGGGTCGACATGAAGACCACATCGAAGAACTCGGGCTCGGCGACGGTGAAGCCGGCCGCCATCAACATCGGCACCTCACCGACCGCCCCGGTCATCGAGTGTGAGGTTCAGAGCGACACCAGCCTCAAGACGTACCCCCTCACCATCGGGGCAGGCAGCGGCAGCAGCCCTTCGCCGACCCCCACGAAGTCCAAGTCCCCGACCCCCAAGTCATCGACCAAGACCTCCTACAAGTCTGAGCCTTCCGCCACTCCGAAGGCGGGAGCCGACACGGGCGCGGGCGGCGACGCCGGCCCGGACGGCCGCCTGTTCGTACTGACGGGCTCCGCTCTGATAGCAGCGGCGGGCGCGGGCGGCCTCCTCATGCGCCGCCGCTCCGCGACCAGGCCCTGAACGGAGGCACCATTTTCGATCGACGACCTGGACACCGAGATCGACCTGATCGCCGACCCCGTCGCCTCCTTCGTCAAGCTCGTCCCGCTGGCCGGCGGCTGACTGGTGCGCCTGATCAGCTTTGATATCTACTTCCTTATCGATGGACGATAGATAGCAATATTGGACGCAAGGAGATCGGTTCTGGTCTGCTAAGCGGGCATTGACGTCCATCGGGGTCGTGATCGCCTCCAGGTCTCTGGCCCGTGAAAGCAGGTGTTCGCCCATGTCCTTCGGGCAGTCCAGCCCGTCCCGCCGCGCGTTGCTGGCCGCCGCGGCCCTCCTGCCGCTGGCGGGAGGCGAGGCCGAGGCATCGGCGGCATCGGCCGCCGCTCCCAAGAGCGCACAGCACTACTACGACCGCGCGGCCAAGCTGGCCGGCGACGACCCGGTGCTGCGGGCCCTCGTCAAAGTGCTCACGCCGGGCCTCCCGATGCCGTCGGCGAAGCCCCTCGCGCCACTGAGGATCTTCGACGATGTCGCGGTGGTGGGCACCAGCTTCGTCCAGGCCACGGCCCTGCTCACCTCCCAGGGTGTCATCCTCATCGACGCGATGGGATCACCGGACGACGCCGAAAAGATCATCGTTCCCGGGCTGCGCTCTGTGGGAGTGGATCCAGCGAAGATCAAGTACGTGGTGGTCGCCCACGGCCATAGCGATCATTTCGGCGGCGCCCAGTTCCTCGCCGACCAGTACGGCGCCCGAGTCATGATGAGCCGAGCCGACTGGAATGTCATCGCTGCCGAACGTCCGGCCAATGCGCCCAAGCGAGACCTGGAGATATCCGACGGACAGCGGCTCACCCTCGGCGACACCACAGTCGCGTTCCACCACACGCCCGGGCACACACCGGGCACCGTCTCGCCGATCTTCCCGGTGCGCTGGAAGGGGCTACGACACACCGCGATGTTGTGGGGCGGGACCGCGCCACCCGCCGCGACCGCGGACAAGCGCACCAATCTCTCCTCTGTGCTCGCCTTCGCCTCCAGGATGAGGCAGGCAGGGGTGGACGTCGAGCTGAACAATCATGGAGGCTGCGACAACAGCCTGGCGCGCATCGAGGAGTTGCGGGCCGGGTCCACGGGAGCGGCGAATCCGTTCGTCATCGGCCGTTCCAGGACGCAGCGCTTCATGAAGGTCATGGAGATCATGCTGCGCGGCCGCATCGTCCAAGACCAGGAGGCGAGCGCCGGCACGTCTTCAGGCGCCGCGAGCGCCTCACCCGGACGATCGACCAACGTCTGCTGCTGAGAGACGACCGAGCGCCTGGGAACGCCACGCATGCCGCGCGTGCGCTGTCATGTTCCCTTCGGGGTCAGAGCCAGTTGACCGGGACGTCCGGGTAGGGGTCGGCAGTCGGTGAGGGCGGCGTGGTCGAGGACCAGGCCGGTGTCCAGAAAGCGCACGGCTATCGGCGGCTCTCCTCGATACGGTCGAACATGGCGCGGACGCGCGCGAGCGTGTCGGCGGGGGGCGTCATTGAGGTTGTAGCCGACGAGCTCGCGCCAGACGGCCATTCTGCGATCTCGATCGAGTTTCTCGGCGACGGCTTCGTCCACGTAGGTGGAGACGGCTTGCGGCAGACTGGGTGGGTGAAGATCGTGGTGCCTGCCGCTTTGACCGAGTCTCACGTGAAGTACGACGGAGAAGCCGGGCGGTCCTGGTCTGCCGGGTTACCGGCGCTGGCCGAGCGCTTTCTCAAGCGATGGGACCTGCGGCTGGACGGTTCGCCCGCGCACGGGGTGGTGTCGCTGGTGCTGCCCGTGGTGCGGGGCGATGGGACACGGGCGGCGCTCAAGCTGCAGCCCGTGAGTGACGAGAACGCCGGCGAGGGGCCGGGGCTGCGGGCCTGGGCGGGTGACGGGTCGGTGTTGCTGCTCGACGAGGACCCCGCCACCGGCACCCTGCTGCTCGAACGGCTCGACGCCGAGCGGCCGCTGTCGTCCGAACCCGATGTCATGAAGGCGCTCGGGATCCTCACCGAGTCGCTCCGGCGGCTGGTGGTGCTGCCCGCTCCCCAGGGGATGCGCCAGTTGGGGGACATCGCGGGTGGCATGCTCGACCGCGTTTCCGACGCGGTGGCGGTGCTGCCCAGGGAGCGGGATCGGCGCTGGTTGGAGGTCTGCGCGGGGGCGGTTCGTGAGCTGGCGGGCGAGCCGGGCGATCGGTTGCTGCACTGGGATCTGCATTACGACAACGTGCTGGCCGGGGTACGGGAGCCGTGGCTGGCCATCGATCCCAAGCCGCTCGCCGGGGACCCCGGGTTCGACCTGATGCCCGCGCTGCACAACCGGTGGGAGGAGGCCGTGGCGACCGGAGATGTGCGTCGGGCGGTGTTGCGGCGGTTCGACTTCATGGTTGACGGGCTCGGGCTGGATCGGCGGCGGGCCGCGGGCTGGACGCTCGGCCGGGTGCTGCAGAACTCGCTCTGGGACGTGGCCCGGGGCGAGCCGGAGCTCAACGAGATCCAGCTCGCCGTGGCCGAGGCGGTCCGTCACCGCCTGTAGGACAGCCGCCGGGGTCAATCCGACAGGCTGTGGAGGAAGGCTCGTACGAGAGCGGCGATCTGGGGACGGCGGGTTTCCAGGGCGAAGTGGCCGGCGTCCAGGAGGTGGACGCGGGCGTCCTTCACGTCGCGAGCGAACGCCTTGGCACCTTCCGGGGCGAAGATCTCGTCGTTGCGACCCCAGACGGCGAGCACCGGGGGCTGGTGGGTGCGCAGGTAGTCCTGCCATTGCGGGTACGCGGCCACGTTGGTGGCGTAGTTCATGAAGATCGCGAGCTGGATCTCGTGATTGCCCGGACGGTCGAGCAGGGCCTGGTCGAGAGCCTCCTTGTCGGGGTTGACCAGGGAGACGTCGGAGACGCCGTGCGTGTACTGCCAGTGCGTGGCCTCACGCGTGTAGTTGGCGAGCAGCGGTGCGAGGTCGGCTTCGGAGGGGTTCGCCCAGATCGCGCGGAGGTCCTGCCAGAAGGGGGCCAGTCCGTCCTCGTAGGCGTTGCCGTTCTGGCTGATGATGCCGGTGATCCGCTCGGGGTGGCGCAGGGCGAGACGGAAGCCGACGGGGGCGCCGTAGTCGTGTACGTAAATGGCGTACCTGGTCAGGCCGAGCGAGTCGAGCAGCCGGTCGACGACGTCGGCGAGATGGTCAAAGGTGTAGTCCCACTCCGAGGCGGCCGGGGCCGAGCTGTGCCCGAAACCGGGGTAGTCGGGGGCGATCAGGTGGAACTCATCAGCGAGGTCGGCGATCAGCTCCTGGTAGGCGATCGAGGAGGTGGGGAAGCCGTGGAGCAGTACGAGCGTGGGGGCCGACGGGTCGCCTGCCTCACGGTAGAAGACGTCCAGGCCGTCGATGACAGTGGTGCGGTAGCGGGTGGTCATGGCGACTCCTCTTAACCGGCTAAATCAGCTTTGATGGTTAAGTGATAGCATGAGGTTGATTAACCGGTCAAACTTATTTGAGGGGTTAGGTCCTGTGAGAGTGCGGCCGCTTCGTGGGGAGTCTGTGGCGTTCGATCTGGTGGACACCGTGTGGAAGGAGCATGGGGTGCCGGTCGATCAGTTCGACGACCTCGATGGCGTGCGGGCTTGGCTCGACGATCACGGGCTGCCGGGTGGCGACGAGCTGGAGCGCGTACGGGATCGGCTGGTGGAGGCTCGTGCCGCCCTGCGGGCCGTGCTGGACGGGCGCGGGCCCGAGCGGCTCAACGCCGTGCTCGGCCACGGCAGCCGCCGCCCGCTGATCCGCACCGGCGACCCGCACCAGCCGCATGAGCCGTACGAGCTGGTCGTCGTGGACGAAGCGGCGTGGCATGCGGCGTGGGTGGCGGCGGCGGACCTGGTACGGATCCTCCGCGAGCGGCCCGAGCGCGTGCGCAAGTGCGCGAACCCGGAGTGTGTGCTGTGGTTTCTCGACACGAGCAAGAACGGCAGCCGCCGCTGGTGCTCGATGGAGGCGTGCGGCAACCGGGCGAAGGTGGGCCGGTTCAACCAACGCCAGCGCACCATGGGCTGACCGGCCCGAAAGAGCAGCGTTTGGGTCAGATGAGGAGGGCGAGCTTGCCGCGACCGTGGCGAGTCTCGATCTCGCGGTGCGCGTCCGCCGCCTCCTCCAGCCGGTACGTCCGGCGGATCAGGAACTTCAGCTCCCCCTTCGCGCAAAGGGCGGCATACCGAGCGAGGCGCTCAGCCGTGCGGACGCCCTTCGTGACCATGATGCCCAGCTCGTCCGCCTTGTCGTGGTCGACCATGGTCAGAATGCGGCCACGGTCCGGGACCAGCTCCAAGGAGACGTCCAGCGCCGCGCCGCCCGCTCCGTCCAGGGCCGCGTCCACCCCGCCGGGCGCGAGCGCGCGTACCCGGGAGGCGAGGCCGTCCCCATAGGCGACAGGGATGGCGCCGAGGTCGCGTAGGTAGGCGTGGTTCTCCTCGCGAGCGGTGCCGATCACGGTGGCGCCCCTACGGACGGCGAGCTGTACGGCGACCGTGCCGACCGCTCCGGCGGCGGCGTGGACGAGGAGCGTCTCGCCCGAGGTCGGGTTCAGCTGGCTGATGGCGATGTCGGCGGTCTGCACCGCGGCGGTCAACGCGCCGGCCACCTCCCAGGGGAGGCCCGGGGGCTTGGGTGTCACGTCGGTGGCGGGGACCACGATGTACTCGGCGTAGCTGTTCAGCAGCGAGAAGCCGAGCACCTCCGTGCCAACGTCGAGGCGCACGCCCGGCTCTCCTTGGCCGCCCGGACTTCCTTGGTCCGCCACTCTCGGCCCCACCTGGTCGACCACGCCCGCGAACTCGTTGCCCGGGATCCGCGGCAACGGGTCGGTCACGGCGGGCGGTGTCCAACCGGCCCGCACCGCCGTGTCGAAGGGCTGCATCCCGGCGGCCTTGATCCGTACCCGGACCTGGCCCGGCCCGGCCTCCGGCATGGGCCGGGACATCACAGTGAGCACCTCGGGTCCGCCGAACTCAGCAAACGCCGCCGCTTTCATGAAATTTCCACTCATGGGGACGACTGTGCACCCTCAACCGCACTTGAGGTCAAACCAGATCGCATTTCGGGAACTTTCGGCTTTAGTCCCGCTTTATCTGTATAGAGTCCGACGGACATCACAGGGGGACGGGGTATCCGGGGTTCGATGACCGAGTTCTTACATGTCGTGCTGAGCTTCCCGACGGTGGTATTCACCTTCCTTCTCGTCGTGGTCGCCGGCTACTGGTTCATTGTCATAACCGGCCTCTTCGACTTCGAAGACGGCGAGGCGCCCTGGCTGGGACTGGGCGGAGTGCCCGCCGGGATCGCACTGTCACTACTGATCGCGTTCGCGTGGCTGCTCGCCTTGATCGGCAGTCAGGTGGCGCCGGGGATCGCGCTGCCGGTCGTACCCATCCTCGCCCTGATCGGGGCCTGGTTGGGCACGCGGGCACTGCTCAGCCCGCTGCGGCGGCTTCTCCCTGACGCGCGGCGCCCGTCGCGCGGTGACTTCGTCGGCCAGATGTGCGTGATCCGCACCGGCCAGGCGACCGCCGACTTCGGCCAGGCCGAGGTCACCGCGCCCGACGGCTCTTCGGCCGTCGTCCAGGTCAGGACGACGGGCCAGGACCGGCTCGCGCGCGGCGACAACGCGCTCATCTTCGAATACGACGCCAACGGCGAATTCTTCTGGGTCATGCCTTACGAAAGCGAGCACTGATGGACGTCATCTCCACCGGATTCGGCATATTCCTCGCCGTCGTGCTGGTCATCGTGATCGGCCTGCTTGCCGTCATCAGCCGCCTTTTCCGGAAGGTCGAACAGGGCAAGGCCCTGATCATCTCGAAGGTCAACAAGGTCGACGTGACGTTCACCGGGGCCACCGTGCTCCCCGTCTTTCACAAGGCCGAGATCATGGACATCTCGGTGAAGACCATCGAGATCGAACGGACCGGCCGCGAGGGGCTGATCTGCCGGGACAACATCCGGGCCGACATCAAGATCACCTTCTTCGTACGCGTCAACAAGACCGCCGAGGACGTCATCAAGGTCGCCCAGGCCATCGGCACCGTCCGGGCCAGCGACGAGTCGACCCTGCAGGCGCTGTTCAACGCGAAGTTCTCGGAGGCGCTCAAGACCGCCGGCAAGCAGCTCGACTTCGTCGATCTCTACACCAAGCGTGACGAGTTCCGTGACCAGATCGTCCGGCTCATCGGCACCGACCTCAACGGCTACAGCCTGGAGGACGCGGCCATCGACTACCTGGAGCAGACCTCGCTGGCCGCGCTGGACAAGAGCAACATCCTCGACGCGCAGGGCATTCGCAAGATCACCGAGCTGACGGCGATCGAGCACGTACGGACCAACGAGTTCCAGCGCCGCGAGGAGAAGGAGATCACCCGCCAGAACGTGGACGCCCGCGAGGCGATCCTGGAGCTGCAGCGCCGGCAGGCCGACGCCGAGGTCAAGCAGCGGCGCGAGATCGAGACGATGAAGGCCCGCGAGGAGGCGGAGATCGCCCGCGTGGCGGCCGAGGAGCGGCTGAAGTCGCAGTCGGCCAACATCAAGACCGACGAGCAGCTCGGCGTACAGCACGAGAACCGGGCCCGTGAGGTCGCCGTCGCGGAGAAGAACCGCGAGCGGGTGATCGCGATCGAGACCGAGCGGATCGAGAAGGACCGCATGCTGGAGATCATCGCCCGCGAGCGGGAGACCGAGCTGTCGCGCATCGCCAAGGACAAAGAGGTCGAGACCGAGAAGCGGTCGATCGCCGAGGTGGTGCGCGAGCGGATCGCCGTCGACAAGACGGTGGCCGAGCAGGAGGAGAGCATCAAGCGGCTGCGCGTGGTCGAGGAGGCCGAGCGTACCCGCCAGAGCGTGATCATCGCCGCCGAGGCCGAGGCGCAGGAGAACCTGGTCAAGGGCATCAAGGCGGCCGAGGCCGCGGAGGCGGCCTCGAAGTTCAAGGCCCGCGAGGAGCTGACGCTGGCCGAGGCCAGGCAGCAGGCCGCCGAGCTCGACACCCGAGCCAAGATCAGGCTGGCCGAGGGTATCCAGGCCGAGTCGGCGGCTGCCGGGCTGGCCGAGGTCCAGGTCAAGGAGCGGGACGCGGAGGCGATCGAGAAGGTCGGCCGCGCGGAGGCGGCGGTCCTGGCCGAGAGGCTGCGGGCCGAGGCGGAGGGCGCCAGGTCCATGGCCATGGTCGAGGGCGACCGGCTCAAGGCGCAGGCGGAGGGCGAGCAGGCGATGGCCCTGGCCGCCGCGACGGCGGTGGGCGAGAAGCTCAAGGCCGAGGCCGAGGGTCTGACCGAGAAGGCCGCCGCGATGGCCGCGCTCGACGACGCGAGCCGGGGCCACGAGGAGTTCCGCCTGCGGCTGGAGGCCGACAAGGACGTACGCCTCAAGCAGATCGACGTCACGCGGCAGGTGGCGGAGTCGCAGGCGAGCGTGCTGGCCGCCGGTCTGGCCAAGGCGAACATCGACATCGTCGGCGGCGACACGATGTTCTTCGACAAGGTCGTGGGCTCGATCACCGCGGGCAAGGTGGTGGACGGGTTCGTGGAGCACTCGCAGGTGGCGGGCACGCTGGCGGCGCCGTACCTCAACGGGTCGGCCAGTCTCGCGGGTGACCTCAGCGCGCTGGTCAACGGGGTGAGCACCGAGGACCTGAAGAACCTGACCGTGTCGGCGCTGCTGCTGCGGCTCATCCAGAACGGCGGGCCCGACTCGGGCCCGCTGGGCGAGCTCCTGGAGACGGCCCGCCGCCTGGGCGTGGCCGACTCGCCGGTGGCCGCGCTCACCGCCGCGAAGGTCTGATCGCGCGTGACCGACGACGTACAGACGGCAGAACCTGAAACCAGCGGGCTCGAGGCCGGGACTTACGAGGTGCTCAAGTCCCGGCTGGAAGCCCAGGCCAAGGCCCTCGCCGCGGCCACCGAAGGGGTCAACGCGCAGCGCCTGACCGTCTTCGGCGGCACGGAGCTCCGCCTGCTCGGCACCGAGCGCATCCGTACGGACAACAACTGCGTTCCCCGGGACATCGTCTCGCTGGGCGGCGTCATGCTGTTCGGCTACAACGTCTTCATCGGGCTGAAGCCGGAGACCACGGTCGCCGACGTCTTCTCCGTGCACCGCTTCACCAGGGACGGCGACGTCTTCAGGTTCGAGCCCGACCGTCTCCCCGCCCTGGAGGAGCCGGCGTTCCAGAAGGACTTCGCCGAGCTGTACCGCTACTACAAGGAGTCCAGGCTCCACCACCTGAGACGCGTCGAGGGCAAGCTGCTGGCCGTCTTCCAGACCGGCCCGGCCGACACCCGGGTCTTCAGATGGACGGTCGACTCCCAAGGAGTCACGAAATATCAGGACAACAGGGGTGAGCGGGACCATGCCTTCCCGCCCTCGCACGACTTCGTGTGGACCCCGGCCACCCGCGACGACCACGTGCTCGGCCGTCACCCGCACATCTCCATCCGCGACGAGGTGTTCGTCGAAACGGTCGGCGGCGACCTCACCATCAAGATCGAGAACAACACCGAGACCGGCGAGGGCATCTACGCCGAGCCCGTGGCCGAGCCCCTCCAGAGCCTGGCCGACGCCGACGTCGAGCACGCCGTCATCGGCCCGCTCATCCTGATCAGGATCCGGCCGTACAAGGAGCCCGACTGGCGCCACCTGGTCTTCAACACCCGCACCAAGGCCGTGACCAGGCTCGACGGCATCGGCCAAGCCTGTCAGTGCCTCCCCGAGGACCAGGGGTTGATCTTCCCTGGCGGCTATTACCTGGCCACCGGGGTCAGCAAGACGTTCGACACGGACGTCACGGACCTGGAGTTCGACCGCGTGGTCCGCTCCCCCAACGGCGAGGACGTCCTGTACGTCTTCCACGCCAGGGGCGACGGCCGCTCCCTGCTCCTGCCGTACAACGTCATCAGGAAGGAGGTGGCCAACCCCATCGTCTGCCACGGCTACTCCCTGTTCGACGACGGCACGATGGTGGTCTTCCGCGCCACCTCCGAGGAGCCGACGCGGGTCCACCCCATGCAGGTCTGGCAGACGCCGTACGTCTCCGACACCTACGCCGCCGCCCAGCCCACCGGCAACGGCCCCCTGGAGCGCATCGGCAACGCCGAGCTGGTGCGCGGCATCTCCGACTGCCTGTCGGTGGCCCGCATGATCGGCGAGATGGCGCCGTCGGCCGCCACGTTCGAGGCGCTGATCGCCGCCTGCACACGAGCCTTCGACCACTACCACTGGCTCGGCGAGCAGGGCCTGCGCGCCCCGCTCTCCGAGGTACGGGCCACGGCTGAGCAGGTGCTCGACGAGTACGAGCACGTGGAGGCGCTCACCCGCCAGGCCGCCCGCACTCTCGCCGAGGCCACGGAGGAGACCACCCGGCTCGTCCGGCAGGCCCGGGGCGACACCCCCGCCACCGCCGACGCCTGGGTGACGCTGCTGGCCACGTTGCGCCGGGCCCAGGGCCGCCTGGTGACGCTGCGCGAGGTCCGCTACCTCGACCTCGCCCAGCTGGACAAGCTGTCCGGATTGCTGGCCGACGAGCTGGTCTCCGTGGGGCAGCGGGCCGTCGTGTTCCTCCAAGGGGCCGACGCGTTCACCGGGTACCACGAGGCGGTCGAGCGGCTGTCTGCCGAGGCCGCCGCGATCACCACCGTCGCCGAGGCCGAGCCGGTCACGGAACGCCTGGCCACCCAGTCCGAGGGGCTGGAGGTCGTCACCGAGGTCGTGGGCTCGCTGGAGATCGCCGACGCCACCGTACGGACCTCCATCCTGGAGCGCATCGCCGAGGTGCTCGGCGGGGTGAACCGGGCGCGGGCCCTCCTGGACGGCCGCCGACGAGAACTGCTCGGAGCCGAGGGGCGGGCGGCGTTCGCGGCCGAGTTCGCGCTGCTCGGGCAGGCCATCACCGGCGCGCTTGCGGTGGCGGACACGCCTGAGCGGTGCGACGAGCAGCTCGGCAGGCTGATGCTGCGACTGGAGGCGCTGGAGACGCGCTTCGGCGAGTTCGACGACTTCGCCACCCGGCTCGCGGCCAAGCGGGACGACGTCTACGAGGCGTTCTCGGCCCGCAAGCAGACGCAGCTGGACGAGCTCGCCCGCCGGGCCGACCGGATCTTCGCCTCGGCCGAGCGCATCCTGGGCAGCATCACCAGGCGGCTGCCGTCGCTGGGCTCGCTCGACGAGGTCAACACCTTCTTCGCCACCGACCCGATGGTGGCCAAGCTCCGCTCGGTCGCCACCGAGCTGCGCGGGCTCGGCGACGCGGTACGGGCCGAGGAGCTCGACGGCAGGGTCAAGGCCGCGCAACAGGAGGCGGGCCGGGCCCTGCGCGACCGCCTCGACCTGTTCTCCGACGGCGGCGAGACGCTGCGTCTGGGGCGGCACCGGTTCGCGGTCAACACCCAGCCGATCGACCTCACGCTGGTGCCGCACGACGGCGACATGCACTTCGCCATCACCGGGACCGACTACCGCTCGCCCGCCCCCGCCGCGTTCGCCGACACCCGCCCCTTCTGGGACCAGCTGCTCGCCTCGGAGACCCCGGAGGTCTACCGCGCCGAGCACCTGGCCGCCTCGCTGCTCGACGTGGCCGTGCCGGGCGGGCCGCTCCAGGACCTCGTACGACAGGCGGCCGAACAGCGCTACGACGAGGGGTACGAACGCGGCGTCCACGACCATGACGCGACCGCCATCCTCGACACGCTGCTGCGGCTCCGGGAGGGAGCGGGGCTGCTGCGGTATCCGCCGGACGCTCGGGCGGCGGCGCAGCTGTACTGGGCGTTCGGGGTGGACGAGGTTTCACGTAAAACATTGGCCACACGGGCCGTGTCGCTGGTGCGCGCCCGCACGGTCTTCGGCCCCACACCGGAGATTGCCGCTCTGGCAACGGAACTGGGCTCGAACATCGCCGCATTCCACCATGGGCCCGGCGAAACGGCCGCGCTCGCCGGGGAGTACCTCGTCGAGGAGCTCGCCACTCAACCCACCGGCTTCGTGACCAGCGCGGCGGCCCGCGCCCTCCTTCAAGGCTTCCACCAGACGCTCGGCCCGGCCAGGTCACGCGAGTTCGAGGAGGATCTCAAGGCCGTGGCGCTGCCCGAGCGGCTGGAGCTGGCCCGGGCCTGGATCGGCGCCTTCGGCAAGGGCCCCGAGGTGCCCGAGTCCATCGCCGTACAGCTCTGCGACCTGCCCCGCCACGACTCCAGCGCCGCACTGACCGCCACGGTGGAGGGCCTGCTGGGCACCCACCCGCGCGTCGCCGACCGCAAGCTGGAGCTGCGCCTGGACGAGACCCTGGCCAGGACCCGCCGCTTCCGCACCGAACGCGTCCCCGCCTACCGGGCCTACCAGAAGCGGCGCACCGAGCTGGTGACCGCCGAGCGGGCCCGGCTGCGGCTGGACGAATACCGGCCCAAGGTCATGAGCGCGTTCGTCCGCAACAGGTTGCTCGACGAGGTGTACCTGCCGCTGATCGGCGACAACCTGGCCAAGCAGCTCGGCGCCGCCGGAGGGGACAAGCGGACCGACCAGATGGGCCTGCTGCTGCTCATCTCGCCGCCGGGCTACGGAAAGACGACGCTGATGGAGTACGTCGCCAGCCGGCTCGGCCTGGTCTTCGTCAAGGTGAACGGCCCGGCGCTCGGCCACGCCGTCACCTCGCTCGACCCGGCCGAGGCGCCCGACGCGACGGCCAGGCAGGAGGTCGAGAAGATCTCCTTCGCCCTGGAGACCGGCAACAACACGCTGCTGTACCTGGACGACATCCAGCACACCTCGCCCGAGCTGCTGCAGAAGTTCATCTCGCTGTGCGACGCCCAGCGTCGGATCGAGGGCGTCTGGAACGGCCGCACCCGCACCTATGACCTACGCGGCAAGCGGTTCGCGGTGTGCATGGCGGGCAATCCGTACACCGAGTCGGGGCAGCGCTTCCGCATCCCCGACATGCTCGCCAACCGCGCCGACGTCTGGAACCTCGGCGACGTGCTGTCGGGCAAGGACGAGCTGTTCGCGCTGAGCTACATCGACAACGCGCTCACCTCCAACCCGGTGCTGGCGCCGCTCTCCGCCCGTGATCGGGCCGACGTCGAGCTCCTGGTACGGCTGGCGCGCGGCGACCAGAGCGCCCGGCCGGACCAGCTCCGGCACCCGTACGCCAAGACCGAGCTGGACCAGATCCTCAGCGTGCTGCGCAAGCTGGTGCGGGTGCAGGAGGTCGTGCTGGCCAACAACCAGGCGTACATCGCCTCGGCCGGGCAGTCGGACGCCGCCCGTACCGAGCCGCCGTTCCGCCTGCAGGGCTCGTACCGGAACATGAACAAGCTGGCCGAGCGGATCGTGCCCGCCATGAACGAGGCCGAGCTGGAGGCGGTCATCGACGACCACTACCTCGGCGAGGCGCAGACCCTGACGAGCGACGCGGAGGCCAACCTGCTCAAGCTCGCCGAGCTGCGCGGCCGGCTGACCCCCGCCCAGGCCGCTCGCTGGAGCGACCTCAAGGCGGCCTACCTGCGCGCCAAGGCGCTCGGCGGCGCCGAGGACGACCCGATGACCAGGGCCGTGGGCGCCATCGGCCTGCTCGCGGACCGGGTGGGCGAGGTCGGCACGGCCATCAGGGAGAACACGACGGACTGACTCGCGTCACCACGGGTCACCGCGGCGAGGTCAGCTGTGTCGTGCACTCTCGCTGGATGGCCGTGGCCCGGGTGAGGAAGTCGAGGATCAGCTCCAACTGCTCGTCCGAGTAGCCGGCGTAGAGCTCGGACAGCCCGGTCACCAGCGGCTCGAAGACCTCGGCGCCGCCGGCCAGCGCCTCGTGGTTGACCTCGACGATCACCCGCCGCCGGTCC
This sequence comes from Nonomuraea sp. NPDC048901, assembly GCF_040649695.1. Lineage (NCBI taxonomy): Bacteria > Bacillati > Actinomycetota > Actinomycetes > Streptosporangiales > Streptosporangiaceae > Nonomuraea > Nonomuraea sp. NPDC048901. The sequence continues at coordinate 35,044 of NZ_JBEZFW010000035.1, read as the reverse complement.
TTGGTGTCGCGGGTGCGGCGCACCAGCCACTTGCTCTCCAACCGGTCGATCAGCCCGCTCACCGAGGCGGGCGCGAGGCCGGTGTGCTGCGCCAGCTCCCCCGCCGTCAGCGGGCCCAGCCGTTGCAGGAGGTCGAGCGCCTTCTCCTCGGTCATCCCCACCCCCAGCAGCTCGCCGACGGCGCTGTGGAACATCACGGCGGCGTTGCTGTTGTCCCGCCCGGCCACGAACAGGGCTTCGAGCAAATTCTTTCGGTGTTCCGAAATATCTCTGGACACAGCCCTCCCTCCCGGCATATATTTCGTTCGACCGAACGAAAGGTTATCACCATGAAAGCTCTGATCATAGGATGCGGCATCGGCGGCCCCGCCACCGCGATGGCCCTGCGCGAGGCCGGTTTCGACGCCGAGATCTTCGAGGCCTACCCGGACACGGCCGAGAGTGTCGGCTCGTTTCTCAACGTCGCCTCGAACGGCTTGGACGCCCTGCGCGTACTGGGTGCGCACCGCCGGGTGCTGTCCGCCGGCATCCCCACCCCGCGGATGGTCATGTGGAGCGGCTCCGGCAAGCGCCTCGGCGAAGTGGCCAACGGCCTGGCCCTGGACGACGGCACGGTGAGCCACACGATCCTGCGCGCCGACCTCTACCGCGTCGTCCGCGACGAGGCCCTCTCCCGTGGCATCAAGATCTCGTACAGCAAGCGCCTGGTCTCCTTCGACGACACGGGCGACCAGGTGACGGCCCGTTTCGAGGACGGCACGGAGGAGACGGGCGACATACTGATCGCCGCCGACGGCGTCCACTCGCGGACCCGCGCCCAGCTCGACCCGAGCGCCCCGAAGCCGCGCTACAGCGGCCTCTACAGCTTCGGCGGACTCATCCACGACCCGAAGTTCACCGGCGAGCCGGGCGTCTACAACATGGTCTTCGGCAAGCGCGCCTTCTTCGGCTATACCGTGGCCGCCTCCGGCGAGACCTGGTGGTTCGCCAACCTGCCCCGCGAGCTGGGCGACGTGCCCGCGGACTGGAAGCCGGTGCTGGTTGCGGCGTTCCGGGACGACGCGAACTTCTCCGCCGAGGTGATCGAGCGGAGCGAGGTGGCGCTGGCGCTACCGATTCACGACCTGCCGCCCCTGCCGACCTGGCACAAGGGACGGGTGGTGCTCACCGGCGACGCCGCGCACGCCACCTCGCCGAGCGCCGGGCAGGGCGCCTCGCTGGCCATCGAGGACGCCGTCGTGCTGGCCAAGTGTCTGCGTGAGACCAAGGACCACCGGGCGGCGTTCGAGCGGTTCGAGAGTGAGCGGCGCGGGCGGGTGGAGAAGGTCGTCGCCTATTCGCGGACGATCAGTAACAACAAGGCCGCGGGCCCGGTCGCCCGGGTGTTCCGCGACCTGATGATGCCGATCTTCCTGAAGAAGCTGGCCAGCCAGGAGTCACTGTCCTGGATGTACCGCCACCAGGTCAGCCTGTGACACCGTCTCCGCTCTGGCGGGGAGCAGCGGCAGGCGCACGTCGGGGGTCGGGATCAGGCCCCTGGCGTGCAGGACGCCCTTGATGACGGTCGGGTTCGGCTCGGCGAACAGCGCGGCCGACAGCCGGGCGAGCCGATGACCCAGCGCCCGGGCCCTGGCCACGTCACCCGCGCGCCACGCCGCCGCCAGCTCGACGAACCGGTCGGTGGCCAGGTGCGCCGAGGCCAGGATGCCACCCGCGGCGCCCAGCGCCAGCAGCGGCGAGATGAACAGGTCGTCGCCCCCGAGCACCTCGAACCCCTCGGGCAGGTCCCCGAGCAGGTCAACGGCGTCCTGGTCGATCCCGCCCGTCGCGTACTTCACTCCGGCGATCATCGGGTGCCCACCCAGGTGACGCAGGGTCGCGGCACTGACGGCCTGCCCGGTCCGATAGGGAATGTGGTACATCACCAGCGGCACCGGCGTCTCCTCCGCCAACGCCTCGAAGTGCGCGATGACACCGCGCTCCGAAGGCCGCAGGAAGTACGGCACGGTCAGCAGCGCGGCGGAGACTCCCGAAGGCAGCTCCTTCAACGCCGCGGCCGTTGAGCGTGTGTCGTTGCCGGTGATGCCGACGGTCAGCGGCACCTCGCGTTCCGCGCAGACCGCGACGCAGACCTCGATCACCCGAGCCCGCTCGGCGGGCGTCAGCGCCGCGACCTCTCCGGTGGTGCCCAGCGCGACCAGCCCGGCGGCGCCCTGGTCGAGAACGTGGCGGGCGAGCTTGTCGATCGCCTCGACGGCCACCTCACCCTCCTGGGTGAACGGCGTGACCAGCGGCACATGGATTCCTGTCAGCATGCTCTCAGCCTGGCTTGGATCAATACGTTAGGTCCAGCGCGGATTTCTGCTGACGAGCTTAAGCTTGTCTGATGCTCGACCCTCGCAAGCTCCATCTCCTGCGCGAACTCGCCCAGCGCGGCACCATCGCCGCCGTCGCCGAGGCGCTCAGCTTCACCCCGTCGGCGGTCTCCCAGCAACTCAGCGCCCTGGAACGGGAGGCGGGCGTACCGCTGCTGGAGCGTACGGGCCGGACGGTCGCCCTGACGCCCGCCGGCCACCTGCTCGTCGAGCACGCGCAGGACGTACTCGAACAGCTGGAAAGGGCGTCCGCGGCGCTCGCCGCGGTGCGCAGCGGCCCGTCGGGGCCACTGCGGGTCGGCGCGTTCCCCACGGCGGCGCGCGTGCTGCTGCCGCCCGCGCTCGCCGAACTGGCCCGCGCGCATCCGGGGCTGCGGCCGATGGTCTCCGAGATCGACCCCGCCGACGTATCCGCCGCGCTGCGGGCGGGCGATCTCGACGTCGCGCTCGTGCACGAGTACGACTTCGTGCCGCCGGTCACCGACGCGTCGCTGGAGACGGAGCCGCTGTTCGGGGAGCAGATGTACCTCACGGACCGGGCCACGATCGCCGACGCGCGCGATGACGCCTGGATCGTCGGCAAGCCGGGGACCCTGTGCCACGCGATGGCGATCCGGGCCTGCCAGGCGGCCGGTTTCGAGCCGCGGGTCCGTCACCGGATCGACGACTTCGACACCGTGCTCGCCTTCGTCGCCGCCGGTCAGGGCGTGGCGCTCGTCCCACGTCTGGCCGCGCTGGCGCCACCGCACGGGGTGACGCTGACCGGTCTGCCGCTCAGCCGCCGCACCCTGGCCGCCTTCCGCAGGGGGTACGGGGAGCATCCCGCGATCAAGGCGGCCGTCGCGGCCTTCCACACAGCGATCACCCACCTCCCGCTCTGAGCGGCCGTCACCCGCCCCCTCTCCTGAGCGGGCCTCCTACGTCCTTCTGAGCGGACCCCCTGCGTCGCCGAGTAGACCCCTGGCCAGGTCGCCCAGAGTGGCGGCGACCCTGGCCGACTCCCCGGCGAGCAACAGGCTGCCGATCGGCTCCGTGTGCAGCGTGCCGAGCAGGACGTGCCCGGCCAGGTCGGCGTCGACATCCGGCCGCGCCTCGGCGATCAGGGCCGAGACGTGCCGGTGCCACGACACGTAGATCGGGTTGGCCAGCCGCGTCCCGGCCCCGGCCTTCTGGGTCAGCCGGGCGTGCTCGTGCGCGGCGATCAGTCCCGCGTTTCGAGTGGCCATCGCGACCACCGCGTCCAGGAAGGCCACCAGCCGTTCGCCGGCCGGCGCGCCCGGCCCCAGCGGTGGCGGCCCGTCCACGACGGCCTGCTCCAACGCGTGCGCCCGCTCCGACATCAGCTCCTGCATGAGCCCGACGCGACTGCCGAACCGGTGGAACACCGTCCCCTTGCCCACCCCCGCCGCGACGGCGACCCGCTCGACGGAGACCTCCTCCGGCGGATGCTCCCGCAGCAACTCCTCGGCGGCCGCCAGGATCGCCCGCCTGTTGCGTGCCGCGTCGGCCCGCTCCCGCCGTTCCATCGGATCATTGTCCCCCATAGACAAACTTGACCGCTGGTCCATATATTAACTGGACCATCGGTTCATTTACGAGGAGTGTGTCCATGCGCGCGATCGTTGTCCACGAACTGGGCGGTCCCGAGGTGCTCAAGGCCGAGGACTGGCCGGAGCCGAAGGCGGGAGAAGGGCAACTGGTCATCCGTTCGCAGGCCATCGGCGTCAGCTACGCCGAGACCCAGCTGCGGGCGGGCACGATGCCGATGCCGGTGCCAGTGCCCCTGCCCGCGGTGTTCGGCGCCGAGGTGGCCGGGGTGGTCACCGAGGTCGGGGCCGGAGTCGACGAGGCCCTGCTGGGCACCACGGTCGCCGCCGTGACCGGCGGGGTCGGCTCCTACGCCGAGTACGTGGCGGTGCAGGCGTCACTGAGCTGCCCGGTGCCCGACGGTGTGTCGCCGGTCGACGCCGTCGCCGCCGCCGCGCCGGGCGCCATCGCGCTGGCGCTGCTGCACCGGGCCGGGCTCAAGGGCGGGGAGACCGTCTTGGTGGAGGCCGGGGCGAGCTCCGTCGGGACGTACTTGCTGCGCCACGCCAAGGAGTTCGGCGCGGAACGGGTGATCGCCACCGCGGGCGCCGAGCCGAAGCGGGAGCGAGCCCGGCAGATGGGGGCCGACGAGGTCATCGACCACCGGGAGCCGGACTGGCCCGGCCAGTTGCCCGACGTGGACGTGGTCTTCGACTCGATCGGCGGGCCGTCGGCCAGGCAGGTGCTCGATCACCTCACGCCCGGCTCTGGACGCATGCTCTGCTACGGCCTGCTGAGCGGCGCGCCCGCCGCGGTGGGCGCCGCCGATCTGCTCGCCGGCGGTGTGACGGTCATCGGATGCGGCGGGCCCGCGTGGGGCGCCGGGGTGTTCAGCGTCAGCTACCCGGAGATGCTGGCCAGGGTGGCCGACGGACGCAGCCGCGCGTACGTCGAGGCCACCCTGCCGCTGGAGTCGGCCGCCGAGGCCCACCGCCGCCTGGAAGGCCGCACGGCACTGGGCAGGCTGATCCTGACACCCTGACGCTCAAACCGGTCAAACGGGTCAGACGGGTCGGGCCCTCGGAGGACCACTGTCGGCCAGGTCCCTCCGAGGGCCGCTGAGGGTCAGGGCCGCTCGGAGAACCACCGAGGGTCAGGCCCGGGGTCAGACCCCCTCGAGGACCGCGTCGAGCACGGCCGCGGAGCTGAGCTGTTCGAGGTTGTACTCGCCCGCCGTCACGGCCACGACCAGCCCGCGCTCGGGTGCCACGTGGATCACCTGGCCTCCGTTGCCATGCGCGGCGATCGAGGGGCGCTCGCCGGTGCCGACGTACCACTGGTAGCTGTAGTGGGACCTGTCGTCGATCTTCACCCGGGGTCGCGACAGCTCCTCGATCCAGCTCCGCGGCACGATCCCACGCCCGCCGTCGAGCACGAGCGTGCCGATGGCGGCCAGGTCGCGCGGCGTCAGCCGCAGGCCCGCCGCCGCCATCTCGTCCCCGTCGTCACCCTGCGACCACTCGAACGCGCCGATGCCCAGCGGCTCGAACAGCGCGGTCCTGGCGAACTCGGCCAGCGACCGGCCGGTCCCCTTGACGATGATCCGCCCGATCAGCGCCGTCGCTCCGCCGGAGTAAATCCGCCGCCGCCCCGGCTCCTCCACGATGGGCCGCTCCAGCACGAAGCGGTAGCGGTCGGGCGCGTACTCCATCGCGAGCTCGCTGTTGGCGGTGCTGGTGTACGGAACGCTCTCGTCCCACTCCATGCCGAGCGTCATCGTCAGGGCATGCTCGATGGTGAGGCGGGCCCGCTGGGGATCAGCCGCAAGATCCTGATATTCCGGGAATTGCGCGAGTAATCCCTCCTCCGGGGGCGCCACCAGCTTCTCGGCCAACGCGATGCCGTACAGGAGCGAGACCACACTCTTGGTGACGGATCGGACGTCGTGCAGCGTGTCCGGCCCGAACGTGACGTGCCCGAGGGGTTCGTTGAGCTTGACGTCCTGGCCCGCGCCGTAGCGTTCGAGGATGATCTGCCCGTTCTCGACGACCACGAGCCCGTGCAGATTCGGCGCTTTGCCCTCCCGTAGGACGGCGTCCACTCGATCCGCCAATGCCATGACGACCTCCTCTTCGCTGGGGCTTCCCGGTCTATGACCTGACACCGTGTGAGAGTCAACCGCGCTCATGGTGCCAGACCGTCCAGGACCTCACCCCCAACGAGCCGTCCGCTCACGGCTCGGAAACTATGATCGCGTCATAGTTTGATCGGATCATAGTTTTGGCGCTCTTTGATCGTTCCGGACTGCCAGGCACCTTCCAACGCAGTCGAGCCGTCTGCTCGCTTCAGCGGCGAGCAGACGGCTCGAGAGAGTGGGAGCCGGAACCGCGCCGGGCGCCAGGTCAGGCCCGGAGCGGTTCCGTCGGGGTCGCGGTTCGGACCGTCACCAGGGACGATGGACCCGCGCCCGTGCTCATCTCACAGCGGAGTTACCTCGTGGCGATCGCCCACGCGCGCTCGGATCCGCGCGCCGAGTCGCGCTCCGACGATGCCATCCAACCGCTCCAGCCGGCGGTACGGATGCCGTTCCAGGCGGTGGACTGAGAAGAGGACTGGGCCGGCTTGCAGTCCTCGGCGCGGCCGGTGTTCACGGCGATGGCGACCGAGGGCCGAACCGCGGTCGACACCGAAGCCCAGGCCGTACCCACGATGGAGGGGCGGACCATGGCCGTCGTGTTGGCGGCCCAGGTCGTGCTCACGTTCACCGGACGGACCGTGGTCGTGTTAGCGGCCCAGAGCGTGCCCACGATGACGGGACGGATGGTGGTCGTCGTGTTGGCGGCCCAGGTCGTGCTCACGTTCGCTGGCCGGACGGTGGTCGTGCTGGAGGGGCAGGCCATGGTCACCACGGCGGGGCACGCCGAGCTAACGGCGGCCGGCCGAACCGGAGCCTGCAGAACCGGAGCCTGCAGAACCGGAGCCTGCTGGACCGGGGCCTGCTGGACCGGGGCCTGCTGGATCGGAGCCTGCTGGATCGGAGCCTGCTGGACCGTGGTCACCGCGGCGGGGCAGGCCGTGCTGCTAGTGGCGGACGGCCGGACCGTGGCCACCGCGGCGGCGCAGGGCGAGCTGGTCGTGGCGGAGGGCCGGACCGTGGTCACCTCGATCGGGCGGACCGTGGTCACCTCCACCGGGCGGACGCTGCTCACCGCGGCGGCGCAGGGCGTGCCGGCCGTGGCGATGGGCCGGACCATGGTCACCGCGGCGGCGCAGGGCGAGCTGGTCGTGGCGGACGGCCGGACCGTGGTCACCGAGTCGGGGCAGGCCACGCTCACCTTGGCGGGGCAGGCCGCGTTCGCGGTGGAGGCGGCCGTGGGGGCGGTGCGGACGCCGGTCAGGCTGGAGCGGCTGAGGTCGAACGTGCCTGCCTGGACACCGCGCCAGTAGTCGGTGGCGAAGAAGTGGCCTTCTGCCTTGTCGTTCCGCGCCCCGATCGCACTGCTCGGGGAGCTGGTGAAGCCGCTGTCGAACTCGTCGTCGGCGACCGCTGGCCCCGCCACCAGCAGAAGGCCGGAGGCGGTTAGAGCTAGAGCGGTGATCGCGTGCTTGTACAAGGTCTGTCCCCCAGAAATGGATGCGCTGTTGTTTCGGCCCGCTGGAGCTTACCCCCCAACAATGGAGCATCTATCTCCCAGAACGATCTGGATTTCTTTACACTCGAGGATTTTAACCAGTGGGACGATCTGCCATTTCCCGCAATTACTTTTAGATCCCAGATCTTTCTCCAAGTCACCGTACTTACGAGTAATCGACGGCAATTCGGGCAGTAGGCTGAGAATTTCCTCAGCGTTTCTCAGGGATGGCTCAGCCGCCGCGGAGCAGGCTGGTGACCATGGACCGACTGCTGAACTCCCCCGCCATCGCCCAAGGACTGCGCAAGGTCGAAGCCAGGATCCGCCGTCTCAGCGGATCGTCCACACTGCCGGGTATCAACGCGGGCGCCGAGCGGATCATCAGCGCCGGCGGGAAGCGGCTGCGCCCCGCCATGACCCTGGCCACGGCGATCGCCTTGGGCAAGCAGCCCGACCGCAGGGTGATCACGGCCGCGGCGTGTGTGGAGTTGATTCACGCCGGTTCCCTCGTACACGACGATCTGATGGACAACGCCACCGAGCGGCGCGGCACCCGAACGCTGAACGCCGAGCTCGGCGACGGCAAGGCGCTGGTGATCGGCGACTTCATGCTGGCCAGGGCGGGTTTGGCGGCCATCACGGCCGTGTCGAGACCGGTGGCCGAGGTGCTGGCCGCGACCGTCGTCGAACTGGCGGAGGGCCAGTACCTGGAGACCACCGACCTGTTCGACCCGCACCGGACCGTGGAGAGCGCGCTGCGATCCGTCACCGGTAAGACCGCCGCGCTGTTCCGGGCCGGGTGCCTGGTGGCCGCCGTGTGCGCGGGCGCCTCGCCGGAGGACCGGGCCAGGATGGCGGCGTACGGCGAGCGGTTCGGGCTGATCTTCCAGGTGCTCGACGACCTGCTCGACCTGACCGCCTCCAGCCGGCAACTCGGCAAACCCGCGGGCAACGACCTGCGCCAGGGCGTCTACAGCCTGCCCCTGCTGATGGCCGGCGAGGACGTGTCGGAATTGCTGGGCAGGAATATGACCGACGACCAGGTGGCGGAAGTCCTGCGTCGGCTGCGTGCCGGTGACATGGTGCACAAAACTCTGGAATACTGCCGCGGGCTGGCCGCCGACGCGCTCGCCGCCCTGCCGGTGATTAACGATTCCGAAACAGCCGGCATCCTGTACGCCTTGCCCACGGCATACATCGAGCAGGTTTCGCAAATAACTCTCCTGGCCACCGTTAATTGAGATTCATTGAAATGATTAGCGGTCGCCCACCGGCACGCCGCGACGCCCGCCAAATGGGCCCGGTGGACGAGCGCGGCTGACAGGCCCGGTGAACGGCTCGCAAACGTTCTGCAAGGCCGACCCGCTAGGTTTCGGCAGATGAAGGCCCGCATCACCCAGATCTCCACGTACCTTCCCGCAGCCACGCTGACCAGCGACGAGGTCGAGCGACGCATCGAGGGCTACCGGCCGCCGACCGGGATCATCGAGCGGATGACCGGTATCGAGCGCCGCCACGTGGCCGCCGACGATCAGCAGGCCTCGGACCTGGCCGTCGAGGCCGCCAAGGGGCTGGCGGCCGACGTCGATCTGCTGATCTTCGCCTCGGCCTCGCAGGACCTGGTCGAGCCCGCGACCGCGCACATCGTGGCCGCCAAGCTCGGCCTGTCGTGCCCGGTGTTCGACGTCAAGAACGCCTGCAACAGCCTGCTCAACGGGATCCAGGTGGCCGAGGGCCTGATCGTCTCCGGGTCGTACCGCAGGGTGCTGGTGTGCTCGGGCGAGACGCCGTCGCGGGCGATCCGCTGGCGGGTGCGGGATCGGGCGCAGTTCGTGGACGCGTTCGCGGGATACACGCTGTCGGACGCGGGCGCGGCGGTGCTCGTGGAGGCCGACCCGCTCCGTGGCATCTTTTATCGCGATTTTTCGGCGGATAGTACGGCGTGGGGTATCGGCACCCTTCCGGGTGGTGGGTCCATGCATCCGCGCGACCCGGAGTACTCCTACTTCCGCGGCGACGGTCGCCGGCTGAAGGAGGCGTTCCAGCTCGTCGGCCCCGACCTCTTCCTCAACGCCCTCAAACGCACCGGCCTGACCTGGGATGATTTCGCGGTGATCGCGGTGCATCAGGTGGCGTTGCCGTACCTGAACGTACTGTCGCGAGCGCTCGACCTCCCCGAGGACCGGCTGGTGATCACGCTGCCCGAGCACGGAAACTGTGCGTCGGTCACGCTCCCGCTCCAACTCGCCCACGCCCGCAGCGGCGACCGCGTGGCGCTGCTCGGCCTCGGCGGCGGCATCAGCCTGGGCATCATGCTGGCGGATTTGTGAACAGCCACGACGATCCGCCCGAGCGCCACGAGCGGCCTGTCCGGCGTCGGCGGCGGCACGAGACGCGTCTCTACCTCGCCGCCCACCCCTTCGCCTACCCGCTGATGCGCCTGCTGGCCCGGCTGGGTCCGGTGGTGCGGGTGCCGGGTCTGGGTGTGGTGGTGAACGACGCGGCCCTGGCCCGGCGCGTGCTCATGGACGGCCGCTTCCGCAAGGACGGCCCCGGCTCGCCCGGTGATCTGTGGACGCCCGTGCTCGGCCCGTCGGTGCTGCTCAACATGGAGGGCGAGCCGCACGCCGCGCTCCGCGCCAAGCTGGCGCCGCTGTTCACGCCGTCGTCCGTCGCCACGCTGGTCGCCGACGTGCTGGCCGGTCCGCTGGACGATCTCCGTGTACGCCTGGCGAAAGGCGACACGGTCGACCTGGTGGACGAGATGCGGCTGCTGGCCGGGGCGGTGATCTGCCGGGTGATCGGACTCGGCGAGGTGCCGGCCGCCAGGGCCAGGCGGTTGTTCGCCGATGGGGAGCGGGTGGTGTCGATGGTCTCGCTGCGTACCAGGGGACTGAACGCCCGCCAGCTCACCGTGGCCCGCGAGGTGCTCGACGGGATCGGCGACATAGCGCAGGCCGCCTACGACGCGGGGGATCCCGCCACGGTGATGGGCCGGATGCGCGAGCTCGGGCTGTCGGCGGCGGAGGCCCGCGGGGCGGCCGGGGCGTTCTTCCTCACCGGGACGGAGACGGTCGCCACGTTCGTACCCAGGCTGGTCGCGTTGCTGCACGACCACGACGCCTTCGGCGCCGACCTGGATCTGGCGATCGAGGAGGCGATGCGGATCACCACACCGACTCCGGTCATGCTGCGTTCCGTCGCCGAGCCCGTACGCCTGGGCAAGGTCCTGGCCCGGCCCGGCGACCGCGTGGTGATCGTGACGCACAACTGCGCCCGCGCGTACGGCCCGTTCGACCCGTCTCGCCCGCACCCGCCCGAGCTGCGCCGCCTGTGGTTCGGCGCCGGGCCACACTTCTGCATCGGCTATCCGCTGGCGCTGGCCGAGATCCGCGCGGTGGCCGGGGTCGTGCTCGCCCGCCCGGTCAAGGTGGTGGCGCGGCGGGCCGCCAGGGGCGTGCTCCTCCCGACCTACAAGCACCTGCTGATCAGGGCCGCATGAGGGTCGGGGTGACCGGGGCGTCCGGTTTCGTGGGTGGCGCGGTCTGCCGAGCCGCCGTGGCCAGGGGCTGGCAGGTGTACGGCTTCGGGCGCCGGCCCGCGGAGATCCCCGGAGTGACGTACCAGACGTGGGACCTGACCGGCGACGAGCGTCCAGAGCCGGACCTCGACGCGCTGATCCACTGCGCGGGGAGTGTCACCGACTGGGGCCCGCCGGCCGGGATCTGGCGGGCCAACCACACCGGGACCGCGAACGCCATGGCCGCCTTCCCGCACGCCCGGTTCGTGCACGTCAGCACGGCCAGCGTGTACGACCCGCGACGGCCGACGATCATGGCCCGCGAGCATGAGGCCCCGGTGAGCCGGTACGTCAACGCCTACGGCGCGTCCAAGGCGGCGGCCGAACGCCTGGTCGAGGGACGGGCGGTGATCCTGCGCCCGCACGCCGTCTACGGTCCGGGCGACACCACGCTGCTCCCCCGGGTGCTGCGGGCGGTCAGAGGCCGCAGACTGGTCGCGGTCGGCGACGGGCGGCAGCGTGTCAGCCTGACGTCGGTGTCCAACCTGGCCATGGCCTGCCTGCTGGCCGTCACGGGTCCGCTCGGGACGTACAACGTGACCGACGCCGAGCCGGTCGTCCTGGACGACGCGCTCCGGGCCGTACTGAGGGAGAAGGGCATCGACGCGACCCCGCTCTACCTGCCCCGGCATCTCGCCCACGGCCTGGCCGCGATTTCCGAGAAGCTCGCCCGAGAACCGCGCCTGACCCGCTACGCCGTCGGCCACCTGGCCGTCGAGCGCACGCTGGACATCACCGCGGCCCGCGAGCGACTGGGCTACGCGCCGTCGCCGACGTCTTTCACGGGCGCCGCATCCTGGTGAACCCGCCCTACCTCCGGCACCGCCGACACCGCCGCGCCTTCACCGTCGGCTGAGCGCGACTCACTAACGGCCGAGCGCGCCTCGCCACCGACCGAGCGCGACTCAACACCGTCCGGACCTGGTTTGCGGGCCTCCAGCATCTCCGACTTGAACCACGGCCCGCCGTACCAGAACCGCCACCCCAGATCGCGCCTGCGCACATCGACCACGCCGAGCTCACGCAGCACGTCCTCGTAGCGCGACGTGTGCTGGAAATCGGCGATCAGCATCAGCCCGCCCGGACGCAGCACCCGATGCGCCTCCTTGACGGCCTGGTCGCGGCCTTCGGCGGTCGGAATGTTGTGAATGGCCAGGCTGGACACGATCACGTCGAACCGCCCGTCCTCGAACGGCAGCTCGCGCATATCCCCCGTGACCAGATCGACCCGGTCCGACACCCCTTCGGCCTCGGCGTTGGCCCTGGTGACGCTCTCGGCGTTGCCCGACTGGTCCTTGCCGCTCCACAGGTCGATGCCGGTGGCCCGGCCGCCGCGCAGCCGCTGGGCCGCGAGCAGCAGCACCATCCCGCGCCCGCAGCCGAGGTCGAGCACCTGCTCGTCGCCCTCGATCCGGCCGAGCTCCTCGCCCCACACGACGAACTTTCCCCGCCGGGTCGTGTAGAGGTAACTCCCCGCGCTGGCCAGCGTGTAGAGCGCGCCGAGCAGGAACGCGATCCCAGCCGCCGGTACGTCGAAGGCGAAGGAGACCGCTACCAGGGCCAGCTGCACCACCGCCCCGAAGAAGAGTCCGGCGAGGGCCCATGGTGCGTCGAATCCATAGCTTCCGCGTCTCACACACACGTTATATCTCAAGATGGACTTCACCGAAACTTGCCGCGACACTGCCTTTTCACCAAATCGCCCGCCTCCAAACCGTTACTAACCTTGGCCATAGTTCGTAGAACGAGGGGTTGACCAGGGATGACAGTCAGAACACGCGGGTTCGGCCTCGGCTTCAGCATCGCGCTCACCCTGGCCTCAGCCCTGCTGTGGGGGGTGGCCCACCTGGCCGCCGACCGCCGGAAGACCGGCTTCGCCCTCATGGTGACGTACGTGCTGATGCTCGCCTCGATCCTCACCGTGCTCACCGTGTTCAGCAGCAGGCTGCTCTCGCTGGCCGTCCAGCCCGCCTGGCTCACCGCTCTCACCATCATGGTGGCCACGCTCGGGGTCGTCTGGACGGGCGTGATCATCTGGTCGTACCTACTTGTACGTCCGGCGCCCGCGAACCGCGTGGGCCGCGCGGTGACCACCGTCCTGACCATCGCCCTGTGCGGGCTCATCCTGGCCCCGGCCGTGTACGCGGCCCGCGTGGCCTACGTGTCGCGGGACGTGGTCAACACCCTGTTCACCGCCAACGTCTCCCCCATCGTGTCGCAGGACCCGTGGAACGGCGCGAGGCGGATCAACCTCCTGCTCCTCGGCGGCGACGCCGCCCCCGGCCGTCCCGGTGTGCGTACCGACAGCATCACCGTGGCCAGCGTCGACGTCGCCACCGGAGCGACGACCCTGCTCGGCCTGCCGCGCAACCTGCAGCGGGTACGACTTCCGGAAGGCCCGCCCAGGGACCGCTTCCCTGACGGCTTCACCGGCGCGGGCCCCGACACTCCCGGCCTGCTCAACGAGATCTTCCAGTACGCCGAGGACTATCCCGAGATGGAGCCGGGCGTACGCAAGGGGCAGCGCGGCCCGGCCCTGCTCAAGAAGACGATCAGCGAAATTCTCGGCATCCCCGTCACTTACTACGCCCTGGTGGATATGAGGGGTTTCGCGCAGATCATCGATGCGATGGGCGGGGTGACGGTCACCATCAAGGACCCGATCGTCTACGGCAAGTACCGCGAGGGCCTGTTGAGCCCCGGCACCCGCAAGCTCTCGGGCCAGGAAGCGCTCTGGTTCGGCCGCTCGCGTACGGACAGCGACGACTACGTGCGCATGGGCCGCCAGAAATGCCTGCTCAACGCCGTCGCCAAGCAGGCCGACCCGGTGACCGTGCTGAACAGCTTCGAGAAGCTGGCCGTGGCGACGAAGCGCGCGATCTCCACTGACATCCCGCAGAACGTCCTGCCCGACCTGGTGGACCTGGCGCAGAAGGTGAAGGAGCACAAGATCAGGAGCCTGAACTTCGTACCGCCGCTGATCGACACCGTCTACCCCGACTGGACCCTGATCAGGCACAAGGTCTCCCAGGCCCTGTCCGAGCAGAGCTCGCCCACCCAGCACCCGCAGGCCGCCCCGCAGACGGGCAGCCCGGAGAACCCGATCACCCTCGACTCGGCCTGCCGTTAGCGGCCCGCCGTCAGGCGCGTCTGAGCAGCAGCGTCACGAACCCGAGCAGGTCACGGTATCCGTCGAGCCACATCTTCCGGTGCTCCAGCGCCGCGGCCATCGCGGCGTCACCGTCGTCGCCGGGATGCCGCAGCGCCCAGTCGATGAGCGTCCCGGTCCACGACCACTCGTAGTCGTACCACTCGCCCCGCTCGCTGACGTGGGCGTACACGGTGTGAAACCCGGCCGACTCGGCCTGTGCCACGGTGCCCGGCAGGTCCGCGTACTCGCCGATCTCCGCCTCGATCTCCCCGCCCGGCGGCCGCTCCCAGAACCCCTCACCCACCAGCGCCAGCCCGCCGGGAGCGAGCAGGCCGCCGATCGCCTCCATCGACGGCGTCAGCCCACCGAACGCGTGCGTGGCACCGACACACAGCACCAGGTCGTACGGCTCAGCTGCGGCAAAGTCGGTCGCGGAGCCATGATGCAGGGTCAGCCGGTCCGCCACCCCGGCCTCGGCCGCCATCCGGCGGGCGTCGGCGAAGCCCGCGTCGGACAGGTCCACACCGTCGGCGGTGGCATCGCCGTACAGCTCAAGAAGCCGAACGCTCCAGACCCCCGAGCCGCACCCCAGGTCCAGGATCCGCGCGCCGCTCGGCAGCTTGGCCCGGCGCAGCAAGCGGGTCAGGTTCGCCTCGCTTATCGGGGAGGCGATCGGGTGGTCGGCGTGCGCGATGTGGCTGATCAACTGTCTCTCCATATGGACAGATCCTAGTTATCCCCCTATGCCAACTTGACGTGTCGGGATCTGAAGAGTTTCATATGCACATAGCCGACTTATTAAGTAGGAAATAGGGAGTAGGGCATGAACGCTCGCAGGGTGCTAGCCGCTCTGGCCGCAACCGCACTCACCGCGCTCGTGGCGGCCTGCGGGAGCAGCGCCTCTCCCAGTGGCGCGGCGAAGGAGCTGCGCCTCGGCTACTTCCCGAACATCACCCACGCCACCGCCCTGGTCGGCGTCGAGAAGGGCTTCTACGCCAAGCACCTCGGCGTACCGGTGAAGACCAGCACGTTCAACGCCGGCCCGGCCGCGATCGAGGCGGTCTTCTCCGGCGCCGTCGACGCCACCTACATCGGCCCGAACCCGGCGATCAACGCCTGGGAGAAGTCCAAGGGCAAGGCCATCAACATCGTCGCGGGCGCCGCGTCCGGCGGTGTGTACCTGGTCGTCAAGCCCGGCATCAACTCGGCCGCGGACCTCAAGGGCAAGAAGATCGCCACGCCGCAGCTCGGCAACACCCAGGACGTCGCGCTGCGCTACTGGCTGGACAGCAAGGGGCTCAAAACCGACACCAAGGGCGGCGGCGACGTCCACATCGTGCCCCAGGAGAACGCGCAGACACTGCAGACGTTCGCGACCGGCGACATCGACGGCGCCTGGGTGCCCGAGCCGTTCGCCAGCCGCCTGGTCATCGAGAGCAAGGGCAAGATCCTTCAGGACGAGCGCGACCTCTGGCCGAACAAGCAGTTCGTGATCACCCACCTCATCGTCCGGCAGGACTGGGCCAAGGCCAACCCCGACCTGCTCAAGAAGCTGCTCGAGGCGCACGTCGAGGCCACCAAGTACATCAACGACGACCCCGCCGCGGCCGCGCAGACCGTCAACGCCGCGATCGAGAAGCTCACCCAGAAGCCGCTCAAGCCCGAGGTCCTGCAGAGCGCGTTCAAGAACATCACGTTCACGAACGACCCCATCGCCTCCTCCCTCACCGGCAGCGCGGACCACGCCGTCAAGGTCGGGCTGCTCAAGCCGGTGGACCTGAACGGCATCTACAACCTGAAGCCACTCAACGAGGTGCTGGCCGCGCAGGGCCAGCAGTCGATTTCGGACAGGTGACGCACATGACGACGCAGGTGGTCGATCGTACGGCCGCGGTCCGGCTGGAGGCCGTCTCCAAGGTCTACGGTCACGGCGGCAACGGGCTGCTCGCCCTCGACAAGGTCTCACTGTCGGTACGGCCCGGCGAGTTCGTCTGCCTCCTGGGCGCCTCCGGCTGTGGCAAGAGCACGCTGCTCTCGCTGGTCGCCGGGCTCGACCGGCCGACACAGGGGGAGATCTCCACGGCTGGGCGACAGGTCGCGATGATGTTCCAGGAGCCGGCGCTGTTCCCGTGGCTCACGGTCTCGGCCAACGTCGAGATGGCCTTCCGCGCCGACAACCTCGCCAAACACGACCGTCGTACGAGGGCGGCCGAGTTCCTTGAGATGGTGCATCTAGGCGGGTTCGGGAAGAAGCGCCCGCATGAGCTGTCCGGCGGGATGCGCCAGCGCGTCGCTCTGGCCCGCGCGCTCGCCCAGTCCTCCTCGTCCTCGTCCTCATCCTCATCCTCGTCCTCGTCCTCGTCGGAGAGCGGCGCGGTGCTGCTGATGGACGAGCCGTTCGGAGCGCTCGACGCGATGACCCGCGACCTGCTGCACGACGAGCTCGAGCGGATCTGGCGGGAACAGGCGCTGTCGGTCCTGTTCGTCACGCACAACGTCCGCGAGGCGGTCCGGCTCGGCGACCGGGTCGTGCTGCTCAGCAGCCGTCCCGGCAGCGTGGTCGAGGAGTTCCCGGTCGAGCTCGCCCGGCCTCGCCGCACCGACTCCGCGGAGGTCGCCGGGCTCGCCGCGAGGATCACCGACCGGCTGAAGGAAGAGGTGTTGCGCCATGGCCATTGATACGCACGCGCGCCAGATGGCCGGGCTCGACGCGCTGGAACTGGCCGGTGAGCAGCGCGCCGGAGTGGCGTCCCGGGTCTGGGCGAGGCTCTGGCCGATGCTGACCGCGGTCGCGCTGGTGCTGGTCGCCTGGGAGCTGGTCGTGCTGAGCGGCCGCTGGCCCGAGTACGTCTTCGCCGGACCGATCACCACCTTCCAGGACCTCGGGCACCGCCTCGGCGACCCCGAGTTCTACCAGGCCGTGGCGACCACCATGCGCCGAGCCGTCACCGGCTTCGCGCTGGCCGTGCTCGTGGGCCTGGTCATCGGCGCGGCCGTGTCGCGGGTGAAGGTGCTGCGGGCCGCCTTCGGGGCGCTGATCACCGGCCTGCAGACCATGCCGTCGATCGCCTGGTTCCCGTTCGCGATCCTGCTGTTCGGGCTGACCGAGAGCGCCATCACTTTTGTGGTGATCCTGGGTGCCGCCCCGTCGATCGCCAACGGCCTGATCACCGGTGTCGACTACACGCCTCCGCTGCTGCTGCGGGCCGGGCATGTGCTCGGGTTCCGGCGATTGCAGCTCTACCGGCACGTGATCCTGCCCGCGTCGCTGCCGTCGTTCCTGGCAGGGCTGAAGCAGGGATGGGCGTTCGCCTGGCGCTCACTGATGGCCGGCGAACTGCTCGTCATCATCGCGTACCAGTCGTCGCTCGGCGAGCAACTGGCGATCTCACGGGAACTGTCCGACTCGCCGGGACTGATCGGCACGATGATCGTGATCCTGGTGATCGGCATCGTGATCGACATGCTGTTCGAGGCCGCCGACAGCGCCCTACGCCGGCGCTGGGGCCTCAATCCGATGTGATGCGGGTCTCCGCGCGAACCGATTACGCGCTGCGGGCGGTCACCGAATTAGCGGCGGCACCGCCGGGGCCGGTGCCGGCCGAGCGCATCGCCTCGGCCCAGAACATCCCGCGCCGCTTCCTCGACAACATCCTGCTGCAACTCAGGAGGGCCGGGCTCATCCACAGCCTGCGCGGCCCTGAGGGCGGCTACTGGCTGGCCCGCCCGGCGGACGACATCACGCTCGCCGACGTGATCGCGGTCATCGAGGGCAAGCCCGAGTATCCGGCGCACGGCGGCTACCCGGGTGTCGCGGGCCCGCTGGCCGACGTCTGGAGCGCGCTGCGCGAGCACGAGGAACGCCTGCTCACGGAGGTCACCTTCGCGCAGATCGTCTCCAGCGACTCCACCACCCGCCCCAGCACCCGCTAGTGCCGCAGCGCTGAAGATGCGATGCCTCAAGCACGTCTTATGCGGTGCTGGAGACGGCAGTCGATCTGTCGGCGATGTGATGCCTGGCGTTTCAGGGAATGCGCATATCAGGATTCGACTGCGACATGCACGTATCAATGCCCTGGTTGTAGGGCGTGTCTGGGTTGAACAGGGCGTACGAGTACGAACAGCAGGGATTGTGGCATTCCCCCTCGGTCGGGTAGTCGGCACCGAACAGGGCCTCGACGCCGACCGCCTCATACGGCCCCGACGGCAGCTTCGGCACCTTGTCGTAGAAGTTCACCAGCCGGAACGTCTGCACGCGCAGGCTGTTGTAGTAGTCCTTGAAATTCGACTCCCCGACCTTGGGGCTGGCCTGGTTGCAATGCAGGATCTTCGCGATGGGTATTCCCGCGAAGCGGGCCAGCGGAACGATCAGGGTCGCCAGGGTCGAACCGAGGCTGTGCCCGGTCACGATGAGCCTTGCGCCGCTCTCGGCGATCTGCGACAACTCGGCCGCGAAGGCGCCCTGGTCGAAACCGTTGAAGACGTCGTTGAACCCTTTCTCCACCTGGGTGTTCCTGATGGGCGTGCTTGTCGGCGGGTCATAGGGCACCAACTCGGTCTTGCCGTCCATGATGTAGTCGTCGTCCGTCTGGGACCCGCGAAAGGCCAGGAACACGGTGCTGCTGTCAGGCCCGTAAGCGAATATCGCGAAGGGTTCCGCGATCTTCTTGACGACCGGGGTGAAACTGCTCCAGAACGGGCCGCGGAATTTCCACTGGCCAAGCGGGAACGCCGGGCCGGTGACAGGGCAGCTATCCGAGGGCGTCCAGGAGAACGTGGGAGCACTCGGCTTGCCCGCGGCCTTCCATTGTTCACACATCTCGCAGGCTACGTTGACGACGAAAGAACAGGTTCGGGCGATGTCCAGGTCATAGCCGGGAGGAACCTTGAGTGGCATCTCGTTTCCGTTGGGCACCGGTGCTCCTTGATGATGTCGGGACGGTCGACTGCGATCGCCGTGAACCTAACCACCCCGGTTCAGCGCTACTCATGAGTGCATAGGTTTTGGGCTTATCCATGCCATGTCCATCCAGACCGGCGACCCGATAGGTGTACAAGGTCGGACAGGTCAGCCAGACAGCTCCCACAACTGGATGATCTTGTCTTCCGCGATGGTGGCGAACAGGTGCCCGTCGGGGCTGAAGGCCGCCGCGGTGGACCACTGGCCGTGCGGGATCCGCAGGATCTCCCATACCTCCCTACCGTCCCCGACGTCCCAGAGCCGGACGTCGGAACCGTAGCCAGCGGCGGCCAGCAGGGTGCCATCAGGGCTGAACGCGACGCGCCGGGCCTGCTCGCGCAGCGTGACGAGGGCCGCGCCGGAGCCGGCGTCCCAGACGCGGGTGGCGTCGGAGCCCGCGGTGGCCAGCAGGGTGCCGTCAGGGCTGAACGCCACGTCACGCGTCCACGAGAACAGTTCGGTATCCGATTCGTGCAGCCGCAGCAGCGCTATGCCGGTCTCCGAGTCCCAGATCTCCGCCTCCCAGGTCCGGTCGCGTCCCCAGGAGCTGGAGGAGGCGGTGGCCAGGCGGGTTCCGTCGGGGCTGAAGGCGAGGCCGGGAGGGCCGCCGAGGTGCGCGATGCGCAGGAGTTCGGTGCCGTCCGTCACGTCCCAGATGCGAGTGGCGGCCTCGGTGTCGCTGACGGCCAGGCGGGCGCTGTCAGGGCTGAAGGCCATCGCCTGTACGCCGCCGTCGTTGTCGAGCTCCACGAGCTCGGCGCCGGTGGCGAGGTCGGCGATCCAGATCTTGCCGGCGGTGGCGTCGAAGTCCCTGAGGCCCAGGCGTTCCCTGGTGAAGGCGATCAGCCGGCCGTCGGGACTGATCGCCGCTATCGGTCCCGTGTCCAGCAGGCGGGCGATCAGGCGGCCGCTGTGACGGAAGACGCGCTCGGGGCTGCCGGTCAGGTCCGCCAGCGTGGTCGTGCCCTCGCCGGTCCAGGTCAGGCGGGTGCCGTCCGGGCTGAACGCGAGGTTGTGGACCTTTCGAGGGGTCTCGATCGTACGCAAGGGCACGGGGGTGACCACCCGACCGGCGCGGTGGGGCACGGGCGGACGGGGAGTGATGGCCTGCCGGGGGGCGGTAACCGGCGTCCCACGCCCGGCGAGATGGTCATGGAACTCGGCGTGCCGGAACTGGTAGAGCGGCCCGACCGCACGCAGCAGCCCGAGGCGGTGCGCGTCGTCCAGGAACGCCATCAACCGCCGCGGCAGCCGCCCCCGCCGGGCCAGGCGGAAGGCGGCCAGCTCGTAGACCGGCCAGGCGTGGTGCTGCCCTGACACGAGCCCGGACGTCATGCCGGCCATGGCCGCGACCAGGGTCGCGACCGCCATCTCGCCCGCGGATCCGCCCGTCGCCCAGATCAGGGCCGCGCCGATGACCGCGCCGAGCGTTCCTCCGGCGAGCAGCCGTACGCGGTTGAGCCTGCGGTCCGCGCGCCAGCTCGTGAGCGGCGTGCTGGCCTGCCCGTCCATCACCGGAATCTCGGCCCACTCGGCCACCGCGTCCGTCATGAAGACGAGGAGCATCCCCGGCCCGAACACCACCGCCACGGCGAAGGCCCCCACCAGCCCGTCTGTGACCGCGTCGCCCGCGACGAGATTGACCACCGCCTGCACGACGCCCCCCAGCAGCGCGGACCCGAGCGCTATCCCGCTCGCGATCGAGAAGCCGGACAGCAGCTTGTTGAGCAGTGGGAAGATCCGCCGCCTGATCCGCAGGTCGGCGTAGCCGGGCCGGTCATGCGCCCAAGACGGGTCGCCGGACCTTTCCCGATACATGGTGATGATCCCCAGGCCACCGACGAGGTACCACCAGGTGAAGTCGTCCAACGCCAGGGTGACGAGCACCCCTCCCCATGCCGCGCTCGCCACCAGTACCAAGAGCGTGACCCCTGGCCCCGGGGGCGACCGGCGCATGGTCAAGGCCGCGAGCCGCCACCAGGCGAAGTCCCTGACCCCGATGCTCTTGCCGCCCAGAGGTACGGCCTCGGCCTCGACGGGGGTGCGGTCGAGCAGTGTGGCCAGGTAGCTGAGCCATTGGGTGACCTGTTCGGGCTGGTAGACGCGGCTCGGCCGGAACAGGTCGGCCTCGTCCTTCCGCGCGGGAGGCCGGGCCTCGATGAGCGCCGGGACGAGCCGGTCGAACAGGTGGGCACGCAGCTCGGCCGCGGTGGCGAAGCGGGCGGGGTCGAGCAGCCGGGACGGATCGGCGGCCGGTCCGTAGACGGTGCGCAGCAGCCACAGCCCCAAAGGGCTGGACACGGTCTCGGACAGCGGCGTCGGCCCATCCTCGAGTAGCCGGTCGAGCAGACGTTCCCAACCGGGATGCGGAGCGGTCCCTGCGAGGATGCCGTCCAGGTAGTCGGCGGCGGCAGCGGCCGACATGGGCTCCGCCTCGACCACGGCGGCCCGGCCCAGCGCCTGCGCCGCGGCGATGTACTCGGCGGTGCGGCTGGTGAGGACGAGCTGGGTCTCCGGGGGGAGCGCCTGGTTGAGCTCGGCCAGCGCCCCGGGTAACGAGGCGGCCGGCATCTCGTCCAGCCCGTCGAGGACCGGCACGATCTTGCCATCGCGGAAGAGCCGGCGCGCCATGTCCTTGCCGTACGCGGGGAGCGCCTGATAGGTCTGCTCCAGCCGGTCGACCAGCCAATCCTCGAAGTACGGATACTCCTTGACGTCCCAGCCGTTCATCGTCAGCAACACCGGCACCGAGCCGTCCTGGCTCTTCAGCAACTCGCGTACGAGCTGGATCGCCAGCGTCGTCTTGCCGGCGCCGGGGCCGCCCAGCACGACCAGGCGGCGGCCTGACGCGCGGAACCGGTCGGCCAGCTCTTCGATCTGGTCACCCGATCCCGACCAGGTGATCTTCCCTCCGATGCGCGGGCCGTCGATGAAGCGCACCTTGTCGCGCAGGTTCCACCGTACGGGCATCGGGTCCAGCCCCAGCCCCAGCACCCGGGTGGCCTCGTTGCGCCACTGATCGTTCACTATCTTCCTGAGCATGGCGAGCGCGGGCTCCACCGGCGTGACCTCGGCGACCTTCCTCCCGCCAAGTGCGCCCATCACGACGACCAGGCCGAACAGGCCGGTCAGGCCCCAGGTGAACGGCTTCCACCACCACGCGTCCACTTCGACGGTGCCGGTCGCCATGTTGCTCACCAGGCCCAGCGCGACGCCCGCGGCCGCCAGCGTGACCCGCGACACCGCCCCACGACCCTCCATGTACACAAGGATCAGGGCTGAAGCCCGCCTGGATCAACAGAGTCCAGTACTCCTGTGAGGTGCCTGGCCGTCGGCCGACGACACCGTGCCTCGGCCGGCCACCATCGCGACGATCACCTGGCCGGTCGCAGCGCCGCACATCAGAATGATCGGTGCGTGCCACCCGGAACTGACGCTGTGGAGCAGCCCGAAAATCACCGGCCCGGCGGCGGCCAGCAGGTAACCGATCGACTGCGCCATCGCCGACAACGCGCCCGCCATGGTCGCGTCCTTGGCACGCAGGCTGAGGAAGGCCAAGGCGAGCACCAGGCAGGCTCCGCCACCCAGCCCGAGGACGACGCTCCACAGCAACGCCCATCCCGGCGCCACCAAAAGTCCCAGGTAACCGGCAAGCACAACCGCTGAGCTCACCATCGCCACCGCACGCTGGTCACGTGCCCATCGCAGCGCGGCGGGCACCGCCAGGCTGGTCAGCACCGCGACCGCCTGGAACACGAACAGCAGCCATCCCGCCGCGGCCGCACTTACTCCGCTGTCCTGGAACACCTGCGGCAACCACGTCACGACGACATAGAAGCCCAGCGACTGCAATCCCATGAACGCCGTGACCGCCCACGCCAGCGCCGATCCCCATGGCAACCGGTGCCTGCGAATCGCCTCCGAGGCAGGCCGCCGCGAAGTCCGCACCTGTGGGAACCACAGCACGACGGCCACCAGCGCGAGCACGATCCAGCAACCCAACGCGGTGTACCAACCGCCAGGGGCGACCTGGCTGATCGGCACCGCCACCCCGGAGGCCACCGCGGCGACAACCCCCATCACAGTGGCGTACGCGCTGGTCATCAGTCCCACCTTGGTCGGGAAATCGCGCTTGATCAGGCTCGGCAGCAGCACGTTGCCCACGGCGATGCCCGCCCCGATCAGCACGGTTCCCGCGAACAGCCCGATTGCCGTCGGTACCCACCGGACCGCGATCCCGAGCGTCAGCACCACGAGTGCGCCCCAGAGAAGCCGCTCGGGTCCCCACCGCGCCGCCAGTCGCGGAACCATCGGCGACATCGCGGCGAACGCCAGCAATGGCAGCGTGCTCAGCAGACCCGCCACGGCCGGAGCCAACTCCAGATCGGCCTGCACGTGATCCAGCAACGGCCCGACACCGGTCAAGCTCGGCCGAAGGTTCGCCGCCACCACCAGCAACCCCCACACCAGTAGGGCCTGCCCGGTCGACCGCCTTGAACCTGATGAGAACGCCGCCATGGTGTTGACCTCTCATGCATAATACGGAATGAGGAATCCGGATTCCGCATGAAGTCTAGGCAGAGGATCGTTTGGGATGTCAACTCCGCAGACCCGCCGCAAGACGCGTACCGACGCCGAGCGCAATCGAGACCTCGTCCTGGAGGCGGCTCGCGCGTTGTTCGCCGAGTCCGGCTACGACGTGCAGATGTCGGAGATCGCACGGGCGGCGGGCGTCGGCATCGGGACCCTCTACCGCAAGTTCCCCACCCGGGAGGCCCTGATCGAGGCCATCGCCGAGCACCGGGCCGCCGACCTCATCGCCGCCGCACGCCGGCTCGCCGACACGGACGATCCGGCTCACGGCTTGGCCGAGTTCCTGCGCCATGTGGGCGAGGTGCTGGCCGACGATCGCGGCATGTCCGAGGTCATCGAGAAGGCCATGGGCACGGCCGAGCCGCGTGACGAGACCCGCGAGGCGCTGCTCGCCATCGTCGCGGAGCTGATCGACCGGGCGCGGACGCGCGGCACGGTCGGGCAGGACGTGACGACCGGGGACGTCAACATGGTCATCTGCGGTTTGGCGGCAGTCATCCGCAACGCCGCGGGCGATTGGCGGCGGTACATCGAGGTCGCACTCGACGGCCTCCGTCCCCGCTGAAACGACGGTGGTACGGGGTCCGCGCGTCCATGCCTTTGGCTGCCGTGATCCATCACGTCACACCGGTGATGGCCCGTCTTTCCAGGTCGATGATCGCAGCGAAGTCGGCGGGGTCGAGGTCGTAATTGCAGAGAATGGCCGAGGTCCAGTTCATGTCGAGGTAGACCGACCAGTTGGTGTTGCCACCCGCTATTCCGCCGCCGTGGCTTATCACCCGCTGGTCGTGGAAAATGCCGGAGATGGGGCCGTACGCCATGAGGGACTCGTATCCGCCGGGGCGGGGCGGGCTGCCTTCGAGAGGAGCCGGGGGGAATTTCCCGCTCACGTAGAGGGCGGTGTAGGCCGGGTTGAGCAGCTTGTGGCTCAGCAGGGCATGCGCGAAACGGACCAGGTCAGGTGCCGTGGAGAAGCCATTCCCGCCTCCTGTGCCGATGTAGCTGCGCGCTGAATTGGTTCCCGCGACGCCTCGCGAGCCGCCCTTGTCGAGGTTGCGGAGGCCGTCGATGCGGGAGCCGTCGCTCTGGTACATGTACGGGTGCGCGAAACGCTCGCTGGCCAGCCATTGGGGGCGGACGTAGTAAAGGGAGTCGGTCATGCCGGCCGGGCGGAAGATGTGGTCGCGGACATAGTCCCAGAAGGTCTGCCCCGACACCCGGGCGACGATCTCGCCGAGGACCTCGTAACCGGCGGAGCTGTACTGGTGTTTGACGCCAGGAGGGAAGGCGGGTTTCTGTGACTGGAGGCGCTTTCTCATGGCGGCGAGTTGCTCGGCGATGCTGTAGTGAACCGTCGTGGAAATGTCGTCGTCGCGGGTGGGATCGCCCAGGCCGCAGGTGTGGGTGAGCAGGTTGTGGACGGTGACGGTGTCCGCCGTCTCGGCCGGGTAGCCATCGAGATAGGCGCCCAGCTTCTCGTGGAACTTCAGCTTGCCCTGTTGCGCGAGCTGCACGATGGCCAGGCCGGTGAACGGCTTGGACGCCGAGGCCAGCGGATAGATGGTGTCCACCCGGTTGGGGATGGATTTTTCCTTGTCGGCCATGCCGTAGGCACGCGACAGTACGGGCTTGCCTCGATAGCTGATCAGCACGGTTCCGGAGAACTTGTCGTCGGCGACGAGCTGGGCGATGTGCTTGTCGAAGGATCCTCCGGGCCGGACGGCGTCGGGGATGCGGAGCGCTTGCGCACGAGCGGCTCCCGTGGCGAGGGGCGCCGCCCCCAGCAGGCCGATCGCGGTACGTCGTGACGGTTGGTTCGCGGTCATGAAGGTGATCGAACTCGGCGGCCTGTTTCCCGGCCGTTTCCACGCCCTGTGACACCGGCGAAAGCCGAGCGCGGGCCTCATCCCACTTGCCCGCCTCACGCAGCCCTACGCCCGCGCCGGCTCGTCGTCCCGCTCGCCCGGCTCGCTCAATCCCGCGACCTGCGCCAATTCATCGTCATGCACGCACTCAGTGTGGCAAGATGAGCGCGACCAGAAATGGTAACGGTTTTCATAACCAACAGGAAGGCGCTTATGAAAGTGGCGTTCGTCGGCAAGGGCGGCAGCGGCAAGACGACGATGTCGGCGCTGTTCGCGAGATACCTGGCGAGCCAGGGCGGCCCGGTGGTCATCGTGGACGCCGACATCAACCAGCACCTGGCGCTGGTGCTCGGCGTCGAGGACCCGCCAGAGCCGCTGGGCTCCCGGCTCACCGAGATCAAGGACCTGCTGCGCGGCGACAACCCGCGCATCCCCTCCGCCCAGGCTATGGTCAAGACGACCCCGCCGGGCCGCGGTTCCCGGTTGCTGAGCTTCAAGGACCTGGCGACCAGCGAGTTCGCGGTCACCACACCCGAGGGCATGCGGCTGATGGCCACCGGCCCCTTCAGCGAGGACGACCTCGGCGTGGCCTGCTACCACTCCAAGGTCGGAGCCGTCGAGCTGCTGCTCAACCACCTGGTCGACGGCGCGGGCGAATACGTGGTGGTCGACATGACCGCGGGGTCCGACTCCTTCGCCTCCGGCCTGTTCACCCGCTTCGACCTGACGTTCCTCGTCGCCGAGCCGACCAGGCAGGGCGTCAGCGTCTACCGGCAATACCGCGACTACGCCGCCGACTACGACGTGCCGCTGGCCGTGATCGGCAACAAGGTGCACAGCCCGTCCGACGTCGACTTCCTGCACAGCCAGGTGGGCGACGACCTGCTCACCTGGATGGAGCACTCCTCCGCCATACGCGCGATGGAGCAGGGCCACCGCTTCTCTCTCGACGACCTCGAGCCCGCCAACGCCGACGCGCTGGCCATCCTGCGCAAGCACCTCGACGCGCAGGCCAAGGACTGGGCCCGCTTCGGCCGCCAGACCGAGGAGTTCCACCTGCGCAACGCCCGCTCCTGGGCCAACGCCAAGACCGGCCTCGATCTGGCCGACCAGATCGACCCGGAGTTCGTCTACGGCGGCCGAGCGACCACATGACTGTCCCCTCCGGTCATCTGGAAGCCCTTACCGAGCCCGCCTAGCGTTCGCATCAATCCCCGTTGAGAGGAGACAGCATGTCGCTGACCGTTCCGAACGATCTACTCGATCAGGCCAGAGCCGGCGAGGTCGACGACGCGGCGTTCATCGCCTGCGTCCGCGAATCCCTGCCGTACGCCTGGTCGGTGATCAGCGAGCTGGTCCAGCACCGCGACAGGACCGGCGCCGACTTCGCCGACAACCAGGTGCCGCCGCCGTCCGAGGAGGCTCGCGGCCAGCTCCTGCGCTGCCTGGCCAGTGACGCGATGCGGGGGGCGCTGGAGCGCCACTTCGGCGTCCGCCTGGCCTTCCAGAACTGCCACCGGGTGGCGGTGTTCGTTCCGTCGGCCGCAGACGCATGGCGAGAGTTCGTCACGCCGCGCGCGCAGATCCTCAACCAGAAACCCGAACTGGTGGACTGCTGATTCCCCCTGTGGCGGGCCGGTTCTCCCGGCCCGCCACTTTCCATTTGCGCCCGGCTGGTGACCTCTTGCGCCTGGCTGATGACCTCCTACCGAGCCAAGGCCGATACGAGCCGCCAGCCTGATCCGCCGGGAAGGACGAGGACACGCGCACCGGCCCGGTGGCCGGCAGGCGCAATGGTCAACGGTACGGAACCGGAGCGGAAGAGGAACGGAAGAGCGGCCCCATAACCTCCTTCCCTCATCGGCCGTGGCCAAATAGGAGAAGCGATGCCCGAGTGTGTGAGTGTCGTGACGACGCCAGTGGTCATGAGGCGGCGCGACGCCCAACTCAGCGAAATTGCGGCCCGTGTGATCGGCTGACCAGACCAGTATTTCGGGTAAATATTGCCCTCGAATTCGTCGCAGCAGGCGACGCATGCTCGTGGTCGGAACACCGCTGCCGAACGACCATCAAACGCTGAGCTTGCCATCCGCCGCGCCCGCATCGCCCGTCATAGAATCGGAGCTCACGTGAATCAGATCGTCCCCGCAGCACCTTTCGGCTCGCCGGCGAAGAGAAAAACCGCCGCGAACACACGGGAACAGGCAGTTCGTACGGCGAAGCGCGGTACACGGAAGAGGATGCCATGGATCGGCGCTGCGGCGCTGCTATCTGGCATGGTGTTAGTCTCACCGGCCGTAGCGAGGGCCGACACGGATCCAGCCGCAGGCTATGCCGGCGTGGTCGGGACCACGCTGAATATCGACGGAAGTTACGGAGCCAACCGCATCACCATCACCCCGGCCGCCTACGGCCGGGTGCGTGTCGCCGATGAGAACTACCCCATAATGCCGCTCGGCGACTGCATCGCCGTCACCGCCAACGAAGTTGAATGCGGGCGAAGCGGCACTCCCACGGGATTGGACGTCGACGGCCACGAAGGCGCCGATACCATCATCAACCTGCTACCCACGAGCAGTAGGACGCACGCCCGCCTTTACGGCGGCTCCGGGAACGACGTCATTTACGGCGGCCCCGGAGTGCAGTGGATCAATGGTGGTCTCAGCCCGGACGACCTGGCCACGAACCGCGGAAAGCCGGACACCGGCAACGACCAGCTCTTCGGCGGCTGCGCACAGGAATGCGCGGACGGTGGCGACCTGCTGGAGGGCTCGGACGGCAACGACAGCCTGACCGGAGGCCCGGGCAACGACGATCTGCGAGGCGGGGTCGGCGTCGACACATACGCCGGCGGCAGCGGTCAGGACGTGGTGAGCTACGCGGAAAAGGGGGAGCCGGTGAAGGCATCCCTGAATGGCGTCGCCGACGACGGCATCGCCGGCGAACAGGAAAACATCCCGAACGATGTGGAAGATATTTTCGGCGGATACAAGGCCGACGTCCTCGTCGGCAACGACGGGGACAATACGCTGAACGGCGGCCCCGGCGGGGGCGACGTGATATACGGCCACGGCGGCCAGGACTATTTGTACGGCGGGTCCGGCGTGGACAAGCTCTACGGCGACTACAACGACACCGGCATGACATATGGCAATGACCATTTGTACGGCGGCGCGGACGGCGATCTGCTCGTCGGTGACAGAGGCATCGACCACGCCCACGAATACACCTACGACACGGGGGCCGATAGCTGCCGGTCGGTGGAGTACGAAGATCAGGACAAATGCGAGGCCAAGCTTCCCTAGCCAGGATCTCGGACCGAGGCCACCGATACTCGCTCAGTGATCGGGAAGCCGATTCATAACTATCAGAAGGGCCTTGAATGAAAAAGCCAGGAAAGCTGCTGCTGCTGCGGCGTGCGGCGATCGGCGCGGCGATGACCATGGCAGCGCTCGCGGGTGGCCTGTCGGCTCCGGGAGCGGCAATGGCCGACATCCCGACCGAGTACGTGAATTATCTTCGAGTTCACGGCACCAACAATTGCCTCGCCTACGACGCCACCAAGGCCTTGGTGGCGAAATGCGGCTCCAAGAATACCAAGTGGAAGTTCGATAAAGTGACGAACGGGAGCTTCCGCCTGCAGACGTACGACGGCTTCAAATGTCTGAACGCCTCCTACAGTTCAATAAATTTACGTGACTGCAGCGACTCACCGAATCAGCCCGGTATGAGATGGTCCATCATCGGTCATGGGAGCCGGACGTGGGCTGAAATATCAAATTACGCAACCAGCGACTACATCGATGCCGGCCAGGCCGGCGGCGTCCACATGACCAGCGGCCGAAACGGCGAGGTGACCCAATGGGAGTGGGTGCCGGCCGACGGCCTTGAGGTGCGTAACTCGGGCCCCCAGGCCAGTGTGGTGGGTACCGCGATCCCGCCGGTGAACCACCCGACTTTGGACGGGAAGGCGCCATACACCTGGTCGGCGACGGGCCTGCCCCCTGGCCTGTCGATCAATGCCAAGACGGGTGCGATCTCCGGGACTCCGACCACGGCGGGGTCGTTCACTGTGAAAGTAGTGGCGACCGACTCGACCAGCCTGCCCCGTTCAGGTAGCACGTCGTACAGCTGGATGGTCAGCCCGGTGCCCACAGCGGGCTGCTCAGGCACGAACGACACCGATGTGGCGATCCCCGAATTCCAGATCCCTCCTGTGGAGTCATACATCGCCATCCAGGGCTGCCCGGGCAAAGCCTCGGCGACGGCGACGGTAGAGGTGCACATCATCCACCCCAGGATCTCGGATCTGGAGGTGATGCTGGTGTCGGCGGACGGCAGTCGCACCATCGTGCTGCACAACCAGACCGGCGGCTATACGGAAGACCTTCACAAGAGCTTCACGGAGAACCTGTCCTTCTCGGTCGCCGACGGGACGTGGAGACTGCGGGTGCGGGACCGTGCCAGCGGCAACGTGGGCCGAATCGACCGCTGGTCAATACGTCTCTAGGTGGCTCCGGGCTTTCGCGGCGAATTACGCGCAGCTCGGCTACCTGAGAAACCGTTTCTGATCTAAGGGGATGGGGCTCGCCTAGAGCCCTGTCCCTGCCAGATCCAGCAGCACATGAACGCCGGACCACCGGCCGTCATCCCGGTAGCAGGCTGCGCCGGGCCAGGACGGTGGCGATTTTCGCCGTATAGACCGGACCGGCGCCCTTCTTCGGGTGCGCGCCGGTCAGCTGGTCGAGCACGAAAGACACATCCGCGACCCAGCAGCAGATCTGCCTGGAGCGTCCGCGACCCCGTGCGGGGCCAAGGTCAGTACGGGGTCGCCAGCCCGAGACGAGGACACGGGACACCGGGCGGCTTTGGGTGCGTCAGTTGTCACCGGGGCTGAGGCTGATTTCGCCCGTCGCCTTGTCTCGGCGAATGCGCAGGACTACGGCCCCGTAGATGTAGGACGGTTGACGCGCGTAGCGGTCGAGATGGACCACGTTCATGGAACCGACCGCGTCGCCCTCCAGAGCGCTGATCGCGTCGTACAACTGTGAGGCGGCTTTCAGACCAGTCCCGGCGACTCCACCTGAGCCACGCCCGTGGCTGTTTGTGGCACCCCACACGAAGAAGCCGTCCTGATCCGCGCCCCAGATATTCACCGGGCCACCAGCTTGAGCAGCCGTTCCGCCGACACCGCCGCGTCTTCCAGCACCGGCATTCGACACCAAGGCATCCAGCCCCACGCGAAGACCGGCTCGCCTTTGTATAGCTTCGCTCGCACCCGTAGCGGAAAAGGCCGATAAATCACCAGCAGCACCGGACACTTCCCGCGCCGAAGATCGACGGCGACGTTCTCGCCGAGATCCGTCAGCCCCAACCCGAGCTGCCATAGCCAAACGAACTGCTCTTGCGTATCGAACGAGAAACCGTCCACGCGATCACCGCCGTCACTTCGAGGCCGCAGACTCCTCAAGATCTCTTTTGTCATTTTGACTCCATTGCGATGGGCAAAATGTCGGATTCTTGTCACGATCCCACTTACAGAAATAGCTTGTTAAGCTCAGAGTGCCGGTAGAAGTGGGTGGGCTGCACGCGAGATGGATGGACAGTCTGCCGACAGAAAGATGCATAGGACGTAGCTGAATGTGGATAGCGTGCTCAGATATCTAGCCACCGCTGCTGACCGCCACAACGTGACAGTGCAGATCGTCCCCGCCGACAACCCTTGCACGGATGGGCTGATGTCCAGCTTTGTCATCGGAGAGCTTCTCGATGCGCCAACCACGGTGTCCGTGGAGTCCGCAGGCAAAGGCGAAGTATCGGCCGAGCATGAGCTCGTTTCACTGATCTGGGGCCGTTATGACAGACTCAGGGCAGATGCCTACCGGCCAGGCGAATCGCTCGACATGATCAAGGAAGCGGCTGAGCAATGGACCGCAAAAACCTGACCACTACAGAGCTCACCGGGGCTGTGTGGAGGAAGAGTTCCCGCAGTGGCAACGGGGGCGGGAACTGCGTTGAGGTTGCTACTAATCTCCCCGGAATCGTCGCCGTCCGCGACAGTAAGAACCGGGGCGGCCCCGCACTTATCTTCACGCCCAGCGAGTGGAGAGCCTTCCTAGGCGGCGTCAAGGACGGCGAGTTCGACCAGTTAGGCTGACCGTCCGTCCCCGGCAAATCGGTTTCATTCTGGCAACCAGTCCAGGAACTGCCCGTGCGGTCCGGTGAAAGCGACCGGCTCTTCGTCCAGGGCCAGGACGAAGGCGCTACGGTCGGTCGACGGGCTACGGGTCAGCCGAGCGGCCACGCCCGGCAATACGGTCGGCGCCTCGTTGGAGATCCACCGGGCGGGCAAGCCACGCATCGTCTCGACGAACCGATCGCGTTCGTCCTGCGGCAAGTAGGCCAGAACCGCGCTGTGGAACACGACCAGCGTGGCGTCCGGCGGGGCCTGTCCAACCAGGCCGGCGATGGTGACATTCAGATCACCCTGAACGAGGTGGGGCGGTTCGGCACGCGCGATCTGAGTCGCGGCGCGTAGCCGTACCAGCCGATCTTGCTGCTCAGGCCAGACCAGCGCCTCCAGCCAGCGCAGATGATCGGCATCAGCGACGTCGAGGGGGTTCAGGTCGATCCCGGCCCGCCACACCACCGACGGCACTTGCTGCGGGATCGGTACCGCTCCGCTGGTCCGGCAGGTCAGCATGACTGGGCCGACTGGACCCAGGGCGGGTCGGTCATCGAAGCGGTAGGTGTAACGGTCCGGGAAAAGGCACAGTCCGGCCGAGGCGCCGACCTCGATCAACGCCAGTGGCTGCGGCAGGCGCGCCAGAAGCGGCAGCAGCGTCGCACACCGGCCCGGCTCATTGGTTTGGGTACTGCGGGCCAGCATCTCGGAGCTGACCTCTGCCCAATGCTCGAGCACCCAGATGCGAAACGCCTCATAGTCATGCACTGGACCGCCGAGGAACCGGACCGCGCCGAACAGGAGGTTGGGTTGTCGTTTGGCCGCGGGCAGCGTATCGACCAGGGCCAGAAGTTTGTCGTCGGCGCCGACGCCCATGCATAGCTGCTCGTAACTGGGCGAGTGACCCCGGGCCTCCATCTCCCCGAACTTTCGGTACCTCTCCGCCGTACTCGTTTCGCCCATCCCGTGCACGAAGATCCGCCCTCCCCTTGGGACGAACAGCATTCCACACGACTAATTGAAACCGGCGATCAAGGGGCGGATCGAGCCGCCGTCAGCGCCACGGCTCTTCAGGGGTGCCGGTTCGCCGGCTGTGGTGATCCACCAGCCTGGACAGCAGCTCGGTCAACCGCCCCCGCTCCTCGGGTGACAGCGGAGCCAGTAGCTCTTCCTGGGTTTCGGCCAACCGCTTCTCCAGCCGCCGCAGCTGCCGCTTGCCCGCCGCGGTCAGCGAGATGATGTTGCGTCGCCGGTCGGAGGGGTCCGGGGCGCGCTCGACCAGTCCGCTGTCGGCGAGTTCGTTGATGGTCGCGACCATGTCGCTGAGGTGGATGCCGCTACGGCGGCCCAGCGCGGCCTGGCTGGCCGGGCCGGACTGCTCCAGCGTCGCCAGCAGGCGGTAGTGGTATCCGCGGGCGCCGACGGCCGAGAACCCGTCGCCCACCAGGCGGTGCGCGTGGTTGGCGGTCTGGCTGAGCAGCCAGCTGGGCAGGCCCTCCCATCGGGTGGGCGTGTCGTCGGTTGGGTTCTCCATGTGACAAGTCTAACGAATCGTTCGGGGCACTAATGATTGTGCTATCGTTCGGGACATAAACGTTAGCCGTCCGAACGTTCGGCGGCTGAATGAATCCCTCTGGAGCAGAGAACATGATCAAGCCGTTCCGCATCGACATCCCCCAGGCCGACCTTGACGACCTGACCGACCGGCTCGCCCATACCCGCTGGCCCAACGAGGTCGCCGACGCCGGGTGGGACTACGGCTTCCCGCTGGCGCGGCTCAAGGAGCTCGCCGAACACTGGCGGACCAAGTACGACTGGCGCGAGCACGAAGCCGAGCTCAACAAGCTCCCGCACTTCACCACCGAGATCGAGGGCCAGAACATCCACTTCGTCCACGTCCGGTCCGCGAAGCCGGACGCGCTCGCGCTGATCCTCACCCACGGCTGGCCGGGCTCGTTCCTGGAGTTCCTCGACGTGATCGAGCCGCTGTCGCGCGACTTCCACCTGGTGATTCCGTCCATCCCGGGTTACGGCTTCTCCGGGCCGACACACGAGGGCGGCTGGGATGCCTTCCGGATCGCGCGGGCTTGGGCCGAGCTGATGCGCCGTCTTGGGTACGAGCGTTACGGCGCGCAGGGCGGCGACTTCGGCGCGGGCATCTCCCTGGCGCTCGGCGCGGTGGCGCCCGAGCAAGTCGTCGGCGCGCACGTCAACTACCTGCCGACCCGGCCGGACCCGGATGCCGATGTCGAACTGTCCGCAACGGACGAAGCTCGGCTGGACAAGGTCAGGCAGCTGATCGCGAACCGGCCGCCGTACCAGGCTCTGCAGGCTCTCACCCCCCAGACCATCGGCTACGCGCTGACCGACTCACCGGTCGGCCAGCTGGTCTGGATCGCCGAGCGCTTCGCGCAGTGGACGGACCCCCGCTCGCAGATCAGCGACGATCGGATGCTCACCGACATCTCGCTGTACTGGCTGACCGCCACCGCGGCCTCCTCGGCGCGACTGCACCACGATGCCCCGCGGGGGCGGACCGTGCAGTGCCAGGTGCCGGTCGGTGTGGCGGTTTTCGCACACGACATCACGCAGTCGGTGCGACCGTTGGCCGAGCGACTGTACGACATCAGGCACTGGTCGGAGTTCGAGCGTGGCGGCCACTTCGCCGCGATGGAGGTGCCGGAACTACTCGCCGAGGACGTCCGGGACTTCTTCCT
The DNA here is from genome assembly GCF_040649695.1 of Nonomuraea sp. NPDC048901. Classification (NCBI taxonomy): domain Bacteria; kingdom Bacillati; phylum Actinomycetota; class Actinomycetes; order Streptosporangiales; family Streptosporangiaceae; genus Nonomuraea; species Nonomuraea sp. NPDC048901. Next base: position 460 of record NZ_JBEZFW010000035.1, on the reverse strand, counting down.
GACCCGCATTGAGTAGGGCTACCGACTCGCCACCCGCTAGTACTCCGGCCCAGAGCCCGGGATCCGATCAAGGTCATGGCAGGGAGCGGGTAGTCGAGCCGGCGCCGACCAGGCGGCCCGGCACTCAGCCCACTTCGTTGAACAGATCTTCGAGGGCCTGGGCGGTGACCGCGCGGGTGAGCCAGGTTTCGAGTTGGGCGAGGTCTGTGCAGGTGGTGATCTGGGTGCGAATGTCGTCGGGGACATTGAAGTCGCGGGTGGCGAGCACGAGCAGCACCGATCTGGCGGCCTCTTCCGCTTTACCTTCTGTTCGGCCCTCTGCTTTGCCTTCGACCTTGCCTTCGACCTTGCCTTCGGCAATGCCGTCTGCTTTGCCGCGGCCGTAGTGTTCGCGGGCGAAGGGGCTGTAGACCGGCCATTTGGTGGACGCGGACTTCATGATCTCCTCCATGAGGTGGCG
>NZ_JBEZFW010000034.1:0-78835 GCF_040649695.1 Nonomuraea sp. NPDC048901 | reverse complement strand
CCTGGGCCAAGACGCAGGGCGTCTACAACATGGTCAAGGACTTCAAGGCCCGCGGCGTGCCGATCGACTGCGTCGGCCTGCAGTCGCACTTCAACGGCAACAGCCCCTACAACAGCAACTACCGCACCACCATCTCCAGCTTCGCCGCCCTCGGGGTGGACGTGCAGATCACCGAGCTGGACATCCAGGGCGGCTCGGCCACCACGTACGCCAACGTCGTCAACGACTGCCTGGCGGTGCCGCGTTGTGCCGGCATCTCGGTCTGGGGGGTTCGCGACAGCGACTCCTGGCTCGGCGCCAACGCCACCCCGCTGCTCTTCGACGGCAACGGCAACAAGAAGGCCGCCTACACCTCGGTGCTCAACGCGCTCAACGGCGGCGGCACGACGCCGCCGCCCGGCGGAGGCGACGCGGGGCAGATCAAGAGCACGGCCTCCGGCCGCTGCGTGGACGTGCCCAGCTCCAGCACCACCGACGGCACCGCGGTGCAGCTGTGGGACTGCAACAGTCAGAGCAACCAGCAGTGGACGCAGACCTCAGCAGGCTTATTGACGGTGTACGGCAACAAGTGCCTGGATGCCGGGGGCACGGGCAACGGCGCCAAGATCCAGATCTACTCCTGCTGGGGTGGCGACAACCAGAAGTGGCGCGTCAACTCCGACGGCACGATCGTGGGCGTGCAGTCCGGGCTGTGCCTTGACGCCGTCGGCGGCGGCACCGGAAACGGCACAGGGCTGCAGCTGTACAGCTGCTGGGGCGGCAGCAACCAGAAGTGGACCTACAACGCGGGCACCGCGTGAGCTTCACCGACTGCTCGCCCTGGCGCCTGGTGACCTGGACCAGCTTCACCTGCTGACCGCACTCCCGATGCGATCCTCCCCCGGCCCCGGCGAAGGGGCCGAGGGGGGTGAGCCACGCCCGTCGTGGACCGCAGACCCAAGCGGCCCCTCGATCCGGCCCGTGGAGCATGTCGGAGTCCCGGCACTCACATCTGGGCCACGCCACCAAGAGAGCAAGTTAACTTGTGATCCGTGGCAGATTACCTTGAACTTCTATGAAACTTTCACATGCACGAGCAGTTCGGCGTGATCTCCTCGGAGGCAAAACTCCAGACGGGAAAGCGTTCTGACGGCAACATCCAGGGCGGCAGGGGGTACCCGTCGTTGACGCCGGGCGGGACCGTCGGATGTACTCCGCGACAACGTACTCAACGGAGCAGCCCGTACAGCTCGACAAGATCAATGTTAGCGCTAACAGCTTCGAGCTGTTTGCAATCTAGTCAAGGAGCCCTGGATGTCCCCCCGCACCAGCTTCTGGGTGATCGCATGAGCGAACTGTTAACGCTAACGCGGCGTTCGCGAGCAGCGTCTCCGCCCATCAGCCAGGGCGGCCTCTCCGAGGGCCTAACCCGATGAACCCGTGACCGGCGGCGGCCGGTCACCACCCCCCATCTGCGAGGAGCTCCGCATGTCCTTGAGCCGCCGTCAGCTCTTTCAGGCCGCAGGCGCGACCGCCGCACTCTCGGCCGCAAACCAGGTAGCCGGCGCATCCCCCGCTCTGGCCGCACTCTCGGCCGCAGACCAGATAGCCGGCGCATCCCCCGCTCTGGCCGCACTCCCCTGGGCCAGATCCGACATCGGCGTCTCGGCCTACGAGTTCGACCTCGGCCAGGTCCGGCTGGCCCCCGGCCGCCTGCTGGACAACCAGAACCGCACCCTCAACTACCTGCGCTTCGTCGATGTCGACCGGCTCCTGTACGTCTTCAGGGCCAACCACCGGCTGTCCACCAACGGCGCGGCGGCCAACGGCGGCTGGGACGCGCCGAGCTTCCCGTTCCGATCCCACATGCAGGGTCATTTCCTGACGGCGTGGGCGCAGGCCTACGCCGTGCTCGGCGACACCACCTGCCGGGACAAGGCCACCTACATGGTGGCCGAACTGGCCAAATGCCAGGCGAACAACGGCGCCGCCGGGTTCACCAGCGGCTACCTGTCCGGCTTCCCCGAGTCCGACATCACCGCTGTGGAGAACCGCACCCTGACCAACGGCAACGTGCCCTACTACTGCATCCACAAGACCCTGGCGGGGCTGCTGGACGTGTGGCGGCTGATCGGCAACACCCAGGCCCGGACCGTGCTGCTGGCCCTGGCAGGGTGGGTGGACGCCCGCACGTCGCGACTCGGCTCAAGCCAGATGCAGGCCATGCTCGGCACCGAGTTTGGCGGCATGAACGCCGTGCTGACGGACCTGTACCAGATGACGGGCGACTCCCGCTGGCTGACCACGGCCCAGCGGTTCGACCACGCGGCCGTGTTCAACCCGCTGGCCGCGAACCAGGACCAGCTCAACGGGTTGCACGCCAACACCCAGGTGCCCAAGTGGGTCGGGGCGACCCGCGAGTACAAGGCGACGGGCACGACCCGCTACCGCGACATCGCCGCCAACGCCTGGTTCATCACCGTCGGAGCGCACACATACGCGAACGGTTCCAACAGCCAGGCCGAGCACTTCCGCGCCCCCAACGCGATAGCCGCCCACCTGACCAGGGACACCGGCGAGGCGTGCAACACCTACAACATGCTCAAGCTGACCCGGGAGCTGTGGCTGCTGTCGCCGACCCGGGCCGACTACTTCGACTACTACGAAAACGCCCTGCTCAACCACTTGATCGGGCAGCAGAACCCGGCTGAGGCACGCGGGCACGTCACCTACTTCACCCCGCTCAACCCGGGCGGACGCCGGGGCGTCGGCCCAGCCTGGGGCGGCGGCACCTGGAGCACGGACTACAACTCCTTCTGGTGCTGCCAGGGCACCGGCCTCGAGACCAACACCAAACTGATGGACTCGATCTACTTCCACAACGGCACCACCCTGTTCGTGAACCTGTTCACGTCCTCCACGCTCGACTGGAGCCAGCGCGGCATCACGGTCGGCCAGACCACCTCCTATCCGGTCGGCGACACCACGTCGCTGCAGGTCACCGGCGATGTGAGCGGATCGTGGACGATGCGCATCCGTATCCCGGCCTGGACCCAGGGCGCGACGATCAGCGTCAACGGGGTCCAGCAGAACATCACCACCACGCCGGGCACCTACGCCGACCTCACCCGCTCGTGGGCGTCGGGCGACACGGTGACCGTGCGGCTGCCCATGCGGGTGGTCATGAAGGCCGCCAACGACAACCCGGGCGTGCAAGCCGTCACCTACGGCCCGGTCGTGTTGTCGGGCGACTACGGCGACACGAGCCTGTCGTCGGCCCCGGCGCTGACCCCCTCCTCGATCACCCGTACCAGCACCACCTCTCTGGCCTTCACCGCCACGGCCGACGGCGCGTCGGTGCAGTTGGGGCCGTTCTACGACGCGCACGACCACAACTACGTCGTCTACTGGAGCACCGGCGGTCAGGGCGGTACCGGCACGGCCGGCTTCCGGCTGGTCAACGCGGCCAGCGGGCTGGCCCTCGGCATCCAGAACATGTCCACCGCCGACGGCGGCCTGGCCCTCCAGTGGACCGACAACGGCACCGCCGACCACGACTGGGTCCCGGTCGTCGAAGGCAGTGCCCTGCGCTTCCGCAACGGGCACAGCGGCAAGGTGCTCGGCGTCGAGAACATGTCGACCGCGGACAATGCCCGGGTGCTCCAGTGGGGTGACACCGGCACCGCCGACCACCGCTGGACGATCATCGACGTCGGCGACGGCTCCGTCAAGATCCGCAACGTCCACAGCTCCAAGCTGCTCGGCATCCAGAACGGCTCGACCGCGAACGGCGCCCAGGTGGTCCAGGACTCCGACAACGGCAGCCCGGACAACCAGTGGCGGTTCGTGCCGAACGGCGCGCGGCGTATCCAGAACGCAGGCACCGGGATGGTGCTCGGCGTCACCGGCATGTCCACGGCCGACGGCGCGGTCGTCGTCCAGTGGGGCGACACCGGCACCACCGACCAGCTGTGGACGGCGATCGTCGACACCGGCGGCTACCTGCGGCTGCTCAACTCCAACAGCCAGAAGGTGCTGGGCGTGGAGAACCTGGGCACCGCCTCCGGGTCGCGCGTCGTGCAGTGGGCCGACAGCGGCACCGCCGACCACCGCTGGCGGCTGCGTTACGGGTCGGGCGCCGCCTTCCGCATCCAGTGCGCCAACGGCGGCCGGGTCCTCGGCCTCGGCGGGACGTCCCAGGGCGCGCAGATCGTGCTCGCCGACGACAACGGCTCGAACACCAACCTCTGGAGGTTCCTGTGAGGCGCGTGCTCGCGGTGCTCTCGTCTCTGCTTCTCGTGGGCGTGTTACTCACGCCCCAGGCGTCGGCCGCGACGGTCGACACCAGCACGGGGTACGGGCTGGTCAACCGCAACAGCAACAAGGCCCTGGAAGTCCAGAACGCCGCCACCGCCGACATCGTCCAATATGACGACTGGGGTGGCAACAACCAGCAATGGCAACTCGTCCCGGTCAGCAGCGACCCGAATCCGGGCGGCACCTACACCAATCCGGTCGTCTGGCAGGACTTCGCCGACGGCGACATCATCCGGGTCGGCGACGCCTACTACTACTCGGCCTCGACGATGCACTACTCGCCGGGCGCGCCGATCCTGCGCTCCTACAACCTGGTCGACTGGGAGTACGCCGGGCATTCGGTCCCGAGGCTCGACTTCAACTCGAGCGCCTACGACCTCAACGGCGGCCGGGCGTACGTGAAGGGCATCTGGGCCTCGACCCTGAACTACCGGCCCAGTAACAGCACCTACTACTGGATCGGCTGCGTCGAGTTCAACCGGACCTACGTCTACACCGCCTCAGCCGTCGACGGCACGTGGACCAAGCGCTCGCAGATCAACAACTGCTACTACGACGCCGGCCTGCTGATCGACGCCAACGACACCATGTACGTCGCCTACGGCAACGGCACCATCAACGTGGCCCAGCTCTCGCCCGACGGGCTCAGCCAGGTGCGCGCTCAGCAGGTGTTCCAGACCCCGAGCAACGTCGGCACCCTGGAAGGCTCCCGCTTCTACAAGCGGAACGGCTACTACTACATCTGGCTGACCCGCCCGGCCAACGGCCAGTACGTGCTCCGCTCCACCTCGCCGTGGGGCCCGTACGAAATGCGGCAGGTCCTGCTCAACATGCCCGGCCCCATCTCCGGCGGCGGCGTCCCCCACCAGGGCGGGCTCGTCCAGACCCAGAACGGCGCCTGGTACTACATGTCGTTCGTCGACGCCTACCCCGGCGGCCGGGTCCCGGCGCTCGCGCCGATCGCCTGGATGAATGACTGGCCGACCGTGCAGACCGTCAACGGCGGTTGGGGCGTCAACTACCCGATGCCGAACATCCAGACCAGCCGGACCGTGGCGCCCATGATCGGCCCTGACACCTTCACCTCAGGCAGCCTCGGCCACCGCTGGGAGTGGAACCACAACCCCGACACCAGCCGCTTCTCCACCGGCAACGGCCTGCGCCTGCAGACCGCGACCGTCACCGGCGACCTCTACAACGCCCGTAACACCCTGACCCACCGCATCCAGGGTCCGTCCTCGACGGCGACGATCGAGCTCGACTACTCGCAGATGGCCAACGGCGACCGCGCCGGGCTGGCCATGCTGCGCGACCAGTCGGCCTGGATCGGCGTCAAACGCGACAACGGCGTCAACCGGGTCGTGATGACCAACGGGCTGACCATGAACAGTTCGTGGCAGACCACCGGCACCGGTGCTGAGGCGGCAGGCGCGAACATCTCGGGTGGCCGGCTCTGGTTGCGGGTCAACGCGGACATCCGGCCCGGCTCTGGCAGGCAGGCCCGCTTCTCCTACAGCACCGACGGCAGCAACTTCGTGAGCCTCGGCCCGGCCTTCACGTTGAACAACGCCTGGCAGTTCTTCATGGGCTACCGCTTCGGGATCTTCAACTACGCCACCCAGTCCCTCGGCGGAGCGGTGACCGTGCGCCGCTTCGACCTCACCACCCCCTGAGGCAACGCGTCGACACAGGAAGGCACCAACCAGCGATGGCAACTCGTGCAAGTCGGATAAATCGGAGCACATCATGAGATTCAGATCCCTATCCGTTCTCGCGATGGTGGCCACCTTATTGGCGAGCCTGTTCGTCGCCCTTCAGGCTCAGTCCGCCAACGCGGCCACCGTCGACACCAATGCCTGGTACGTCCTGGTCAACCGCAACAGCGGCAAGGCACTCGACGTCTACAACCTGTCCACCGCCGACGGCGGCCGCATCACCCAATGGACCAGGAACAACCAGAACCAGCAGCAATGGCAGTTCGTCGACTCCGGCGGCGGCTACTACCGCATCAAGTCCCGCCACTCCGGCAAAGTCCTGGACGTCTACAACTTCTCCACCGCCAACGGCGGTGCCATCGTCCAGTGGACCGACGGCAACGGCTCCAACCAGCAATGGAGCCTCGCCGACTCCACCGGGGGTTACGTACGGCTGATCAACCGCAACAGCAACAAGGCCCTGGAGGTCCAGGGCGCCTCCACCGCCGACGGCGCGAACATCGTCCAGTACGACGACTGGGGCGGCGACAACCAGCAATGGCAACTCGTCCGGGTCGACGGCGGCGGCAACCCCGGTCCGTGCGATCTTCCGTCGACATACCGCTGGACATCGACGGGCCCGCTGGCGAACCCGAAGTCGGGATGGGTCTCGCTCAAGGACTTCACCGTCGCCCCCTACAACGGCAGGCATCTCGTCTACGCCACCACGCACGACACGGGGACGAAGTGGGGTTCGATGAACTTCAGCCCCTTCACCAACTGGTCCGACATGGCCTCGGCCGGCCAGAACACGATGTCCTCTTCCACGGTCGCACCCACACTCTTCTACTTCGCCCCGAAGAACATCTGGGTGCTCGCCTACCAGTGGGGCGGGACCGCCTTCTCCTACCGGACCTCCAGCGACCCCACCAATCCGAATGGCTGGTCATCCCAGCAGGTGCTCTTCTCCGGCAGCATCTCCGGCTCCGGAACAGGACCCATCGACCAGACACTCATCGGTGACAGCACCAACATGTACCTGTTCTTCGCCGGCGACAACGGCAAGATCTACCGGGCCGGCATGCCCATCGGGAACTTCCCGGGCAGCTTCGGTACCACATCGACAGTGGTCATGAGCGACACGACGAACAACCTGTTCGAAGCCGTTCAGGTCTACCAGCTCCAGGGCCAGAACCGATACCTCATGCTCGTCGAGGCGATCGGCGCGCAGGGCCGCTACTTCCGCTCGTTCACCGCCACCAGCCTGAACGGTTCATGGACACCGCAGGCCGCCACCGAGAGCAACCCCTTCGCCGGCAAGGCCAACAGCGGCGCCACCTGGACCAACGACATCAGCCACGGCGAGCTGGTCCGTGCCAGCGCCGATCAGACCTTTACCGTTGATCCCTGCAACCTGCAGTTGCTCTACCAGGGACGCAACCCCAACTCCGGCGGCGACTACGGCCTCCTGCCCTACCGGCCGGGTCTGCTGACGCTGCAGCGCTGATGGCGTGACACGAGTCCGGCTCGGAGCCGGCGCGGCAGGGTCGCCTGCTCGTGCCCTTCCGCGAGACGGCCCTCCGGCTCGGCACACTGTTTCGGGGCGGACCGGCGATCCGGGCCGCCCCTCCGTCAACGGCAGGCTTCGACCCGCGCATCCAGACCATCATCAGCTTCGAGGGCACGCCCAGCTCCTCGTAGACGAAGATCTTCATCGGCGCGCTGCTGCTCGTCTTCATCCTCCTGCAGAGCCCATGACCCGGTGGCCTAGAAGCTTTGATCTTGGCAAGCCGGCACTGCCGGCCTGCCCGCACTCCGTGACAAACTGCCGCCATGCCCACGGAGTCGTCTCCTCTCACCATCGCTCAGCTCGCCGAGCTGGCCGGAGTTTCCACCGCGACGGTCTCCAAGGTAGTGAACGGCCGTTCCGCGGTGTCGTCCGAAACCCGCGCCGCCGTGGAGGAGCTCATCCGCCGGCACGGCTACCGCCGCCAGCGCCGCCGCTCCACGCCGGCAGCCCTGGTGGATCTCGTCTTTCACGCTCTGGAGGGCGACTATCCCGTCGAGATCACCAAAGGCGTGGCGGAGGTCGCGCGAGAGCACGACCTCATGGTCGGGATATCGGACCTGCGCCGTGACCACACCGCCGGAGGCGCCTGGCTGGAGGGCGTGCTGCGGCGCCGTCCGATCGGTGTGATCGCGGTGTTCTCCGGCCTGACCGAAACCCAGCACGAACAACTCGCCCGCCGCGAGATCCCGCTGGTCCTGCTGGACCCGGCCGACGATCCCGCGCGGCACATCCCATCGGTCGGCGCCGGCAACTGGACCGGCGGCCTCACGGCCACCCGCCACCTCCTGGAGCTCGGGCATCGCCGCATCGCCATCATCGCGGGGCCCGACTCCGCACTGTCCAGCCGGGCCCGTCTCGACGGCTACCGCACCGCCCTCGACATGGCCGGCGTGCCCGTCGACCCGGCGCTGATCGGCCGGGGGGACTTCTTCATCGAGGGCGGTATGGCCGAAGCGCACCACCTGCTGCGCCTGCCCGACCGGCCGACCGCGTTCTTCGCCACGAACGACGGCCAGGCCATCGGCGTCTACCACGCGGCCCATCAGCTCGGCCTGCGCATCCCGGATGATCTCAGCGTGATCGGCTTCGATGACATGCCATCGGCGCGGTGGGCCATTCCACCGCTGACCACCATCCGCCAGCCCCTCACCAAGATGGCCGCCGCGGCAGCCTCGATGCTGCTGACGTTGGCCCATGGCGAGCAGCTGCCACAGAGCCGCGTCGAGCTGGCCACCGAACTCGTCGTACGGGAGAGCACCGCGCCTCCCGCACTCCCGTCCGCCTGAGCCGAAACGCGTCCTCGACCGTCGGCCGCCGCGCACAGCGAGCACGACAGACGGCCCCTGCCCTCTACGGCCGAACTCGCAGCAACACCCAGCCGTGCGCCTGCGCCGACGGCAGCTCGGGCGGCGCCGTCCCCGCCACGCTGCCCGGGCCGATCGCTTGCCCCCGCGGCACGTCCGGCTCCAGACAGCCGGACGCGAAGCTGAGGAGACGTCAGGAGATGGTGAGCGTGCCGTCCGCGTTACGGGCGCACGTGACGATCGTGCGGGGCGCCGCGGCGGAAGCGCCGGTCAGGCACTGGCCGAGGACCGTCTGGCCCGCGGCGTTGGGGTGCCACGACTCCTGGCAGGTCTGGAAGTAGGTGACGCAGGTGTTCGCCGCCCGCTGGATGCCGATCTTGTCCCAGCCGGACAGGCTGGTGATGAACGTGCCGGACGGCCCGTCCTGTACCCGGACCGGCGTCGCCAGCGCACCCGCCGGGCTGTCGGGGTTCTCGCAGAGCCTGGCCCCGTCGAAAGCCCTCTGGACGTCCAGTACGCGCAGGTCGGCCGCCGGGCGTTCGGCTGCCAGCGTGGCATACGCGTTCTCGACCAGGGAGCCGAGGTTCTCGGAGAACACGTGCCCGGGGGCGAGGCTCGCACGGTGGATCGGGCACCCGGCGGCGTAGCGCTCGGCGCCGAGCGCGCGGAACTTGTCGCGGGTGTCGGTGCGGCCGTCCTCGTCGTAGTATTCCGGAGCGATGTCGGGCGGCAGCGGGTTGGTGTAGGTCTGCAGAATCACCTGGTGGGTGCCGTCGGCGTCGATCTGGTCGAGGGTGTCGAGGATCTGGCGCAGGCCCACGGTGGTCTCGGTGGTGGCGGCGGCGACCTCGGTGTCGGTGGCCAGGTCCGAGGCAGTGCAGGGTCTCTGCGGCACCTCGCCCTTCAGATAGGCCCAGAACTCCCACCAGCCTGTCCAGGCGTCGGCGATGAAGCGGTTGGCGCACAGCGTGGCCACGTCGCCGAAGGTGAAGTAGCTGTTGTTGGAGCCGAGGCCGACGAGGACGACGTCGATGTCGTGCGTCTGGGCGAGGGCGCGCAGCTGATCGAGTTGCGAGGCGACGGCGCGGCCCTCGGCCCGGGCGCTTGAGGGGGTGGCGATGTCGGCGGGCTGGGCGCCGGAGCACGCGAGGTTGAAACGTTGCTGAATGCCCGGGAGCGACGCCGTGAACACCGAGGCGTTCGCCGACCGGTGACAGAAGTAGGCGTTGCTGTTGGGCGCCGACCAGCCGGGGAAGGCCTGTGCCGTACCGGAGGCGTCGACGACGGGCTGGTAGTCCCCCGCGCCCTCCCCGCTGACGAAGCTGTCGCCGAGCGCGACGGCGGCGGTGGGCAGAGCCGCCTGCGCCGGTCCACTCTGCACGACCTGGATGCCCGCCGCGCTCACCAGGAGCATGACAGCTGCGGCGGCACGCTGGAGGAACCTCATAGCCACCTTATTTCCTACTAAATAAGTACGAAATACGCATGTGTGGATCACAACATGCCGCACCAGCGGCGTCAACAGGCCCGCCTCCGACAAGAGCATCCTCACCGCCGGTCCGGGCATGCTCTACGGCTAGCGCGTCATGCGCCGGCCGGTGACACCTATCGAGCCGACTCATAATCCGTGGACGGTTCGCAGGTCGTTGAGGTCGGCCACATCCCGGTGAGGCTGGTGTTGCGGTGTCGGTGGGAAGCTTCATGGTTGTCTGCGCATCAGAAGGCCGGGAAGGCCCAGCCCGAGGGATGGAACGGCTCGCGTTCGCCACGGAAGGCGAGGGAGGCGGCGGTGACCGCGCCGCCGCGCAGTTCCTCGACTCGGCCGACGGCCGCCAGGGACGACAGGGTGGTGCCGCCCAAGTAGGCCGCACCCAGTTCGGCGGAGGTCAGCCGCAGGTCGGCCCGGGCTCGGGTGCGTTCGCAGGTGACGGACTCGCCGTCGGCCCCCAGGTGGTAGCGTCCCGCGTTCCACGGGCAGAACGTGTCCTGGACCTCCAGAACCAGGTCCAGCGGGGTCGAGTAGCGGCGTCCCGCCAGCGCCCGGTCGACGTCCGCCAGGCGGACCCAGAGGTTGTCGATCACGGTGGCGCGGGTCGCACGCGGGTCGGTCAGCAGGTGCTTCAGCGGCTCGTCGATGGCGCCGTCGTAGCTGAGGTGGGTGTGAGCGTCGAGGTCGATGAGGAAGCGCCACAGGGCGGCGTACGACTGCCTGGTGGTGGCCGCGACCTCGATGACGTGCGCCAATCCCGGCTTGGAGCGGTAGAAGGCGTAGCCGCTGGCCTCGCCGCCGGGCTCCAGGTGGACGGCGTAGCGCAGTGCTGTCCCACCGTCGCGAACGCGCTCGCCGTCGGCCAGCCGGGCCTGCCAGAACTTCTCCGTGCGGTCGACCCAGCCGACTGCCGTACGGCGGGCGGTGTCGTAGATCTTCTCCAGCAGCGGCCGCGCCTTCTGACCGTCGAGCAGGCGGATCGTTCCGTCGCCGAAGTCGGTGCCGGGCCGCAGGGCCATGAACCTTTTGTCCGCCTGGATCTCGGCCACATGGCTGGCGACGCCGTACCCGAAGCGGCCGTAGATGGTGGCCTCGGCGGCGTTGAGCGCGGCGATCGGCTCGCCACCCGATTCATGCAGGTCGGTGAGCTGCTTGCGCATCATCGCGGTGAGGATGCCGCGCCGCCGGTGCGTGGGCAGGACCGCGACCAGCGTGACGCCGGCGACAGGTGTGGCCGCGCCGGGGATCGTCATGATGCGGCCGTAGATCGACGCGCCGCCGACGATCTCCTCCCCGTCGTAGGCGGCGATCGTGCGTTCGGGCTCGATGGAAGAGGCGGCGTTCCTGAGGCCGCCCTCGTACCAGTCCTGGCCGTAGGTCGTGGTGACCATGCGAGCCCACGAGTCGAGCTCATGGGCGCCGATGGTTCGCAGCGGGTAGGTGGCTGTCATGCTTCGAGCGTGGCCGGATAAACACACATGACGCATCGGGTGATCTGTGTATTTATATGCTGGCGCCGTGGTGGCGGAGCGCGTGGTCAGTCCGGTGTTCGTCGGCCGGGGCGAGGAGTTGTCGGCGCTGGCGGCGGCCTTCGACATGGCTGTGGAGCAAGGGCCGGCGGTGGCGCTGGTGGCCGGGGAGGCCGGGATCGGCAAGTCGCGGCTGCTCGCCGAGTTCGCGCGGTCCCTGGGTCCGGAGGTACGGGTGGTCGAGGGCGCCTGCGCGGAACTGGGCAGTGACGGCCTGCCGTACGCGCCGTTCGTGACAGTGCTGCGCAGGCTGATCCGGGTCGAAGGCGTCCTGCCAGGGCCCTACCGCCAGATCGCCCGCTGGTTCCCCGAGCTCGGCGAGGCGGGTGACGCGGAAGGCGGTAGACACCGGCTGTACGAGGAGGTCCTGACGCTGGTCGAGCGGGTGGCCGCGGATCGGCCGGTCGTCGTCTCGATCGAGGACCTGCACTGGGCGGACGCCGCTACCCGCGAGCTGCTCGGTTTCCTGGCCAGGAACCTGGCGCAGGCCGGCGTGCTCCTGGTGATCACCTACCGGCTGCCGGGGCACGGCGACGGACTGCTCGGGCCGCTGCTGTCCGAGGTCTCCCGCCGCCCGCGCACCACCACGCTGCGGCTGGATCGCCTGGATCGGCAGGAGGTGGGCCGCCAGCTGGCCGCGATCCTCGGCGCGGAGCCGGACGCGGCCACCGTACACCGCGTGCACGAACGCAGCGACGGCAATCCGCTGTTCGTCGAGGCGCTCGCCCGTGCCGGTGAGCGGACCCCGGACAGCCTGCGCGACCTGCTGCTGTATGGCCCGCGGTCGCTGCCGGGCCCGGCTCGCGAGCTGTTGCGCATCGCTTCGGTGGCGGGCGGCCGGATCGGCCACCGGCTGCTGGCGCGGGTGGCCGGGCAGGACGGAGCCGAGCTGGACGTCCTGCTGCGGGAACTGGTCGATCGCGGCCTGCTCGTCACGGCAGGCGACGGATACGACTTTCGCCATGCCCTGATCCGGCAGGCGGTGTATGAGGATCTGCTGCCCGGCGAGCGGGCGCGCCTGCACGCGCGCTACGCCGCGGCCCTGAGCGACTGGGGCGCCCACGCGGAACTGGCCGCGCACGCCTACGCCGCCGGGGATCGCGAGCTGGCCCTGTCCGCCGCTTACCTGGCCGCGGGCCAGGCACGCGGGTCCTACGCCTACGAGGAGCAGGTCCGCATGCTCGACCAGGTCCTCGAACTGTGGGACCCGGAGGCACGGCTGGGCGCCGACAGGATCGACGTCCTGACCGGCGCGGCCGAGGCGTGCATGCTCAGCGGCGACTACGCCCGCGGTATCGACTACGCCACCGCCGGGCTGGCCGCGGTGGATGAGCGGCGTGAGCCCGAGCGGGCCGCCCAGCTGCTGGAGCATCGGGGCAGGCTGCGGCACCGGCTGAACGCGACCGGCGTTCGCGACTGGCAACGAGCACTGAGCCTGCTCCCTGCCGACCCCCACAGTCTCCAGCGGGGGCGGCTGCTCGGGGTGCTGGCCATGGGCCTGCTGCCGGAGGTGGACAAGGCTCGCGAGCCGTTCGAGGAGGCGCTCGGCATCGGCCGGCGCACTGGCGATCCCATGGTCACCGTCCGCGGACTGCTGGGCGTCGGGTCCATGACGGGCGACCTCGGGATGCTGGCGCAGGCCCGTACGCTCGCCGAACGGCTCGACAGCCACGACCTGTTCATGACCGTCCCGATGTACGAGGCCACGTTGCACACCAAGGCCGGCGACCAGCGGCGCGCCATCGAGGCGGCCTGTGGCGGCATCCGCCACGCCCGCCGGTACGGACTGGGCCGCAGCCGTGGCGCGGAGCTCGCTCGCTACGCCGGGCGCGGCCTGATCCTCGCCGGGCGGTGGGACGAGGCGGCCGCCGTGCTGGCCGAGAGCCTGCGGGAGGATCCGCCACCGCTGTCGCGGCAGGCTGTGCGCGCCCTGGCCGGCTACCTGTCGCTGCTGCGCGGGGACCTGGCCGCGGCGGCCGACGCGGCGGCCGGCGTGGAGCACGCCGACAGCGGAACCCTGTTCCCCCGCCATCAGCTGCTCTGCCTGCTCGCCGTCGCCCAGGGCGACCTTGTGCGTGCCGATCTGCTCCTGAGCCGGGCGCTGGCCGATCCGGCGCTCTTCCGGATCTACAGCAGCGACGCCCGGCCGGTCCTGGTCGCCGGCGCCCTGGCGCAGCGCGTACGGCTCGCCCAGGGCACCGGTGAGGACCTACGGCAGCGGGTCGCGGCACGGCAGGCCGAACTCGCCGCGGCTGATGCGGCGCTCGGCGTGGACGGGCCGCTCGACCGGGCCTGGCAGATCATGCTGCACGCGCTGATCGAGGACGAGGGCTGGGACCCCGTGGCGGCTGCCTGGCGGGAACTGGGCCAGCCGTACGAGCTGGCGCTGAGCCTGTTCCACGGCGCGCGAGCCGCACTGGCCGCGGGTGACCGGCCCGGCGCAACGGCCCGCCTCAGGGAAGCCGCGCAACTGGCCGAAGACCTGGGCGCCGCGCCGCTTGCTCGGGAGATCGCCCTGCTCGGGCGGCCCCGACCAGCCCAGGACGGGCTCACCGAGCGCGAGCGTGACGTGCTCCGGTTGATCGCCGAGGGTCTGAGCAACCGGCAGATCGCCGCCCGGCTGCACATCTCACCGAGTACCGCCGGCGTGCACGTCTCCCATATCCTGACGAAACTGGGCGCGGCCAGCCGCACCGAGGCGGCGGTCATCGCCTTCCATGACGGACTGGCGAGGCCCGCCACCACCTAGTGGGCGGTGCCGGCAATCCTTTTGAAGCACAGCAGCTCGGCCCGCTTCCACATCGACGCGGCGGTGCTCTCACGCTAGATCACTCCGCCCGTGGCGTTGAGCCCCGTGGCCCTTTCTGGCGTGTTTCGGCCGCCTCCCGAATCCCGATCGTCGGTGAATGACGCCACTCCGGCGAGTTCGGTGCGGTTGGCGACACCGAGCTTGGCGTAGATATGGGAGAGGTGGGTCTTGACGGTGCTTCGGCTCATGAAGAGTCGTGCTCCGATCTGCGGGTTGTTGAGGCCGGTGGCGGCCAGCCGTGCCACGCTCAGCTCGGTCGGGGTGAGGCTGTCCCAACCGGCGGCCGGCCGGTCGCGGGTACCCCGGCTACGGCGGACGTAAGCGACCGCGTCGTCGAGGGACAGCTCGGCGCCCGCCGCCCATGCCGTCGCGAACTGTTCACCGAGCGTCTGCCTGAGCCGGGCGAGCAGTTCGTCGTACTCACGTCGTTCGGCCACGCGCCGTGGATATCCCAGGGCCGCGCGTGCCGTGGTGCTCGCGGCCAGCGTCCGCACCGCGTTCGGCGGGGCCAGCCAGGCGGCGATCGCGTCCAGGCTGTCCACCCAGAACGTGCGCAGTCCGTGGGCGACGCGAATGGTCAGCGCCTCGTGATGCAGGTCGGGGTCACCGGTGAGAAGGGCCTGTTGCTGCAGCACGTCCGCGAGAACGCGTGGCATGCCGAGTTCGCCGGCGATGGCCGCCGCTCGGTCGAGCTCGCCGCGGGCGTCTTCGTACCGGCCGGCGCGCCGTAGGGCCTCTGCGTAGCCGGCGTGCACCTGCGCCGCGAGGTAGGTCGGCGCGACGTGCTCGGCCTGGCGCACATCGTGCTCGAACCAGCGCAGCGCCCCATCGAGATCGCCGCCGGCCATCAGCACTTGTGCGAGTGCCGCCCCCATGCCGGGCACGAAGACGGCTGCTTCGGCGTTCTCCATGAGCAGGAGCAGGGGCCGCATCGCCTCCAGCGCCGCGCTCACGTCTCCGGACGCGGTGTGCGCCGCGGCCAGGGCACCGCGTGCCATACCGACGCGCAGGTAGTCGCCGAGCGGCTCGGCGAGTTCGAGCGACTGCTCGGCCAGGCGGCGGGCCTCGGCCGGCCGGCCGCTCGCGAGCGCTCCGCTCGACAGGTACGCCAGCGTGGTCGACGCTATCCCGCGGTGACGGTGGCGCAGGCCGTCGAGTGCCGCCTCCAGCAGCGGGCGGGCCTCGTCGTGCCGGTCCTGCAGCTGTCTGATCATGCCCTGCAGCGCCAGCTGAGAATGCTTGAACAACTGGTCGCCCGCGAGGTCGGCGGAGCGGATCGCCTCGACGGTCAGGTCCCAGGCGGCGGTGAAGTCGGTGTAGAACCGGCCGACCGCCGCCAGGGAAAGGCACTGGCCGCGCAGGCTCTCGTCACCGTGGGCGGTGGCCAGTTCGAGCGCCTGCCGTGCCACGTCGTATTCCATGTCCAGCGGGCTCGTGGTGTCCGCGACCAGCGCTAACCCGGTGAGCAGCCGCGCCTGCAGCAGCGATCGGTCCGTCGGCACGCGGTCGATGGCGCGGCGCAGGAACGCGATGCCCTCGTGCCCGTGCCGATGCAAATGCCACAACCACGACAGCTCGGCGGCGAGGCGGCGTCCCCTGTCGGGATCGGTGGCGGCCAGCCCCCATTCCAGGGCGGCGCGCAGGTTGTCGTACTCACCCTCGAGCCGGGCGCGCCAGGCGTCGAGATTGGCGGCCCGCTCGGGCCCGCCGGCACTGAAGGCCAGGAAGTGGCCGAGATGGCGGTCGCGGACGAGGTGGATCTCCCCGGCCTCACGCAGCCGATCGGCGGCGTAGTCGCGGATGGTCTCCAGCAGCAGGAAGCGGGACACGCCGCCGCGGGTCTCCGCGACCACCAGCGACTTGTCCACCAGCCGGCCGATGCCGGCGAGGACGTCGTCGCGAGCGACCACCCCGCCCGCGCAAACCGTCCGTACGGCGTCCAGGTCGAACCCGGAAGGAAACACCGCGAGGCGGCGGAACACCGCACGGTCCGGCTCGTCGAGCAGGTCGTGGCTCCAGGCGATGGACGCCGCCAAGGTCTGCTGGCGCGCGGCGACGCCACGCGGGCCGCGGACGAGCAGGCCGAACCGGTCGTCCAGGCCGCGCTCGATCTGTTGCGGGGTGAGTGAGCCCAACCATGCTGCCGCGAGCTCGATGGCGAGCGGGATGCCGTCGAGCCGGGAGCACAGCACCCGTGCGGCGGCCTCACCCTCCTGGTCCAGGCCGAACAGCTGCCGCACCTGACGGCCCCGCTCGACGAACAGCCGCAACGCCTCGTCCGGGGCCAGCGGTGGCACCCGCCAGACCACCTCGCCCGGCACGGCCAGCGGCTCGCGGCTGGTGATCAGCACCGACAGCTCCGGGCACGACGACAGCAGCGCGCCGGTCAGCTCGGCGGCGCCGTCGATGACGTGCTCGCAGTTGTCCAGGCAGAGCAGCGCGCGGCGGCCGCGCAACTGCGCCGTCATCGACCGTACGGGGCCTTGGAGGGGTTCGACGAGCACGCCGAGCCTCGTCGCGACCAGCTCGGCGAGCCGAGCCTGGTCGCTGACGGCCGCCAGCTCGACCCACCAGACACCGTCCGGCCGGCGCGCGACCTCGGCGGCGGCGACCTGCGCGGCGAGCCGGGTCTTGCCGACGCCGCCGGTGCCGGTCAGCGTCACCAGCCGCCCGGTGTCCAGCAGCGCGCGCACCGCGGCCAGCTCGGACTGCCTGCCTACGAAGGTGGCGAGCTGGACGGGCAGGTCAGGGGGCGTTGCGGACGTCATGGCAGCGCTCAGTCTGCCATCGAAGCATGGCAATCGGCCACCGGAGAGTTCTAGGCTCGGCCACCTGGCCGATGTTCTGCTCAGCCGCCGAAGGCAGGCTTGCCGCGAACAGCCGAACTCGACGACCAGGGAGCGACGTGACACACCTGCGCTACCCGGTCCACCACTGATACAGCCACTCGAAAAGAGACATCATGTCGGATATATCGACACATCGGAATCGGATGCCCGGTCCGCTGGAAGTATCCGCGGACAACCCGCGCTACTTCACCGTACGTTCGGACAACCGGGCGGTGTATCTCACCGGCTCGCACATCTGGAACAACTTCCACGACGGCATGGGGCCCGGCGCGACCGCGCCGGCCGAGCCCGAGAAGATGGACTACCGCGCCTACCTGGACTTCCTCGCCGCTCGCGGGCACAACTTCATCCGGCTGTGGCGCTGGGAACAGTTCCAGTCGCAGGCCGCCGGCGGCGCGTACCACCTGAACATGAGCCCGCAGCCATGGCCGCGCACGGGACAGGGTACGGTCAAGGACGGCGATGCGAAGTTCGACCTGTCCCAGTTCGACCCGGCCTATTTCCAGCGGCTGCGCGAGCGGGTCACCGCCGCCGGCCAGCGCGGCATGTACGTGGCCGTGATGCTGTTCGACGGCTGGGCGCTGCACCTCAGCCCGGTGCCGGACAACGTCGAGGGCCATCCCTTCCACGCCGGCAACAACGTCAACGGTATCGCGATCACCTCGATCCTCGACCACCAGGTCCTGCCGCTCGACCCCGCTGTACAAGCGTTGCAGGAGGCCTACATCCAGCAGGTCGTCGACACCGTGCACGACCTGCCTAACGTCCTGTACGAGGTCTCCAACGAATCATCCGGAGGTGGCGCGGTCAGCCCGGAGATGGCCGACGCGCTCGGTGTACCGCTGGAGACCGAGTGGGGCGACTCGACCGGCTGGCAGTACTGGGTGATCGAGTTCGTTCGGCGGTATCAGCGGCAGCAGGGATATGACCCGCGCCCGATCGGCATGACCATGCAGTTCCCGGTGGCCGACCAGACGCTGGTCAACGCGCCCCTGTTCGACGGGCCCGCCGACTGGATCTCGCCTGGCTACGACGACGAGATCTACCGCGAGGGCGGTCACCCGTCCGCCCCGGGCGGCACACCGTCGCGATGGCTGGACGACCCGCCGCCCGCCGACGGCCGCAAGGTCCTGCTCAGCGACACCGACCACTTCGCCCCTGGCCAGGGCGACGCCCTCTGGGTGTGGAAGGCGTTCCTGCGCGGCCACAACCCGATCTTGATGGACTACGGCCTCATCGACGGTGTCCCGTCGTCACAGGACGCCTTCGAACCGGCCCGCCAGGCGATGGGCGATACCCGGCGCTACGCCGAGCGGATCGACCTCATGGGCATGCCCCCTCGCGGCGACCTCACCTCCACCGGCTACGCGCTCGCACACCCCGGCAAGGAGTACCTCATCCTGCGGCCGGACGGGACCAGCGAGGTGTTCACCGCCGAGTTGTCGGCCGGCGCCTACACAGCCGGCTGGTACGCCATCGACGAACGGACATCCCTGCCCGGCGACGAGATCACGGTGCCGAGCGACGGCCTGGTGAAGTTCACCGTACCGTCCACGATCCACGGCCCGGCCGTGCTGCGTCTGGCGGCCACCACCATCCGAGACCAGTGACCGGCATGTGGGAACTGGTTCCCCGGCTGCTCGCCGACAGCCGCTACCTCGTCCTTGCCACCGCCGATCGCCAAGGGCGGCCGTGGGCCACACCCGTCTTCTTCGCCGCCCGCGATGAGGACCGGCTCTTCTGGGTATCGGCACCGGACAGCAGGCATTCCCGTAACATCGCCGAACGCCCGGCCGTGGCCATCACGGTCTTCGACTCCCACGCGCCCATAGGCGGCGCCGAGGCACTCTACCTCGAGGCGAGCGCCGACCCCGCCGACGATCCGGCCGCGGCGCTGACCATGCTCAACGCCCGCCTCCCCCCGGGCAAGCAACTCACCGGGGACGACCTCGCGCCGTCCGGCCCCATGTTGGCCTACCGCGCCGACGTACAGCGGCACTTCGTCCTGATCCGTGGAGGAGACGCACGCTTCGACAACGTCACCGACGCACGACTGCGCGTCACACGCCCTCAGGCAGGCACCCATCATGACCATGCATGAGCCCATCCACTCGATCATCACCTCACTCGACGGCCACATCAACGACACGGGCGGCACCTTCGGCTCGACCGGCCCCAAGGAGCAGGCATGACCCGCATCATCGCTGACATCTCGCTCTCCCTCGACGGTTTCGTCACCGGGCCCGACCCCGACCCGGACAACGGCCTGGGCGTCGGCGGCGAGGCCCTGCACACCTGGGCGTTCTCCGACGACCCCGACGACCGCCGGATCCTGCGCGAGGCGACCACCCGCTCCGGCGCCGTCATCCTCGGCCGGCGGCTCTTCGACGTGATCGACGGGCCGAAAGGCTGGAACGACGACTCCGGCTACGGCGCTCGCGAAGTCGGCAAGCCCGCGTTCGTCGTCGTGACCGACTCACCACCGCGGTCGGTACGGCTTACCGACCTCGACTGGACCTTCGTCACCACCGGCCTGCCCGACGCCGTCGCCGCCGCCCGCAGGCGCGCCGAAGCGGCATCGGCACAGCGCGGCCAGGACCTCGACGTCGTCCTGATGGGCGGCGGCGCCACCATCGGCTCGGCCATCGACGCCGGGCTGGTCGACGCGCTGACGCTGCACCTCGCGCCCGTCGTCCTGGGCGCCGGGACCCCGCTGTTCACCGGTGCGGCGCCGCGCACGCTGGTGCGGCGGAGCGTGACCCCGACATCGACCGCGACGCACCTGACCTACGACATCCTCTGACGAGATCCTCTGCCGACGTCGTCGCGCGCTGTTACGGTCCGGCTCTTTCGCCATCTCCAGAGCTCAGGTGCCGAACCAGTGCATCGAGAACCACCAGGTCTTCCCCCGGCTCGATCGTCTGCGGGTTCAGCGCGATCGCGTCGTCGGGTACGCCGAACACACCGACCGCGATCCGCGGGTCTCCCTCCCACAAAGCCCGCACCAACCCGTCCCGGGTCCAGCCGCTGGTGGTCAGCAATCGGACGACCGCTCGCCCGTGCGGCTGGCCCGCCTCACTCGGGTAGCCTCGCTCGGCGACGACACCCGGCACTCCGCGCAAGCCGACGATCCACCGGTCGACAATCTGTTCATAGCTCGCGAGCAGTGCCTCCTCGTCCTGCTCCAGCGTCCACTCGACCGCGGCGTACAGCCCGAGCAGCTCTTCCTTCCCGACCTTCATCCCGCGCCCGATCTGCTGATTCGGCGACGCGTGCGCCCGGCACCTGTCGACGATCCACCGCTTCCCCAGCACCAGCCCACTGGACTGCGGTCCGCGCAGCCCTTTCCCACCGCTGAAGATCACGGCATCCGCGCCGAGCTCCCTGGTGAATCTCCACAGCGAGGAGACGGGTGGAATCTGGGCCGCCGCATCCACGATCACCGGCACAGCCGGTGGACCTGTGAGGCCCGGGGTGCAGGCGAGTTCCCGGGCGACTCGGATCACGTCCTCTATCGGCAGAGCATCCGCCGCGTAGTGGGCGCCGGCGAACCACAGGACGCAGGCGGGGCGTCGTACCAGGGCGGCTCGGAGCCCCTCGATCGACGGACCGACTTCTATGATGCGGGCGCCGGTCAGGCGGGCCGCGTAGTCGTAGCCGTTGCGCTGGCCGGTGAACATGACCACCTCGGCCTCGGCCGGGAACGCCTGCGCGGGCTCACCGACACACGACGCGACCGTGAGGGTGATCGCCGCCGCGGCACCGGACGTCACGCAGGCCGCCTCGTTGCGGGTGAGCACGGCCAGGCGCTCACCGACGCGGTCGTGGAGTTCGGGCAGGTCGACGAAGTGGGCCGCCCCCTCCGTCATCGCCTTCAGCGCCGACGGCGGCATCAGCGAGCCGCCCAGTGCGGTGAGTGTCGCGGAGGCGTTGATGACCGGCCGGACCCCGAACGGATTGGTCATACGAGGAATCTCGACATCGGTGGTACGCCGGAGAGTTCGGCCAGCCAGGCATCCAGGAAGTCGTTGTCGGTGCCGTCGAGGTGGGTCAGCTTGTAGACACTCGCGGCAGGCAAGGCCCCGATCAGCGCGGCACACCAGTCAGGATCGTCGACGGCGAGCAACGTCCGAGCGGTCACCGCGGACGCGTGCCGGACCGGGTCGAAGTAGGCAAGAGTTCTGTCAATGATCCGCGCCGACGAGCCGGCACGGAGGTGATCGTTGAGCTCCTCGAGCGGATAGCGGCTCGACTTCAGCCGTGCCTCTGCCGCCCGGTAGAACAGCAACTCCGAGAGCAGGACCGCGCTGAACCCGGGCCGCCGCGCGGCCGTCAGCAGCGCCAGATCGTCCCCGCTCACGGCCACCCGCGCCGGATCGACCTCCGCCAAGCTCATCAGGAACTCCGCGGCCCGCAGGCAGTCCGCCGCGATCCCGCGATAGATGTACGACGCCGGGTCGTCGATGCCCATCGTCAGCAATCCCGGGTACGCCGCCGAGAACCCTTCGTCGGCCAGCCGCTGACCACGGTGCGTCAGGGCGAACACGACGTACCGGCTGCGATCGTTCGGGTGCGGCACGAGGTTGACGCTCCCGTGGCGCGGCGTCCGCAGGAGCGCGGGGAACGGCCCGTCACCGGACGGGATGCTGAGATGACCGAAGACGCGGTACGGGCCGGTGCTGGTGAGCCGCACGGTGTAGCTGGTCGCCTCGTCCGTCGTCCGCGCCGGCACCAGGTCGAGCCCGGGCCGAGCGGAGATCGCGGCCAACTCATCGTCGACGGCGGACCAGTAGCTGTCGAAGTCCATGGGTTCACCGTCCCGGCGTGAGGTGTTCGGCGAGGAAGTCCGCCACGATCCGCAGCACGCCCGGCAGCCCGGCGTGGTGCGCGCAGTGCGGGTAGGCGTGCAGGGTGGTCTCACAGGTCAGCACCCGCCGCAGCGCGAATCCGGTCTCCGGCGGGCACACGTCGTCCTCGAGCCCCAGGTACAGCAGCGTCGGCGCCCGCACCTTCGGCGCGAAGTTGAGCCCGTCGTAGTACGCGACCGTCTCCCGCACCCGGTCGACGTCCTTCGGGTGCATCCGCAAGTACTCGTTGATCTCCTCGTACGGATACGACCGGGTCAGTGTCGGCGCGGTCATGATCCCGCACAGGTACGGCGCTCCCGCCGCCACGCACCGGATCACGTCCGGCAGGAGCGCGGCCGTCGAGATCCCGAGGCCACCGCCCTGACTCGACCCCTGCAGTCCGATCCGCAGATCATCGACTTCCGGACGATCGAGCAATACCTCGACCGCCCGCACCACGTCGAGGTAGAACCCGCGATACCCGTAGGTGTTGTGGTCGATGATGTTGTGCGTCAGCAAGCCCGGGTAGCCCGGGTTGAACACGTCGTTCGAGCGCAGCTTTCCGCGCGGCGCGACCGCGAGCGCGGCGTACCCGAGCTCGGACCATTCCTTCGGGATCGTCGGCTCGGAGATGTAGCCGGGGATCGTCACCAACGCCGGGTGCGGGGCCGGCCGATCGCGCGGGACGGTGTACCAGCCCGCGATCCGCAGACCGCCATAGCTGGTGTAGCGCAGATCGTAGACGATCACCTTGTCCGTGGACAGCGATGGCATCTCGGTGAGGACCGGGTCCAGCGGGTACGACGCGCAGTCCGCCAGGCCGGCCGCCCAGAAGTCGTCGAAGTCGGCCGGCAACTCGACCTCGACGATCGCGTTCTCGGGGTCTCTCAAGAGTGTTCCTCTCGATGAGGGGCGTGCAGCGCGGTGCCGTCGGAGGCCTTGAACAAATGCAGGCGGTTCTGGTTGAAGCCGACGTACACCGTGCTGTCATGACCCAGCCGGAACGGCACCGGGACGCGGGCCTTCAGCAGCTCGCCGTCGATCCGGACCGTGACGAGCACGTCCGGACCGAGCGGCTCGGACACGAACACCTTCCCGGGCTGATAGCCCGCGATCGGGGTCGGCGACAACGTCACGTCCTCCGGCCGGACGCCCAGGACGACGGCCGGGTCGTCCGGCGAAACGTCGTACCGGCCCAGCTCCTGACTCAACGCGCCGCTGCGGAAGGTGCGGACGCCGTCGACGTCGGCCAGTTCACCGGTGACGAAGTTCATGGGCGGCGAGCCCATGAACGACGCGACGAACCGGTTCGCGGGCCGTTCGTAGATCTCCCCCGGCGTCGCGCACTGCTGGACGACGCCGTCGCGCATCACCGCGATCCGGTCCGACATCGTCATCGCCTCGACCTGGTCGTGGGTGACGTAGATGAACGTCCGGGCGACATCCACGTGCAGCCGCTTGATCTCCGCGCGCATCAGCACCCGGAGCTGCGCGTCCAGGTTGGACAGCGGCTCGTCGAGCAGATACGCGCCGGCGTCCCGTACGATCGCGCGGCCGAGCGCGACCCGTTGCCGTTGACCACCGGACAGCTCGCGCGGCTTGCGATCCAGCAGGTCCTCGATGTCCAGCGTCCGGGCCGCCCGCAGCACCTGCTCGTCGATCGTCGCCTTGGGCACCCGCATCATCTTCAGCGCGAACCCGATGTTCTGCCGGACCGTCTTGTGCGGGTAGAGCGCGTAGCTCTGGAACACCATCGCGACGTCGCGCTTGTTGGCCGGCAGCCAGCTGACCGGCTTGCCGTCGAAGAAGATGTTGCCCTCGGAGGCCCGTTCCAGGCCGCAGATCATGCGCAGGGTCGTCGACTTTCCACAACCGGACGGGCCGACCAGGGTGAGGAACTCCTGATCCTCGATGGTCAGATTCAGGTCCTTCACCACCGTCTTGCCGCCGAACGACTTGCTGACGCCTTCGAGTCGAACCTCTGCCATCTGTCAGCCCTTCACGGATCCGGCGGCCATGCCCTGGACCAGCTTGCGCTGGAAGAGCAGGGCCAGTGCCAGGGGTGGGACGACCGCGAGCACGCCGGCCGCGGCCATCACGGTGAACTGGGTGTTGAAGTCGGTGGCGAAGTTCGCCGCCACCACCGGGATCGTCTTCGCCGCCTTCGTGCTGGTCAGGAACAACGCGAACATGAACTCGTTCCACGCGGTCATGAACGCGAACACCGCGGCCGCGACCAGCCCCGGCGCCGCGACCGGCAGGAACACCGACCACATGGTCCGGAACCAGCCGCACCGATCCACCCGGGCCGCCTCCTCCAGCTCGCGCGGCACCGAGCGGAAGAAGTCCTTCAGGATCCAGATCGTGATCGGCAGCGCGAACGTCGTGTACGAAAGGATCAGCGCCAGGTAGGTGTCCAGCAGTCCGAGCGTCCGCATCAGCAGGTAGAACGGGATGATGATCGCGATCCCCGGCACCATCCGGGTGAGCAGGTAGAGCATGAGCAGCGCCTGACTGCCACGGAACTTCAGCCGCGAGAACGAGTACGCCGCGAACGTGGCCAGCGCGAGATTCAGGATCGCCGTCGAGGTGGCGACGATCAGGCTGTTGCGCAAGGAGTACGGCGTCTCGTCGATCGCCCGGCCGCCGACGAGTTGCTGGGCCTCACTCGGATGGATGAAACCGAGATAGTTCTCCAACGTCGGGCGGGCCGGAATCCAGTGCGGCGGAACGGAGATCGCATCCACCTCGTGCATGAAGCTCATCGCGACGATCCAGTAGAACGGCAACACCAGATACAGCGCGAACACGACCGCCAGCACGTACAGGACGATCTTCTTCCAGGGGATTCGGTAGCGCAGGGGAACCTTCACCACGGTGCTCATACCTCGAAGTCCCCCTTCCGGTAGAGCAGGCCGATGTAGCAGACCGAGATCAACAGGGTGATCGCGGTGATCACCCAGGCGTAGGCGCTGCCCAGGCCGAAGTCGGTGAAGGTCAGGACGGTCTGCACGTCGAGCAGGGCGATGGTGGTGGTCGCGTCACCCGGTCCGCCACCAGTCAGTACGTAGATGGTGTCGAAGGCACGGAACGCGTTCATCGTCTCGAGGATCAGCACGATCAGCAGGGGGTGCAGCAACCACGGCAACGTCACCTGGACGAACCGCTGCACCGCACCCGCTCGGTCGACGGTGGCGGCGTCGTACAACTCCGAAGGGATTGTCGACAATCCGGCGAGCAGAATGATGACCGAGAACGGGAGCGTGTTCCACACCTGGGCCAGCGCGGTGAACAGGAACGCGCCGGTCCCGGACGTCAGCCAGGCGTGATAGTCGTCGATCAGCCCGAGCTGCGTCAGCAGACCGTTCAGGGCGCCGGTCTTCGCGTCGAAGATGGTCCGCCACATCAGGCCGTTCACCACCCCCGGCATCGCCCAAGGCAACAAGGCCAGGCTGAGCAACAGACCGCGGCCGCGGAACCGCTCGTTCAGCACCAGCGCCAGGATCAGCGCGAGTACGACGGTCAGCCCGAGCACCACGAGGACGAACAGGGCGGACACCTTCAGCGCGGACAGGAAAGCCTGATCGCTGAGCAGGGCCTGGTAGTTGTCGAAGCCGATGAAGCTCTTCGCGCGCGGGCGCTTCAGGTTGTTGCGTTGCAGGCTGACCCAGAACGAGTACGCGATCGGGTAGGCGACCAGCAGGGCGATCACGATCATGGCCGGCGCGTTCAGCGCCCAGGCCTTGGCGTTGTCGCCCAGCGGCCGGCGTTCGGCTTGGACGGCCATCCTCAGCTGTACTTCTTCTTCAGCGTGGCAGCGGACTGCGCCAAGCTCGCCACCGCCGCGGACGGCTGCGTCTGGTTGCTCAGCACGCCCTGCACGACCTTGTGCATCTCGGTTTCGAACTCGGTGTACCACGGCATGCCGAGCACGTTGCGCGGCTTGGCGATCTCGCCCAGGTGGGCGTAGATCGCCGGGTCGGCGAACTTCTTCAGCGACGCGGTGATCTCCGGGTCGGTCGCCATCGACCGGTAGGCGAATCCGAGACCACGCTGCAGGAACCAGAACTTCGCGGTGTAAGGCTGCTTGTTCGCGTCGAGTCCGCCCAGGTAGGTGAGCAGCTTGAACGCGTTGTCCTTCACCTCGGTGTCCTTGGCCAGCGCATAGAGCCGGGTGTTGCTGACCGTCCCGTGCACCTGACCGTCGAGGCTCGGTATCAGCGCCATCCGGATCTTGCCCGCGGCCTTGGACTTGGTCGCGTCGTTGTAGTCGCGGCTGGCGTACCGCGCGCCGATCGTGTACGCGTACCGGTTCGCCTTCATCGCGTTGTCGATCGGGACCGGCAGCAGTTGCAGGCAGGCCGGGTCGATCACCTTCGACTTGTTCGCCGCCTGCTGCAGCCAGGCGAAGACGTCCTTCACCACGGTGTCGGTGGTGTTCATGATCGGCGCCTGCTGGTCGTCGAACATGTTGCCGCCGCTGCCGAAGACCAGCGCCCACACCCAGGACCACCAGGTGTCGGACAGTTGCGCCGGTACGCCGATCGGGTATTTCAGGAGGCCGGCGTTCTTGATCTTGACCGCCTGCGCCTCCAGCTCCTCCAGGCTGGCAGGGGGTTTCGTGATCCCGGCCTTGGCGAGGATGTCGGCGTTGTAGGTCAGGCAGTTGGAGTCGGTGTAGTACGGCAGGCCGTAGCGCTTGCCCTGGTAGGTCATCGCGGACGCGTTGCCCGGGTAGATCGCGCCGTACACTTCGTCGACGCCGGGCATGCCGTCGAGCGGCTGCAGGTAGTCTCCCTCGACCCAGCCCGCGAGGGAATCGTCGTACACGTACAGGGCGTCCGGGCCGCCGCCGCCGGTGAACTCGGCGACTACTTTCTGAACGTACTGCGCACTCGTGATCGGGGTGTAGTTGACCTTGATTTTGCTGGTCTTGGTGAAGTTGTCGAGGTTCTGCTGGACGAGTGCGGCCTCGTAGTCCCAGCCCTCGAACTTCACGCTGCCGTCGCCGGAGCCCGCGGACTTGTCGTTGGAGCAGGCGGTCAGCAGGGGCGATGCGGCGGGCAGGGCCAGCCCGAGACCCGCGTACTTCAGGATCTGGCGGCGGTTGAGCTCCATGGTTGTCCCTTCAACGCGGTGAGCGCAGTAACGCTTGGGCGATGCGTAGCCGGTACAGACGCGTCGGGCGTCCTTTCGGATGGCGCTGAGCTGTGCCTTCGACGCTCACCAGGCCCCCAGCGTCAAGTGTGCGGATCAGCCGGCGGCCGCTCTGATCCGTGATGCCGAGATGGTCGGCGAGCTCACCGGGCGAGATCGCGCGACCTTCCAGTTCGTGCTCCAGTGCCGCCAGGCGGGAGACGGTCGCGGCACTGAGGCCGACGGACTTCGCGAGCTGTTCGACGTCGTCGCCGTGTTCGCGGTAGGAGTAGCTGAGCGCCGCCCGGACCGGACCCATCGGGCCGATGATCACGCCGCTGTCCTCGATCAGGTAGCCGCATGGCTCGCTCTCCCGCTCGGCCCGGGCGGCCGCTTGTTCGGCCAGGGCCACACAGCCGCGGGCGGACGCGCCGACGCCGAACCCGGCCGAGACCTGCGCACCGAGCGCCGCGGCCGCCTCGGCGAGCGCGGGTACGGCGACCCAGTTGCGGGTGATGCGCTCGAACAGAGCCTTGTGGGCGAAGACGACGACACCGCGCCGGCCACGGTCCTCGATCCACGCGCCGGCGAACTCGGGGGTGTTGAGCAACAGGTTCATCAGGCCGATCCGGGCCCGTTCCTCGTCCTGCGAATGCGAGATCAGGAAGACTCCGGCGGCGAAGCGTTGTGCGCTGGCTCGCTCGGACTCGATCCGGAGCGCGAGCTCGTGCAGCTCGGTCCGGATCGTCGCCGGCACCGGCATCCCGCTCATGATCGGGATCTCGCCGGACAGTCGCTCGCGGACGGCGGCGCGGACGCTGATCACATAGCTGCGCTCGCCGAACCGGTGGTACGCGGAACGGTGGAACTCGACGATGTCCTCCACGGATTGCGTGGGGGCGTACGGCAGGCAGTCGATGGCGTCGGCGTCGAGCTCGAGCGCGAGGGCGACCGCCTCGACCGCCTCGGCGGGAAAGGTGTCGATGCTGACCGGGGTGCGGCCCCACCCACGCTCCTGGGCGCGGTAGAGCGCGAGGGTCAGGTCGAGCGCCGACGAGCGGATCACGCCGACCGGCAGGCCGGGTGGGAGGAGTTCGCGGCTGGCCGTGTACGGGACCGGGCCGGCCAGGAAGCCGTCGAGCCGGGTCGTGCTCAGGAACTCGGCGACCTTGGCGCGGATCTCGTCCTCGTGGTCGTAGCTGACCCACTCCAGGTCGACCCCACCGAGCGTGTTCGCGGCTTCCCGGAACAACTCCCCGTGCATCGAGTGGGTCACCACTCCGATCACAATCGCCACGACACCCCTTTACGAACTAGGTTCGTAAATGACTCGTAAATCCGATTCTGACCAAACTCTCCCCTCCCGGGGGTCCAGGTCAAGGGATCAGGCAAAAGAAATTCCCCGGCGACAACCCAGTCGCCGGGGGCCGATGGTGTACCGAAGGTGCGCCTCTCAACGCAACGGGCTATGCCGTCATGCGGGTGTGACCCAGGAGTTGGGATCTCCTTGCCGGACCGTGATCAGCTGGGCCGGTTGCCCGTCGGAATCACGATCTTGGTTTGTGCCCCCTTGGTGAGGTAGTACGTGGTCCACTTCTTGACCATCTCGTCGAGGAGCCAGGCGGCGGCGGGCACCAGCGGCAGCCCGATCAGACCCTCCCGGAACCGCACCAGTAGCGGCCAAGCGGTCTTGACCGCCGGGTCCCACAGCGGCTCGCGCGGGATGCCGTTCCAGTCGGCCACCTGGTCGCCGGTGAGGTACCTGGAGAACGCGTTGACGAGCGGCTTGTCGAGGCCGCCGGGGCTGGTCAGCTCCGCGAGCATGCCCCGCAGGATGGCGTTGAGTTCCACCCCCTCCGAGGTCGGCCCCATGTTCCTGGGCAGGACCAGATCCGACTGGGTGTAGGAGGAGTCCCAGGTGGCGGGGAGGAACTCGTCCCTGATGCCGAGCATGTGCCCCAGCATCTGTACCGAATGCAGGTACGCCGCGGCCTCAGTGGAGGAGATGCGCACCTGCCACTCCCGCATCCCGCGCATGGAGTAGGTCGCCAGGGTGTGCCACGTGACGAGCATGTCCTCCTGGCTGATCGGGATAGGGCCGGACCAGTGGGGAGACGACTTCAGCAGGTGCCGCACCGCCGCGTGCACCAGCCGGGTCTTCACGGCCTCGACCACGGCCGTGCCTCCGGCACTCCAGGCGTTCTGGGGTCTGACCGCGTACGCCAGGATGTTCGTCTTGGCGATCCGGTCTTTCAGATCCGCGCCGCCCGCGGAGTAATAGACAGCGCGTGCCTCCTTGGGGATGGCGGTGGCCAGCATCCCGGCGCCGACAATGGTGAGGACGACGATGTAGTTCCCCTTGAGCGCGTGGAAGCGCCCCGCGGCGTCCAGCTTGGCCGGGTCGGCCCACGATGGCAGCTGACGTGCCTGCTCGATGAAGGCCCGCAGATCCTCCGGCAGCCCCGCGGGCAGGGGCTGGTCGTTGCGGTTCCAGCCGTCCAGCAGCCGGTTGACCTCGGGTATGACACCGCGGTCGAGCAGGGAGGCGAGGAGCGGATCGGCCACGTCGTCCCACACCCATCGGGGGTCGGCGCCGCTGCCGGAACCCGCGATCGAACCACTGGCCGGCCAGCCCCAGTCGCCGGACAGGGAGTCCGCCTGGGCCGGGGAGACCATTCCTAACGCGCCGAGCGCCCCCAACGCGGTGCCCGACATCAGTACCTCGCGCCTGCTCAACTCTGCCATGCTCCGCACTCCTTCGAGGTGGGGGTTCTGCTCAGGGCATGCGAGAAATGGTTGATACGGAGAAACAAGTCATGAGTCTGTGTATCATCATCAGAGCACAGTGTGACGAGCATCACAAGACCACGTTTGAGGCAGAATTCCTCTAGGAGGTGATCGTGGAATCTGTGCTGTCCGGATTCATGGCGCCGTCGGACTCGGATTCGCTGCTGGAGCGCGCCTATGTCGATGCCGTCGAGCGCGTCGACGACAGCGACGAGCTACGGGCGCGCATCCTCGACGCGGCGTACGAGCAGTTCTGCCGGATGGGCATCAGGCGCTCCACCATGGAGGACGTCGCCCGGCTGGCGAAGGTGTCGCGGATCACGGTGTACCGCCGGTTCGACACCAAGGACACGCTGATCGAACACGTGGTGCGCCGGGAGTTCCGCCGCTATTTCGACCAGTTCCTCATCGACATAGAACAGGCCGGCACCGCTGCCGACAGGGTGGTACTGGGCTTCGTAACCTCATTGCGAGCAATTCGCGGCAACCCGCTGATCGGCGGACTCATCGCTACGGAACCGGACCTGCTAGTCCCCTCCATGACGGCCGACGGGGGTCAGACCCTCGCCACCGTACGGCATTTCGTCGCCGGTCAGCTCCGCAGCGAGCAACGCGCGGGCAACGTGTCGAGCAGGCTTGACGTCGATCTTGTGGCCGAGATGATGGTGCGGATCTCCACCTCTTTCCTGACGATCCCCAGTGCCATCATCGACCTGGATGACGACGACGAACTGGCCGCGGTGGCCCGGCGGTTCCTCGTGCCCATGCTCGAGCCACCAGCCGGGACGTCAGCGGCCGGATCCGTCTGAGTAGCGCCTACTCATGCGGCTCACGCGGTGGCCGCTGATAGTGGCCGCATGCAGACCAAGCCAGCAATCCGCTACGCGGTCGCGCTGGTCGTGGCACCAGCCGGGTGTTCGTCCGTACGCCCGCGCTCGCTCGTGCCGGCTCGCGGCTGATCGTCCACGGCGTGGGCGGCAAGTCCGCCAACCAGAGGTCACCGAACCGGCTCCCACCAAGAACCCGCAACTCACCGCGGTCTGGGCGCTGCGCGGCGACCTTCGTACCCCTGAGGTACTGGCCCGGCATTCCTTACTCCTTCAGGCGGGCTTCGCCAGGGCATGCAGACCGGCGGCGGCCAGCGGCGCGACCGCCTGACCGACGGATTCGAACCCCGATCCCCGCGTCATGCCCCGCTGGAAGCGGGCGTGGATCCCTTCCGCGATCACTGCGATCTTGAAGTAGCCGAGACCGAGATAGAAGTCGAGCCGGCCGAGGTCGCGGCCACTGATCGTGGCGTATCGCTGGGCGAGTTCGGCCGGCGGGGGCAAGCGGTCGCTGGTGGACGCCGCTGAGCCGCCGATGACGGGGGCGAACGCCGGATCCGCGTACACAAGGTGCAGTCCCAGGTCGGCCAGCGGGTCGCCGAGCGTGGCCATCTCCCAGTCCACCACCGCCCGTACCTGGGCGGGGTCGTGCCGGTCGAGGATGGCGTTGTCGATGCGATAGTCGCCGTGGACGATCGAGGCGCCGCTCTCCTCGGGGCACGCCTCGGCCAGCCACGCGTGCAGGCGCTCGATGTCGGCCAGGGGGCGGGTCCGGACCCGTTGCCACTGGTCGTGCCAGCGCCGCACCTGCCTGGCGAGGTAACCGTGGGGACGGCCGAACGTCCCCAGCCCGACGGCATCGGCATCGACCGCGTGCAAGCGGGCCAGCACCTCGATCAGGCTGTCCGCGCATCGGGCGATATCGCCCTTGGACAGCGTGAGCAACTGGTCCGTGGTCCGGATCACGGCCCCTTCGATGTGCTCGACCACGGAGAAGGGCACGCCCAGCACCTCGGCGCCGGCCAGGGCGACCGCGCGTGCGACCGGGACCTGGCTGTCGGCAAGGGCCTCGACGACCCGGTACTCGCGGCCCATGTCGTGTGCCGACGGTGTGAGCCCGCCCAGCGGCGGACGGCGCAGCACCCACTTGTGCCGGCCGTCGCCGAGCAGGTACGTCAGGTTCGACCGCCCGCCATGGAGCAACTCGGCGGTGAGGCGACCGGCGAAGCCGGGCACGCGCTCGGCGAAGAACCTTTCGAGCGCGGGAAGATCCAGGCCATCGAGCGCGGACCGGTCAGTGTCCGTCATCGCGCCGCCTCCACGCCACTCCGGTCATCGCACCGCACGTCATGCCGGGCATCGCGCCACTTCCACGTCACGCCGGTCATCGCGCCGCCGCCGCGTCGTGGCGGCGAAGGACGCGCCTGGCGATGGCCCAGCGGTGGGTCTCCGAGGACCCGTCATAGATCCTGAAGGGGCGCACCTCCCGCAGGTAGCGGCTCAGCAGAACGTCGCCGGAAACGCCGAGTGCGCCGCAGATCTGCACGGCACGATCGACGACGCGCCAGATCGCCTCCGCGCAGAAGGTCTTGGCGACAGCGGTGGACTGTGCCGCGCTGTCGCCTTGATCGAGCTCCCAGCACGCCCGCAGGATGAGGCCACGGGACGCGGCGATGTCGATCTCGTTGTCGGCGATCATCTGCTGGACCATGCCGAGCTCGCCCAGCCGCGACCCGAACAGCCGCCGCTCCGCGGCCCGCGCCACCGCGATGTCCTGCGCCCGTCGCGCGATGCCCAGCCAGCGCATGCAGTGCGTCATGCGGGCCGGGCCGAGCCTGACCTGGGCGTAGCGGAAGCCCTCGTCGACCTCGCCGAGTATCGCGTCCTCCCCCACCACGCAGTCGTCGAAGACCAGCTCGACGTGACCTCCGTACAGGCTCTCGTCGAGGGTGTCGATGTGCCGGACCGTCTTCATGCCGGGGTTGTCGCCGTCGACCAGGAACATCGTCGCGCCGCCCGCTTCGCCCGGTTGCCCGGAGGTCCTGGCCATGCAGATCGCGAAGCCCGCCCCGTCAGCGCCGGTGATGAACCACTTGTGGCCGTCGATACGCCATCCGTCAGCCGTACGCGTCGCACGCGTGGTGAGGGCGCTCGGGTCCGAGCCCGCGCCCGGGGCGGGCTCGGTCATCGCGAAGCACGAGCGGACCTCGCCCGCGGCGAGTGGCCGCAGGTAACGTTCCTTCTGCTCGTCAGTGGCGATGGCCTCAAGCATGTGCATGTTTCCCTCGTCGGGCGCCGCGATGTTCAGCGCGAGCGGTCCGAGCAGGGAGTAGCCGGCCTCCTCGAACACGGCGGCCCGGCCGCGCATGTCGAGCCCGAGCCCGCCGTACTCCCGCGCGACGTGCGGGGCGAAGACACCGGCCTCCTTCGCGGCCTGCTGCAGCGTCCTGCGGACGTCCTCCGACCGCGCGACGCCGTGTTGTGCCTCCTCGACAGGAATCACCGCCTCGCGGATGAACGTCGTGGTGCGCCGGGCGACGTCGGCGACAGCTGGATCGGGGGCGAGGTCGACGGCCATGGGTCTCCCATCTGGCTAATGAGCGTTAGCCGAACCGTAGCCCCTGGGGGCGGAAATGCGCCATCATTGCAGCTAATTAACGTTAGCCGAGGAGTCGATGTGGACCGGGTCGAGCACATTCGTTCGGTGGCGCTGGAGTTGTTCGCCGGCAAGGGATACGAGGCCACCACGATGGCCGACATCGGCGAAGCGGTGGGAATGCGCGCGCCCAGCCTGTACAAGCACGTCGCCTCCAAGCAGGAGTTGCTCGCCCAGATCATGAAGGCGACGATGCGCGAACTGCTCGCCGCCAACCGCGCGGCGGTCGCGACCACGACCGACCCCGTCGAGCGCCTGCGGCGGGCGACCGAGGCTCACGTCCGCTATCACGCCCGGCACCGGCTTGAGGCGTTCGTCGGCAACCGGGAGATCCGCAGCCTCACCGAACCGCATCGCGGGCGCGTGCTGGAGCTTCGCGCCGAGTACGAGACCCGGTTTCGTGATCTCGTACAGGCGGGATCGCGACAGGGGGTCTTCGCCGTGGCATCGGCGCGGTTGGCGTCGTACGCGATCCTCGACCTCGGCATGGGCTTGGCGGCCTGGTATCGCGAAGACGGCGAGCACGGCGAGGACGCCGTCGTGTGGCAGTACAGCGAGTTCGCCCTCCGTCTCGTCGGCGCCGGAGGACCTGCTCTTGAATTGAATTGAGTTTGGTCTATTGTGGCACGCGAGACGCCTGGCAGTCCGCTGAGCAGCAGGGACCGATGGAGGAGAGTCGCGTGCGCGCAGAAGCAGAAGCCGTCGATCTGCTGATCATCGGCGCCGGGATGGCTGGGCTGACGGCTGGTGCGCGAGCCGTGCGCGACGGTCTGTCGGTGTTGATCGCCGAGATCGGCGGCGATGTCGGCGGATCGGCGCGCTTCGCCGGGTACGCGTGGACCGCTCCCAGCCACGAGATCATGGATCAGCACAATCCGCGCGGAGAGGCCGCACTGAAACGCGCCCTGGTGGACCGGTTCGCCGACGGCGTCTCATGGATCCGCTCCATCGGCGTCGAGGCCGGGGACGAGCAGGCAATTCTCAGCTTCGGCCGCGGGCATCGGTTCGACACCAACCACTACCTTGACACCTGCCGCCGGCTCATCCTCCAAGGCGGCGGCGAACTGCTGCTCGACACCGACACCGAACGTCTGGTGACGGAGAACGGAGTCGTGGCGGGGGCGGAGCTGAGGTCGGCCGACGGCGCGCGCAGAATGGTGCGGGCTCGCTCGACGCTCGTCGCGACCGGCGGGTTCCAGGGCGACCTCGCGCTCCGTACCACCCATGTGCACCCGCGAGCCGACCGTATGGAGCTGCGCTCGAATCCACACAGCCGTGGCGGCGGCTACCGCCTGGCCACGCAGGCCGGCGCGGCCACCGGTCACGAGGACGCCGGCTTCTACGGTCACCTCATCCCCAGCGGCATCTCCTTCGCCGATCCGGCGGACTTCGTCGACCTGTCGCTGTACTACAGCGAGCACGCGCTCCTGTTCAACCTGAACAACGAACGGTTCACGGACGAGACGCTGGGCGATCACCTCACCACCATGGCGTTGCTGGAGCAGCCCGGAAGCCGCGGCCTGCTCGTCGCCGACGCCCGGGTGTTCCGCGACTGGATCGTCGGCTCCTATGTCGAGGGCGCCGTCGCCGTCGACAAGTTCGCCCTGGCGAGCAGGCGAGGCGGTCGCGTCGGACTCGCCCAGGACCTGGACGAACTGGCCTTCCTGCCGGAGGAATGGGGCTACCACGGCAAGGCCGTCCGCGACGGCGTCGAGCTCTTCAACGAGCGCGCCTCGGCGGGGCTCGACCTGCGGCCCGGCCGCGAGCTGGACCGCCTGCCACTCGACGAGCCGCCGTACTACGTCATCGAGGCGGTGCCGGCCATCACGTTCCCGTTCCACGGCGTGCGCGTCGACGACCGCGCCCGCGTCCTGGGCGAGGACGGCGAACCGATCGGCGGGCTCCTCGCGGCGGGGTCGGACGTCGGCGGTTTGTGGAACCGCGCGTACGCGGGCGGCGTCGCCGCGGCTCTCGTCTTCGGCCTGACCGCCGCCCACACGGCCACCGAGACAACCGGCAAAACCGCCACCGGCGCAGCCACCAACACCACCGCCGACGCCTAGAAGACGCCAAGCAGACGCCTAGGAGGAGCCCCATGACCACCGACACCCCCCTGCTCGACGCGTGGTTCGCCACGATGGACTCCGACGAGCCCGAACGCGTGCTCACGAAGATCACTGACGACTTCGAGATGTCCGTGGTGTTCTCCAAAGGCGGCGGGCAGACCGCCGAGTTCCGCGGCGACCGTGAGGGTCTGGTCGGCTATCTCGCGCAGCGTGAGAAGAACGCGCTGGTCCATCACCTGGTCCGGGCCACGGCCGTCGGCGATGTCGAGCTGGGGTTGGGGACGGTGACGCGGGACGGACGGTTCGAGGCGTCATTCAACGTGACCGCGCTCGTGGACCCTGCCTCAGGTAAGTGCCGGCGGCTGCTGATCTGCCGTACGCCCGAAATAGCCTTCCCCATGAGCGACCAGTGAGTGACACGAGCAGGTTCGATGGGGCGGTCGCGCTGGTCACCGGAGGTGGGTCCGGGATCGGAGCCGCGGTCGTGCGGCAGCTCGATCGCGAGCGGTGCGCCGCGGTCTATGCGGCCGACGTCAACGAGGTCGGAGCGCGTACGGTGGCCGCCACGACCAGGTCCGGCCGCCCGGCCGCCCTGGACGTCACCGTCGCCGCCGACGTGGAGGCGCAGGTCGAACGGATCGTCGCGGCACACGGCCGGCTGGACGTCGTCGTGAACACCGCGGGGGTCGACGATCCACGCGCCAAGGAGCGGATCCTGGCCGCCCAGCAGTCGGGCGAGCCCCTTGACGTGTTCCGGCACCTGGAGGACGAACAGTGGCGCCGGGTCATGGCGATCAATCTCGACGGGTCGTTCCATGTCCTGCGAGCGGCGGTGCGCGCGATGATCCCGGCCGGTCGCGGCGCCGTCGTCATGGTGGGGTCGTCGGCGGCCTTCGACACGCTGGCGGGTTACGCCCACTACGCCGCGTCCAAGGCGGGCGTGCACGCGCTCGCGCAGTCGGTGGCCAAGGAGGCGGCGGCGTTCGGTGTACGGGTCAACGTCGTCGCGCCGGGTCCAGTGGACACCCCCATGGCGGCGCGCACCCCGGCGGCCGTCCGGCAGGCGATGGCGGCCTCCGGGCCGATCGGGTACGCCTCCCCCGAGGAGCTGGCGGACAACATCCTGTACCTCGCCTCCCCCGGCGCGTCGAACATGGTGGGCGCCGTGCTGCTCAGCAACGGCGGCCGGTTCACGGTCTGAGGGACGGAGGTTTCGCATTGAGATCGACAGAGGAGATCGCCGTGAGAGCTCGACTGTCCGGCCGCGTGGCACTGGTGACCGGCGCGACCGGCGGGATCGGGGAGGCCGTCGTCCGGCGGTTCGCCGAGGAGGACGCGACGGTCGTGATCACCGATGTGGACGTCGAACGCTGTGAGGAGGCCGCCGAACAGCTCACGAAGGCGGGCGGACGGGCCATCGGCCTCGGCCTCGACGTCACCGACGAGGGTGCCTGGGAAGCGGTCGTGAACGAGGTGGCCGAACGGCTCGGCGGCATCTCCGTGCTGGTCAACAACGCCGGCATCGCCAAGATGACGGACGTGGAGACGGAGACGCTGGAGACGTGGGAAGCCGTCGTCGCGGTCACCCAGCGCGGGGTCTGGCTCGGGATGAAGCACGCCGGCCCGGTGATCGAGCGTTCCGGCGGGGGGTCGATCGTCAACGTCTCGTCGATATTCGGCACCATCGGCGGATTCGGCGGCCAGTTCTCCTACCACGCCGCCAAGGGCGCGGTCCGGCTGATGACCAAGAACGCGGCGCTGCACTGGGCGAAGCGTGGGGTCAGGGTCAATTCGCTGCATCCGGGATTCATCGAGACCCCGCTGTCACGCAAGCTCTGGCGGGGAACGCCCCGGCTTGACCTGATGATCGACAACACACCTATGGGGCGGCTGGGCCTAACCGACGAGGTCGCGAACGCCGCGCTCTTCCTGGCCTGCGACGAGTCGAGCTTCGTCACCGGCTCCGAGCTGTACGTCGACGGCGGCTACACCGCCCGCTGAGCCCCGGGACCGCGCAGCGGCCGCACCACCCGCTGTGTCCCGGGACCGCACGGCGGCGCGGTCGATTACTCCGCGCCGCCGTCCACGCGCGTGTACTCGCTCACGCCGCCGTCGACCGTGACGATCACCTGTCCGCGCGCCGCGAGCACGTCGAGGTGCGCGACCGTCTCGTTGACCGCGAGCATCTGGTTGAAGTCGTCCAGGCTCGCGAACGACACCTCGCGCCGGGTCCAGGTCAACCGCCGCGCCACCGCGTACGCGTTCAGCGTCTGGTCGCCAAGGACCCGCAGCGCCTGCGCCAGCCGTACATCGTGGTGGGTCAGCAGTTCGGCGACGCGAGCGTGCGCGCTCCCGGTGACCGGGCCATGCGCGGGCAGCAGTCGCGCGTCGGCGAAGCAGGTCATCAGCCGCAGCGAGGCGAGATAGTCCGCCAGCGGAAATCCGGGGTCGCCGAGCTCGAAGCCGATGGACGGCGTGATGTGCGGCAGCACGTGGTCACCGGAGAACAGCAGGCCGGCCGCCTCGTCCAGGTACACCACGTGCCCTCTGGTGTGGCCGGGCGTGGGGATGACGCGCAGGCTCCTGCGGTCGAGGTCGAGGACGCCCGCGCCGATCCAGCCGTCCGGCGCCTCCCAGTCGCTTTCGGTGAAGCGGCCGAAGTCCAGGCGGGAGAGCCGGTCGGCGAGGTCGCCCGCGCCGCCGTGGCGGAGCACTTCCAGGGAGGTGACCGGCACGTTGCTGCGCACCTCGCCCAGCGCGTCCAGGCCGGGTCGCTCGCCGGCGCCGAGATACACCCGCGACCCCAGGAGCCGGCGCAACGCCAC
Source organism: Nonomuraea sp. NPDC048901 (assembly GCF_040649695.1). Taxonomy (NCBI): domain Bacteria; kingdom Bacillati; phylum Actinomycetota; class Actinomycetes; order Streptosporangiales; family Streptosporangiaceae; genus Nonomuraea; species Nonomuraea sp. NPDC048901. Next base: position 40,151 of record NZ_JBEZFW010000034.1, on the reverse strand, counting down.
CGCCTGCGTGTAGTGGTCGCGATGGATGTGGGTGACGAAGATTTTCGTGATCCGGCCGAGGTCGTGCCCCAGCGACGCCATGGCCTGCTCAAGGACACGACGGGATTCGGGCAGGGCCCAGCCGCCGTCGATCATGACGATGCCGTCGTCCTCTTCGAGCAGGTAGACGTTGACGGCGCGCAGACCGTCTCCGGGAAGCGGCAGCGGGACGCGGTGCACGCCGGGCCGGATCGTCTCCGTTCCGGCCTCGGCCCACTGGCCGCTCCGGGCCGGCGCCGTCACGCCTCCGCCTTGCCCGCCGGGCCGGGCAGGCGGGCGAGCAGGTCACGCGCTAAGTCGCGGGCGCCTGCCCGGGAGATCTTGCCGACCGTGGTCTGCGGCAGCGCGTCGACGGCGAACACCAGCTCGGGCCACTTGGTCTTGGAGAGTCCGACGCTCCGCAGATGCCGGGTGATCTCGTCGAGCCCGATCCCGTCTCCGTCGGTGAGGGTGACCAGCGCGGCCACCCGTTCGCCGAGGATCTCGTCGGGGACCGGCACCACGCAGACCTGCCAGACGCCGGGATGGGTAGCGACGGCGCGCTCCACTTCGGTGACGTCGATGTTGCGGCCGCCACGGATGATCACGTCCTTCTCGCGGCCCATGACGCTGACGGTCCCGTCGTCGTTGACCATCATGAGGTCACCGGTGGGGAAGAACCCGTCCGCGGTGAGCGCCGGCGGCTCCGGCCTGCCCTCGTGCGCGTACCCCAGGAACAGCGACGGCCCGCGCACCTGGGCCCGGCCGACCTCGCCCCGTGGCACCTGGCGGCCGTCCGGGCCGACCATCCGCAGCTCGGTGCCGGGGAACGGGCGCCCGTCACGGCCGAGCCGGATCTCCACCGGCTCCTCCGGCGACGGCGAGGTGTGGCCCAGGCACTCCGACATCCCGAACACCCGCAGGATCCTGGTGCCCAGCGACTCCTCGGCACGGGCGAGAGCCCCGACGTCCATCGGACCGCCGCCGACGGTCATCGAACGCACGCCCTGGAGCGCCCGCGACCCGGCGGCGGTGGCGCCGAGTTGGAGCGCCATGGTCGGCACGCACATGGTCCACCGCACCTGCGTCGCGGCCATCCGGGTCAGCGCCGTGGCGGGGTCCCACCTGCTCCACAACACCAGCGGGCCGGCCAGCGTCAAAGCCATGAAGACGCCGAAGCAGTACGCCGCGGTCGAGGACAGCGGCACGAGCGCCGCGACCGCGTCCCCTTGGCTCAGGCCGTTGACGGCGATGGTGCGCGAGCAGGCGTAGCGCAGGGCGTCCTCGGACTGGACCACTCCCTTGGGCCGCCCCGTCGAGCCGGAGGTCAGCCCGATCAGCGAGCCACCGGACCACCGCGAGACGTCCCGCGGCCCGTCGTCCGACCACACCCCCCAGCCGTCCCAGACGCTCCCGGCCGCGGGCACGGACCACTCCGCGAGAGCGGACGGTTCGGCCACCACGGCGTCGGGCCGGATGTCCTCGAAGGCCGCGGCGAACTCGGCGGCGGTGGTGTGGCGATTGACCACCGCCAGCACGCCACCGTTCATCCCCACGGCCAGGCTCGCCGCGACGGTCCGCCAGGAGTTGTCGGCCTGCAGGAGGACGGTCCCGGCGCCGCCGCCCAGGGATTCGGCGAGCCGCGTGGCGCGGGCGAGCAGGTCCCGCGCCGTGTGCTCGCCCGAATCGTCGATGACGGCGACGAAGTCCGACTCCTCGGCCCGACGCCGGAACTCACTCACCAGTTGCCGCATTCGGCCCCTCCACCATCAGCTCGTGAACATCTCCAGCTCGGTCCCCATCACTGCGATCCGGCGGCCCCTCATGTCGCCGACCTGGGCGACCGCCGCCGCCCACTCGGGGCTGTCCAGAGCCTTCCGGAGATCTTCCGGGCTGTCGAAGCTCAGCACCGACATCCCGTCCCAGCCTTCGGACCGGCTTTCCAGCGCCGCCTCTATCTCGGTGTGCCGCCATGCCCGCAGACCCGGCAGCCGACGGGTGAGCTCCGCGTGCTCATTCCGCCACCAAGCGATGAACCGATCGTGGGTCCACTCCGGCGGTCGCGCGGCCAGAAGCACGAGGTTGTACATGTCATCACTCCGATCCGGGCGCCGCCGGCCAGTCCAGCAGCTCGAACGAGGTCGTGAAGAACGACTGGTAGCGCAGCATCCGCCCGTTGGCCGACACCACGGCGGCCGAGTGGAATGCTCCGGTGGGCCTGCCCGATTCGGTCACCACCCCGTAGACCATCTCAACGTTGCCGTCGACCGCCGAGCGCAGGACGTTGTGCACCCGTTCGACCGCTTTGCGGCCGGTGATGTAGCGGGCGAAGTCCTCCCTGGACTGCCCGCTCACCTGTCCGCCGGGAAGGGCGAGCAGGAAACGGAAGTCCGGCTCCACGTACTCGAGCGCCTTCTCCGGGTTCTGGCCGTCCATGCGGGCCATGTACTCAAGCAGCACCATGTGTGCATCCTCCCTGGTGTCAGCGGTCCGGCGGGGTGAAGAAGTCGCCCTCAGAGACGAACTGGCCGCCCTTCACGACCACTTTCTGCACCGCGCGGGTGCCCAGGTGGTTGGCCGCGCTGAAGTTCATGACGGGCGCGACGCCGGGGTCGATGTTGCCTGCCTTCTCGTAGGCCGCGATGAGCGACTGCGAGGTGACCGGACCCTGGACGGTCTGCGCGATCTGGACGAACACCTTGGCGGCAGTCCACCCCCACAGGGCGATGAAGTCCGCGGGCTGTTTCGGCTCGTACTTGGCCATCGCGTCGCGGAACTCCTTGACGGCCGGATCCTCGTCGCTGGGCACCTTGACCAGTTGCACCGCCTTGAAGCCCTCGGCGGCATCCCCCGCGAGGGTGAGCGTGGAGGCCGCGGCGGTGGGCGCGTACCCGTACATCGGCACCGACAGGCCCTGCAGCTTGGCCTCCTTGAGGAAGGCCGCGGCCTCCGGCGAGGCGAGGATGACGATCACCGCGTCGGGTTTCTTGGCCTTCACCTGTGTGATCGTCGGGCTCCAGTCGGTGGACTGGAACTTCACCGACAGCAGTTCGGCGGTGCTGCCCGGGCTGACCTTCTGCAGGACGGGCCCCACCTGCTTGGCCACGTTGACGAACGCGGCGGGGTCGCTGTGCACCACCAGCACCTTCTTCGCGCCGTCCTCCCCCGCCCAGGCCGCCAGGGCCGCCGCCTGGTCCTCATAGAGGGTCTGGGTGCCGAACAGGCCGGGACGCGGCGGCGTGTACCAGGTGGCGGCCCCGCCCAGCTCGTTGAGGATCGGCACCTTCGACTGCTGCAGGACGAACGGGAAGCTCGCCTCGCCCTGCGCGGTGCCGTTGGCGGCGACGATGGCCACGACCTTGTCCTGGCCGATCAGCTCCCGGGCGATCTGGACGGTCTGCTGCGGGTCGAAGGCGTTGTCCTTGACGATCCAGTTGATCTTGCGGCCGTTGACGCCGCCCTTGTCGTTGATCATCTTGAAGTACGCGTCGGCGCCCGCGCGCTGCGGGACGCCGGAGGCCGCCACGGCACCCGTGAGGGGATACCAGGCGCCGATCTTGATCTCTTTGTCGCTCGCGGCGCTGGAGCCGCCCCCGCCGCAGGCGCCCACGGCAAGGACGAGGGCCGCGACGCAGGTGGTGAGAAGGTGTGTCGAACGGAGGCGCATGACGTTCTCCCACAACTGAGTTCAGTTCAGTTTACGAGACTGTATCGTCGCGCTCACCATGGGGCAATAGCGGAATGCCCGGAAAAGGAAACATCGGGCGCGCGACTCGCGCCAGGGCCGGAACAGAGCGACCGGCACGACCTTCGGCGCAGGTCGTGCCGGTCATTGTGGCCAGCGCTACGGCGCGACCATCCGCACGCAGCAGTCTTCGGTCAGCTCGCTCACGGAGGACAATGTCACCAGGCCCTTGGGGCGATACCAGCGCCAGACGCTCACGATCATGCCGAGCATGTTCAGGGCCAGCGTGTGCGCGTCACGACGGGCGAAGACTCCCTCGGCCATCCCGCGTTCCAGCAGCTCGGTCCAGGCCTGCTCGATGCCGTGCACGAGTTCGCGGGCCGCGAGCCGCTCGGCCTCCTCCTTCTTGGAGTTGCGGGGCACCGCGAGAATGGCCAGGTTGTTCTGCAGGATCCGCATCTGCAGCACATTCTGCTCGGACACCGCGTACGCCGAACGCACCGCCGCCCGCAATGCCTCCATCGGATCGGGCTGATCGGCGGTCGCCTTCGTGAACATCTCCAGCGAACGCTGGAGCTCAAGCCGCATGATCGTGAGCAGGCAATGCGCCTTCGACTCGAAGTAGTGATAGAGCGCGGTCTGCCCGATCCCCACCTGATCGGCGACCACCGACCACTTGGTGGCCTCATAGCCGTTCTTACCGAAGTTCTTGACCGCGGCCGCCAGGATCGCCCGCCGCTTGGAACGGGGGCTTTCGTCCGGCTCGACGATCTTCGCCGCCTTCATCACCGCACCCCCCATTTGTCCGCCTGGGAAACGTCGCGGCCCGGCCGGCCTCTGCCGCCGACCTGACTTGAACTCGGTTCTAGTCTCATTCCCCGTCATCTTACCCATCGAAGGTGCTCGCACGTCCCGGTTGTCGGTCAAGCGACCGGGAACCGGCCGGAGGCGCGCCGCCCGGTCGCCGGATCCGTCGGATAGGCGACCGTGGCCGTCAGGGTGACGCCGTCGTCCATCCGGACGGGAACGTCCGAGACGACCGTGGTGCCGTAGCGGGCCGGTCCCGGCTCCCACCGCCCGCCCGGCCATGGAGTGGGCGCCTGCCGGTCGGCCCGCGCGGGGGCCTGGCCCCCGGCGAGCAGGACCGCGGCGAGCACGCCCGCGAGGACGACGGACCAGACCCGTCGATGCCAAGATGTGGCCACCTCGCACCTTCCCGATCGCTTCCTGAACTGAACTCACTTGAGCTCACCAGCAGTGTGCGGCAGGCGCGGCCCTGTACGCCAGAGCTGAATTCAATTAGGGTTCGCTGGTAATCACCCACGAGGAGGCCTCCCATGCCGTTCGTCCTCATCCATGGCGCCGGCTTCGGCGCGAACTGCTGGGACGAGCTGATCCCCCATCTGAACGCCGAGGCGCTGGCCGTCGACCTTCCCGGCCGTGGCACGCGGGCCGGAGCCGACCTGCGCACGGTCACCCTCGCCGACTGCGCCGAAGCCGTCCGCGAGGACATCGAGGCGAAGGACCTGCGCGACGTCGTGCTGGTCGGTCACTCCTTCGCCGGAGTCACCGTGCCACGCGTGCTGGACCTCGTGCCGGAGCGGATCCGGCACGTCGTTCTCGTGTCGGCCGTGGTGCCTCCCGACGGGTCACGGGTGCTCGACCAGATCGATCCGGGCGTACGGGACCTGGTCGAGCAGTCCATCGCCGGTGGCGTCTACCACCAGACCCGCGAGGGGGCCGCCGCGATCCTGTGCGACGACATGGACGAGGCGACCACCACGGCGACCCTGGACCGGCTGATCGACGACTCGGGCGCACTGCTGAGCGAGGTCGTGGACCTGAGCGGCTACCAGCGCGCGATCCCGCGCACGTACGTGCACCTCAAGCGGGACCTGTGCTACGTCGAGGAGCTGCAGCAACGGTCCATCGCGCTGCTCCGCCCGGAGGTCGTCGATCTCGACACCGGGCACATGGCGATGATCAGCGCGCCGGAGAGGCTCGCCGCCGTCCTCAACGCCGTCCACGGCTGATCACATTCGTTCGATGATCGTGGCGTTGGCCATGCCGCCGCCCTCGCACATCGTCTGCAGGCCGTACCGTCCCCCGGTGCGCCGCAGCTGGTGCACCAGGGTCGTCATCAGCCGCGCCCCGGTGGCGCCCAGCGGATGGCCGAGCGCGATCGCTCCTCCGAACGCGTTGGTCCGCTCGGGCGCCGCCCCGATCTCCTTACGCCAGGCCAGCACCACCGACGCGAACGCCTCGTTGATCTCGATCAGGTCGATGTCGCCGATGGACAGACCAGAACGATCCAGGATCTTCTCGGTGGCCGGGATGGGCCCGGTGAGCATGTAGATCGGGTCTGAGCCGACGACGGCCATGCTGTGGACCCGCGCCAGCGGCGTGAGCCCGTAGCGGCGCACCGCCTCCTGCGAGGCGACGAGCAACGCGGCGGCGCCGTCCGAGATCTGGCTCGACACCGCGGCGGTCAGCCGGCCGCCCTCGCTGAGGGTCCTGAGCCCCGCCATCTTCGCCAAGCTGGTGTCGGCCCGCGGACCCTCGTCGGCCGCCAGGCCGAACGCGGGCACGACCTCTTCGCCGAAAACCCCGTCCGACCATGCCGCGACCGCGCGCCGATGGCTGTCCAGGGCGAACCGCTCCATGTCCAGCCGCGAGACGTCCCACTTTCGCGCGATCAGCTCGGCGCCGCGGAACTGCGACACCTCCTCCTCGCCGAAGCGAGCCCGCCAGCCCGCCCCGTCGTACGGCGCGCCCATGCCCTCACGCTCCCCCAGGACGGCCGGGCTTGAGATGGGCACCAGACTCATGACCTCGACACCGCCCGCGACGACGAGGTCGGCGGTGCCGGACATGACGGCCTGGGCGGCGAAGTGGACTGCCTGCTGCGACGAGCCGCACTGCCGGTCGATGGTGGTGCCGGGCACGTGCTGGGGCAGCCCGGCGGCCAGCCATGACGTACGGGCGATGTTGCCCGTCTGCGCGCCGATCTGGCCGACGCAGCCGAAGAAGACGTCATCGACGGCCCCGGGGTCGATCCCGGTGCGGGCGATGAGCGAACGCAGCACGTGGGCGCCCAGGTCGGCGGGGTGAACCCCGCTCAGCGCCCCGTTGCGGCGGCCGACAGGGGTACGGACGGCATCGACGATGAAGGCTTCGGCCACGGTGATCCACTCCGGTCAGTCGGTAAGGGAAGGGAAAGGTATGGCGGCCTGGGTCACAAGCCGCGCTGCTCGGTGCCGCCCGAGAAGCGAGCGGGGCGCTTGCCCAGGAAGGCGGCCACGCCCTCCTCCCCTTCGGGGGAGGTCGCCGCCGAGGCGAGAGCGCGGGCCTCACGGTCCAGGTGCGCGTCGAGGTCACTGGACAGCGCGTCGGACACCAGCCGCCGAGTCGCGCCGAAGGCCCCGGTCGCCCCCCGCGCGAGCGTGGCGGCCAACCGCCGAGCTTCTGCCGGCAGCCGCTCGGCGCTCACCACGGTCGTCACGAGCCCCATGCCGGCCGCTTCCCGCGCGGTGATGCGGCGGTTGGTGAGCAGCAGTTCCAGCGCCCGCTTGGGACCGACCAGCCGGGGCAGCGACCAGGTCACCCCGGCGTCGGGCGAGTAGCCGATGCCGGTGTAGGCGAGCGTGAACGTCGCGTCGTCCGCCGCGATGGTGAGGTCCGCGGCGGCGGCCAGTCCGACTCCGGCGCCCGCGACCGCCCCCTGCACCTGCGCGACGAGCGGCGCGTCCATCGTGGCGAAGATCCGCAACGCTCCGTGCAGTGCGTCGGTCACCTCGATCAGGTGCTCCTCCAGCGCTCTCCCCCGCAGACCGGAGAACTCGCGCAGGTCGCCGCCGACGCAGAAGGATCGCCCCGCGCCGCGCAGCAGGACCGCCCGGACGTTCTCGCTCAGGCAGACCTGGGCGGCGTCCCGCAGCTCGCGTGCCAGCCCCAGAGAGATGGCGTTGCCGCGCTCGCCCCGGCACAGGACGACGTCCGCCACCCCGTCCAGGACCTCCACCGTGACACTCTTCTCACCGACACTCTTCTCACCGACACTCTCCTCGCCGACGCTCTTCTCGCCGACACTCATCGCGCCGTCCAGCCGCCGTCGACGACCAGGACCTGTCCGGTGCAGTACGACGAGGCGTCCGAGGCGAGGAAGAGCAGAGCGCCGTCGAGCTCGGCGGGGTCCCCGCCACGGCCCAGCATCGTGTTCTTCTCGACCCACCGACTGGACCGGGCGTCGGCGAACAGCTCCTCGGTCATCTCGGATCGGAACCAGCCCGGCGCCAGCGCGTTGACCCGCACGCCCGCCTGACCCCACTGGCCGGCCAGCTCACGGGTCAGTCCCACCAGCCCCGCCTTGGAGGCCGCGTAGCTCGCGCCGCCCATCGGGGCCGCCGACACCAGGCCCAGGATGGAGGCGACGTTCACGATGCTGCGGCCGGTGCCGGACGCCGTGGCCATGAGGCGGGCCAGATGGAACGGGGCGACCAGGTTCACGGCGAGAACGTCAGCGAAGTCCTGCGAACTCTCGTCCTCGGCGCGGGTTCCGCCCGCGACGCCGGCGTTGTTGATCAGGACGTCGAACCGGCCGGTCTCCGCCACGGCGGTCGCGACGAGCCGTTCGCGATCGTCCTCGCGGCTGACGTCACAGGCCACCGGGTGGATACGGGGATCACCGGCCGCCAGCTCCGCCAGCCGGTCGGCCCGCCTGGCCGCCGCGAACACGGTCGCCCCGGACGCGGCCAGGACCGCCGCGAAGCGGGCCCCGAGTCCGGAGGAGGCCCCGGTGACCACGGCCGTCCGCCCGCTCAGGGAGAACAGGTGGTCGATCACTCGTCGACCCCGATCGGCAGGGCCAGCGCGCCCCCGTCGATGACGAGGGTCTGGCCGGTGATCCAGGACGAGGCGTCCGAGGCCAGGAAGAGCGCCGCGCTCGCCACGTCCTCGGGCGTGCCCAGCCGCCGCAGCGGCAGCTTCGCGGTGAGAATGGGCTCGCGTGCCTCCCAGACGGCCCGCGCCAGCTCGGTCTTGATCAGTCCCGGTGCGATCGCGTTGACGCGCGCCTTGGGGCCGAGCTCGTAGGCGAGCTGCCTGGTCATATGGATCATGGCGGCCTTGGTGGCGTTGTAGTAGCCGATGTGCGGGTCGACGATCAGCCCGCCCACCGACGCGATGTTGATGACGGCGCCTCCGTGCTCGGCCATCGAGGCGTTCCAGGCGCAGCGGGTCCAGGCGATCATCCCGTACTGGTTGACCCGCACCGTCTTCTCCGCGCGGGGCAGGTCGAGGTCGAGCAGGTCGCCGTGGTACGGGTTGGTGGCGGCGTTGTTGACCAGGACGTCCACCCGGCCGAAGCGCTCCATCGTCTCGTCGATACAGCGCTGTGCCTGCTCCGGCTCGCCGGCGTTGGCCACGACGGTGTGCACACCCCCGCCCGCCTCGGTGCGCAGCAACTCGGCGCGCGCGCCGGCCAGCCCCTCCGCCTTGCGCGCGGCGATGACCACGTGCGCTCCCGCGGCCCGGTAGGCGTGCGCGATGGCCAGCCCGATGCCGCGGGACCCACCGGTGATCACCGCTGTCCGGCCGTCGAGCACGTTCATGCCGCCCCCTTCTTTCGGTACTTGGCCAGTTCCTGGCGGGCGACGGTACGCAGGTGGACCTCGTCGGGCCCGTCGGCGATGCGCAGCGCCCTGGTGATCGCGAACAGCCGGGCCAGGACGGTGTCGTCGCTGACCCCGGCGGCGCCGAACGCCTGGACGGCCCGGTCCACCACCCGGTGCGCCGTCTCCAGAGCCGCCACCTTGATGGCCGCGACCTCCATACGGGCCGCGGAGTTGCCGACGGTGTCCATCAGCCACGCGGACTTGAGCACCAGCAGCCGCACCTGTTCGACCTCGATGCGGCTGCGCCCGATCCATTCCCGCACGACGCCCTGGTCGGCCAGCGGGCCGCCGAACGCCTCGCGGTCGAGCACGCGACGGCACATGAGCGCGAGGGCCCGTTCGGCGAACCCGACCGCGCGCATGGCGTAGTGCATCCGGCCTGGTCCGAGCCGTCCCTGAGCGAGCGCGAAGCCGTCGCCCTCGCCGCCGAGCAGGTTGGCGGCGGGTACGCGTACGTCCTCGAAGAGCACGTCACCGTGCCCGAGCCGGTCGGTGTAGCCGAACATGGGCAGGTCTCGCAGCACCGTGATGCCGGGGGTGTCCCGGGGGACGAGCAACATGCTCTGGCGCCGGTACGGGTCGGCGTCCGGGTCGGTCACCCCCATGAGGATGATCAGCTTGCAGTCCGGGTCGAGGATGCCCGAGGTGTACCACTTGTGGCCGTTGACCAGGTAGCTGTCGCCGTCGCGGGTGATCCTGGTACGGAGGTTCCGGGGGTCCGAGCTGGCCACGTCGGGCTCGGTCATGGCGAAGCATGACCGTATCTCGGCCGCCAGCAGCGGGCGCAGCCACCGCTCCTGCTGCTCGGGGGTGCCGAACAGGGCCAGCAGCTCCATGTTCCCGGTGTCCGGGGCGGAGCAGTTGAACACCTCCGGCCCGAAGACGCAGCCGCCGGCCAGCTCGGCGAGTGGCGCGTACTCCAGGTTCGTCAGGTTGGCGCCCCAGTCGCCGTGGGACATGAACAGGTTCCACAGGCCCTCGGCGCGAGCCTTTTCCTTGAGTTCGAGCATCACGGGAGGCAGGGCGTGCGGGTCGCCGGCGGTGGCGAGCTGCCGGTCGTAGACGGGTTCGGCGGGGTAGACGTGCTGCTCCATGAAGGACCGCATCCGGGTCTGGAGCTCGCGTGCGCGGGGCGAGTAGGCGAAATCCACTTATGTCCCTAGAAAGTCGTGCGCTGTGCGGATCATGGCGGCGATGGTCGGCGGCAGGCGTTCCTGGTCGGGGTCGTGGATCCGGCCCTCGCGGTGCCGCCGCAGGTTGTGGCCCATGATCGCGGCCATCTTCATCCGGCCGAGCGCGCGGAACCAGTCGAAGCGGGGCAACGGCGCGGCGCCCGCGAGGTAGGCCTCCAGCAACTCCGCCTCGGTGGGCAGCCCGGGCACTTCTCTGCCCAGCGCGGGGAAGTTGCGGTGGTCGGCGAACAGCAGGAACCAGGCCAGGTCCGTACGCGGGTCGCCGACGCTCCAGATCTCCCAGTCGACGACGGCCGCCGCCTCCCGCGCCCGGTACAGCACGTTGCCGAGCCGGAAGTCGCCGTGCGCCAGGACCGGTGGCAGATCGGCGGGCACATCCCGGGCGAGCCGGTGGAGCAGGCCGTCGGATCCGGGGCGCAGCTCGGCGGGAACGGCGCGCATCGTGCGGCTCCACTGGCCGAGCTCGGCGACCGCGTCGCGAGGCGGTGGCGCGTCCAACGTCAGGGAGGCGACGTCGAGGTCGTGCAGCCGCCGCAGGACACGGGCGGCTTCCAGCATGCGGGCGCGGGCCAGCTCCGGAGTGAGATCGTGCTCGTCGAGCACCGGTTCCGCGGCCTCACCGGGGACGAACTCCATGGCGAACCAGGCCGGTTGCCGCTCGTCGACCGCCACCACCTCCGGGACGGGCACCGCCGTGCCGGCCAGCGCCTGGAGCACCCGGGCCTGGCGGAGCATGTCGTTGCGGCCCACCGGCCGTTCGGCGGGCGGGACCGCCTTGACGACGTGCTTGCGCTCTCCCACCGTGAGCACGTACGTGAGTCCGGAGTGGCCGCCGGCGAGCGTCTCCAGCGGGCCCACCCGCTGCCCGGGGAACGCGCCGGCGACCCGGTCGGCCAGGTCTGGCGAAGCGAGCTCGGCGGTCATCGTACGGGCTCCTTGGGCAGGCCGAGCACCCGCTCGGACAGGATGGTGCGCTGGATCTCGTCGGTCCCGCCGGCGATGCTGTAGCCGGGCGCGCCCAGCAGATGCTCGGTCCAGGCGAAGGTGCCCCACTCTCCGGTGTCGGCGACCAGGCGCGGCCCGAGGAGTTGCAGGACCAGGTCGCTGGTGCGGCGCATGGTCTCGGTGGCGTAGAGCTTGCCCACCGACGCCTCGGCGCCCGGTTCGCGGCCGGAGACCAGCGCCGCGGTCACGCGCAGGCCGATGAGGCGCTGGACGAGCGTGCGAACGTACAGGTCGGCCGCGAGGTTCTGCTCGTGGCCGGTGAGTGGCCGCGGCAGGTGCCGGGCCAGCTCGACGGCGCGGTCGGCGTTGTCCAGGCCGAGGGCGCCGGAGTCGAGCCGTTCGGCGGCCAGCACCGTCAGGGTGACCCGCCATCCCTCGCCGACGGGGCCCAGCCGATCGGTGTCGGGTACCACGACACCGTCGAGGTAGACCTCGTTGAAGCTGATCCCGCCGGTCATCTGCCGGATGGGGCGAATGGTGACGCCCGGGGCGTCCATCGGCACCATGAACACGGTGATGCCCGCGTGTTTGCGCACGTCAGGGTCGGTACGGCAGACGGCCACGCCCCAGGACGCGACCGTCGCCCCCGAGGTCCACACCTTGTGCCCGTCGAGCACCCAGGCATCGCCGTCGCGAACCGCCCGCGTACGGACCGCGGCCAGATCGGACCCGGCCTCGGTCTCGGAGAACAGCTGGCAGGCCAGCTCATCCGCGCGCAGCATCGGCCTGATCCAGCGCTCCCGCTGCTCCGGCGTGCCCCAGATCCGGACGGCCGGGGCCACCAGTTGCTGGGTGACCGGGAAGATCTCGGTGCGGCGCGGGACGTCGAAGGCGGCCTCCTCCTGCCGGTAGAGCTGCTCGTAGAACACGGGCAGGCCGCGTCCGCCGAACTCCGCCGGCCAGCTCAGCGCGCCCCAGCCCGCGTCGAACCGGGTCACCTCCCAGGCCCGGATCCGTTCGGTGTGCTCGCGCTCCTCCTCTTCGGACCAGTTCTCGAAGACCGCGACCGAGTCGTCACCGGTGCCCCAGGCACCGTTGGCCTGCCGCGGCCGGGCGACCGACGCGAGCCAGTCGCGGGCCTCTGCCCTGAACTTCTCAGGTACCGGACTATCGCTCATCAGTTCCTCTATCGGAAGTCCTCTATCGGGACAGCACCGTGCAGGCGCTTACGCCCGGGGCGCCGTACACGTGGGTGAATCCGACTCTCGGCCGGCCGGGCACCTGCCGGTCTCCGGCCTGTCCGCGCAGTTGCCGGACCACCTCGCAGACCTGACGCAGACCCGACGCGCCGATGGGCTCACCGTTGGCGATGCAGCCGCCGTCGGTGTTGACCGGCAACGAGCCGCCGATCTCGGTGGCGCGGGAGGCGATCAGTTTCTCCTGCTCACCGTCCTCGCAGAACCCGCACTCGGCCATGTGCATCACCTCGGCACCGCTCTCGGTGTCCTGCAGCTGACACACATCGACGTCGCCGGGGGCGACGCCGGCCGCTTCGAACGCCGCCGCCGCGGCGTCCCTGGTCACGCTGCTCAGCTCGCCGCCGGCGATCCACGGGCTGAAGACCTCGAACGAGCCGAAGCGGCGAGAGCGCACGACCGCCGATCGCAGGGTCACCGGGACGCTCGCCAGTTCCCCGGCCACCGAGGCGCCGCACAGCACCAGCGCGGCCGCGCCTTCTCCCGGAGAGCAGAACATGTAGCGGGTCAGCGGGTCGCTGACCAGGCCAGAGGCGAGGATCTCGGCGGCGGTCATCGGCGTGCGCCGCCAGGCGTTGGGGTTGCGGGCGCCGTTGCGGTAGGCCTTCTCCGCGACCAGCGCGAGCGTACGGGAGCTGATCCCGTGATCGTGCATGTAGCGGCGGATCTTCATGCCGAAGAACTGGGTGGTGACCATCAGCCCGTCGCGCCCGTATGCCTCGTCCAGGCCCCAGTCGGCCGGCATCGGGTCGAAGGCGCCCCGTGGGTGCTTGTCGAACCCGACGGCCAGCACCACGTCGGCCATGCCGCCGCGGATGGCGTTCACCGCCGACACCAGGGCGCTGCCGCCCGTCGCGCAGCCGTTCTTGACGTTGACGAACGGCAGGCCGGTCAGGCCGAGCTGGGCCACCAGGGTATCGGCCAGCCCGGCGACGTCGCTGCCGCCGAACGCCGCTCCCACCCGTGACCACGCGATCCCGGCGTCGGCGAGCGCGGCGTTCACCGCGTGCACGGCATGCTGTCGGCCGGTCGTGTGCTCGGTACGCCCGAAGGGCGACATGCCGGCACCGGCGATCAGGACGTCCGTCATCGGGCGCCTTCGATCGGGACAGCGCGCGGCGCTCCGGTGACAGGCTCGATCGGGACGGCGCGCGGCACTCCGGTGGCGGGCTCGATCCGCAGCGGCATGCCGATCCGGATCGAGTCGAGGTCGCCGACGTCGAGCACCGCCGCGACGCGGACGCCCTCCGGCAGCTCCACATACCCCACGGCGAAAGGCCGGAAGCCCTCCGGCGGCGGCGCGTACGGGGGTGATTTCGGGGCGAACCGCTGAACCGTCCACGTCCACAGCTCCCCCGCCGAGGACAGCGTCACCTCGGACGTCGCCCGCCCGCATCGCGGACAGGCGTCGTCGGCCGGGTAGACCGTCACCGCGCACTCACCGCACCGCGAGCCCCGCAGACCGGCCTGCGCCATCGTCGACACCGGTCAGCGACCCTTCCACTTCGGCTCGCGCTTCTCCAGGAACGCGGCCACGCCCTCGGCGGCGTCCTGGGAGTTGAGCGTCACGCCGACGGCCAGGTGCTCCATCACCATCAGCGACTGGATGTCGGCCTCCAGGCTGCGGTCGATGGTCATCTTGGTGATCCGCATCTGGAAGGGACTCTTGTCGGTCAGGTGGCTGATGAACTCGTCGACCGTGGCATCGAGTTCCTCTGCGGGTGCCGACTTGTTGATCAGGTCGAAGTCGGCCGCCTCGACGCCGGTCAGCAGCTTGCCGGTGAGCATCAGCTCCTTGGTCTTGCGGATGCCGATCATGCGGGGCACCCGGTAGATCGGCCCCGCGCCGCCGAACAGAGCCCGGCGGATGTGGAAGTCCCCGATCTTGGCGTCGTCCGCGGCGATCGCGAAGTCACAGGAGATCATCAGCTCGAACCCGCCGGCCGTGACATGACCCTCCAGCACCGCCACCGAGGGGGTGCTCATCGAGTACAGCCGGTCGCAGACCTTCGCCGAGATGACCGCCACGTCCATGGCCGTGCTGCTGCCGATGTAGTCGGCCTGCAACTCGTCGAGATCGAAGCCCGAGCAGAACGTGCCGCCCCGGCCGCGCAGCACCAGGACACGCAGTTCGGGGTCGGCGTCGACCTCGGTGATGATCTCGTCGAGCCGCTTGAGTATCGGCAGGGTTACGCAGTTCTTCTTCCACGGGCGGTTGAGCCAGACTCTCGCGACGTTGCCATCGCGCTCGAACTGGATCTCTTCGTCTACCGTCAACGTTCCTCCTTGAACTGAATTCAGTACAGTTCTATGGGCCGCCTGCTGCCCTGTCAATAGCCGGGATTGTGCGAAATATCGCCTGTCAGACCACGTTCAGGCCGAGCAGACCGCCCAGTCGTGCCCGGTGGTCACCGGCCGTGCCGAACAACACTTCCGCCGCTCGGGCGCGGCGTAGATAAAGATGGGCGGGGTGCTCCCAAGTGAACCCGATCCCGCCGTGCAGTTGCACGTATTCGGCCGTCGCCCGGCTGTACACGCCGGAGCAGACCACCTTCGCCGTACTGGCCGCCACCGGCAGATCCGGCGACGAGGCGGTGACACACGCCACCGCGTAGACCGCGGCCGAACGTGCCGCCTCGATCTCGACCAGCAGGTCGGCCAGCCGATGCTTGATCGCCTGGAACGAGCCGATCTGCCGGCCGAACTGACGGCGCTGCAGCACGTACGACACGCTCGCGTCGAGCGCGTGCGCGCTCCCGCCGACCTGCTCGGCGGCCAGCGCGGCCCGCCCGATGTCGAGCACCCGCCCGGTGATCGCGGCGGCGTTCCCCGGCTGCCCGATCGGTACGAAAGGAGTGTCCGCGAAGGTGACCAGGGCCTGGGGCCGGGTACCGTCCAGAACCGTCCGGGCCGTCCGGGTGACGCCTTCCGCGCCACGCTCGCACGCGAAGAGACCGGCTCCATCGGCGGTCCGCGCCGCGACGAGGATCAGGTCGGCCCCGCACCCGTCGAGCACGAAGTCGGCCGCCCCGTTGCCGACCCACCCGCCCTTCCCTGGCGTGGCTCGTAGCCCGCCGCCGTCGTCGCCGAAGCCCGCGACCGTCGCGGTGAGGGTGCCCGCGGCGATGCCGGGAAGGTAGCGGGCGCAGGCTTCGCGATCTCCGCCGAGCAACAGGGCATAGGTCGCGAGCACGGTGGTGGAGAGCAAGGGGGCGCACAGCAACGCCCGCCCCGCCTCCTCGAAGACCACCGCGAGCTCCGCGAACGAGAAGCCCGACCCGCCGTACTCCTCCGGTATCGCCAGGCCCTGGACGCCGAGCTCCGTGGCCATCCGCGCCCACAGCGACGCGTCGTGTCCGCGGCCGGTCGCCAGGTGCTCGCGTACGTCTTCCGACGCGGCGGCCTCGGTGAAGAAGTCGCGCAGAACCTCCCGTAGCTGCTTGCGTTCATCCGTGTCGCCGAGCAGCGCCGGATCGACGTCGAGCATCAGGCCTCCAGTTCGTTCACGTCGCGTAGCTTGAGCAAGGTCGCGGCCTCCCCACCGAAGTAGGCCAGCTCCGCGGTCTCGGCGAACGAGGGGTCCGACGCGTCTCCGCGCGCGGCCACCCGGCCCTCGTGCAGCACCACCACCTCATGGCAGGAGGTGAGCGCCCTGCTCAGCAGTTGCTCCAGGAGCACGATCGTCATCCCCTCGCGGGCGAGCTGTTCGATCCGGGCGTACACCTCGTCGACCAGGGCCGGCGCCAGCCCCAGCGCGGGCTCGTCGAGGATCAGCACGTCCGGCCGGGCCATGAGGGCCCGTGCGATGGCCAGGATCTGCTGCTCTCCTCCGCTCAGCCCCGCCGCGGCCACCGACAGGCGGCCGCGCAGTCGCTCCGGCAGCCACGTGGCGGTCTCGTCGAGGCGGGTACGCAGAGCCGATCCATGGACGCCTGCGGCGTAACCGGCCACTTCGAGGTTCTCCCGCAACGACAAGGTCTTGAAGAGGGCACGACCTTCGGGGACCAGGCTGCCGCGGACCGGAGGGGCACCAGGCTCGCCGATCCGCACCTGCCCCGACGACGGGCGCAGCGAGCCATGAATGATCTTGCCGAGCGTGCTCTTGCCCGCGCCGTTCGCCCCGACGACGCCGATGACCGCGCCCTTGCCGATGTCCAGGTGGACGTCGTGCAGGGCGGCGACACCGCCGTAGTGGTGGCTGACGTCGCGCAGGGCGATGGCGACGGTCTCGTCGGCGCGGGCCGGCAACTCGGCGCGCGTGGCGGTCAGGCCGAGGTACGACGAGCGCACTTTCGGGTCCGCCAGAATGGCGCCCGGCTCGCCGGAACCGATCGGCTTGCCGAAGTCGAAGGCGACCACCCGGTCGGCGACGGCGAAGAGGTCGTCCAGAACGTGATCGATGATCACGACGGCGGCGCCCAGCGCACGCAGGCGGACGATCTGCTGGGCGGCCAGTTGCCGCTCTGTGGCGTCCAGGCCGCCGAACGGTTCGTCCAGGATCAGCAGCTTCGGCTCTTCGGCGATCGCCCGGGCCAGGTCCAGGCGCTTCTGCAGCCCGAACGGCAGTTCGGCCGGGTAACGGTCGGCCACGTCGGCCAGTCCGGTGAAGGCGAGCAGTTCATCGGCCCGGGTGCGGTCCGCCGTGCCGACCCAGCGCTTGGTGCACAGCACGTTCTCCGCGACCGTGAGCTCCGAGAAGGTCTCCGCGTGCTGGAAGGTGCGGGCGATTCCCAGCCGGCGCCGTGCGGTGGCCCTCGTCCCCATCAGGTTCACACCCGCGTAGTCGACCGCGCCGCTGATCCGCGCGCCGCCGATGAGCCCTGAGACGGCGTTGAGCAGCGTGGTCTTGCCGGCGCCGTTCGGGCCGATGATGGCGAGCACCTCGCCGGGCCGTACGTCGAGCGAGGCGCTCTCAAGGGCGTTGAGACCGCCGAATCGCACGGACAGGCCATCGACGACCAGCAACGGCGCCACCTCGTCCGCGGCCGGCCGGTCCCTGGCCGGGGTGGCGGGAGCACCGTCCCCGCTGTCGGCGGCCGTCGCGCTGACGTAATGCTCGCCGTCGAGAGGGCCAGGGGCTCGCCTGCCCAGCGCCCTTCGTACCAGCGAGCCCAGGAACGGGACCACTCCACCGGGGAGGAAGATCAGCGCGGCGATCAGCAGAACGCCCTGCACCACTGGCTGCGGCACCGACACGGCGTCGGCCACCGTCGGAACCCACACCAGGTAGACCCCGCCCACCACAGCGCCGAACACCGAGCCGACGCCACCGAGCACGCAGGCCGCGATGATGGTGACACCGAAGTTCACCGAGAACGTATCAGGGCTGACGAAGCCGGTGATCAGGCCCAGCAGCACGCCGGCCAAGCCGGTGAACGCCGCGCTGACCGCGAACGACAGAGCGGTCTGCGCCTCGGGCACGATGCCCACCGAACGGGCGACCAGCGGGTGTGCCTTCGCGGCGACCAGCCGCATGCGCAGCGCGGTCGACCTGGCGAAGACCGCGACCGCGAACACCGCTCCCGCCACGAGGACGGCGAGATACTGGGCCTCGCTGCCGCCACTCGGGACCGCGCCGAACACACTGTCAAGCGGGGCCACCGCCACGCCCTGGTCGCCGCCGGTCACGCTGGTCCATCGGTTGATCACCTCGAGGGACACCAGGCTGAACGCCAACGTCAGCAGGGCGATGTAGAGCACCGAGAACCTGGCGCCGGCGTACCCGAGGAAGGCGCCCATCAACGCGCACGACCCGATCGCCCCCACGATCACCCACTCCAGCGGCCACTGGTGCGCACCGCCGTACGCCGCGAAGTAGGCGCCCACGGCGACGAACGCGGGATGGCCCACGGACCACACCCCCGACCAGCCGGCCAGCAGGCCGACCGAGAGGACGACGATCGCGTAGACCGCGGCGAGCCCGACCGAATAGGCCTGATAGGCGGGGATCGCCCCGGACTGCATCAGCGCGACGAGGGCCAGCCCGGCGACCGGGCCGAGCGCGGCCCACGCGAGATTCGAGCGGGTGAATACCATGCGCTGCTCCTCAGACCCGCTGGAAGGTGCGTGTGCCGAACAGGCCCTGCGGGCGGATCAGCAACACGAGGACGGTGAAGGAGAACACGAAGGTGTCGCGGAAGCTGGCCGAGACGTAGCTGGCCGCGAGGTTCTCCAGTACCCCGACGGTCAGACCTCCGATGACGGCTCCGTACATGCTCGTGAGCCCGCCGAGGAAGATCCCGGCGAACGCGCGGAACAGCGGCGCGGCCAGGACCGTGGGCACCAGCCCCGACCTGGGCGCGTAGAGGCAGGCGGCGAGGGCGGCCAGAGCGAGGCCGAGTGCCCAGGCGATCCGCGCGACGCGTTGCGCGCTGATGCCGATGAGCTGGGCGGTGTCCGCGGACTCGGCGACGGCCCGCATCGCCGACCCCAGCGTGGTGCGGCCGAACAGGAAGGCGACGGCCGCCATCGCCACCGCCGCGATGCCGATGGTCACCAGGCTCTGCGCCGGCAGCGCCGCGTCACCCCATCGGACGGTGCCGTCCACCAGGCTGGGAAAGGTCTTCGGCTGGGTGCCCCAGATCGAGTCCACCACGCTCTCGACGATGAGCGAGACACCCATCGTCACCACGAGCGCGGAGAACAACTGCCCCTGACCGAGCGGCCGGATCACCACCTCTCGGGCGACCACCCCGGCCAGCGCGGTCACGGCGATCGCGGCGAGCACGCACAGGAGCATCGCGACGCCGCTGTCACGGAAGGTGATCGCGGCATAGAGTCCCAGCGTGGCCAGGGCGGCGAGGGCGAAGTTCACCACGTCCGTCGCCCGGTAGATGATCACTAGGCCGAGGCCCATCAAACCGTAGATCGCGCCGCTGGCGACGCCGCTTACCAGGACGAGCAGGAATTGATCCATTCCGACCGTCACTCTCTCGCAGGGCGGCTCACGCGCTCCGCGCCCTGTCACCCAAAATGAACTCAGTTCGAGAACCTTAGACGACGAGCCACCCTCGAGCAAGGGGGTCGCCTTCGATACTGAACCAACTTCAGTTTGCTACTGTGTCGCCATGCTGGTGCCGACCATGACAAAAGCCGAGATCCGCCTCCCGGCGCATCGGACGGCGCGGTGAGAGCGCTCCGGCTGCCGGGCTGGGGCCTGCCGCCCGTCCTCACCGACGTCGACCAGCCGGCCCCGCGAGAGCTCGAGGTCCTCCTGCGCGTGGAAGCCGCCGGAATCTGCCACTCCGACCTGCACGTTCTCGACGCGGGTCCGGGTGACATGCCCTTCCCTGCGCCGTTCACCCTCGGCCATGAGGTCGCCGGCCGGGTCGCGGCGGTGGGCTCGGCCGTCACCGGGATCACCGTCGGCGAGCGGTACGTGGTGTACGGCCCCTGGGGCTGCGGCGAATGCCGACGCTGCGTGGCGGGCCGGGAGAACTACTGCGACCGCCGAGCGGACCTGCCGTGGGCCGGGATGGGGCTGGGCCGCGACGGCGGGATGGCCGACTTCGTCCTCGTGCCGGCGGCCCGCCACCTCCAGCCGATCGGCGAATTGGATCCTGTGCAGGCCGCCCCGCTGTCCGATGCCGGCCTGACGCCGTATCACGCCATCCAGCGGTGCCGGGCGTCCTTGGACGACGAATCGACGGTCGCCGTGATCGGTGTCGGCGGCCTCGGGCACCTGGCCATTCAGATCCTGCGCGCGTTGACGCCGAGCCGGGTGTTCGCCGTCGACGTGCGCGAGGAGGCCCTGGCCGTCGCCGACAGGTGCGGCGCCCACCTGAGCACCCGCCTTTCGCCGGACACCGGCCGCGTCCTGCGCGCGGCGAGCGGCGGCAGCGGCGTTGACGTCGTGCTCGACTTCGCGGGCAGCCAATCGACGGTCGATCTGGCCGCCGCCAGCCTGCGCGCCGGCGGTGATCTCGCCATCGTGGGCAACGGCGGCGGGCACCTGACCGTCCGCAAACCGGGCCCGCTGCCCCCGGGCGGCCGGATCTCACTGCCGTTCTGGGGCGCCCTGCCCGAACTCGCGGAGGTGATCGCCCTCGCCCGCTCCGGGGCGTTGCACGTCGAGGTCGAGCGGTTTCCGCTGTCCGCCGCCCATGAGGCGCTGACCCGCCTGCGCGCCGGAGAGCTCAGGGGACGCGCCGTCCTGACGCCCGACTGACGCGTCACCCTGCCGGGCCATCGCGGAGTACGCCACGCACGACGTCGAGCCGTACGCCCGGTTCGAACTCCGGCAGCCACCAGGTCGCACCGGCCTTCGCGTACGGCTCCGGATCGACGCCGTGCGGCAGACCGACGGCGATGTCGTACGAGGCCATCTCACCATGGCGCAGTTCGGTGAGGGCGGCGACGACCTCGGCGAACTGGTCGGGGTGCTCGAGATTGACCGGAAAGAAGCCATCGAGCCGGGCGGCGCGGCGGATCGGCTTGGCGTTGCCCGGGAATCCGGCGGCCCACACCGGCACGCCGGGCCGCTGAACCGGCCGCGGCAGGAACGCGATGTCGTCGACGGTGTAGTGCTCGCCGCGATGGCGCACCGGCTCGCCGGACCAGGCGGCGGCCAGGATGGCCAAGGACTCGTCGAGCATCTGTCCGCGCCGCCGATCGTCGAGTTGCTCGCCGGTCTTGGACAGCTCGCCGGCGAAACGGTCTCCGCCAAGGCCGACGCCGAGGGTCAGGCGGCCGTCGCTGAGCCGATCCAGCGTCGCGGTCTCGCGGGCGACCTTGGCCGGCCGTCGACGGGGAAGCGGCGACACCATCGGGCCGAGCCGCAGCCGCTCGGTCGCCATCGCGATCGCCGCCAGCGCGATCCACGGATCAGCGACCTGCCGGACCGGCGCTCGCCAGCACAGCTGATCCCATACGAAGCAGCCGTCCCAGCCGGCTTCCTCCGCGTCGGCGGCAAGGCGCGCGACCGCTCGCGGGTCGGCGAGGTCGTCGAAGAGCGGCAGCCAGAGCGCCGATCGCAGCCGGTTCATGAGCGGCCTTCTTCCGTGCGCCGTACCGGGGGTTCTGTGTGCCGTACCAGGGCCGACACGAGGTCATCCCATACCGGGCGCGGCAGATCGTGTCCGGCCCCTTCCAGGACCAGCAGCTCGGCGCCGGGGATGGCGTCGCGGAGCGCCTTGCCGTGCGGCAGCGGCAGGAGTGGGTCGTGGTCGCCGTGGGCCACGAGCGTCGGCGCCGCGATGTCGCCGAAGCCGCCTTGGGCCGGCTCGTCGAACTCGATGGCGTAGTGATTGGCCAGCGTCGAGGCGTAGTTCCTGGCACGCGCCACGTCACGTTCGGCCAACGCGCGGATCGCGGCCTCGTCGAAGTACGGCGAGCCACCGGCGCAGGCCCTCGCGCCGGCGACCACGTACTCGACGAGCGCGGCCGCGTCGAAGGAATCCGGCTCGGCCGGCATGGCCAGATCGCTCGAGGGCGGCGGCAGGTCGTCGGCCCCGGTCGAGGTCGAGACGAACGTCAGCGACGCGACCCGATCGGGATGGTCCACACCGAGAATGAGTCCGACCCCGCCGGACATCGACTGACAGACCACGTGGGCGCGTTCGATGCCCAGGGCGTCCTGAATCCCGAGCACATCCAGGGCCAGGTCGGTGAGGGAATAGGTGGGCTGTCCCGGCGGGTGGCAGGTCGACCGGCCGGTGTCTCGATGGTCGTACCGGACCACGAACTGGCCACGGGCGGCGATGCGTTCGCACAGTTCGGCGTCCCACCACAGCATCGAGGCGGCCGCCCCGGCCACCAACATGATCGCCGAGCTCGCGCGGTCTCCGAAGGTCTCCACGCACAGCTCGACGCCGTTGATCGACAGGAGCTGCTCGCCATGGGATTGATGAGCGTTCATGCCTGGAAGGCTAAATACCGCGACTCCATCGTGAAAAGCGATAATTATCGATCAATTTGATCGCCTGTAGCGATGGTCACGCAATCTGGCCGGCCAGCTCTTTTGCGCCTTCGACGGCGATGGCGATGGCTCGGGCTGCGAGCGGCGACTGGGTGCGGCCGGCCGGCCAGTACAGATACCACGTGGTGGCGGGCGATGGTCGCAGTTGGTGGATGCTGAGCCGGTCGTCGGACCAGGCATCGGATCCGTGAAGGGCGAGCCACGGCAGCACCGCCGACCCTATGCCCGCCCGCACCATCGACACGATGGTTTCGTGGCCGGCGGTGCGGAACACGATCCGTGGCCGCGCGCCGGTGCCGGCCAGCTCCCGCTCCAGCCATGTTTGGTGATAGGTGGGAGGCCAGGCGACCATCGGAGCGTCGTCGAGCAGCTCCACCCGCACTGGACCATCGGGGAACGCGCCGGCGCCGGCCACCAGGAGATACGGCTCGTCGAGCAGTTCGACGTGCTCGACGTCGCCTTCGATCCGGCCGTAGTGGAACAACAGGTCAAGATCCCCGATGTGTGGATCCTCCGGTTCCACCTCGGAAAGCCTGATGTCGCAGCCGGGGTGCTCGCTCAGCAGCCGGCGCACGACGGCCGGCAGGATCAGGTTGGTCGCGCCCTGAAAGGTGCCGATGTCGATCCGGCCGCTACCCGCCCTGAAGCGATCGACGGCGTCGGCCAGCGCCTCCGCTTGCGTGAGCAGATCGCGCCCGTGGGCCAGGACCACCTCGCCAAGGCGAGTGATTCGTACCGGCCTGGGACCTCCAGGCCGATCGAAGACGGCGCCACCGACGGCCTTCTCCAGCGCGGCGATCTGCTGGCTCACCGACGATTGGGTGTAGCCAAGCCGGAGCGCTGCCCGCCCGAATGTTCCTTCCTCGGCTATGGCAGCCATGGTCCTCAGGTGGCGTAGCTCGACGTCAGCCATGACGTCGAGCATAGCGAACAGCGATCGACCTGAGAGGAAATAATCGCTCCCCCTAATGTTTCGAGGCGCGCGGCCTGTTGTTACGGGTCGGGGTCGGTGACCAGCTCGAAGGTAAGACCGGATTTCTTCGCCATATTGAAGATGTACGTCAGCGACGACCAGTACGACGTTTTACCGGTCCAACAGCCCAGCCCCGAAGACCCGTGCAGGATCCCGTAGGCCTTGTTGTCGACCTCACTGTAGAGCGGGCTGCCGCTGTCTCCGGACTGGGTGCAGATGTTCGACTGGAAGCCTCCATCCTTTTTCGTGATGTCGCCGCACCTGGTGTTGTTCGACCGCGCGCCGGTCGAACACACCACCCAGCCGACACGGACGTCGTTATACGCCCACATTCCGAATATCGGGAATGCCTTGGTGCTGTAGTGGATCACCGTGTTATACGGCCATTTCGCCCAGGTTTTCACGTATTCCGTGAAGCCCCTGGTGACGAACGGCATGAGCGCTCCATCCGCCGGATATTCCGAGTTGCTGGTCGAGGCTTCGCGGCGGCCGACGAACACGTCCGTGTGCTTCGTGTAATAGCTCTCACCCGTGAGACAATGTCCCGCCGTAAGCGTGTACTTCCACCCGTTCGAGCCCTTCACATTGAAGCCGCTGGTGCAGAAGTCGCCCGCGAGCTTGTAGTAGTTCACGTCGTAGAGGTCCAGCCGCAAGCCGCCGCGCATCGGGGGGAAACACGCCTGGATCTCGCACGGACCCCGCTGGAGTGTGATGGTCGGCGGATCGATCACGGTAACGTCCAGGTCGCCGGCTGTGGCGAGCCGGCTGGCCGAACCGCGTACCGCGGCCGCGGCCTGGTTGTGCAGTTCGACGCGGTTCTTCTCCTCGTTGATCACCGGCGCCTGCTCGGGCGTGAGCCCGAGACGGGCACCGACGTCGGCGGCCTTCGCCTTCAGCTCCTTGAGGGAGTGCCGCACGGCCGCGACGCGGACGTGGCTCCGGTCCGGGATCGCGCTCAGCGCGGGGACCAGCGCCTCGGCGGCGGTACTCGCGATGACCAGCACACCACCGTTCTCCTGGTCGATCCAGGACCCCGCATAGGAGTCGGCGTAGTCGCGGGTGAGCACGGTGTGCAGAGCCCCCGAGGTTCGCTGCAACTCCAGCCGACGCATCGCCTCGTCGACACTGACGCCGTATTTCTTCGTCAGGTAGTCGACGGAACCGGGAACGTCCGCCACCCGTAACTTCGCGGGGGCGGACAGCCGGATGGCGGGAGCCGCCAGCGCCGTATCAGGAACGGCTACCAGGCCGGCGACGACGACCAGGCTGAATGCCGTGGCCAGTCTCCAGCTCGCTCTTCTTCGCACGCGGGTCGTACCTTTCTCTGTCCTGGAAACTCAATTCCTTCGCGTCGACTTTGTCAGGAGGCTGTGGATTCGAAGTGGATGGATACTTCACGGGTGCTGTATCCGTCACCCCGCCCAGCCTCTACTGAGGAAGAGGGCGGTATGGAGCAGCATGAGCGGCCCGAGGAGAAGGCAGCCGCCACGTCGTCGTGGGCCAGGCTCGCCGGCGCTGCGCACGATCGCCCGCAGTCACCGCCTCAGAGCGGCGGGATCGCGAAGATGCGGACGTCGCCGGATTGAGCCTCGTGGACGAGGCCCATGTCGGTTAACGCGGCGTTGTCCATTCCGCTGAGGCTACTTCCCCGACAAATCCGTACTCTCCCGAAATGCCAGTCGATGCGGCACGCACACCTCGTGCGCCTTCTCCGTCCCGCCGCTCAGCCGCTCGGCCAGCAGGTCCACCGCCGCCTGCGCGATCTGCGCCTTGTCGGGCGCCACGGTCGACAGTGTCGGCGTGGCGAACCGGCCGTCCTGGATGTCGTCGAACCCCATCACCATCACCTCGCCCGGCACCTCGTACCCCCGCTTGAGCAGCGTTCGCAGGGCGCCCAGCGCGAGCGTGTCGTTGAAGCAGAAGACCGCGTCCGGCGCGCCGGAGTCGAGCAGGCGGCCCATGGCCTCGGCGCCGTCGGCGCGCCCCCAGCGGGCGACCGGCGCGGCCAGTGACGGGTCGGCGGGGAAGCCGGCCTCGGCGAGCGCCTGCTGGTAGCCCTTCAGCCGCAGGCGGCCCGTCGCGGCGACGGCCGTGCGCTGCACGCCGATGGCGGCGATCCTGCGCGCGCCGCGCTCGGCCAGGTGCAGGGTGGCCGCCCGCGCGGCGGCCACGTTGTCGATGCCGACGTGATCGTACGGCGAGCGGCCCATCCCGATGCGCTCCCCGAGCAGCACCATCGGCGTACGCTCGTCGCGCCCGGCCAGATCCTTGCCCGTGAGCGCGAGCGGGCTGAACAGCAGCCCGTCGATGAGGTGGTCGCGGATCCCGGAGATCACCACGCGTTCCTTGGCCCGGTCGCCCTGGGTCTGGTCGATGAGCACGGTCCAGCCGCGCCGGTCGGCCGCCTCGATGACGTTCGTGGCCAGTTCGGCGAAGTAGGGGTTGTCCAGATCGGGCACCGCCAGCGCTACCACGCCGGAGCGGCCCTGGCGCAGGCTGCGCGCCGACAGGTTCGGCCGGTAGGAGAGCTCGGCTATCGCCGCCTCCACCCGGGCCCGTGTCTCGCCGCTGACATGGGGATAGTCGTTGACCACGTTGGACACGGTCTTGATCGACACCCCGGCCAGTTCGGCGACGTCCTTAAGCCTCGGCCGCACCATGCCCCTTCGCCCCCTTCGCCGTCGCGAACCCTACCTGGTTTACAACGATGTAACGAACTGGCGCCAAGTAATTTACAACGTTGGAACCAACGTTGTAGAACGTCCGTAACCTCACGGGCAGGAGTGATCTGGCATGTCCCTCGACAACCTCTCCAGGCGGCACGCATTGGGACTGGGCCTCGGCGCGCTGGTCATCGGCGCGGCGGGCTGCGGCGGAGGCGGCGGCCCCAAGCAGGCGCAGGCGCCGGCGACCACGGCGGCGCCCACCGAATACACCGGCGCCTCGGTCTCGCTGAAGTTCTGGAACGGCTTCACCGGCGGCGACGGTCCGGTCATGAAGAAGCTGGTGGACCAGTTCAACGCCGAGCACCAGAACATCAAGGTGTCGATGAACGTCTACAAGTGGGAGGACTACTACGCGAAGGTCCCCGCGGCCGTCTCCGCTGGTCAAGGCCCCGACATCGGCATCATGCACGTCGACAGCGTCGCCACCAACGCGGCACGGCAGGTGGTCCTGCCCCTCGACGACGTGGCCAACGCGCTCAACCTCACCGAGGCGGACTTCTCCCCGCCGGTCTGGAAGGCCGGCGTCTACAAGGGCGCGCGCTACTCGATCCCGCTCGACGTGCACCCGCTCGGCTTCTTCTACAACAAGACGGTCATGAAGCAGGCCGGGCTCGACCCGGAGCAGCCGCCCAAGACCGGCGAGGAGTACATGAAGGCGCTGGAGACGCTGAAGAAGGCGGGCATCCAGGGGCACTGGGCCACGCCGTTCCCGTTCACCGGAAGCATGCAGTTCGGGTCGCTGCTCTACCAGAACGGCGGCCGGCACTTCGCCGACGACGCCAGCGTCTCGCGCTTCGCCGAGGACCCCGGCGTGCAGGCCCTGACCTGGCTCGTCGACCTCGTCAACAAGGGCTACAGCCCCAAGAACGTCGGCCAGGACGCCGACTTCATCGCCCTGCAGAACGGCAAGGCCGCCTTCAACTGGAACGGCATCTGGTCCATCAACACGCTCAAGGAGATCAAGAACCTGGAGTGGGGCGTCGCGCCGCTCCCGCAGATCGGGGCGAAGCCGGCGGCGTGGGCGGGCTCGCACCAGTTCGTGGTGTTCAAGCAGCGCACGCCCGACCAGAACAAGCTGACCGCGGCCAAGGTGTTCATCAACTGGATCAGCGGCCACTCGCTGGAATGGGCCAAGGGCGGCCAGGTGCCGGCCCGCAAGTCGATCCGCGAAGGCGCGGAGTTCGCGGCGCTGAAGGAGCAGGCCACGATCGGCACCCAGATCGACTACCTGTACTTCCCGCCGTCGGTGGCCGGCATCGGGGACGCCTCCGCGGTCGTCGACCAGGCGATCAACGCGGCGATCCTGCTCAAGAAGAGCCCCAAGGACGCGCTCACGGAGGCCGCCGCCAAGGCCGACAAGATCCTTGAGGCCAACCGGAAGAAGTACGGCGCCTGATGGTCGCGATCTCGGCAAAAAGCTCGGCGGAAGAGACGCTGGAGCGGGAGACGCGCGTTCCCCGATCGGGCAAGGCGACGCCGTACCTGTTCCTGGCGCCGTACCTGATCCTGTTCTCGGTGTTCGTGCTGGCCCCGGCCCTGTTCGGGATCTGGGTGAGCCTGCACGACTGGGACTACATGCTCGAGGGCAAGCCGTTCGTCGGCCTGGACAACTACACGGCGCTGTTCGACGACCAGTCGCCGGTCTACGGCGACTTCTGGATGTCGATGCGGGCGACCGGGATCTTCACCGTGTTCAGCGTGCCGTTCCTGGTCGTGCTGCCGCTCGGGGTGGCGTTGCTGCTCAACCGGCCCTTCCGGGGCCGGACGTTCTTCCGGGGGCTGTTCTTCGCGCCGTTCGTGCTGGGCGTGGCGGTGGTGTGCCTGATGTGGCGGCTGCTGCTCGACCCGAACCTCGGCCTGGTCGCCTGGATACTCGGCACGCCGATCCCCTGGACCACCGCGACGCCGTGGGCC
Source organism: Nonomuraea sp. NPDC048901 (assembly GCF_040649695.1). NCBI lineage: Bacteria > Bacillati > Actinomycetota > Actinomycetes > Streptosporangiales > Streptosporangiaceae > Nonomuraea > Nonomuraea sp. NPDC048901. Next base: position 11,853 of record NZ_JBEZFW010000034.1, on the reverse strand, counting down.
TGGATCGCGCTGGTCGGGGTGACGGTCTGGTGGACGCTCGGCTTCAACGCGGTGATCTACCTGGCCGGGATGCAGGACATCCCGCGCGAGCTGTACGACGCGGCGAAGGTGGACGGCGCGGGGCGGTGGGGCGAGTTCGTCCACGTCACGCTGCCGGGGCTGCGGCCCGTCGCGCTGTTCGTGGTGACGACGACGATCCTGGCCTCGGCGAACATGTTCGGGCAGTCGTACCTGCTGACCCAAGGAGCGCCGGGCGGGGAGACGCGGACCGCGATCATGTACATGCTCCAGCAGGGGCTCAGGGAGTACAAGATGGGCAGCGCCTCGGCCATGAGCTACCTGCTCACGCTGCTGCTGATCTTGATCAGCGTGGTCAACTTCCGGCTGTTCAGGACCCGGTCATGAAGCGCTACACGGGTCTGCTGGCCCTCGCCGTAGTGTTCGTGGGGCCGCTGGTGTGGGCCTTGGGCGTGTCGTTCAAGACGCAGACCGAGGCCACCCGGGTGCCGCCCACGCTGCTACCCACCGAGCCGACGACGTCCGCGTACGGGACGGTCTTCCAGGGCACCACGGACACGCCGGTGCTGCGCTGGTTCGCCAACAGTGTCATCGCCGCCACCGGGCACATGCTGCTGGTGCTCGCGGTGTCGTCGCTGGCCGCGTACGCGCTGGCCAGGCTGGAGTTCCGCGGCAAGAAGCTGATGTTCGGGATGATCGTCGGCACGCTGCTGGTGCCGGGGTTCGTCTTCCTCATCCCGCAGTTCCTGATCGTCGACCAGCTCGGCTGGCTGGACAGCCTGACGGCGCTCGTCGTGCCGGGGGCGGCGGGCGCGTTCGGGGTGTTCTTCCTGCGGCAGTTCTTCGTCGGGCTGCCGCGTGAGCTGGACGAGGCGGCGCTGATGGAGGGCGCCAACCACTGGCACATCTTCTGGCGGATCACGCTGCCGCTGTCGCGGCCCGCGCTGGCCACGCTGGCCGTGCTGAGCTTCCTGTCCAACTGGAACGACTTCATCTGGCCCATCTACGTGATCTTCAGCCCGGAGTACTTCACGCTGCCGCCGGGCCTGTCGATCCTGCAGGGCGCGTACACGATCCACTATCCGGTGATCATGGCGGGCGCGGTGCTGGCCAGTATCCCCGTCCTGATCCTCTTCAGTCTGACCCAGCGGTACGTCATCGAAGGCATCTCTCGTAGTGGCCTGAAGGGCTGACACATGCACCACTTGGCGGTCATCGCCACACTGATCCTGTCCCTCTTCACCAATCCGGTGTCCAACTCCTTCTCCGACACGTTCGCCGACCCGTCGGTGATCCGCGGACAGGACGGCTACTGGTACTCCTACGGCACCTCGGACCCGCTGCGCGAGGGCGAGAAGGTCCTGCACAGGCTGCCGATCTCCCGCTCCAGTGATTTGGTCAGCTGGACCTACGTGGGCGACGCGTTCGGGCCGGACAACCTGCCGTCGTACGCGGCGCCGGGCAGTCTGTTCTGGGCCCCGGACATCCGTTACCTCGACGGCCGGTACGTCATGTACTTCACCGTCACCGACACCGCCACCACGCCCGCCAACTGGGACTACTCGATCGGCGCCGCCACGGCGCCCACGCCGACCGGGCCGTGGACGCACATCGACGCCCCGGTCGTCGCCCCGCGTCCCTCGGGCAACTCGTACTGGAACACGATCGACCCCGCGCAGTTCACCGACGTGGACGGGCGCAAGTACCTGTACTTCGGCGGGTTCTTCGGCGGCCTGTGGGTGACCGAGCTGTCCGCCGACGGGCTGCGCGCCACCGGGCAGCCGCACCAGGTCGCGATCGACAACAAGTTCGAGGGCGCGTACGTGGTGCGCCACGACGGCTACTACTACCTGCTCGGCTCCTCGGCGAACTGCTGCGCCGGGCCGACCACCGGCTACTCGGTGCTGGCCGGGCGCTCGACCAGCCCGCGCGGGCCGTTCGTCGACCGCGAGGGCGTGCCGCTGCTGGCCTCGCGCGCCGGTGGCACCCCCGTCCTGGACCAGAACGGCAACCGCTTCATCGGCACCGGCCACCACGCCCAGCTCACCGACCTTTCCGGTCAGGACTGGATGCTCTACCACGCCATCGATCGAAGCGACCCGTTCCTGGACGAGCCGTACGGGATCAACGAGCGGCCCATGCTGCTGGACCGGCTGGACTGGATCGACGGCTGGCCGGCCGTGCGCGCGGGGGCCGGGCCTTCCGAGCAGTCGCGGGAGACGCCGGTGACCCGCGGGGTCGTGGACGATCGGTTCGCGGGCGATCTGTCGGGCTGGCGGAACACGGCCGGCTGGACCGTACAGGATGGGTATGTCCGTGGCCAGGGCACGCTTATCAGCCGCAGGTCGCTCGGCGGGGACATGCGCGTCGAGACCGACCTCAAGACGGACAAGTCCGCCGGGATTCGCATAGGTGGCACGACCGCGGTCGTTTCGCGCGACGGGTTGACGCTCACCTCGGGCGGCGCGTCGCGTACGGTGGCGCTGCCCGGAGGCGCCGCGACCTGGCACAACCTGGCCGTCACCGTCAAGGGACGGACGATCACCGCCGAGGTGACCGAGGCCCGGCTCCGTGACCCGCGGGCGAGCGTCACCGTCACGGGCCGCGCCAACGGCCCGATCGGGCTGGTCGCCGACGGGAGCGCCGACTTCGACAACGTCTCCGCCGCCCCGCTGTTCAAGGCCGTCACCAAGGCGGCGCCGACGCCGCGTACGGGCAGGCTGCTGGACGCCGACGAGTTCAACGGGCCGCTCGACTCCCGCTGGACCTGGGTGCGGCAGGACGCCGCGGCCAAGACCGAGGAGGGCGTGCTGCGCTGGCCCGTCCAGGGCACCGACCTGGTCGGGGCCGGCAACAAGGCGTCGGCGCTGCTGCGCGAGGCCCCCAAGGGCGACTACGTCGTGGAGACCAAGGTCACGCTCGACCTGGGCGAGGACGCCGTACGCAACTACCAGCAGGCCGGGCTGATCGCCTACGCCTCCGACGACGACTTCGCCCGCCTGTCCCAGGTCGCCATCTGGAACACCCGCCAGGTCGAGTACGGCCGCGAGCTGACCTTCGCCGGCCGCCTGTCCTACGGCGGCAACATCGTCGGCCCGCCCGCCAAGACCACCTGGCTACGGCTGGCGCACCACGTGGACCCGGCCAACGGGGAGCACGAGTTCCGCGCCGGATCCAGCCGCGACGGCAAGACCTGGACCTGGGGCGGCGTGTGGACCTTCCCCAAGGACACGGACGTGCGCGTCGGCCTGGTCGCCCACGGAGGGGCCCAGCCGGCCGTCAACGCCGACTTCGACTACGTACGCGTCTACCGAGGAGCCTGACCTGTGCCGCAAGCACACCTGACCCTTGACCCCTCTTTCCGCATCGCCCCCGTCGACCGGCGCCTGTTCGGCTCGTTCGTCGAGCACATGGGCCGGTGTGTCTACACCGGCATCTACGAACCGGGCCACCCGGCGGCGGACGACAACGGTTTCCGCACCGACGTGCTGGAGCTGACCCGCGAGATGGGCGTGAGCGTGGTCCGCTATCCGGGAGGCAACTTCGTCTCCGGCTACCGCTGGGAGGACGGCGTCGGCCCCGACCGGCCCTCCCGGCTGGACCTGGCCTGGCGGCAGATCGAGACGAACGCGTTCGGGCTCAACGAGTTCATGACCTGGACCCGGGCCGCCGGGGTGGAGCCGATGATGGCCGTCAACCTCGGCACACGGGGCCTCCAGGAGGCCTGTGACCTGCTGGAATACGCCAACCACCCCTCGGGCACGCAGTGGTCGGACCTGCGGGTCAAACACGGAGTGACCGCCCCGTACGGGATCAAGCTCTGGTGTCTCGGCAACGAGATGGACGGACCCTGGCAGATCGGCCACAAGACCGCGCACGAGTACGGACGGCTCGCGAACGAGACCGCCAAGGCCATGCGGCTCGTCGACCCCGGCATCGAGCTGGTGCTGTCCGGCAGCTCCAACAGCGGGATGCCGACGTTCGGCGCGTGGGAGGCCACCGTGCTCGAACACGCCTACGACGCGGTCGACTACCTGTCTCTGCACAACTACTACGAGGAGAACGGCGACCTGCCCGGCTTCCTCTGCAGCGCCGTGGACATGGACCGCTACATCTCGGCCGTCGTGGCCACGGCCGACCACATCGGGGCGAAGCTCCGGCGCAAGAAGAAGATCAACCTGTCCTTCGACGAGTGGAACGTCTGGAACCAGAGCCGGTTCACCGGGCGCGAGCGCTCGCCGTTCCAGGAGGCGCCGGAGCTGATCGAGGACACCTTCACCGCCGCCGACGCCGTGGTGGTGGGGGACTTCCTGATCACGCTGCTGCGGCACGCCGACCGGGTGAGCATCGCCTGCCAGGCGCAGCTCGCCAACATCATCGCGCCGATCAGGACCGAGCCCGGCGGCCCGGCCTGGCGTCAGACGATCTTCCACCCGTTCGCGCTGACGGCCCGGCACGCGCGCGGCACCGTGCTGCGGGTGGAGCCGTCCGGGCCGCTCCTGGAGACCGAGCGGTACGGCGAGGCGCCCGCGCTGTCGGCGGTGGCCACCGTCGAGGGGTCCCAGGTGGCGCTGTTCGCCGTCAACCGGTCGCCCGACCAGGACCTCGACCTCTCCGTCCGGCTCCCGGCGGCGGTCAGGCCGGTGTCGGCCTCGGTGATCGCCGCCGGGGACGACCCGCACCGGGTGGAGGCCCTTCCGGGGCCGCTGGACGTACAGGCTGACGGTGACCGGCTGACGGCGCGGTTGCCCGCCGCCTCGTGGACGATGATCCTTGCGGAGTGCGAAAGTCTGCGCGATCAGCGATAACTAACGACCTGTGCCCTGTAGCGCATGGGCTACGTCTGACCCCCGTTCTCGATGACGTAGCCCACGCCGGGGTGGGGTCGTCGACGTGGTGGCGTGCCGCACCTGTCCGGGCGGTGCTCGAAGTGCCACCACTCGTTGTCGTACATGCGGTAAAGGTCGTAGCGGGCGCCGTGTTCCTCGAGCCAGCGCGCGCCTTCGTGCGGGCGCACGTCCAGCGCGATGCCCTTGACGTGGCTGGACTCCGCCGGGGGTAACACGAGCATGCGGGCCGAGGCCGGGGAGCCGGAACGGCGCACCTCCTCGTCGAACATCCGCTGCTGGACGACGGGATCGCGGTATCCCGAGGTGAGGCCGATGAGCTGGCCGTGACGCCACAGCGCCTCGGTACGCGCCGCGGTGAACGCCGCCATGGCGCCGTCGGTGAGTCCGGTGAGGTCCTCGGCGGGGAATCGCATCCACAGCGCCCAGCGGCAGGCCAGTTCGCGGGCGCGGCCGGGACTGCGGACGAACGCCGCGGGCAGCAGGAGCACGGCGAGCACCAGCGTGACCGCGGCGTACAGCCGATCTCGGGGCCGAGGTGGGATCGTGCGTGGCTCGTTCATGGCGACTAGGCTTGACGCCGAATGTGCGTGCGTTGTCAGCCGCATGTCACCGTTTCTCGACGGCGGCCACCGTCGGCGCGACCAGGCGGGACCTTGGGTCGACCGTAGGCGCGATCGTGACACAACCATGACACGGCGCGGACGAGGCGGGGACACGACCGGCCGACAGTGGATGGGGTTGACCGACAGGCAAGTTACGGAGCGTGCTGTGATACTCGGCGGCGTGTCGCGAGTGTTGTTGATCGAGGATGACCCGGCCGTACGAGAGGGCCTTGAGCTGGCCCTGACCCGGCATGGGCATCGGGTGCGCGCGGTGGAGTCCGGCGAGGAGGGGCTGGACCGGTTGCGTGCCGATCTTCCCGACGTCGTCGTGCTCGATCTGATGTTGCCTGGCATGGACGGGTTCGAGGTCTGCCGCCGCATTCGAGCCGCCCGTGAGGTGCCGATCATCATGCTGACCGCGCGCGGCGACGACATGGACGTGGTGGCCGGGTTGGAGGCGGGCGCCGACGACTACGTGGTCAAGCCGGTGCAGCCCAGGGTGCTCGAGGCACGCATTCGCGCGATACTCCGGCGCATCGGCCGGGACCAGGCGGAGCTGGAGCGGCACGGGGATCTGACCATCGATCGGGCCGGGCTGGTGGTCGTCAACCGCGGCGTACCGGTCAGCCTCGCCCCGACCGAGCTGCGCCTGCTGCTCGAGCTCTCCGGCACGCCGGGCCGGGTGCACAGCCGCCAGCAACTGCTGGAGTCGGTGTGGGAGCAGGGGTATTTCGGCGACTCGCGTCTCGTGGACGCGTGCGTGCAGCGGTTGCGCGCCAAGATCGAGGACGACTCGGCGGCGCCGGTCTACGTGCAGACGGTGCGTGGGTTCGGGTACCGGTTCGGGCCGGTATAGGCCACCCGTGACATTTCAGCCGAATCTGGGGCTGCGTACCCGGCTGTTGTTCGCGTTCGCCCTGCTGTGTGTGGTCACCACGGCGGCGGTGGCCGGCGGGCTCTACGTCCAGGCCCGCAACGACATCCTGCAGCGTGCCCAGGATGCCACGGTGCAGACGATGAGAAGCCGCCTGGCGGCGCTCTACCCGTTGCGGAGTTCGGTGCCGGGCCCGGACGAGCTCGACGACATCGCCGCCGCCGTGCCCGACCAGGACAGCGTGGAGTACGCGGTCGCCATCTACCACGAGACGCACTCGCCGGTCACCCCGCCGGGACGCTTGAGGCCGGGCGGAATGGTGCTGGCCCTGGATCTCGGGGTGATCTCCCCACAGTTGCGGCAGGCGGTGGCCGACGGCCAGATCGCGTGGCAACGCGTGGTGCGGCAGGACTCGCCCTGGCTGATCATCGGCGCGCCGTTGCTGATCACCGAGCGGGACCGGACGACGCGGGTGTCCGGCATCGAGGTGTACGCCGCGCGCAGCCTGCTTGCCGAACAACGCAGCATCGACGAGCTCACCGCGTCCGCCTGGCTCATCGGCGGGGCGGCCCTGGCGTTCGCGGTCGTCCTGGCGTTGCTGGCCACCCGTGGCGTGCTGCGCCCGGTGCGCGAGCTCGGCCGGGCGGCACGCCTGCTGGGCGAGGGCGAGATGCGGACCAGGATCGCGGTCCGCGGCTCCGATGAGCTGGCCGACGTGGCACGCACGTTCAACAACACCGCCGCGGAGCTGGAACGGCACGTCAAGCAGCTGCGCGAGATGGAGGCCGACGCCCGCCGGTTCGTGGCCGACGTGTCCCACGAGCTGCGCACCCCGCTGGCCGCGCTCACCGCGGTCGCCGACGTCCTCGACGAGGAGGCGGCCCAGCTGCCCGAGCCCGCCGGCCGGGCCGCCAGGCTGGTCAGCCAGGAGACGCTCAACCTCACCGGGCTGGTGAACGACCTCATCGAGATCAGCCGGTTCGACTCCGGCGTCGCGGCCCTCGCGCTGAACGAGATCGACGTGGCCGAGCTGGTGCGCGCGAGCCTGCGTACCCGGGGCTGGACGGAGCAGGTGCACACCGAGCTTCCACCCGAGGTGACGGCCCGGCTGGACCCCCGCCGAGTGGACGTCATCCTCGCGAACCTGGTCGGCAACGCCCTGCGGCACGGCGAGCCACCGGTGTCGGTACGGCTTTCCGCCGACCCGCAATGGCTCGCTCTCGAGGTCCGCGACCACGGACCGGGGCTGCGGGAAGCGGTGCTGCCGCACGTGTTCGACCGGTTCTACAAGGCCAGCGCGGCCAGGGCCAGGTCCGAGGGCAGCGGTCTCGGCCTCGCCATCGCGCGGGAGAACGCGCGCCTGCACCAAGGCGACCTCACTGTCACCAACGCCCCGAACGGCGGCGCCATCTTCACGCTGCGTCTGCCACGCCGGGCGCACGATCAGGACGGAGGCCCCGAGTGAGGACCGGGCTCGCCCGCCGCGTGCTCGCCGCGGGCCTCGTATCGCTCGTCGCCGTGACCGGCTGCGGCGTGCGACCCTCCGACGTCATCCGCGCCGGCGACCCGCCGAGCGGGCCCGTCGCACGAACCCCGACGACCACCCTCTACCTGGTGAAGAACGGCCGGCTCAGCGCGGTGACGCGGCCCGGTCCGCCACTGTCCCAAGCGGACACGCTCGCGCTGCTGGCAGCCGGACCCACCACGGCGGAACAGGCGCAAGGACTCACCACCGACGTGCCGCCCGAAGCCGCCCCGTTCTCGGTGACCGCCGCGCCAGGCCGTCAGCCCGGCCACTTGGCGGTGAACCCGTCCACTCCGGCCGGCAAACTGTCCGCATTGGCCGTGGAGCAGATCGTGTGCACGGCCGCCGCCATGACACCGGAAAGCCCTGTCTGGGTCTCCGTCGTCGGTGCTGGGCAGAACGTCGGCCGCCGGAACTGCCCGGGGTAACGGTACGCCCGCGTGGCCATCGGTCAGATCGTCAGTCCATGATCACAGCGGCCCGCAGGGCGGCGCGGATGCTGGTGACCGGGTCGTCGAGGTGGTAGATCCGCTCCGACGGTTCGATGCCGTCCAGGAACTCCTGGTAGCGGACGGCGTAGTGAAGATGGGACAGCGGTTCGGCGATCGCGAGTGCGCGCGCCGCGTCGCAACCGGGTACGTGCGCGGTCCAGGCCGCGATCCAGGCCGCGGCGGCGGCGGGCCGGCTGGCGGGAGGAAGCCAGTCACGAGCCCGTATTCCGTCCAGCACCGGGTTGCCGAGGTGCGCGTCGGCGAAGTCCACCACGGTCGGCGGGCCGCCGTCGCTGCGCCAGTTTCCCGGGTGGAAGTCGCCGTGCACGATCGTGTCGGGCAGACCGCACTCGGCCAGCATGGGCCACCGTTCGACCAACTCGTACGCCCCCGCCAGCTCCTCGGCGGTCAGCTCGCGGCCCACGTCACCGGCGAGCAGGTCGCGGACCCGGTCGGCGACGGCGGTCGCGCGGCTGTCCGGCAACCCGGGCGGGATCACACCCGTCAAGCCGGCCTGGGCGGCGACCAGTCGCGTCACGGCGCTGTCGATGATCTCGACGGGAGCGTCCCAGCAGTCCTCGCCGGGAAGGTGCTCCATCACGACTCGCCGCGGTCCCGACGCCACGACCGTGGGAACCAGGCCCGGGTCCAGAGCCGCGAACGCGTCGATGACGGTGGCCTCGTCGGTGGCGAAGTGGGGCGTGGCCTTCAGCCATAGCGGTCCCTGGGCGGTGGGCAGGAGGAACAGCCCGGCCAGATTCCAGGTCTTGCGTTGCCGGATCGGCCCGGTCAGCGGTCGCCCGGCCGTCCTCAGCGCGTCCGCCGCCCAGCCGAACAGCTCCCGCAGCCCGTCGATCCGCGCCCACGGCGTCCGCAGCGGCTCGGGCCTGTCGAGCACCGCATGATCGGCGGGCAGCGCACCCGTCAGCCGCCCGGGCGCGGGCCGCTCCAGCGCTTCGACGTGATAGATCACATGACCACCACGGCCGCCCTCGCCACCATCCACGTTCAACAGACGCAGCACCAGGACGTCCACGCCGAGCGCCTGGCGCAGGTGCGCGACGACCGGCTCCACTTCGGCCCACCACGGCACATTCACTGCGAACGGGCCGATGACACCGAGCCGATCGCCACCCGATGTGACCCATGCGCTGACTGTTCTGTCCATTGCGCCCAGTGTGATCGCTCCCCGGGACGTCCGCCACGGAATATCCGATCAGGGCCGCACCACATGAGCCTGGTGACGGCACTCGTGGCCGTCGGGCTTGTGCGACCTCACATCCGGGATCTCAGCACGTCGACCTCGCAGCCTGGCAAGAACGGGTCGAAGCCGTGCTCGACCAGCCAGCGGACCGCCAGCAGGCTGCGTAACGACCACCACGCGCGGATCACGTCGAGATCGACGTCGGTGCCGTAGCCGGCGACGACGTCACCAAGGCGCTCCTCGTGTCCGAACGTCAAGATGGCCAGGTCATGCAGGGCATCGCCCTGGGCCGCCTCGGACCAGTCGATCACGCCGGTGATCTCGTCACCGTCGACGAACACGTGGGTCACCTGCAGGTCGCCGTGCGTGAACACCGGCGTCCACGACCGGAGCGCGGCCTCGGCGATCCGGCGGTTGCGCGTGACCAGGTCGGCGGGAAGGACGCCGTTCGTGACCAGCCGCTCGCATTCGCCGTCGAGGCGCGCTGCGATCTCGTCGATGCTCCGGCCGGGCCATGGCGGCAGCGGCGCGTCGTGCAGCATCCGTACGGCGGCACCCGCCGCGACCCACGCCGCCGACGACGCGGCCGACGGCTCACCGAGGCGGCCGAGCGCCGTCCCGGGGAGGGCGGCGAGCGCGATCACGGGCGGCTTGCGCCACAGGACCTCAGGAGTCGGGATCGGCGCCATGGCCATCGCCTCGACCTCGACGTCGGTGCGCGTCTGATCGGCGTCGATCTTCAGGAACACGTCGCCGACGCGCAGGGTCGCGCGCTCGTTATGGGCGACGACGACCTGGACCTCTTTTACGTCGACCTGCTCCATGCCGACCTCCCCAACGTCGACCTCCTCAACGTTGACCTCCTCAACGTCGGCCATTGTCGCGGGATGACCACCGACGTCGCCACGAGTTAATCGCGGGCGGCTGCTTGATCGCGGGCCGCCAGGGCCGCGCCCAGCGGCGTGTGCTCATAGCGGACGGCCCGGCCGGCGCGGGTGCGGGTGACCAGGCCGGCATCGCGCAGCACCGCCAGATGGCTGCCGACGGTGCCCAGGCTCAGGCCGAGCTGGGCGACCAGCTGCGTCGTCGTCGCGGGTACGTCCAGCGCGCGCACCGCGACCCACGTACCGAATGCCGAGGTGACCCGCCTCGCCGATCACCCGGCTCCCACCTCGCCCGCACCGCTGCCGAATCCGGACCGCAGATATCGGCGCAGAGCTTCCCGCCCTCCCGGGACGAAGGACCATTGATCAACGACCTCAAGCAGTTCGCTCACCGTCAGCCAGTCCAGCCAGTCGATCTCACCCGAGTCCGGAACCAGGACCTCCGGCACGACGGCCTCATGCACCCCGAACCAGATGGGGCTGATCCCTTCCCGGCAAAGGAACTTGAACAGGAAGCGCACCCGCACCCGAACGCCCAGCTCTTCGGCCAGCTCCCGGACCGCCGCCTCCTCATACGACTCGCCCACGTCCACGGCACCGCCGACCAACACATCGTAGTGGCCCGGGAATCGGGACAACGTCCGGGCCCGTCGCAGCACCAAGATCCGCCCCTCACGATCACGGCAGATCGTCACCGCGATGCGGTGCAACCAGTGCTCGCGTACTGCCTCTTCACGATCGACGACTCCCAGCACGCGGTCATGCTCATCGACATGCTCAACCAGTTCGCTCACAGAAGCACGATCTCAGCCCCCACTGACAACACGGCCTCACGAACGACGAAGGAGGGTGATATGTCGCAGCGTCAGCTGGTGGCCGAGTCGCGGTCGTCGATGGGGGCGTCCAGCAGGGCGGCCGCCGCACTGTGGATCTTCGTCAGTGCGTTGAGCAGATGTTCGCGCTCGGCCTCGGTGAGGTCGGCGGTGACCTGCTCTTCGAGCAGCCGGCGCTCCCTCTCGATGGGAGCTTGCAGGGCACGCCCGGCGTCGGTGAGCCACAGCCGGACCAGCCGGTTGTCGCGGTCGTCGCGGCGCCGGGTGAGCAGGCCGGCCGTGGTCATCCGGGTGGCCGCTTTGACCACGTTGGGGGTGGTGACGTTCAGCGCGGCGGCGACCTCGCCCGGGGTGCGGCCGTCCTGCCGCCACAGCACCGCAAGCAGGTGATCTTGCCCGAGGTGCAGTCCGTGGCGCCGCACCGCCGTCTCGGCCGCCGCCCGCAGCGCCTTCGACATCTTGCTGTGCAGGTCCAGGAACTCGGGCACGTCGAGGCCTCCGGTGATGTCGCGGCGCGATTGACAACCAAATCGTGTACCGGTTAACGTTCTGCTCGATCATTAACCGGTACA
>NZ_JBEZFW010000033.1:0-91786 GCF_040649695.1 Nonomuraea sp. NPDC048901 | reverse complement strand
GATCGCGTCGAGATCGACGTGCTTGGATCCGCGGTACACGTACCGGTGGATCTTCGCCCGTTCAGCCTTGTTCGTGTACGACAGGTTCGCCGAAGATGGGTCACCAGGTGACGGGCAGTTCGTGCACGCCGTAGACCGACCCGTTGAACTTGACCGGGACCTGGTGCAGGTCGGTGGCCAGTTTCAGCGTCGGAACGTGCCGGTAAAGGGTGCCGTGGACCACCTGCAGCTCCATGCGGGCCAGCGGCTTGACCCAGGCACTGGTGCGCGCCGAACCACAGGGCGTGCCATGCCACGCAAGTAAACCAGATGATTCAGCCAAGCCAAGCACACGATCTAATAGGACTCAAGTCGTCCACTTGGCGGGGCCGCCTGCCGCCTCGCCTGGTCGGCGGACTGGGCAGACGGAGTGCCGGTTACGAGCGGGGCATCACCGGGGCCTGCCACAGGCCGACGATCGCGTCGATCAGGCTGGCGGCCAGGTCGTCCCAGGTCGGATGGAGGGTGGGGGCATCGTCCGCGAGGGCCCGTTCCCGCTCGACGCACATCTGCACGATGAGGTGGCGGGCCATGGTGACGCGTTCGCGGCGGATCTCGTCGGGCAGGCCAGGCAGGGACCGGGCCAGGCCGTCCCGGAACAACCGCAAGATCGGGGCGGCCGTCAGGGCTTCGTCGACCATGACCGCGTTGAGCGCGGGGTCGGCCATGACCTGCGCGGTGAACCGGGCGTACCAGGTGGGGCTGCCCAGGGTCTCCAGGTGTTCGGCGAAGGGGCGGACCAGGCACGACGCCCAGTCCCGCGGGTCGGCGGAGTCGCCGATGCCGGTCATTATGCGTTCGCGGATGCGCTCGATATGCCCGGTGTGCTTGCGGGCGATCGCGCGGATCAGGTCGGCCTTGGTGCCGAAGTGGTAGCTGACCGCGGCGTTGTTGCCCTGCCCGGCGGCCTCGCTGATCTGGCGGTTGCCGACGGCGTGCACCCCGCGTTCGGCGAACAGCCGCTCGGCCGCGGCGAGAAGGGCTTCCCGCGTCGCGCTGACCTGCTCGTCTCGTGTCATCTTCATGATCGTCGTCTTCTACCGCACCGGGACTTCGCGCAGCCCGCGACGGCCTCAGTCCCTCAGGTCGTCGCAGGTCCTCGGCCGTGTACGGCGAGGCGTGATGGAAGGACAGCTTATGCAATGGGCCGATCAGCGGCTCTGCCCGCCGTTTGACAGGTGCCCATCCACCGCTAGAATTTAAATCAATCGATTGATTTAATTGCTTAGCCTTTCGATTCGAGGAGGAAGCAGTGACGACAATCCCGGAGTACGACATCGCCAGGTCGGCGACGTGCCCGATGGACCCGGCGCCCGCGATGCGAGCCCGGCAGGAGGAGGGCCCGCTGACCCGGGTCCGGCTGTGGGACGGCAGCACCCCATGGCTGGTGACCGGCCACGCCGAGCACCGCGCCCTGCTCGGCGACCCGAGGGTCAGCGTCGAACCGGCGCGCGGCATCCCCCGGCTCTCCCCGGCGGAGGCCGCGTCGATGGAGAGCATGGCCGCCCAGGAGGGGGGCTCGGGCGGCATCGGCTTCATCATGATGGACGACCCCGAGCACGCCCGGCTGCGGCGCATGGTCACCTCGGCGTTCACCGTCAAGCGGGTGGAGGCGATGCGGCCGGCCACGCAGCAGATCGCGGACGACCTGATCGACCGGCTGCTGGCCGGGCCGAAGCCCGCCGACCTCGTCGAGGGGTTCGCCCTGCCGCTGCCCTCGCTGGTCATCTCCAACCTGCTCGGCGTGCCCTACGACGACCACGACTTCTTCCAGGCCAACAGCAGGACCATCATCAACCGCAACTCGACCCCCGAGCAGCGGGGAGGAGCCCAGCGGCGGCTGGCCGAGTACCTGGACGGGCTGATCGGCGAGAAGCTCGCCAAGCCCGCCGACGACTTGCTGTCCGGGCTGGTCGAGCGGGTCAAGGCCGGTGAGCTGACCCGGCCGGAGGCCGCCCAGATGGGGGTGCTGATGCTGTTCGCCGGGCACGAGACCACCGCGAACATGATCACGCTGGGCACGCTGGCCCTCCTGCAGAACCCGGACCAGGCGGCTCTCGTACGGGAGAGCGACGACCCGAAGCTGGTCGCCTCGGCGGTCGAGGAGCTGCTGCGCTACCTGACGATCACCCACGGCGGGCTGCGCCGGGTGGCCCTGGCCGACATCGAGATCGCCGGCCAGGTCATCAAGGCGGGCGAGGGCATCATCGCGGTCAACGAGACCGCCAACCGCGACCCGTCCGTCTTCCCCGACCCGGACCGGCTCGACCTCCAGCGCAACGCCCGGCTCCACGTGACCTTCGGGTACGGGATTCACCAGTGCCTGGGACAGCCGCTGGCGCGGATGGAGCTGCAGGTCGCCTACACCGCCCTCCTGCGGCGGATCCCCACCCTGGCACTCGCCGCCGAGCTGGATGAGATCCCTTTCAAGCACGACGGCTTCATCTTCGGCGCCTACGAACTGCCCGTCACCTGGTAGAGGACATCATGAAGATCATTATTGACCAAGACAAGTGCGTCGCTTCCGGGCAGTGCGTGCTGGCCGCCGACGACGTGTTCGACCAGCGCGACGAGGACGGGATCGTGGTGCTGCTGAACGACGACCCGTCGCCCGAGCGGCTGGCGGACGTCCAACAGGCCGCCATGGTCTGCCCGGCCCTGGCCATCACCGTCGAGGAATGACCCCCGCGCCCATGCGCGTCCAGGTCTCCGTCACGACGTGCGCACCGTAATCGTGCGGCCCGAACACCATGTCTCCACGGCGGTCAGCGATCCTGACCGCCGTGGTTCCCGCCCCGGAGCCCGCGCGAGGAACGCGGGACATGAAGGCCATTGACACACCTTCGACACCGGATCTACGCTCCGGTCGAATCGATTCGTCAGAGCCGCCGCAGACGTGTCCGTGCGATGGGCGAAAGCCCGGCCATACGTACGGGCACAGCCGTCGAATTGATTCCGAAGGAGCCGCACATGTTCACGGCAACCCCACGACCGCCCGGTAGACGGCTCGCTCGCGTCACCGGGCTCCTGGCCGGGATGCTCATCGCCTTCACCATCCCGGCGCCGGCGCACGCCGCGGACGAATCCATCAGTGTCGACTTCGGCTCGGCCGGTGGCGCCCCTACCTACCGCGCGTCCGGGTGGATCTACGGCATGACGGAGAACGCGTCCGGACCGGCGGATCACTTCTACCGTGACGTCAAGTTCCGGTACATGCGGGCCGGTGGCGCGCAGCTCGGCTCACCCGGCGGCTGGGTGTCGGGCGCCTACGACCGCAGGTGGAACGCGACGCTGGCCCAGGCCCGGCGGACGATCGCGCTCGGCGGCCAGTTCATCATCCTTCCGCATGATCTATGGGGCGCGGACGGGTATCCGATCTCCCGCTTTCCGGGCGACAACGGCAACTGGTCCGATTACGACGCCTTCCTCACTCGCCTGATCAACGACGTACGAGCCGCCGGAATCACCGTGCAGTGGGACATCTGGAACGAGCCGAACATCTCCCTGTTCTGGAACCGCCCGCAGGCCCAGTACTTCGAGCTGTGGCGGCGCAGTTACCAGCGCATCCGTGCCGCCTTCCCGAACCATTTGATCGTGGGGCCGAGCTGCGCCTGTGTGCCCTCCACGACGAACGCCTGGTGGAACGGCTACCTCGACTTCGTCCGCGCCAACAACGTCATCCCTGACATCGTCAGCTGGCACTCCCTGCCCGGCGACCCGGTGGCCAACGTGGCAGCCGCCAACGCCACGCTCGACCCGCGCGGCGTCCCGCACCCGCGGCCGTACCAGATCAACGAGTACGGCGCCTCCAACGAGCAGAACCCGGGAGACGGGTCGTGGTACATCGCCCGACTGGAGCGCGCGGGCGCCGACGGGTTACGCGCGAACTGGGCGAGCGCCGGCAACCTGCACAACGATCTGGGCAACCTGCTCGTCCGCGACAGCGCCGGCCGGCATCTGCCCAAGGGCGAATGGTGGGTCTACCGCTTCTACGCCTCCCAGACCGGCCAGATCGTCTCGACGACCCCGAGCGCCGCCTACGACGCCTTCGCCACCAAGGCGGCCGGCGTGGCCAAGATCCTGGTGGGCGGGGGCGGGACGACCGGCAACATCGCCGTCGGTCTGCGCCGCCTCGACACCACCAGCGGCATCGTGCAGAACAACCAGGTCCGCGCGGTCGTGCAGCGCGTCCCGTACAACGGCGGCGGCGCGGTCCAGGGGCCGATCACCGTGCAGAACACGGTCCTGACGCTGTCGGGGAACTCGATCACGCTGAACCTGCCGCACACCAACGCCGACGACACGTTCACCGTCACGCTGCTGCCGCCATCGGACGGCGGCTTCCAGTCCGTGGCGGTCGCGCAGCACTCCCAGCAATGCCTGGACAACACCGATCTGAGCACCGCCGACGGCAACGTACAGCAGCAGTTCCCCTGCGAGGGCGGCGACCAGCAACTGTGGAACTTCCAGCCGGTGACCGGCGTGACCGGCACGTACACACTGGTCAACCAGCAGAGCGGAAAGTGCCTTGAGGTGAACGCGGCGGCCACAGCCGACGGCACGCCGGTGAGCCAGCGGACTTGCGCCGGCGGGGCGCAGAACCAGCAGTTCGCCCTGCGCAAGGTGACCTACGCGGGCAACGATCCCCGGGACTATCAGCTCGTCGCCCGCCACAGCGGCAAGTGCGTCGACGTCAGCACCATCTCGACCGCCCCCAGGGCGCCCATTCTTCAGTGGACCTGCAACCCGGTTGGCCAGGCCAGTCCGCTCAACCAGACCTGGCGGCTCTGGGGCCGGTGACGGGTACGGGCTTGGCACACCGCCGCTCGTGGGCCGCGGCGAGAATGAGGTACGCGCCGGCCGTCCTCGATCAGCGCGGTCGAGGGCGCCCAGATGGGTCGCGACAGCTCCTCCCCCAGCACGATCGGCATGAGGTCGAGCACTGATCCGGTAGCGGCGGCCGGTCTGGTAGACGGTGAAGACGTACGAGCCGTCGACGGGGTCCTGGTAGAAGTACGGGCCGCTGAACAGCGTCAAGACGGGGTCGGCGGCCGAGCGCCA
This sequence comes from Nonomuraea sp. NPDC048901, assembly GCF_040649695.1. NCBI lineage: Bacteria > Bacillati > Actinomycetota > Actinomycetes > Streptosporangiales > Streptosporangiaceae > Nonomuraea > Nonomuraea sp. NPDC048901. The sequence goes on along the minus strand of NZ_JBEZFW010000033.1, from coordinate 86,686 downwards.
TAGATGTCGCGAGCGATGCGCGGCAGACGACCCGTCCGCGCCACGGAATGCGACGACGTGCCATCTCGTGAACCGGTTCGACTTACGATGGTCGCCGAGCGGTGGATTGGACGAGGAGTACGGGTGAACATCGGAGAGATCGCCAGGCGGGCGGGCGTGTCACGCAGCACCGTCTCGTACGCGCTCACCGGCAAGCGCCCGGTGTCGGAGGAGACCAAGCGCCGCATCCAGTCCGTCATCGACGAGCTGGGCTACCGGCCCAACGCCGCCGCCAGGGCGCTCAAGGAGGGCCGTACCCGTACCATCGGCCTGGTCATCCCGCCGGCCAGTCAGCGCCTGACCGACATGCAGCTCGGCTTCGTGGCCAGCATGGTCGACGCCGCCGCCCGCGCCGACCTCGACGTCCTGCTGTCACCCTCGGGCGGCGAGCACGACCGCTCCTTCGAGCGCGTCGTCACCGGCCGGCGCGTGGACGGCGTCATCCTGATGGAGATCCGGCTGGAGGACGACCGGGTGACCCGGCTGCTGGAGAGCGGCCCGCCGTTCGTCGGCATCGGCCGTACCCGCCGGCCGGAGGACATGTCCTGGGTGGACATCGACTACGAGACGCTCATCGCCAAGTGCGTCCACCACCTGGCCGATCTCGGCCACCGGCACCTGGCGCTGGTCAACCGCAACGCCGAGCTGGTCGCCGCCGGCTATGGGCCGGGCCACCGCGCGCAGGCCGGCTTCGATCGCGCCATCGCCGAACGCGGCCTGCACGGCGTGCGGGTCTGCTGCGCCGACGACGCCCAGGCCGGACAGAGCTGCCTGCGGCAGCTGCTCGCCGACCATCCGGAGCTGACCGCCATCGCCACCATCAACGAGGCGGCTGTGTCCGGCATGTACCGGGCGCTGGCCGAGGCGGGTTTGACCGTGCCCGGAGACTTCTCCATCGCCGGCGTCGCCGCCCAGCACTGGGCCGAGAACCTGCACCCGCCGCTCACCGCCGCCGACGTCCCCGCCGGCGAGATGGGCGCCCGCGCCGTCGAGCTGCTCATCCAGCGCATCGCCGACCCGGCCACCCCGCACCGTCACCTCCTGATCGCCCCGCCGATCTCGCTGCGCGCCACGACCGGGCCCGCCAGGCCCCGCTCCTGACGACTAACGACTAACGAAGCCGCCTGAGACCCACTCCAGGTCCAATCCAGCTCCGGTCCGCGGAACGGCGGCATGTCGCGACCGTTTCCTGGCTCTTGACCACCCCGCCAAGAGACGCTCATGGCCCAGTCGAATCGATTCGACTTGCCTTTTGAGCACTCCCCCGGACAGGAATGGACTCCCGGCTGTCGCTACCGGAGCCCGGGGTACGTTCCCGCGGCCCTCGCGCGAGAACGTAGACGAACAGGACCGCCATGACCGCCGCGCCCGCCCACATGGCCTGCTGCCAGCCGTCGACGAAGGACTCCTGGGCGGCTCGGATCAGCGCCCGCGCCTGGGGGCCGGCCCCGTCGGCGGCCGTGAGGGCGTTGACGACGCCTTCACGGGCGGTGTCGGCGCCTGGTACTCCGTCGAGGCGGGCATCGACGGCACCGCGGTAGCCGGCGGTCAGGACCGCTCCGAGCAGCGCGACACCGAGCGCGGTGCCGAATTCCCGGGTGACGTCGTTGAGCGCGGACGCGACACCTTGACGCGCGCGCGGCAAGGCGGCGGTGATGGCCTCGGTGGCGGGCGTCATCGTCAAACCCATGCCGAGTCCCATGGCGAGCATGCCGGGGAGGATCGACAGGTAGCCGCCGTCGACGGAGACGAAGGTGGCCATGAGGACCAGCCCCGCGCCGCCCAGGAAGATCCCCGAGGCCATCGTCGAGCGGCCGCCGACCCGCGCGGCCACCCTCGGGGCGAGACCGGAGGCGAACATCATCAGCAGCGCCATCGGCATGAGCGCCAGGGTGGAGCGCAGGCCGGACCAGCCGAGCACCGCCTGGAAGTACGGGAAGAGGACCACGAAGATCCCTGCCTGCACGCCGAAGACGGCCAGGAGCGACACGGAACCACTCGCGAGACCTCGCTCGCGGAACAGGCGGACGTCGAGAAGTGGCGCCGGCCGGCGTAGCTCCCATGCCACGAATCCGGCGGCGGCGATGACGCCGACGAGGAGGCTCAGTAGCGTCGCGGGCGCGGTCCAGCCCCGTTCGGGGCCCTCCTGGAGAAAGAAGACGAGACCGACCACCGCGACCACGGACGACAGCGAACCGACGGCGTCGAACCCGTGCCCGGACGCCTCGCGCGAGTTCGGGACGGATCGCAGCGTCATGGCGATGGCGACGACGACGAGCACGACCGGCAGGACGAAGAGCCACCGCCAGCTCGCCAGGTCGACCAGGATGGCCGACAGGTACATCCCCAAGATGCCGCCACCGCCCGCGACGCCGGTCCACACGCCGATCGCCTTGGCGCGTTCCTCGTCCGGGAAGGTCGAGGTGATGACCGCGAGGGTGGCCGGCATGATCATCGCCGCGCCTACGCCGCTCAGGAAACGCGCGGCGAGCATGAGCTCGGACGACGTGGCAAGGCCGGCCGCCGCACTCGCCACGCCGAAGACGAGCAGGCCGGCGAGCAGCACCGGCCTGCGGCCCCACCGGTCGCCCAGCGCGCCGAGCGGCAGGAGCAACGCGGCCAGAGTGAGGGTGTAGATGTTGATGAACCACAGGACCTCGGATTGCGAGGTGTCGAACGCGACGCTGAGCTCCGGCTGGGCGACGTTCAACCCGGACACCGAAGCGATGACCGCCATGAGCGCGACGCAGACCCCGGCCAAGATCGTACGTCGTTGTCGTGGGTCTTGGACGGTCGGGCCGGGGGCTTCCGTGTCTGAGGACGGGTTCGTACTCACGGGATTCCTTTCATGCAGGTGCGTTCCTCATGGTGCTGAGCGTCAAGGCGGATGTGCAAACGTTGTTGCCGAATGGCAAAATGGCGGGATGGATGAGGCCATTGACCGCACTCTCGACGCCGTCGGACCGAGGTTGAAACGCCTTCGGCTGCATCGGGACGTCACACTCGCCGACCTCGCGGCGGAGACCGGGATCTCCACCAGCACCTTGTCCCGGCTCGAGGCGGGCTTGCGACGTCCCACGCTCGAGCAGCTGCTACCGCTGGCTCGCGCCTACGGGGTCACCCTCGACGAGCTCGTGGACGCGCCGCCGACCGGCGACCCCCGCGTCAATCTGCGGCCCATCTCCCGTGGCGACGGCGCCGTCATCCTGCCGCTGACCCGGAGGCCCGGAGGGATCCAGGCCTACAAGTTCGTCCTCCCGGCCGGAAGCGACGACGCCGAACCCGACCTGCGCAGCCACGAGGGCTATGACTGGGCCTATGTCCTCAACGGAACACTCCGCCTCGTACTCGGCGAACACGACCTCATCCTGAAGCCCGGGGAGGCGGCGGAGTTCGACACGCGCACCCCGCACTGGTTCGGGGCCACCAGCGCCGGTCCCGTCGAGTTCCTGAGTCTCATCGGGAGACAGGGCGAACGCACGCACATCCGCGCGGCACCGAGACCTGGCTCGGCCGAGTGAGAGAGCTCGGGGACCTCAGGTCCTAGAAACCGCGTCCACCGTCATCATCTCGACCGGGTGCCGCCACCGCTGGTTCACTCTTGCTTCATCGTCCTTCCCTACCGTGGGGCTCGCGTCGGCAGGCCCGCACCCCGGAGGAGCGATGAGCAAGTTACTCGGCGGCCTCGCGCGAGTCGCCGTGGCAGCGGCCATCACCCTGGCATCGGCCGGGTGCGGAATGAGCGTCCTCCGCCATACCCCGTCCATCCTGGACAAGGACGAGCTGATCGTCGCGGTGAAGCCGGACCAGCCCGGCCTGGGCCTGCGGACCAAGCAGGGCACCTTCGAGGGCTTCGACGTGGACGTGGCCACCTATGTGGCCGGCCACCTGGGCAAGAAGGTCTCCTTCGTCGCCACGACGTCGGAAGGCCGGGAGGCCAAACTGAACTCCGGCGAGGCGGACATGGTGGTGGCCACCTACTCCATCAGCCCACCGCGCAAGATGCAGGTGACGTTCGCGGGGCCGTACTACGTCTCGCAGCAGGACATCCTGGTCCGCAACGGCACGACGAACATCGGCAACGTACGAGATCTCGCGGGGCGCAAACTGTGCGAGGCCCAGGGCTCCATCTCCACGTCACGGATCATTGAAGGCCGCGGCGTGGCCGCCGTCCTGGTCCCGGCCCGCACCTACAGCGAGTGTGTGGACCTCCTCAGATCCGGCGCGGTGGACGCGGTCTCCACCGGCGACCTGATCCTCGCCGGGTTCGCCGCCCGGGACAAGGGCGCGTACACCATCGTGCACGCCCCGTTCACGGAGGAGCGGTACGGCGTGGCCCTCCGCCATGGCGACGTCGCGGGATGCGAGGCGGTCAACCGGGCCATCACCGCGATGTACCAGTCCGGAACGGCGCCCAAGCTCCTCCGCAAACACTTCGGCGCGACGGGTCTTTCGATATCCACCTCAGTGCCGCAGTTCGAAGGCTGCGCCTAAGAGGTCATCGGCGTTCTGCGGGGGCGCGGCTCAAGCGGATCATCGCCCGGTACAGGGCCGTCGGGGTGGGCGCGGGCGGCAGGGGCTCGGGGTTCGCGGGGTCCGGGACGGCGTACGACTGGATCATGCAGCCGACGAGCCGGCGCCACGCCTCCGGGGCCGCGCCGGCCGTGGCCGCGATGACACCGGCGTTGGCCATCAGCAGGATGACCAGATCCTCGGTGGTGAAGTCGGGGCGCAGCCGGCCGGCTTCCTTGGCGCGTACGACCAGCTCGCTGAAGCCGCGGTAGGCCTCGTCCCGTTTGGCCTCCATGGCCCTGGCGCTGGGAAAGGTCATGGTCAGCACCTCGGAGAAACCGCGATCCGCGGCCTGCATGCCGCAGACGGTCTCGATGTACCAGGTGAATCCGTGCCACGGATCGGGGTCGGCCAGCGCGGTGGCGGCGGCATCGGCGTACGTCTGCATGGTGTCGGCGAACACGGCCGCGACGAGGTCCTCGCGAGCGGAGAAATGCCGGAAGAGCGTCGCGATCCCGACACCCGCCTCGCGCGCCACGGATGCCATCGACGCTTCGATGCCGTCGCGCGCGTAGACCCGCCGGGCCGCGGCCAGGATGCGATCGCGGTTGTGCCGGGCATCGATGCGCAGGCCCTGGGTCGAGGGGTCTGCCGAGGGGTCTGGGGAAGCGGGGACGCGGCGGGCGGCAGGGCTCATGAAGCCATCATACAGAATCGGAATGGTCTATCCGATTCTGGTGTTACGCTGCACAGAACAAACGGATAAGCCGTTCCGATTAATTGAGGAGAGTCGCCATGCGCGCAATCGTCCTGAGTTCCGTCCCCGCGAGCCCCGCCATCACCGAGGTGGCCGCGCCCCGGCCCGAAGCCGGTGAGCTGCTGGTGAAGGTCGCCGCTTCGTCGATCAACGGCTTCGACGCGGCGACCGCGGCCGGCTACCTGCAGCAGGTGATGGAGCACCGCTATCCGCTGATCCCGGGCAAGGACTTCGCGGGCACGGTCGAGGCCGTGGGCGAAGGCGCCGAGGGGTTCGCCGTCGGGGACCACGTCTTCGGCGTGGCGATGAAGCCGTTCCTGGGCACCGGCTCGCTCGCCGAGTACCTCGTCGTGCCCGCCGCCTACGGCGTGGCGCACATTCCCCAGGGGCTCTCGACCGCTACGGCCGGAGCGCTGGGACTGGCCGGAACGGCCGCCCTGGACAGCATCGACGCCGTGGACCCGCAGAAGGGCGAGACCGTCCTGATCTCCGGCGCCACCGGCGGCGTGGGCGCGCTCGCCGTACAGGTCGCGGTGGCTCGCGGCGCCCGAGTGCTCGCCACCACGCGACCAGGCGCGGAGAGCGATTTCGTACGAGGGCTGACCGACGCCGAGATCCACCTGGTGGACTTCACCGCGGAGGTGGAGGCGCAGGTGCGCGCCCTGGCCCCGAACGGCGTGGACGCGGTGCTGCACCTGGCCGGCGACGGCGCTCAGCTGGCGGCGCTGCTGCGGCCGGGCGGCCGGCTCGCCTCCACTCTCGGCTTCGGCCCCGACGCGGTCGAGGGCCGGGAGGTCAGCGTCACCTCGGTGGTGGCCGACCCGAACCAGGTCACCTTGGACAAGCTGGCCACCGATGCCGTCGCCGGCGCCCTGCGAGTGCCCATCACCGCCACCTACCCGCTGGACCAGGTCGCCCAGGCGTTCGCCGACTTCGGCGCCGGCGCGCAGGGCAAGCTCGCGGTCTCCATCGCCTGAGTCTGTTTCCCTTCACCTGACAGGAGTTGATCATGCCCACCCTCGCCATCGTCGGCGCCGGCCCCGGTATGGGCCTGTCCATCGCCAAGCTGTTCGGCGGACACGGCTTCGACGTCGCCCTGATCGCCCGCGGCAAGGACAAACTGGATGAGCTTGTCGCCGAGCTCGCCGGCTCGGGCGTCACCGCGGCGGCCTTCCCCGCCGACATCATGGACCGCCCCGCCCTGGCCGCCGCCCTGGAACAAGCGGCGGCGCACTTCGGCGGTATCGACGTACTGGAGTACTCCCCCGCCCCGCACACCCCGGTCCCGGGCATCACCATGGCCGGCCCGCTGGAGGTGACCGTGGACAACCTCCAGCCGCAGATCGACTACTACCTGTACGGCGCGGTCACCGCCGCCAACCAGGTGCTCCCCGCGATGCTCGAAGCCGGCGCCGGCACCCTCCTGTTCACCACGGGAGGCGGCTCCATCACGCCGAACCCGATGATGGGCAACATCAACGCGGCCGCCGCCGCCCTGCGCAACTGGGTGCTCAACCTCAACGGCGTCCTGGCCGACCGAGGCGTCTACGCCGCGCACGTGGCGATCAGCGTCTGGATCGGCTCGAACGCGCCGGCGGGCTTCCCCACGGCGGAGGCGGACGACATCGCGGCGGTCTACTGGGATCTGTACAGCGGCCGCGACCGGGCCGAGCTGGAGTTCACGGGCTGATATCCGGGGTTGCTCGTGGGTGCTCCTGTCAGGGCGGGGATGCGGCCAGGACGGCGGTCCTGGCCGCATGGCCGGGAAGCAAGGACGAAAGACTCTAACGTCTCCTCCCCGATCCGCTGATGCTGGGAAGCATGCAACTAGACGCGTCCGGCCTGCAGGTGCTCTCTCGCCAGGAGTGCCTCGACCTGCTGGACACGGCGCGGATCGGCCGGATCGTCTTCACCGACCGGGCCCTGCCCGCCGTCCAGCCGGTCAACTTCTGCCTGTACGGCGAGCACATCGTGATCCGCACCTCCGTCGGCTCCAAGCTGGCCGCGGCCACCCAGCGGAGCGTGGTCGCCTTCGAGGCCGACGAGTTCGACCCCGACGCGCGTACCGGCTGGTCCGTGACCGCGGTCGGGCACGCGCGAGCCGTACGCGAGCCCGAGGAGGTGGCCCGCCTCGCACAGCTCCCCCTGGTGCCGTGGGCGCCGGGCAGCCGTGACCACTACATCGTGGTGGCGGCCGAGCAGGTTTCCGGCCGCCGCATCACCGCGGCACCGACCACCTGAGCCGCCAGACCGACCAGCTGAACCACCGCATCACAGCGGGACCGACCAGCTGAGCCGGGTTCCGCCGCCCTCGGGTGAATCGACGGTGAACGTGCCGCCCAGCCGGGTGGCACGTTCCTCCAGGTTGGCCAGCCCGCTGTGCCGGCCATCGGGCTCGATGCCCACCCCGTTGTCGGTGACGACCAGGGTCAGCCGGCCGGCCGCCGCCTCCAGCAGAATGTCGGCCTTGGCCGCCTTGGCGTGCCGTACCAGGTTGGACAGGGCCTCGCGCAGCACGGCCGCCACCTGCTCGGCCACCGATTGGCTGACCAATGTGTCGAGCTGCCCCTCTAGCCGCAGTCCGGGACGGAAGCCCAGGTGCGCGGCGGCCCCGTCGACCAGCTCGGCGACCTGACCGCGCAGCCCGCTCGTCCCCGAGCCCTGCAGGGCGAAGATGCTGGCTCGGATCTGCCGGATCGTCTCGTCCAGCTCGTCGACCGCGTGCTGGACCCTGCTCGTGGCCTCAGGACGCTCGATCAGCCTGACGGCGCCCATCAGCGTCATGGCCACCGCGAACAGCCGCTGGATCACCACGTCGTGCAGGTCCCTGGCGATTCTGTCACGGTCTTCCAGCAGGCTGAGCCGCTCCGCGGCGCGACGCACCTCGGCCAGCTCCACCGCGATGGCCGCCTGGCCCGCGAAGGCCCCCAGCATGTGGCCGTCGGCCTCGCTGAACGGCAGCCGCCCCGAGCGCTTGCTCATGGCGACCACCCCGCGTACCGAAGGCGGCGCGCCCAAGGGCACCAGCAGCCGCATGTCGCCCTCGGTGAGCGACTCGCCGCGGGTGTAGACCTCCCCCGCCAATGTCGTGGCCACCGCGCACGAGGTGCCCAGCAGCTCGTCCGCCCGGTCACCCTCGGCGATCTCCACCACCAGCCGGGTGCCGCCGTCGGCGGGCACCATCAGCTCGACCAGGTCGGCATCCGTCATCTCCTTGGCCTTGCTGGTCAGTGTGACGAGGACGTCGCGCGGATCGGTGCCGGACAGCAGGCTGGTGGTGATCTCCGCGGAGGCCCGTAGCCACTTCTCCCGCCGCCGGGTCTGCTCGTACAGGCGCGCGTTCTCCACCGCCACGCCCGCCGCGGTGGCCAGGGCGATGACGACGGCCTCGTCCTCCTCGTCGAATTCGCCGCCACCGCGCTTCTCCGTCAGGTAGAGGTTGCCGAACACCTCCTCCCGCATCCGGATCGGCACGCCCAGGAAGGTGCCCATGGGCGGATGGCCGGGCGGGAAACCGTAGGATTCCGGGTGATCGGCGATCCGCGCCAGTCGCAGCGGCCGGGCGTCCTTGATCAACAATCCGAGCAGGCCGAGCCCGTGCGGCCAGTGTTCGATCTTGGCGATCTCTTCCTCGGTCAATCCAACGGGTATGAACTCGATCAGCGTGCTCTCATGGCCGATCACCCCCAGTGCGCCGTAACTGGCGTCCACCAGGTTGGTCGCGGTCTCCACGATCCGCCGCAGCACCGTTCCCAGATCGAGATCGCTGCCCACCGACACCACCGCGTCCAGCAGCGCGTGCACGCGGTCGCGCGTGGCGAGCACCGCGTTCAGCCGCACCTGCAGCTCAGCCAGCAGCTCGTCCAGCCGCATGGACGGCATCACCGATCCATCGCTCATACTCGCAGTTTCTGCCCGAACGATCGATCGGTAAAGCTCCCTCGAACAGCCCTGGTGGCCTATGAGACGTGACGGCTAATCGGTGATATAGTACTGGCCATGGTTTTGACGGGAGCTTCCCTGCAGCGGACGAGTCTGCGCGATCAGGCGCTGTCGGTGCTGAGGGAGGCGCTGGTCACGGGCTCCCTGGAGCCGGGCGAGGTGTATTCGGCGGCGTCGCTGGCGACGGAGCTGGGGGTGTCCACGAGTCCGGTACGCGAGGCGATGCTCGCCCTGGTCGATGAGGGCCTGCTGGAGGCGCTGCCCAATCGGGGATTCCGTGTCGTGTCGTTCACCGAGCAGGACTTCACCGAGATCTTCGAGCTGCGCATGATGCTCGAGGTTCCCGGGGTGGGCCGGGCGGCCGAGTTGGGCTTGGGGGATCGTGTGGAGCGGCTGTCGCAGCTCGTCGATGTCATCGAGCGGACGGCCGAGGAGCACGATCTGGCCGGCAACCTTCAGGCCGATCGCGACTTTCACCTCCTCCTGCTGGAGGCGACCGGGAACCGGCGACTGGTCGACTCGGTGGCGTGCCTGCGCGACCAGACCCGCCTGTACAACCTGCGCCGCCTCACCGCGGACGGTGACCTGGCCGGCTCCGCGGCGGAGCACCGTCCGTTGCTGGCGGCGGTCCTGAAGGGCGACCGTGCGCTCGCCGAAGAGCTGATGCGTCGGCATCTGTCGCACATTCCGGGTGACTGGTCGTCGGGCGGCGAGCCGCAGCGCGGGCCCACCACTTGAGGGTAAGAAGACTTCGCGAAGGAGCAGTGGTCGTCCCATGAGCGTTCTGTCGTCGATCAGCGGTCCGGCGGATCTCAACGGGTTAAGCCCCGCGGAGCTGGACCGGCTCGCCGCCGAGATCCGTGAGTTCCTGATCGACGCGGTCTCCCGCACGGGCGGCCATCTGGGGCCGAACCTCGGCGTCGTGGAGCTGACCATCGCCCTGCACCGGGTCTACGACTCCCCCACCGACCGCGTCATCTTCGACGTCGGCCACCAGGCGTACGTGCATAAATTGCTCACAGGGCGGCAGGACTTCTCGCGATTGCGGCAGGAAGGCGGGCTTTCCGGCTACCCGAGCCGGGTCGAGTCCCCGCACGATGTCGTGGAGAACCAGCACGCCTCGACCGCCCTCAGCTGGGCGTACGGGCTGGCCAAGGCCCACCGTCTCACCGGTCTGCGCGACCGCCACGTCGTCGCCGTGATCGGGGACGGCGCCCTGACCGGCGGGATGGCATGGGAGGCGCTGAACAACATCGCCGCCGACCCGTCGCTGCCGCTGGTGATCGTCGTCAACGACAACGAGCGCTCCTATTCACCGACGATCGGCGGCCTGGCCACCCACCTGGCGGCGCTGCGCACCACCGACGGCTACGAACGGTTCCTGCGGCGTACCCGGGACATCCTCGACCGCACCCCGATGATCGGGCGTCCGTTGTTCGACGCTCTGCACGGTGCCAAGAAGGGGCTCAAGGACTTCGTCGCGCCGCAGGGCATGTTCGAAGACCTTGGCCTGAAGTACGTCGGCCCGATCGACGGTCACGACCGGGCGGCGGTGGAGCAGGCGCTGCACCTGGCCAAACAGTTCTCCGGCCCGGTGATCGTGCACTGCATCACGGAGAAGGGGCGGGGCTATCCGCCGGCCGAGCAGTCCGACGAGCGGTTCCACCAGGTCAAGGTGATCGATCCGGACACCGGGGTGCCGCTGCGCGTGGCCGGAGAGGACTGGACCTCGGTGTTCGCCGGGGAGCTGGTGCGGATCGGTGCCGAACGACCTGACGTGGTGGCGATCACGGCGGCGATGCTGCGCTCGACCGGGTTGGAACCCTTCGCCCAGCGCTTCCCCGACAGGGTCCTCGACGTGGGCATCGCCGAGCAACACGCGGCCACCGCCGCGGCGGGACTCGCCACGGGCGGGCTGCATCCGGTCGTCGCCGTGTACGCCACATTCGCCAACCGTTGTTTCGACCAGTTGCTGATGGATGTGGCATTGCACCGGTGCGGGGTGACGTTCGTCCTGGACCGGGCGGGGATCACCGGTGACGACGGCGCCTCTCACAACGGCGTATGGGACCTGGCCGTCCTTCAGGTCGTACCGGGGCTGCGGATCGCGGCACCCCGGGACGGCGAACGCCTGCGGGAACAGTTGCGCGAGGCGCTGGCGGTGGACGACGCGCCCACACTGGTCCGCTATCCGAAGGGAAGCGTCGGTGCCCCGATCCCGGCCGTCGGGCGGATCGGCGGCATGGACGTGCTCCGGGAAGCCACTGCTGATCGCCAGAGCACGGACACCGAACCGGTGGCAGATGTCCTGATCGTGGCCGTCGGCGCGCTGGCTCCGCTGTGCCTGCGGGTCGCCGAGCGCCTGGCCGATCACGGCATCACCGCGACGGTGGTCGACCCGCGCTGGGTCAAGCCGGTCGATGACCTGCTGCCCGGCCTCGCCGCCCGGCACCGCATGGTGCTGACGGTGGAAGACGGGGTACGGGCCGGCGGCGTCGGCTCCGCCGTCGCGCAGGCTCTGCGCGACGCGGGGGTCGACGTGCCGATGCGTGACTTCGGGGTACCGGTGGCGTTCCTCGACCACGCCGGCCGCGATCGCGTGCTCGCCCGCCTCGGCCTGACCGCGGCGGACATCGCCCGCCAGGTCGAGGAGACCTTCCTGCGGCTCACGCGCCAACCCCAGGACGCATCCTCCTCCTGACCCTATGGATAAGGCGGAGGATCATGGGTCGGTCAGGTCGGTGAGCGGGCGGCGGACCCCATGGCTCTCGTCGGCGGCGATGCCGAGCCGCATGAGCATCTGCGGGTAGGCGCCCGCGCACATCCGCTGCCGGAGGAAGTCGCGTAGGTGCGGCTCCTCCAGCGCCTGGGTGTGGAAGGCGGCGCTCACTCCGTGAGCCGAGGCGTGCAGCAGCACGTGTTGCAGCGCCTGCCCGGCCGCCAGCCAGGCCTCGCGGGTGTCCTCACGGGTGGTCAGCAGTGCCACCACCCCGGTGGCGCGTGACATGCTCTGGTCGGTGTCGGTCCCCCAGGGGTGCTGGTGGGCGAAGTCGCGCTGGGCGAATTCACCGCTCGGCTGTTCGGGGTACGCGCCGGTCGGCTGCTCAAGGTCGGCGTCAGCCGGCCGCTTGGGGTAGGAGTCGGCGGGCACGCCGTCACCTCGGGTGCTTCCCGGTGGGCGCGCCCACCGCATGACCTCGAGGGTGAAGGGCCAGTCCTGCGACTGGACGGCCTGGGCCGCCTCGGTCAGCGCGGCCAGGGCCCGTACGGCGGCGGGCGCCCCGACGGGCGTGAAGGTCGCGCCCTCGGTGGCGGCCTCGCGCTGCCACTGTGCCACGAGCCGCTCGGGCACGGGCGTCTCGGTGAATCCCGCCCGGTGCGTACGCCGCACCTCGATCTGCCCGGCCAGCATGCTGGTGTGCTCGTCCGGCTCGACGGCCTCGCCCAGCCGTACCGTCGCCAGCAGCGAGGGCCGGTCGGGATCGGGCAGGATCCGCACGATCGGCTCGCGGCCGGCCTGGCGCAGCGCAGTACGCAGGTTGAACACGGCCGCCCCGCAGCTGATCAGCATTTCCCTGCCGCCAGGGTCTTCCAGGGCCAGTTTGCGATCGGTGCTCGCGCGGACGGCGATCTCCTGGCCCGTGACGGCGAAGGTCCAGGGCTGGGTGTTGTGCACCGACGGCGCCCAGCGCGCCGCCTCGAGCGCGATGTCGATGGTCATGTCGTTCTCCCAGGTCAGGCCGCGGATCGCCATAGCCCCACGATCCGCCCGTGTGCCTGCCACCGGCAGAGGCCAAAGTCCCATCGATCACGGCCATACGGCACTCTTCGGGTCCGCCTCGGTCAGGGCCGCCAGGGCGTACGGGCGCCGGCCGGCGCCATTCGCACAACTCCTTCATCCATCAGCGCTTCGATCGTCATGTCATGGCAAGCGCAGGTCCGCCGCGGCGTCCGGCACGAAGGTCTCCGGCCTGCGCGGCGGGCGCCGGTAGCCGGTGGCGGGCGGGCGGTGCGGGATCTTCAGCTCCGCCCGCCGCACCTCCTCATAGGGGATCGTGGACAGCAGGTGCGCGATCATGTTGATCCTGGCCCGCCGCTTGTCCTCGCTCTCCACCTCGTACCACGGCGCCTCTGGGATGTCGGTGTGCACCAGCATCTCGTCCTTGGCCCTGGAGTAGTCCTCCCAGCGATTGATCGACTCCAGGTCCATCGGTGACAGCTTCCACTGCCGCATCGGATCCTTCAGCCGGGCGTGGAAGCGCCGCTCCTGCTCCTCGTCGCTCACCGAGAACCAGTACTTGCGCAGCAGGATCCCGTCCTCCACCAGCAACCGTTCAAAAATCGGACACTGGTGCAGGAATCGCGTGTATTCCTCCTGGGTGCAGAATCCCATCACCCGTTCGACACCCGCGCGGTTGTACCAGCTGCGGTCGAACAGCACGATCTCCCCGGCGGCGGGCAGATGCTCGATGTAGCGCTGGAAGTACCATTGCGACCGCTCACGCTCGGTCGGTGCCGGGAGCGCCGCGATGCGCGCCACGCGCGGGTTGAGGTATTCGGAGACCCGCTTGATCGTGCTCCCCTTGCCCGCCGCGTCCCTCCCCTCGAAGATCACGACCACTCGCCGGCCTCGCACGCGCACCCACTCCTGCAGCTTCACCAGCTCTCCTTGCAGGCGGAAGAGCTCCTTCTCGTACACCTTGCGCGGCAGTCTCTTCGTCATCGGGCTTCCTCGGCGAACGGTCCGAACGGCACCGGTAGCGCGGCGGAGCGCCGCCTGGCCGTGGCACGCACCGCGGTCAAAGTCAGCACCAGCGTCAGCACCGACACTCCGGCCAGCAGGGCCAGGCCCACCCCGTAGGAGCCGAACAGACCGTAGACGAACCCCATCTCCACCGGCGGCACGAACCCGCCCAGCCCACCGGCGGCGCCGACCAGGCCCGTGACCGAGCCGACCTTGTCGACCGGGGCCGCCACCGCGACCAGGGCGAAGGTGGCCCCGCTGCCGGCGCCGAGCGCCGCGGCCATGGTCAGGAACGCGACCGTGCCCAGCGGCATCAGCGGTGGGGTGAACGCCAGGACCGTGGCGCAGAGCGCGACGACGGCGAACACTGCGGCCAGGATCACGAACCCGCCCACCGGCAGCGCCTGCTGGGCCGCCGACAGTCCCAGCAGTTCCTTGAAGCGCGGGCCCAGTGGGCTGAGCAGCGCCCACGCCCAGAAGTTCACCGCGAATCCCACGGTCGCCACCGCCGGCATCAGCGCCGGCCGACGGGTACCGGCGCGTGGGACTGCTCGGTCGATCCTGTCGGTGCCCATCTAACCCGTTCCTGTCGTATTCACCGGCTGCCACCTGCTGTTTTTGCCCTCTGTTTTTGCCCTGCCTCATCCCCTCGCATCCCACAGCGGCAGCTCCATGCCTCCTAGGGGCGAAAGTCCTGCCTATTGAGTGCTTTGGTCTTCACTCGCTTTTGGGACTTTGGCCTCTATTCCGCGGTTGACCTGGCCGGTTAGCGTCGGAGCATGATTCGGGTGTTCCTCGTTGACGATCACGAAGTGGTACGGCGCGGCGTGGCCGCCCTGCTGGATGCCGAGGACGACATAGAGGTGATCGGCGAGGCCGGGACCGCGGAGTCGGCGATCGCCCGCATTCCGGCGCTCAAGCCGGACGTGGCGGTGCTGGACGTCCGGCTGCCCGACGGTAACGGCGTGGACGTGTGCCGCGAGGTCCGGTCCGGGCTGCCGCGGCTGGCGTGCCTGATGCTGACCTCCTACGCCGACGACGACGCGTTGTTCGAGGCGGTGATGGCGGGCGCGGCCGGGTACGTGCTCAAGCAGATCCACGGCTCCGACCTGGTCGGCGCGGTGCGTACGGTCGCCTCGGGGCAGTCGCTGCTCGATCCGCAGACCACCGCGGCGATGCTGCAGCGGCTGCGGGAGCAGGCCGCCAGGAGGGACCCGCTGGCGGCGCTGTCGGAGCAGGAGCGCAACATCCTCGACCTGATCGGCGAGGGGCTGACCAACCGGCAGATCGGCGAGCGGATGTTCCTGGCCGAGAAGACGGTCAAGAACTACGTGTCCAATCTGCTGTCCAAGCTCGACATGCAGCGCCGTACGCAGGCGGCGGCACTCTCGGCACGACTGCGGATGGATCGGCGAGGCTGACGGCCCGAGACCTCGGATGGTCTGTCACGTCGTGATCCGCGGAGCGCCCACCACGGCCACCGGACAGCGAGCCCGGTGCAGGACACCGTGGCTGACCGACCCGAGCGCCGCCGCGGCGAAGCCGCCCAGTCCGCGCGATCCGACCACCAAGCCGCTCGATCACCGCGCCCGTGACCAGAGCCGTCGAGACCTCCAGCTCCGGGATGAGTCTCCGTACCTGGTCGGCGGCCGTGTCGAGCACGTACGTGCACCGCTCGGTCAGCGTCTGCCGGTCACCGGCCGCGGTGGGCGGATGCTCGGCCGCCCAGGGTTCGCGCACGAGCACGATCCGCAGGGGAAGTCCCCTGCGGGAGGCGTCGTCGGCGGCCCAGCCGAGCGCCGATCCGGCCGATGGCGAGCCGTCCACGCCGACCACGATCGTTCCGCTCATCGTCGTCCTCCGTGGTCGGCGAGTCGCCGTTCATGGCCTCTCCGGGTGCGGCCGTACGACCGCGACCGGGCACGTGGCGTGGTGCAGCACGGCGCGGCTGACCGAGCCCAGCACCGCCGAGGCGAAGCCGCCCAGCCCACGCGACCCGACGACGACCAGGTCGGCCGTGGTCGAGGCCTTGATCAGGGCGCCGGCCGGGTGCTCGCACAGTTGCTCGTCGGTGATCTCGATGTCGGGGTACTTCTCGCGCCAGGGGTTCACCCGTTCGCCGGCCGTACGGACCTCGTGCTGGAAGGCGTTCTCCAGCAGGCTGTCGTAGGCGGCCGCGTACGGGGAGAACAGCGGCAGTTGCCAGGCGTACAGGAGGTGCAGCCGCGCGTGGCGGACGCGGGCCTGCTCGATGGCGTATTGCATGGCGAATTCGGAGTCCTCGGACCCGTCATAGCCGACGACGATCCGGCCGTGCTCTTCCTGGCCGGGCCCGCGGACGATCACCACCGGGCCCCAGGCGTGGCCCGCGACGGCGGTGCCGACCGAGCCGAGCAGCATGCCGCTGAAACCGCCGAGCCCTCTGCTGCCCAGCACCAGGCTGTCAGCCGCGGCCGACTCGCCGATCAGCTCGTCGACCAGGTTCCCGGTGTGCAGTTCCGTCGTCACCTCCACGCCCTCCGCCAGCTCACGCGCCTGGTCGGCGGCGGCATCCAGCGTGCCCGCGCAGTACTCCGCGCTGAACGCGGCGAGCCCGTACGGCCACTGCTCGCAGACATGCACGATCCGCAGGGCCAGTCCCCTGCGCCGCGCGTCGGCGGCGGCCCACCGCACCGCCGCTGTCGCCGGCTCGGACCCGTCCACGCCGACCACGATCCGTCTGGTCATCACGCATTCCCCTTCCTGAACGGTCCCCTTCCCGCACTGGAACCTCAGCTCCAGCCTGGCGAAACAGGCGGCCGACCACAGGGGGCCGAAGTCCCGAATACGAGTGCCATTGGTCCCGCGATGGAGCAATCCGCGGAATCCGCGCCTTGACAGGGTCACGTCCCAACGTAGATCGTTTCGCGGGAAGAAGACTCATTCCTCGCAGGGCCGACCGTGGAAGAGCGCCATGAAGATGATCATCGGTGGGTTCGTACTGGCGGCGGTGGCGGGCGCCCTGTGGGCGCGAAGGCGCTACGTGGTGGTCACGGTCGAGGGGACGAGCATGGCCCCGACGCTCTCCGACGGAGATCTGGTTCTGGTACGCAGGCGCCGGATCGACCAGGTCGCCACGGGCGACGTAGTCGTGCTCGAACCGCCGCTCACCGCCGCGGGGCTCGGACCGCCGGGACGGGACGGCCGGCACTGGAACATCAAGCGCGCCGTCGCGTTACCCGGCGACCCCGTTCCGCCGGGGATCGGGGACGGCGTGGCCCGGGTGCCCGCCGGCGCGCTGGTCGTCCTGGGTGACAACATCGACAGCGTCGACTCCCGGCAGCGCGGGTTCTTCGACGCCGACCGCCTGCTCGGTGTCGCGCTGCGCCGGTTGGGCGGGTCACCGCTGTAAAGCGGGTACATCGTGCGGTTTCGACTTCTCGGGCCGATGCGGATCCAGGTCAACGGATCGCCGGTCAGGATCACGGCGCCCAAGCAACGTACCGTTCTCGCCATGCTGCTGGCCCGGGCGGGTCACGTCGTACCGATCAGGTCGTTGGTGGCGGAGGTGTGGGACGAGCGGCCGCCCCGCTCCGCGGTGGCGAACCTGCGTACGTACCTCATGCAGCTGCGCAAGCTGCTGCCGGATGAGGAGCGGCTGGTCACCTCCGACGTCGGCTACCTGCTGCGGGCCGGACCGGAGGAGCTCGACCTCCTGGAGTTCGAGGCGCTGTCCGCGCGCGGCCGCCAGGCGCTGGCCAAGCGCGACACGAGCGCCGCCGAGGAGGCCTTCACCCAGGCCCTGGCCCTGTGGGAGGGGACGGCGGCGGAGGACGTGCCGCTCGGGCCCACGCTGCGCGAGGTGGTCGCCCGTCTCACCAACCACTACCTGGGCGTGGTGGAGGAACACGCCGACATCCAGCTCGCCCTCGGCAGGAACGAGCTCGCGGCCGCGCGGTTGCGCGAGGTGATCCGCCAGTATCCGCTGCGCGAGCGGCTGCACGGTCAGCTCATGACGGCCCTCTACCGCTGCGGCGACGTGGTCGGCGCGCTGGACGCGTTCGGGGCCGCCCGCCGGGTGCTGGCCGACGAGCTGGGCATCGATCCAGGCCCGGACCTGCGTCTGCTGCAGCAGGCGATCCTGCGCAGGGACACCGCCCTGCTGGCGGCCGACCGTGACACCGTGGCCGTGCCCGTCGACGACGGGCGTCCGCGCCCACGTCTGCTTCCCCGGGCGCCGCTGGTGTTCGTGGGCCGCTCGGCCGAGCGGGCTCACCTGCACAGCATCCTGTACGGGGAGCCGGGCGCGGCCGTGATCGGTTCCGGCGCGGGTCCGCCCGTGGAGACGCCGCACGGGCGCGACGCGGCGAGTCCGCCTGTGGCGGCGTTGCACGGTCCCGGTGGGGCGGGTAAGTCGGCGCTCGCCCTCACGGTGGCGCACGGCGTGGCCGACCGCTATCCCGACGGCCAGCTCTACGTGGATCTCCAGGGATCCACGCCGGGCCTGCCACCGTTGCGGCCGGCCGAGGTGCTCGGCCGTTTCCTGCGCGCGCTCGGAGTGCCGCCCGGCGACGTCCCGGCGGCACCGGCGGAGGCGGCCACTCACTACCAGTCGTTGCTGGCCGACCGCCGCGTCCTGGTCGTCCTCGACAACGCCGTCGGCGCCGCCCAGGTGGCGCCGTTGCTACCGGCGGGCGGCGGCTGCGCGGCGCTGGTCACCAGCCGCGCCGCGCTGACCACCATGGACGCCGTGCCCATCGCCGTCGGCATGCTCGACGAGGTGGAGTCGGTGCGCCTGCTGACGCTGCTGGCCGGTCCCGAGCGGGTGAGCGCCGAGGCGGAGGCGGCCGCGGAGATCGCCCGCTGGTGCGGCTTCCATCCGCTGGCCCTGCGCATCGCCGGTGCCCGGCTGGCGGGCCGGCCCGACTGGTCGCTGGCCCGCTTCGGCGAGCGGCTGGGCGACCAGCAACGGCGGCTGGACGAGCTCCAGGCCGCCGACCTGCGGGTGCGAACCTGCTTCGAGGTCGGGTACGGAACGCTGGCCAGTACCGCGAAGGCGGTCTTCCGGGCGTTCGGCGTGCTGGAAGTGCCCGAGGCCGGCGTCGAGCTCACCGCCGCGCTGGCCGACATCGACCAGACGACGGCGGAGGCCGCGCTCGACGAGCTGACCGAGGCCCGGCTGCTCGAGCCGGTCGGCGACGGCCGGTTCCGCATGCACGACCTGCTGCGGCTGTTCGCCGCGGAGCTGGCCGCCGCCCATGACGCGCCGCGGGAGCGTACGCGGGCGCTCGGACGGGCCCTGGGGTGGTACCTCGATCGCCTCCGACGGCTGCAGGCCCTGCTGCAACCGCACTTGATGCATGCCGGCGGGGGCGAGCACGCCTCCGATGTGGGCCTGCCGGATCTCGCCGCGGCCGTACGGTGGCTGGAGACGGACCTGCCGTGCCTGGTGGCGGCGGCCGTACAGGCGGCGAAAGGTGAGCAGGGCGGCTTCGTCATCGAGCTGATGGCCCTGATCAAGTCCATCGCGATGAAGAGCGGCTACTGGCGGGAGGTCGAGACCATCGCGCGGCTCGCCATCGAGGTCGCGCGGCGCGACGGCGACCGCGTCGCGGAGGCGGCCACGCTGGCGACGCTGGGACTGCTGGAGTGGAAGTCCGGCCGTCCCGAGGCGGCCCGCGCCCTCCTGCAACGGGCGCTCGACCTCTGGCGGGCCGTGGGCGAACGCGGTGAGGAAGGGCTGGCGCTGCACAATCTCGGCTGGCTGTGCATGCAGACCGGGGATCTCGACGCGGCCCTCGACCACATCGGCGCGGGCCTGCTGCTGCTGAAGACGTACCAGCCGAACCGGGTCGGACTGGTCTCGCACAACCTGGGCGAGGTGCTGCTCCGGCTGGGCCGCCACAGCGAGGCGGTGGACCGCTTCGAACGGTGCCTGGCCATCCGGCGGGCCGATCGCGACCTGTACGGCGAGAGCATCACCCTGGCCGCGCTCGGCCGCGCCCACTGCCTGCTCGACCAGCGGGACAAGGCACTGGCGGTACTGGCGGAGGCACTGGTCCGCTGCGAGGCGACCGGCAACCGGGAGGACCAGTGGGAGGTGCTGCTCAGCAGGTCCGAGATCCATCTTCGGCAGGGCGATCCGGCCGCGGCGGTGGCCGACCTGGCCCACGTCCTGGAGCTGACCACCAAGATCGGCGATGCGTACGGCCAGGCCGCCTGCCTCCGGCAGCTCGCCAGAGCACGCGCGGCCCTCGGCGACCCGGGTGCCGTGGCGGACGCCGGCAAGGCCGCGGGGCTGTTCGCCGATCCCGCGACGCGCTGCGATCCGGTGCTGGAAAGGCTGCTCACCGCCCGGCTGTAGCGCGGCTGTATGGGGTGCTGTATGCCGCCCGAATAGGTTTCGGTTAACCGCATCGCTACGAAAGGAACGAGTCCATGACTGCTGTTCTTGGCCGGCTCGGCGACCGGATTCTCGGCAAGTTGGTGCCCAAGGCGTCCGCGAAAGCGGCCGCCGAGTGGTACGTCCACTGCTACTGCCGGGAGCGCTCCGACTTCCGCAAGATCTGCACCACCGCCGGCGGCACGACCCGATGCGGCGCCTGCTACGCGTTCAGAGTCTGCGGTGGCTAGGTAGTACACGCAGGTCTGGCGGCGGCGGCCACCCGCCGCCAGACCCCGGCTCGCTTGAAGTGAGGTTGTTTCCTGATGGCTTTCCTGGTTGCCGCTGTCGTGTTCCTCGCCCTCCTGTGTCTGTTCAACCTGGTGCTCAACCTGGGGGTGCTCCGCCGGCTCCGCGAGCACACCGCTGAGCTGGAACGCCTGGCCGGGCACGCGATGCTCATGCCGTACGATCCCGGCGTCCTGGTCGGTCGCACGCTGCCCGAGGCGGCGGCGGGCGCGCGGCTGGTCGGCTTCTTCGACGTCGGCTGTAGCACGTGTCACGAGCGCGCACCGCAGTTCGCCGAGGAGGCGGGCAAGCAGCCCGCCCTGGCGGTCATCACCGGCGATGGCGCGAAAGTGGCCGATCTCGTCACCGTGGTCGGCGGCGTGTCGAGCGTGATCACAGGCGATGAGGCCGGCAGTCTCGCGCACGCCCTCGGCGTGGAGGCCTTCCCCACCTTCCTCCGGGCCGACCAGGAGGGCAAAGTACTGGCCGCGGACACGGAACTCACCGCCATGGCGACCATCGGATGATGCCGGACCGGCTGCGGCGGGCCGCCACCCTGGGGTTGCTGTGCTGGCGGGCGGGACCTGTGCTGGCGGTGTCCCAGCTGGTGGTCACCGTCGTGGCCGGGCTGCTGCCCACGGGCGCCTTGTGGGCGACGAAGCTGCTCATCGACGGGCTGGCGACGGGCCTCGCGGAACGGGCGCTGGGGCCGGTCGCCGGGCTCGTCGCGCTGGGATTGGCCTCCGGGGTGCTGCCGCACGTCACGGGGTATCTGCGGGGCGAGTCGGACCGCCGGCTCGACCTGTTGCTGCAGGACCGCCTGTACACGAGGGTGAACGAGTTCCAAGGGCTGTCACGCTTCGAGGACCCGGTCTTCCTCGACGAGTTGCGGATGGCCACGCAGGCCACGGGCGGCGCGATGGGGCCGATCACCTCGGGCCTGTTCGACCTCTGCCGCAACGTCATCGCCCTGGCCGGGCTCCTCGGCGCTCTGGCCGTGCTGAGCCCGCTGATGGCCGGGCTGGTGGCGGTCGCGGCGCTGCCCACCCTCGCCGCCAGGATGTCCCTGGAGAAGCGGCGGGCCAAGATGCTCGCCGGGCAGTCGGCGGCGGCCCGGCGGCAGATCTTCTACTCCTCCTTGCTCACCGACGTGGAGGCCGCCAAGGAGGTACGGCTCTTCGGGCTCGGCGACTTCCTCAGGCGCCGGGTCATCGGCGAGCTCACCACGATGCAGACGGCCGAGCGGCGCCTCGACCGGCGCGAAGCGCTCACGCAGTCGTCACTGGCGGCTGTGTCCGCCCTGGTCAGCGGCATCGGCTTGATCTGGGCGGTGTACTCGGCCCTGTCCGGGCGGCTGACCCTGGGCGACGTCACGGCCTTCGCCGGCGCGGTGGCCGGCACCCAGGCCGCCCTCATCGCGACCGTGGAGAACGCGGCCAACGCCGGCCACTCACTGCTCCTGTTCGACCACCACGAGCGGGTGATGTCACTCTCCGACGACCTCCCACCGCCGCACCGCCCGGCCGCGCTGCCCACTCTGCGGCGCGGCATCGAACTGCGTGACGTGTGGTTCCGGTACGCCGAGGGCCACCCCTGGGTGCTGCGCGGCGTCGACCTAACCATCCCCCACGGCGCGTCGGTCGCGTTGATCGGACTCAACGGAGCCGGCAAGAGCACGCTGATCAAACTGCTGTGCCGCTTCTACGATCCCTCCCGCGGGGCGATCTTCTGGGATGGCGTGGACATTCGCGACGTACCGCCGGCCGACCTCCGCGCCCGGATGGGCGTGCTCTTCCAGGACTACATGAGCTACGACCTCACCGCGGCGGAGAACATCGGCGTCGGCGAGATCGAGGCGATGTCCGACCGGAGCAGGATCCAGGCCGCCGCCGAGATGTCCGGAGCCGACCAGACCGTACGGGCCCTGCCCCACGGGTACGACACGATGCTGAGCCGGATCTTCTTCGGACCGGAGGACGAGGCCGGAGTGGTGCTGTCCGGAGGCCAGTGGCAACGGCTGGCCCTGGCCCGCGCACTCGTCCGCGAACAGCGCGACCTGCTCATCCTCGACGAACCCAGCTCGGGACTCGACGCGGAGGCCGAATACGAGGTGCACCGGCGGCTGCGTGAGCACCGGGCGGGCCGCACCAGCCTGCTCGTCTCACACCGGCTCGGCGCCGTGCGGGACGCCGACCTCATCGTGGTGCTCGGCGACGGGCGGATCGTCGAGCGGGGCACCCACGACGACCTCATGGCCGCGGACAGCGGCTACGCCCGGCTGTTCGAGACCCAGGCCAGCGGCTACCGCGTCGAGGCGTAGCGGGCTACGGAGGCCGATGAGTGGCCGGAACCGGACAACACTCGGTGACGACCTGGCTGGAATGCCCGGTGAATGCCCTGCTGGCGCCCTGGGACAGGGTTCTGTTCGTACATAGAGTCGAGCCGATCCCGCAGACGCCATAGGCGGGTCCCCTTTGTGCGAAAGGATGTGCCGTGCGCAGCAGACGTACCGTTATCGGGCTGGCGTTGATTCTCGGCAGCCTCGCCGGCTCAGCGCTTGTCCCCTCAGCAGCCATCGCGGCATCTTCCACGGCCGCGATTTCGGCCCGGCCTCAGATCTGCAACCCCTCCTGCACCTGGAATTCGCAAGTAACGACACAGCTGATCGCCACTCAGATCCTGCTGCAGAAATACCAGATCCTCGTCCAGGAGGGCTACACCATCCTTTCCGCACAGGTGCAGGCGGCAACTGGCGGCTACCGGGCGCACCTGGTCTACCGGTAGGGCCGGGGCCGCCTCAGTCGCTCTCGACCCGTCCCAGCGGCTCAGGATCGTCCGCCAGCGCGGAGCGCGCCGCGAGCCAGCTCGGGTCTTCGGGGTAGAAGACATGGCGAAGGTAGGCCCAGGTGAGCCGCTGGATCAGGGCGACACGTCCGGGGTGTTCGTCCGTCGTCTCCGCGACGTCGTACCCGGAGACTCCGCCGAGCGAGTGCTCCGCCCCGAACAGGGTGAGCAGGCTCTTGCCGCCCGGACTCAAGAAGTAGGGGTCGGTGAACCACTCCGGCCCTCGGGCGGTCAGGTGGGACTGGTCTCGGTCCCCCGCGACCACGAGGGCCGGCGTGGTCATGGCCGCGAAGCTCGGATTCATGAAGGGGAAGTGCTCGGCCGCGAACGGGCTCAGCTCGGCTCCGCCCCGGCCGGGCGTGGCGAGCAGCACCCCCGCCTTGATCCGGGAGTCGGACATGTCCTCTCCCGGTTCGCCCTCGGGATCGAGGACTCGCGCACCCAGCAGCATGCTCGCCGTCTGGCCGCCCCAGGAGTGCCCGGCCGCGGCGATGCGGCCGTGGTCGAGCCGCCCGCCGAGACCGGGTACGGCGGCTTCGAGGAGATCGAGCTGGTCGAGGACGCGCTTCATGTCCTCGACCCGGTAACGCCAGATCTGTGGGCTACGGGGATCTTCTGGCGGCAGGCTCAGCGTCCTCGAGTCGAGATGGGTGGGTTGAATCACCACGAAGCCGTGAGCGGCCCAGAAGTCGGCCAGCGGGGCGTACCCGTCCGACGACCAGCCGAAGCCGTGCGAGAAGACGATGACCGGCAGTTCGCGCCCGGCCGTGGGCGCGGACACGCGCACCCGCAGGTCCTCACCACGGCCCGGGGCCGACAGCACCACCGGCTTCACCGAGACGACCGGAGCGGGCACGCTGACGGCCACGTCGCCATCGCCCGCAGCCGGGACCGCCATGTCTGTTTCGATCATGATTTTGATGCTCCTTCAGTGGTCTTTGGTAATGAACTGGTCGGCGACCCACCGTGCGACGTCGGCGGGATAGGGCGCCGACAACCCGAGGACGATGTGCCGGAAACCAGCGTCGATCGCTTCGCCGATCGCGTCCCGGGTGGTGCCGGGCTGGTCGTAGGAGACGGGCAGGTGGATCGAGCGGGTGATCGAGGCGGGGTCGCGGCCGATCTCGGTGCAGTAGCGGTCCAGCAGCGCGCTGCGGCTGACGACGTCGTCGATGTCGCCGCCGGGGATGTTCCACAGGTCGGCGTGCTCGGCGACCACGCGCAGCGTCGCGGACGAGCGTCCGCCGATGAGGATCGGCGGGTGGGGGCGCTGGACCGGCTTGGGGTTGCCGAAGGCGTTGGTGACCTGGACGTACGTGCCGTGGAAGTCGAACGGTTCGGTCTCCGTCCACAATCGCCTGATCACCGTGCACGCTTCGGCGAGGCTGCCCACGGCGTGGGCGGTGTCGTGGAAGGGCAGGCCGTGCGCTTCATACTCGCGCCGAGCCCAGGGGACGCTGGGTCGTGAGCCGACGCCGATGCCGAAGTCGAGGCGTCCGCCGGAGACGATGTCGACGGTCGTGGCGATCTTGGCCAGCATCGCGGGCGGTCGGATGCGGTTGCTGGTCACGAGCACGCCCAGCCGCAGCCGTCGGGTCTGTGCGGCGAGGGCCGAGAGCAGCGTCCAGCCCTCGTAGATCGTTCCGTTCGGGTCGCCGAAGATGGGCAGGAGATGATCGAACAGCCACGCGTGTTCGATCTCGGGGATCGTGTCCGCCTCGCGCCAGACCCGCAGGACATCGTGGTAGTCGACCTGCGACGGGGCGGTCATGATCCCGAAGCGAGGCCGGGTGGTATGCGGCATTGAGGGCTTTGGTCCTTTCGACACTGGGCGCTACCAGAGATTAAACGGAACGGGTTTCCGATATGTACAACCGACGCCCATCGCATCGACTTACTGCGATCCCATGCCCAGGTGCGATGCGATGACGATGCTTGGGTTGGCCGTCGGTCGGCGCTCTGGCATCATGAGTAAACGGAATCCTGTTCCGACTACTATAAGGAACACGGTTCCGGTTCGCAACCCAGCAGTGGAGGGAACGGTAACGGTGAACGACGGCGACGGAGGCGCGGGCCCCCGCAAGCGGGCCGATGCCCGGCGCAACGAGAGGACGCTGCTCGACGCCGCCGCGGCCGTCTTCGTGACCTCGGGCGTCGAGGCGCCGGTGCGCGACATCGCGGCCAGGGCGGGCGTCGGGGTGGCCACGATCTACCGCCACTTCCCGACCCGGGCGGATCTCATCATCGCCGTCTACCGGCACCAGGTCGAGGCCTGCGCCGAGGCCGGTCCAGCCCTGCTGGCGGCCGTCGCGAGTCCTTACGCCGCGCTGGGGCGATGGATCAACCTGTTCGTCGACTTCCTGGTCACCAAGCACGGGCTCGCCGCCGTACTCCGCTCCGACGACGCCGGCTTCGACGCGCTGCACGCCTACTTCCTCGACCGGCTCGTACCCGTGTGCGGCCAACTGCTCCAAGCCGCGGCCGCCGCCGGCGAGATCCGCGCCGACGTCGACGCCCTGGAGCTCATGCGCGGCGTCGGGAACCTGTGCATCGGCGCGGAGAACGATCCCCGCTACGACGCGCGGCGGCTGGTCGAATTCCTCATCGCGGGACTCCGCCTACCACGCTAGCGACGCGCGCATGTTCATACCGTCGGTATTTTACAAACGCGCGGTCGGCGAGGTCGGGCCTGGGTACGGAGACCGCTCGCGCGGCGTCGAGGGCGCCAGGCGATGGGCGGACGACGCGATCCTCGTCAACCCGATTCACCCCGGCGCCATCCTCGAGACCGGGCTGGTGCGGCATGTCGAGATGACCCCGGAGCTCCAGGCGCGGATCGACAGCACCGAGTGGAAGACCGTCGGGCAGGGGGCGGCGACATCGGTGTTCGTCGCCTCCTCAGGCGCTCGCTCTCTGCCCGGCTACCTTCACCGCGAACATCACCCACTACGAGCTCGTGCGTGCTCTCACGCTCATCGGTAAGGGCCACATTGAGGATGGGCTCGCACACGCGGTGACCACTGCCCATGCGTGGCCCATCAGTACGATCCGCCGCCGTACCCTCGGTCGCATCCTGGATGCCCTGCCAGGGAAGGCCCACGCTCTGGATACCGCCCACGAATTGCGCAGCCTGGCTGCCAGTCCTGCAGGCGGAGAGTAGCCCGCGGGCCGGACAGCAGGAGCTCGGGGGCTGAGCTCGGTACCCCGCCTTGGAACGTCCGCATCTGGACATCCCCGAACGCTCCGGGATATCGAGTGGCTGGCGTGATCATCACGGACCTGCGCGTCCTCGCCGAGTTGGAGGCCGATGTGACCGTGCCGCCGCAGCACGTGGACCTCGCCGATCCAGTCGGCAACGAGGTCGCCCATGGACCCATCGGATCGCGGTTCGGCTCCGGCTCCGGCTGGAGCAGGGGGTGAATGTACGCCAACAACTCTGCGCTATCCCAGGTCGTCGTCGGCGAAGCAGCCGCGAACTGTCGTGTCGGCTGACTATGGTGCAGCCATGACGATGACGGGCCA
The DNA here is from genome assembly GCF_040649695.1 of Nonomuraea sp. NPDC048901. Taxonomy (NCBI): domain Bacteria; kingdom Bacillati; phylum Actinomycetota; class Actinomycetes; order Streptosporangiales; family Streptosporangiaceae; genus Nonomuraea; species Nonomuraea sp. NPDC048901. Next base: position 59,677 of record NZ_JBEZFW010000033.1, on the reverse strand, counting down.
GTTCTCCGGGTTGTGGCTGGGCTCGTCGACGCGGAACCGGGAGAAAGGCCGTCCTCGCCCCGAGTTGTATGGATGAGGAGGACGCGCGGTCATCCTCTGCCCCAGCGTGGCCGACAAGCTGCCCGAGATCCCAGCGGCGGCCAAGGCCGAGGTCGACCGGAACCTGGCGCTGCTGGAGACGCAGATCCAGGAGGCCAACAACCGCCTGGCCAACTCCGCAGGCCAGGGCGGCCCCAACTTCGTCCGCAACGCCATCCTCGGCCCCCTCGCCTCCAAACGAGGCGCCACCCCGGACCGCATCGCCATAGCCATCGGCCGCGTCGCCGAACGCCCAACCGGCCTCGGCCGACTCGCCACCTGCAACCTCAACAACTCCGACGACACCCCCAGCCCCAGGCGACGACAACGCCTCCCCCACCCCTGACCCGGGCGACGGCCAGAACGAGGACGACGTGGCGGCATCGGGCCGTCGGCCGCGGACTTCATCGACATCCGTCAGGTTCCCCGCCAGCAGCAGCCGCGAGCGGCCGGGAACAGCTCAAGGGGTACATTCGTCTCCCAGTGCGGCACGAACCGTGAGGGCCATTTCAACACCGACAACGTCATCTTCGCCCCCGGCGTGACCAACGGCGCTCAGCACCTGCACGACTACGTCGGCAACGTGTCCACCGACGCCTTCTGCACCAACGAGAGCCTCGCCGCCGCCGGTACCACCTGCCGCAACCGGGCCGACCAGTCGACGTACTTCTGGCCGGTGCTGCGGGTACGCGGGGCCAACGCCCGACCGGCGTGGACCTGCACCGGCTTCACCGACCGCATCACCGACAAGTACCCGATCTGCCCCTCCGGCAGCCGTCTGACCCGCATCTTCGACCAGCCCAGCTGCTGGGAGGGCCAGAACATCGACAGCGCCAACCACCGCACGCACCTGACCTTCCCCAACGACAGCGGCGCCTGCCCGAGCGGCACCCAGGCCGTACCGCAGCTGCGCATGACCCTGGTCTACAACAACGTCCCCAACACCCGGCCCAACGGGACGAACGTCCCGTTCGCGGTGGACGGGTTCGCCAGCGAATGCCACAACCCGAACACCGACCACGCCGGCACCATCGGCGTGATGTCCGAGCAGCTCATGAACAACGTCGTCCGATGCATCAACAGCGGCAGGAGGTGCTGACGGCGCAACCGCACACCGGCCGGACCCCACACTTCATGGTGTGGTGGAGTCCGGCCGGCGGCGGCTGCGGCAGTGATTCCGCGTATACGGCGGAGGGTGCGGTTCATAGCGATTCTCTTTGTCAAATTGACCTTGCGACACAGGCCGGCCTCGAAAAAGCGCTTTCGATCCCGCAATAGATACGTGATGCTGCGCGATCTTCGCGCTCAGGTCGCGGTCGGCGAGATTGCAAGCCGCCACATGGTGGCGTAGATAGCGCACATAGCGATGCTCGGCCCCGAAGGCCAGCGCGCGTACGCGCGAGTGCGCGCCGTCCGCGCCGACCAGCAGATCCGCCGTGCGTTGCGTGCCGTCGGCGAGGGTGAGCGCGACCTCGTCGCCGTCCTGGTGGACGGCCTCGATGGTGGTGCCGTACTGGATGGGGGCCCTGACCTGGTCAGCGATGGTACGGGCGAGATCGCTGCGCAGCAGGCTGACTACTTCGCGGAACGTGGGCGGCAGGGTGAACCGGCTGGTCTGGCGGCCGTCATGGTTGACGTAGGTCAGCCCGGTGACGGGATAGCGCAGCTCTTGCAGCCGGGCGGCCAGGCCCATGCGCTCGGCCACCTGGTAACCGGCACCGTAGAAGTCGACCATGTAGCCGCCGTTCCGGAACTGCGAGGCCTGGACCATCTCCTGACAGTCCAGCCAGCGCGATCTTCGTCCCAAAATGCCGTCCGGCAGAGCCGTAAATGAGCCGTAAGGCCATCAGGTCCTCTTCCCGGCGGGGCACGATGCCAAGATCTGGATGGCCGCCATTTTCAGCACACCTAGAACCTCATTCCGCAGGAGGACGTCGTGCGCAGGTACATCACGGAGTTCATAGGCACCTTCTTTCTGGTCTTCACGGTCGGCGCCACGGTCCTGGCAATGGCGCCCCTCGCCCCGGTTGCCATCGGAGCGATTCTCATGGTCATGGTGTACGCGGGCGGCCACATCTCCGGTGCCCATTACAACCCTGCGGTGACCCTGGCCGTACTGTTGCGCGGTCGGATCAGTCTGACGGACGCCATTCCGTACTGGATCGCCCAGCTCGCCGCCGGCGTCCTCGCGGCCGTAGTCGCGGGCTTCGTGGTGAACCCCGCGAAAGTGACCCCGGTGTCGCCCGAGGGCCGCGAGTTGTGGGTGGCGCTCCTGGCCGAGGCGCTGTTCACCTTCGCGCTCGCCTACGTCGTCCTGAACGCGGCCACCAGCCGGGACCATCCGGGCAACAGCTTCTACGGCCTGGCGATCGGATTCACCGTGGCCGCGGGGGCGTTCGCCGTGGGCGGTATCTCGGGTGGCGCCTTCAACCCGGCGGTCGCCATCGGCGCCGCGACCATGGGGATCTTCGACTGGTCGAAGATCTGGATCTGGCTCCTGGCCGACCTTGTCGGCGGCGCCCTGGCCGGGGTGACGTTCCTCGCGCTCAACCCCAAGGAACGCGCGCCGCTGGAAGCCTCCGCCGCCTGAAATCCGGAGCCCTTCCATGACCACTCCACGCGAAGCCCTCCAACGAGCGGGTATCGACGTCAACGCCCTGATCGGCCATCTCACCTCGGCCGCGAAAGCAGAGCTGAGCGCCGTCTATCGCTACACGATCCTGGCGGCTCATTCGATCGGCTTCGCGGACGAAGGGCTGCGGGAGATCCTCAGGGACATTCGAGATGAGGACCGCAACCATTTCGACACGCTCGTCACGCGCATCTGCGAACTCGGCGGCAGGCTGCCGGAGGATATCCAGAGCTTTCTGCAACATGAAGACGAGCCGAAAGGCAGCATCTTCGCCGACTGGGACAACCTGCCCGAAGCCCTCATCGGATCCGTGCAGCAGGCCGCACATTCCTATTCCGGTCTCCGCCACCTCACCGAAGCAAAAGACCCCCGGACCCATGCGATGGCCCAGGCCATCCACAACGAGAAGACCGAGCACGTCGCCTGGCTGCGCGAGTTCTTCGGTCTCGGCCCACCCGGACGCTTTCATCGTGGATTCCGGGGCGGATCCCCCTCGCTGGCCGGCCTGTACGACGCCGAGCAAGGGACGGGACCACCGTCCTGATCTCAGCTGTGGCGGCTCCCTGATTCTGAAGGCTGCGCAAAACCATTGGATTATGCGACCAATTCGGTCTGCCTCCCGCGCCACCCGGTTTTCCATGGTCACACTAACCGCCGCGGGGCCGCTCAGGTCAGGTAGCGCAGCCACAGGTACGGGGTGGCGATGGCGATGGCGGTGACGATCAGGCCGCCTGGTGAACTGCCAGAAGCTGATCAGCGTGCCGTTACGGGCGGCGATGCCCAGGACGACGACGTTGGCCGCCGCGCCCACCGCCGTGGCGTTGCCGCCCAGATCCGCGCCGAGGGCCAGCGCCCACCACAGCACCTTGCCAGGGCCGTTGCCGGGAGAAGATGTGGCCCGACCTCATGCCGGTGGCGATCTCCATCCGCGAGGGCCGGCTCAACTCCGTCACGCTGCTGCGCCGGCTTGGCTCGCACTCGCGCAAGAACGAGATCTACCGGGCGTTTCGGGAGGTCGGCCGCAGCGTGCGCACTGTGGCACAGCTGCGTTTCCTCGCCGATCCGGCGCTGCGGCGGCGCATCACCGCGGTCACCAAACAAGGTCGAGGGGTTAACGGATTCTTCGCTTAGCTGCGCTTCGGCGACGGCAACCAACGAAGACGGTATCCAACGCGGCCGTCCTCCTGATCGGTGTGGGGGTGGTGTTCGTGGGACCACGACTTCTGGCCGCCCGTAACGGCACGCCGATCAGTCTCTTCGCTGGCAATCGGGCGTGTTGGTCAGGGACGGATGCCGAAGGGGCCGAGCAGGCCGGTGTCGATTCGCATGGATTCCAGCAGGCCGAAGGCGTTGTCCTTGGTGAACACGTCGGCGGCGGCCAGCGTGCCGAGGTAGCCGGCGATGACCGGGGCGGCGGCCTGCTGGGCGACAGCGTTCAGGTAACCGGCGAAGATCGCCCACGCGTTGCCTGCCGGACCGTACTTGCCGAAGAACGGCGCCGGATCGAGGCTGGAGACCGTGTCACGGACGCTGGTCTGCAGGTCAGCCAGGTATCGCTGTTGCAGGTGTCCGTCGGCGCGGATGCCGAGGCGGCCGAGGTGGCCGCCGACGAGGGTGCGCCACGGATATCTCATGGCGGTGTCGTGGGCCCGCAGCCAGCCGGGGATGTCCTGGGAGACGGCGAGGTTCTTGAACGGCACCCAGCCGGGATAGAGCACGTCGACCACCATCAGGGTCTCGTGTTTGGGGGCGTAGACGAAGATGTTGTCGGGTGAGTGGTTGGGGCCGTGGTAGGCCAGTTCGAGACGCTCACCGCCGACCCACAGGACGTGGTGGTCGTCGAAAGTGAGCGTGGGCGCCGGCCGAGTCGGGTCCGCGTCCCGGCGCAGAAATCTCGCGGTCTCGGTATGTCCGATGCGGATGACGTCCTTGCCGAGGATCGAGGCGGCTCCGATGTGGTCGGCGTGCGAGTGGGAGTAGATGAGGTGGGTCACCTTCCGGGGGCGGCCGTTGGCCCGGGTGACCTCCTCGATGGCGCGCAGCAGGTTGTAACCGATGGTGGGTGGCGCATCGACGAGGACGACGCCCTGGCGCGTGGTCAGGAACATGGCCTGATAGGAGGAGTCGGTGACCCAGTACAGGTCGCCGTCGATCCGGCCGACGAAGTAGCCCTTCTCATTGAGTTTCGGGCCCTTCGACGCCTCGGGGATGGGCGCGTAGTCGGGCAGGGCGCCGGATGCCGGCGCCTCGCCGGCCCCGAGCAGGCCGGCGGCCAGGGGCAGCGCCGATGCGACGGTCGCTCGGGTGAGGAAGGTTCGCCTGCTCGAGGGGGCGGTGGAGCGGACCATGGGGTTGTCTCCATTCGGAAGGTGTGGCTGCCGGGCGAACGTGGGACGGGCGGAGCGGCGCGACGGGTCCGGTGGTGGGGGTGGTCAGCCGGTGTCCTGGGCAGTCACGATCCGGTCGAGTCCGCGGGGCGAACGCTTCGGCGGCCAGGGTGAGAACCGCGACAGGCGCGGGGTCTCGCCTGTCGCGGTGCCGGACGGACCGTCGTCGTGTGGGATCAGCTGGTGGTGCGGGCCGCCGCTGTGATGAGGGCGGTGGTGGCGTCAGGCCGGGAGATCACGACCACGTGTGAGGCTTCCCCGACTTCGCTGGTGTGCGCGCCGGCGCGCTGGGCCATGAACCGCTGGGCCGCGGATGGGATGGCCTGGTCGGCGCCAGCGACCAGGTACCAGGAGGGGATGGTCTTCCAGGCGGGCGGTCCGCTCGGGGAGCCGAGCGCGGCCAGGGCGGCCGGGCGCTGGGTGGCGGCCATCAGCTTGGTGTCGCGGGCGGGTAGGTCGGCGGCGAAGGCGGCGTGGAACTTGGCCGGATCTACGTAGGCGTCGGTGCCGGTGCCGCCGCCGGGCAGCGGGTACTGGCGGGTGATCAGGCTGGTGGGCAGTTGGCTGCCGGGGAACTTGCCGGTCAGGTCGAGAGCTGACTCGCCTTCCTCGGGTGCGAACGCGGCGATGAAGACCAGCGCCTTGACGTTGGGGTGGCCGGTGGCGGCGTTGGAGATGACCGCTCCGCCGTAGGAGTGGCCGACCAGGATGACCGGTCCGTCGATGGTGGAGACGACGCTCGACAGGTAGGCCGAATCACCTGCCAGGTCACGCAGGGGGTTGGCGGGGGCGATCACCGGGTAGCCGGCCCCTTGGAGCCGGGCGACGACCTTGTTCCAGCTCGAGGCGTCGGCGAACGCACCGTGGACCAGCACCACGGTGGGTTTGGCCGTACTGCGGCTCGCCGCGGTGACGGCGGCGGCCGACGAGGAGAGAGCCGTGACCAGCACGGCCAGGACGGCCAGCATCACGGACAGCAGGATCCGAGTGCTCGGCCGGGAGAGCGGAGAGGTCTGTGGGGACGCGTACGCCGACATGGCGGATCTCCTTGGTAGGGATGGGGGTTCTCAAGCGAGGCGACGAGGCAGCGGGGGGCTCCAGCCGTTGTCCGCCCGTCGAGCAGGGCCGGGGCACAGGGTGGCGCGGCGTGGTGGCACGGTGCGCCTAGGCCACCGGCGGAGGACCCGCCACGCGCAGGCGGTATGCCTCGGCCGAGGCGATAATGGCTTCGATGTCGAAGGAGGCCGGCGCGTCGTTCACGTCGGAGATGGGCGAGCCGTTGGCGGCGAACCACTTCTCGAGGCCGGCGGGGCCGAAGGCGGCGACCATGCGGGCGCTCGGTGAGCGGACCAGGTAGCTGTGCGGGACGCCGCAGGGACCGTGCGCGACGGCACCGGCGTCTAGGTCGTAGCGGTCGTCCCCGACGAAGAAGGTGATCTCACCGTCGAGCACGATCCAGATCTCGTCCTCTGCCTCGTGAACGTGCAGGGGTGGCGCGTGGCCCTTGGGGTCGGTGAACTCCATCACGCTCAAGGTGCCGCCGGTCGCCGTGCCCGGCACCAGGATCTGGACCCGGCCGCCGAGGAACCAGAAGGGGTTCTGCGTGTCGCCGGTCTGGGGTGGACGTTCCTTGTTCATGTGGGTGCTCCTGTTTCGGTGTCGGGTCAGTTCTTTTTGAGGAAGCGCAGGAGTGTGCGGGTGAGCTGTTCGGGCTGTTCCTCGAAGATCCAGTGACCGGAGTCCTCGATGACGATCCCGGTCACATGGCTGGCGTACTGGCGGACTTGGGTGGGGACGGAGTCACCGAGGCTGCCGCGGGCGCCGATGGCGAGCACGGGCATGGTGAGCTTCTTCGCGCTGTACGCGCTGTTGTCGGCGACGTCCTTGGGAAAGGCGCGGAACCATGCGAAACTCGCCCGCAGGTGAGCGTCATCGCGCAGGTAGCGGGCGTACTCGCGGACCTGTTTGTCGCTGACGCCGTTCTTCCTGACTTCGAGGGAGTCGACGAAACGCTCCACCCACTGCTCTTCCCTGCCGTTCACCATGCGCTCGGGCAGGCCGTTGGTGAGGCTGAAATAGCCGAAGTTCCAAAAGCCGGGCCCCTTCGCGGTGAGGGAGGGGAAGGTGTAGAGGGTCTTGTCGGGGATGGGGGCCTCGCTGAGGACCAGCTTGGTGACGTCACCGGGGTGGCCGGCGGCGTAGGCGTAGGCGACCATCGTGCCGATGTCGTGCCCCACGAGCCTGATGTCCCGCCTGAGGCCGAGCGTGGTCAGCAAGCCGTACAGGTCAGCGGCGAGGGTCTTCTTGTCGTAGCCACGGGCGGGTGCGTCGCTCTTGCCTGCTCCGCGTAGATCCGGCGCGATGACCGTGTAGTGCTTGGCGAGTTCGGGCAGGATTTCGCGCCAGGTGTACCAGGTTTGCGGGTATCCGTGCAGCAGGACCAGCGTCGGCCCGTGTCCACCCCGCACATAGTTGATCGCGACGTTGCCGACCTGAACTCTCTTCTCGCGGAAACCTGCCGGAATGCGCGGCTCATGGCCGGTCTTCGACGGCGTCTTGGAGGCGATGGCTGTGATGCGCGCCGGGACGGCCTGAGCGGCGGCGGCAGGGGCGAAGGAGGCGAGCATGCCGATCACCGCGATCGGGACGACGACGCGGCCGCGGATCTTCGGGTCAAGGGTGAAATGGATTGCTTTCACAAGACGTTCCCCTTTTCGAGGCGAGCGAGGGTCGTAGGCTGCCGAATGCGCCGACTGTGCGGTCCGGCTCGCCGGTGTCTCCACGGTGGACCGGGGCGTCGCCGACGGTCCCCGGCATCGCTGCTCAAGGAGCGCTGGGTGCTCATGGGGCAAACCGTAGAAACCGGCTCGCTTGCCGCGCGAGCGTCACCTGACTGCGTCACCGAGCGCTACGTGACTGCAGGTCTTGTTCCAGGTTCAGAGCGGGCTTGACGCGGGTGTCTCGTGCCGCCGATCTGCGCGGGGTGAACGTGCCCGTGACCGATGACCAAGGCCGCTGTCACCGGTCTTCCCGTAAGCTTTGGGTGATCTCCACTAGGGCGCGGAGAAGGAGCACTCGATCACTGCCCCACCCAGCTTCGCGGAGGTGCTGCGTCGCCATCGGCACGCGGCACGTCTGACGCTGGAGCAGCTCGCCGAGGCCTCGGGGGTCAGCGCCCGGACGCTGTCGGACATGGAACGCGGACGCAGCAAGGGCCCCCAGCATCGGACCGTCACCGCGCTGGCCGATGCCCTCGGTCTGGCCGAGGCCGACCGCAAACAGCTCGTCGAGCTGGCGCGCGAGGGCCGCCTGCGCGATCACTGGGCCCGCCCGACCGGTCTGTGCGAGCTGCCGCGCTCCGTCGACGACTTCACCGGCCGAGCCGCGGAACTGGCCTGGACCAGCGAGCTCTTACGCGCCGGGGACGCGCCGGGCACCGCTGGCGTTTGGCTCATCACCGGCTCTGCCGGGCTGGGCAAGACCACGCTGACCGTCCGCGCCGCCCACGCCCTGCGGCCGGACTTCCCCCACGGGGTGTTCTTCCTCGACCTGTTCGGTATGTCCGCGCAGCCACTGCCCGTCGACGAGGCCCTGGGCATGCTGCTTCGCGCACTCGGCATCGCGGATCAGCAGATCCCGGGCGACGTCGCCGGGCGCGCGTCCTTGTACCGGTCTCTGCTGCGTGACCGGCGCGCACTGATCGTGCTCGACAACGCCGCCTCCGAGGAGCAGGTCCGGCCGCTGCTGCCGGGCGGTGGCGCGGGCAAGGCCCTGGTGACCAGCCGCCGCCTGCTGGCCGGCCTGGAAGGAGTGCGCAGACTCGGCCTCGGGCCCTTGCCCCTGCTGGAGGCAACCGAACTGCTGACCGGAATCCTGAAGGACCGCGGCGCCTCGGACGAAGGCTCGGCCGTCTGGCAGCTGGCGCAGCTGTGCGGCGGTCTGCCCCTCGCGCTCCGGATCACCGGAAATCGGTTGGTCAGCCGGCCCGACTGGAACGCCACCGACCTCGCCGCCCGGCTGACAAACGAGGAGCGCCGCCTGGACCAGCTCAGCGCCGGCGACCTCAAGATCGCCACCGCGTTCGGGTTGTCCTACGAGCAGCTGGCCCCCTCAACGCGGCGAGTCTTCCGCCGGCTCGCCCTGGTGCCGGGTCGCAGCTTCGACGCCGCTCTTGCCGCCGTGGTAGGCGGCACATCGATCGAGGGGGCATGGGACGCCCTCGACGAACTCGTCGACCTCGGTCTGCTGCAGGACAGCACATTGGGACGCTACCGCTTCCACGACCTGGTCCGGCTGTTCGCCCGCGACCGGCTTCGGAAGGAGGAACCCGCGGCCGAGCGCGACGCGCTCACCATGACGATGACGTCGTGGCTGGTGCGGATGGCCACCACCGCCGGGCGGTGGTTCGAGCCCCTGTACGGCCGTCCCGACCGGCCTGACCCCGACCTCGCCGACCTGGCCTCCCCCGAGGAGGCCGACCACTGGCTACGCGTGAATGCGGACAACTGGCTGGGCGCGTTACGTTACGCGGCGAGCATCGGCCGGTTCACCGCCGTCCTCGACTGCGCCGAGTCGATGGACTGGTTCTCCGATCAGTGGATGCACGCGCCGCACTGGTACGAGGTGTTCACCCTCGGTGCCGAGGCCGCCGCTGTTCTGGGGGATCCTGCCCGGCAGGCCGCGCAGCTGAACATGCTGGCCTGGGTCCATCTGGTGCCGCGAGAGGACCTGGAGACCACACTGCGCTACACAGCCCAGGCGATAGACCTGGCAACCCGCAGCGGTGCCACCACGCAGATCGCCCTGGCCCACCACCACGCGGCTGGCGCGCTTCGACGGCTCGGGCGGCTCGATGAGGCCATCGCGGCGGAAACCCAGGCGGCGCGGATCCACCTGGCCAACGGCGACATGGATCGGTACTGCCACTGTCTCGGCGCCCTCGGCACCTGCCTTCGCGATGCGGGACACCACGCCAAGGCACTGGAGCAGTACCTCGACCTGCTGGCCCTGCTGAACGACGACCGCTCGGGGGTAACGCCGAGCGTCGCGGCGTTCGCCCGGCCGATCGCGCTTGCCCGCGTCGGCGAATGTCTGGGACTGCTCGGCCACCGCGCCGAAGCGATCACCAAGCTCACCAAGGCGATCAGCCTCATGGAGCAGGCTCAGCTGCCCGTCCCGCAGGCACGCTCCCTGGAGACACTGGCGGCCTTGCTGGCCGACGAGGACCGGACCGGCGAGAGCCGCCATACCTACGCGCGGGCGGCCGAGGTGTACGAGGCCATCGGCGACGCCGAGGCGAGCAGCCGCTGCCGCGATCTGGCGAACGACTGACGGTTTCCGCGCTACTTCTGCGTCCTGTTCTGCGTGGTCGGGCCATGCGCGCGCGACTTGGATGGAGTGCACGGGGACCGGCGCCGGGCCTGTCCATCCAGCTCAGGAGCGACCATGACCACCATCGGGAACATCGTGCTCGTGCACGGTGGCTTCGTCGACGGATCCGGCTGGCAGGGCATCTGCGACGAGCTGACCAGGGACGGACTCCGCGTCCACATCGTACGGAACCCGGCGCTGTCGCTGGAGGATGACGCCGCGGAGACCCGCCGGATCCTGGACCGCCTCGACGGCCCGGCCATCCTGGTCGGTCACTCCTACGGCGGGGCCGTCATCAGCGAGGCCGGCACCCACCCCAACGTCGCGTCGCTGGTGTACATCGCCGCGTTCGCCCCCGACAGGGGCGAATCGGTCAACACCCTCATCGCCTCTGACTCCCAGGTCCCGTGGGGCGTGGACGCCGTCGGCGGGGCGGTCACCGAACCGGCCTGGCGGCACAAGCCCAGCTGGTACCTCGTCGCGACCGAGGACCGGATGATCCCGCCACCGGCTCAGCGCACGATGGCCGCGCGCGCCGGAGCGAAGGTCGTCGAGGTCATCGGCAGCCATGCCGTCTACGTCTCCCAGCCCGCCGCCGTCGCCGACCTCATCCGCGAGGCCGCCGCCTGACCTCCGCCCCGGATATCGGTCACATCCGACCGGACAGTTCCACCAAGTGACAAGGCGCTGCTCAGAGGCGTTCGAACAGGGGATGAGGGACTCTCCCTCACGACGACGCCGGAACCGGCCGGGCTGCCGCCGGCCCTGGTCTTCACCAGGGACTTCGCGCCACGGAAGCCGATCCCGGGCTGGAGCCGGCGTGATCGAGATGAATCCGCGCCGCCTGCGAGCCGCCCAGAACACGCGCACCCGCAGAACTGAACGCATCAGTGAAAGGCGGAATCCTCATGACCCACGTTCCCGACGCAGGCATGCTGTTCATCCCCGGCGGCACCCTCATCACCGCCACACCCGCAGATTCCACCACAGCGCACGACCGGCCTGGTCAGAAGCGATCTGTCAACGGATGGGACAGTGACTCCGGCTCAGCGGTCCGCTTCTACCCGGAGGCCGGGTTCGCTGGACGGGACTCCGAGAGCAAGCGACCATGGCTTTATATGCCGGCAAACCAGCCAGTAAGAGCACTTTTCGGGCGGGAGTCCGAACAGCGGCGTCTCGACGATTTCGTGGACGGCGTCCGCATGAGCGGCGGGGCGATGCTGGTGCGCGGCGAGGCGGGGATCGGGAAGTCGGCCCTGTTGCTGGACACGGCGGGGATCGCGGCCGCGCGTGGCATGCGGATCTTGCGGACGGTGGGTGTGGAATCAGAGACGCACATGCCCTTCGCCGGTCTGCATCAGGTGCTGCTTCCGCTCCGTGCCGAGATCGGAGAACTGCCCGCCCCGCAGCGCGACGCGCTGGGAGCGGCCTTCGGGTTGACCGACGCCCGGGTACCCGATCCGTTCCTCATCGCCTTGGCGGCGCTGAACCTCCTGGGCGAAGCCGCCGCCCGCTCGCCCGTCCTGCTCCTGGTCGAAGACGCTCACTGGCTGGACCGCGCCAGCGCCGACGTGCTCGCGTTCGTCGCGCGACGGCTGGACTCCGAACCGATCGTGCTGCTGGCCGCGATACGCGACGGTTTCCGGAGTCCACTTGACGGGGCGGAGCTGCCGGAGTTGCTCCTCGATCGGCTCGATGACACGGCCGCGACCGCCTTGCTGGACGCCTGCAGCCCCACCCTTACGCCGACGGTGCGCACACGGTTGCTGAGGGAGGCCGCGGGAAACCCGTTGGCCCTGGTCGAGCTGCCGATCGCCGCAGAAACGCAGGACGGGAAGGGGCCCCTGCCGCCGGGGTGGCTCCCGCTGACCACCCGGCTGGAACAGACCTTCACCGCCCGCATGTCGGAGTTGCCGTCGATCCTCAGGACCATGCTGCTGGTCGCCGCGCTCAACGACAGCACCGCCCTTTCCGAGACCCTCGACGCCACTGCGCTGATCACCGGCGTACCGGTCACGGCAGACGATCTGGCGCCCGCTGTCACCGTACGGCTGGTCGACGTGCACGAAGCCGGAGTGTCGTTCCGGCACCCGCTCATGCGCTCGGCGATCTACCAGGGGGCGAGCATCTCCCAGCGGCACGCGGTGCACGCCGCCTTGGCCGACGTCCTCACCGGCCGGCCGGACCGCTGCCTCTGGCACCGCGCGGCATCCACCTCCAGGCCGGATGAGACCATCGCCGTCGAGCTGGAGACTACGGCCAAAAGCGTGCGACGTCGGGGCGACCTGTTGTCGGCCGTCGCGGCGCTGGAGCACGCCGCCAGGCTCAGCGAGAATCCCGCTCACCGGTGCGAACGGCTGGTGCGGGCCGCCGAGTACGCGGCTGAGATGGGACGGCGCGATATCGTCGTGCGACTGCTGGGCGAAGGCGAGCGGCTGCAGCTGTCGGCCCAGCAGCGGGCCCGTATCGTGTGGATCCGCGAGACCTTCGAAGACGGCATCCGCGACGACAGCGCGGCAGCGCACTCGCTGGCCGACCTCGCCGAGAGCATGGCGGCGCAGGGAGACGTCGATCTCGCGCTGAAACTCCTGTCCAGTGCGTCCTTGCGATGTTTCTGGGCTCATGCCGACGAGCGGTCGCGGCAACGCGTCGTCACCGTGGCCGAGGGCCTGCCCGTCGACGATCTGGACGGGCGGTTGCTGACGGTCTTGGCGTTCGCGGCTCCCATCGAGCGTGGCAAGGTCGTGATCGAGCGATTACGCCATCTGGCCGCCCACCCGGCCGGCGACCAGCTGGCGGCCCGCCTGCTCGGCAGTTCGGCGTTGATGGTGGGGGCGTTCGACCTGTCAGAGGAATTCTGCGCCGCCTCGCTGCCGGCGCTGCGCGCGCAGGGCCGGCTCAGCCTCCTGGCACGAGACCTCGGCGCCCAGGCGTGGAGCGCGGCCCGGCTGGCCGACCTGAGCGTGGCCATTCCCGCGGCCGAGGAGGCCGCCCGTCTGGCGCACGAGACATCCCAGCCGCTGATGCACGCCATCGCTCAGGCCTCGGGCGCGGTGCTCGCCGCGCTACGCGGCGAACAGGATCGCGTGGAGAGCCTCGCGGTGGCGGCCGAGCAGGTGGCCCTGCCCATCGGAGCCCGCCCCGTGCTGGCCACGGTGCAGCATGCGCGTGGGCTCGCCGCGCTGGGCGAGGGACGTTATGCCGACGCCTTCGACCATCTGCGACGGATGCACGACCCCGCCGATCCGGCCTTCCACCTGGCGCTACGCTGCTTTTCCATCGCCGAACTCGCAGACGCCGCGGTGCACAGCGGTCAAAGCCGCGCGGTCGCCGGCATCATCGAGGAACTGGAGACGGTGGCGCTCACCACACCGTCGCCGTCCTTGCACGCCGACCTGCGCTACGCCCGGGCCGTTCTGGCCGATGAGGCGGCGGCAGAGCCTTTCTTCGACGCCGCGCTCGGGGCCGACCTGCGGCGATGGCCCTTCGTGCGGGCCCGGGTGCAGCTGGCGTACGGTGAATGGCTCCGGCGCCAACGGCGTACGGCCGAGTCGCGGGCGCCCTTGCGCATGGCTCGTGAGACGTTCGACGCCTTGGGGGCCATCCCCTGGAGCGAGCGAGCGCGCCAGGAACTGCGGGCCTCCGGCGAAAGCAGCCGCAGCCGCAGCAGCGAAGCACGCGACGTGCTGACAGCGCAGGAACTCCAGATCGCCCAGATGGCGGCCGACGGCCTGACGAACCGGGAGATCGGCGAGAAACTCTACCTGTCCCATCGAACCGTCAGTTCCCACCTCTACAGGATCTTCCCCAAACTGGGGATCACCTCGCGATCGGCGTTGACCACAACCCTGCGCATATCAGCCTGACCCCACCGCTTCTCTCCGGTAACGCTCGGTGACGCAGTCATGTGACGTACGCGAGGCGCGCAGAGAGGTTCCTACGGTGAGGCCATGACCACAGCGAGATCCTTCAAGAACGGCAGCACGCCGACCGTCGTGCTGGTCCACGGTGCCTTCGCGGACGCCTCGAGCTGGGCGGGCGTGATCGCCGAGCTGCAGGATTCCGGGATTCCCGTGATCGCGGTTGCCAACCCGCTGCGCGGACCGACCACCGACGCCGCCTACCTCGCCGGCGTCGTCGCCGCGATCGACGGCCCGGTCCTGCTGGTGGGTCACTCCTACGGCGGCGTGGTCATCACCGGGGCCGCGGACCAACTGGGCAACGTGGTCGGGCTGGTCTACGTGACCGCTTTCGCCCTGGAGGCAGGGGAAAGCGTGCTGAATATCACGGGCCGCTTCCCCGACAGCCTGCTGGGCCCGGCGCTGCGGCCGGCCGTCTTCCGCACAGGCGATGGGCAGGAGGCCGTGGAGCTGTACCTCAAGGACGACCAGTTTCCGACTGTGTTCGCCGCCGACCTGCCTGAGCGTCTCACCTCGGTGGCGGCCGTCGCGCAGCGCCCCATCGCGGCTGTGGCGTTCGAGCAGAGCTCTCCCTCCGCGAGCTGGAAGAGCCTGCCGTCCTGGTACGTCGTGGCGACCGCCGACCAGGCGATCCATCCCGCCGCCCAGCGTTTCATGGCCAAGCGCGCCGGGGCCGACACCATCGAGGTCGATGCCTCACACGCGATCGCGCTGTCGCAACCGGCAGCCGTGGCCGACCACATCCGCACCGCCGCGACCGCGACCCAGGCGGTCAAGCACCCCCATCCGGCATAGAGGAGCAACCGATGACCGCACCGACCACTCCCGTCATCTTCATTCACGGCCTGTGGCTGCACGCCACCTCCTGGTCCTCCTGGATCGAGTTGTTCACGGCCGCCGGCTACGACGCGATGGCCCCCGGCTGGCCGGGCGACAGCGAAAGCGTCGAACAGTCCCGCAAGGACCCCGACGCTATCGCCGACCATGGCATCGACGACGTCGTCGCCCACTACACGGAGATCATCAACGCTCTGGAGGTCAAGCCGATCCTGATCGGCCACTCCTTCGGTGGCATGATCGCCGAGAAGCTGCTCGGGCAGGACCTGGCCAGAGCCGCGATCGCGATCGACGCCGCACAGATCAAGGGCGTGCTGCCGCTGCCGCTGTCGGCGCTGCGCTCGACCCTGCCGGTGTTCAAGAACCCGGCCAACAAGCACCGGGCCGTCTCCCTCACCCTCGACCAGTTCACCTACGCATTCGGCAACGCCATCCCGGCTCAGGAGGCCGCCGACCTGTACGAACGCTGGACCATCCCCGCGCCGGGCAAGCCGCTGTTCGAGGCCGCCGTCGCCAACGTCTCCCCCCACTCACCCGCCAAGGTCGACACCGGCAACAACGCCCGGGGACCGCTGCTCCTGATCGCCGGCGGCAAGGACCACACCGTCCCCGAGACCGTCACCAAGGCGACCCTCAAGCAGTACCGGGACTCCACCGCGATCACCGACTTCCAGGAGTTCCCCGACCGCGGCCACTCCCTGACCATCGACCATGGCTGGCGTGAGGTCGCCGACGCCTGCCTGACCTGGCTCACCAGGAACGACCTACACACGAGCTGAGAGCGATCCGTAGCCTTGATCGCCATCACCGGTCAACGCTGCGGCTGTGCCGCAGAAAGGGATGCCATGGACTAGAAACTTCAGGGCAAGGTCGCGGTGGTGACCGGCGCCAGCAATGCGTGGCACCCCGGTCAGACAGTAGATGTCGTCGATGAACCGGTCGAGTGGCGGGGCGGGCACCCGGCCGACATATCGCATGTACTCAGTGTGGCCGACGAGGCATTCATGATGTCGGACCGCTCTCCTGCCCCTCGTCTGCTGAGATCGGCCGGTAGAGGTCGGAGAGCGGCAAGAGCGCGTCCACCTCGGCGTTGAGCCGCACGTCCTCGCCGAGGGTGTCCACCTGCTCCCAGGTGACGTAGCGGCTGTCGCGGTGCAGTCCTCTGACGAGGGCCCGGACGAGTGCTGGGCCGGGTCCGTGCGGGCCGCGTTCGTAGCCGAACAGTCGGCCGGTGTGACGAGGGACCACGATGAGGCCGGCGACGCGAAAAGCGTGCTGCACGTCGTCGAGCATCGGCCCGTCCTGGCGGAGCCGTACATCGGCCACCTGCCCGACCGGCCTGCCGTCGGCGTCGAGGACGCGGCGGCCGAGCAGGGCGCTCATCCGCAGCTCGCCCGTGACCTCGCCGATCCTGGCCGGGCGCCGGTCGCGGGCGACCGGCTCGGCGCCGCTGCCCGGCAGCGGGGCGATGAGGTTGACCCGGGCCCAGTGTTCGAGAGCCGCCTCCTGAGGCGTACCGCCCACCGTGACAGCGCTGTTGATGTCGGATACCAGGCGCATGGGGAGGCGCTGCGGGCCCGGATCCTCTTCGGGGCGGAACAGTTCGGTGACCGCCACCATCAGGCGGCCGGCGAGGCCGCCGAGGCGCGGGCCCAGCGCGAGCGGGCCGGTCAGGATCGACACGAGGTAAGGGCACCCCTCCTCGTCGAAGGTCAGCTCCAGGTCGTCGATCTTGCACACCGGGCGCCCGTCGTCAGCGCTGATCACCTGCCGGTCGAGCAGGTGCAGGTTCGCGTGCAGTTCCCTGGCCCTCATTGCCCCGCCTTCGTCGCGATCATCAGCGGGACGGCCGCCACGGCCACCACGAGCAGAAGGATCATGTACGCGGTCCCGAGTGCGTTGCTGAACCGGCCGTTGACCTGGCCGCCCATGTAGTCGGGATCGTTGGCGATCATGAGCACCGGCAGGTACGTCAGGGGAAGTGCCGCCGCCGAGAAGACCAGCGAGTACTCAGTGACCATGATCGGATCGATGGTCGTCAGGATCAGCGCGGTCGCGATGACGACCCCCGCCAGCACCACGGAGTGGAAGCGCGCGGCGTCGCGGGGGCGGACCAGCTTGCCCCACTGCCAGCCGAAGTACTGGCTGATGGTGTAGCCCGACGACAGCGCGGTCTCCAGCGTCGCGCCGAACGTCGCCGCGAACACCCCGAAGATCACCGCGGCCAGGCCGAGCTGCCCCAGCCCGATCCCGGCGGGCAGCAGCATCTGGCCGAGCGTGTCGACCTCCGCCTTCACCGGGAAGAACACCACCGCCGCGCAGCCCGCGATGGCCAGCGACAGGAATCCGCCCAGCGGGAAGCCGACGAACACGTTGGCCCGTGAGGTGATCAGGTCCTTGCGGGTCCACTTCTCCTCGACCCCGCCGGAGGAGAAGAAGAACACCTCATACGGCGTCATCGCACCGCCGAGCAGGGCGATCGCGTAGTACCAGTACGTCGGCGCGCCCTCGTCGGCCGGCGGCCGGGTGAGCTGGCGGCCCAGCTCGTGCCAGTCGGGCCCGAGCTGCCACAGCGCCACCGCGAACGCCACCAGCGCCAGCCCGGCCAGCCCGAAGATCCGCTCCATCGTCTCGAACTTGACCCGCCACATCACCAGCCACGCCACCAGCGCGACGCCCGGCACCCACAGCAGGTAGTTGATCCCGGTGGCCAGCTCCAGAGCCAGTGACGCGCCGCCGATCTCGGCGGCCAGGGTGAGGACGTTGATGAAAAACGACGCCCCCAGGTTGACCAGGCCGGCCCGTGGCCCCATCCGCTCCCTGACCAGGTCGAACACCGGCCGCCCCGAGACGGCCGCGATCCGGCCCGACATCTCGGCGAACAGGCAGATCCCGATGACGCCGACCACGACCACCCAGGCGAGCGACATCCCGAACCTGGCGCCGACCAGTGAGTTCGCGACCAGGTCCCCGATGTCGACGAACCCCCCGAAGGCGGTGAGGATGCCCAGCGTCACCGCGAAGAGCTTCTTCACCGATGTGCCTCCTCGAAGGCCCGCAGCTTCACGGCGACCTCTTCAAGATCCTTTGCGGCCGCCGCCGGGTCCTTGATCCCGTCCCGCCTGACCTGGATGAGCAGCGACGCCACCTGGTCCTCGGCCTCGCCGGTGAGGTCGAGCAGCCGCCCGCGCACCTCGTCGGCGGCGGGGGACGGCGGCTGCACCCCGCCGAACTGGCTGTTGACGCTGCCCAGATCCTTGACCGTCTCGGTGAACAACGTCTTGAGGTAGGGCGTGGTCAGGCGGTCCTCATGGCGTACGGCCAGCCGTACGATCTCCAGGCTTGAGGCGGCCGACTGCGCCGACTGGGCGGCCTTCAGCCCGTAGTCGTGGTCATCCCAGGCCGGGCTCGCACACCCGCTCAGCAGCAGCACAGCCAGGATCGGCGCGACGCGCTTCGAGCCCGTCATGAACGGCGCCGCAGGAGGAAATAACCCAGCAGCACCAGCAGCACCAGGAATTGCCCCCAGGCCGCGAGTAACACCAACCCCTCATCTTGCACGAGCGTGCACCTGCCCAGCCGCCCAGCGATCATGCACCTTGCGACGGCGAAGGCTCCCGGTCCTGCGAGACCTGTCAGAGCAGGACCGGCCTGAAGGTGGTCAGCGGAAGTCGGCGGCGTGGTCCCGCGCCCATTCCGCGAAGGTCTGGGCGGGGCGTCCGGTGAGTTTCTCGACGATGACGGAGGTCTCCGGGACGGTCTCGGCGCCGGCCGCCCACGCGCCCATGATCGCCTCCACTCCCATCGCGGGCATCGTCCTGCCCAGGTCGGCCCGCGCCTGTTCGGGTGTGACCACCTCGATCGGGATCTCCCTGCCGATGGCCGCGCCGATGTGCCCGACCTGCTCGCGCAGGGTGAGCGCCTGCGGCCCGTACAACGTGTACGCCTGCCGCCCGTGCCCGCGCTCGGTCAGCGCCGTCACCGCGAGCGCGGCCATGTCCCGCTCGCTGACGGGAGCCGTCATCGCCTCCGGGTACGGCAGTCGCACCGCCTCCCCACCCTTGATCGCCCGCGTCCACCACCATCGGGCGTTGGTCGCGAACATCCCCGGCCGCAGGAAGGTCCAGGACAGCCCGGACTCCTCCAGGGCCGACTCCACGATGCGATGGTCCCGCGCGATCGGATTGCGGTCAGCGCCGGGCTGCACGACCGCCCCGGACGAGAGCAACACCACGTGCCGCACCCCCGCCGTAAGGGCAGCCGTCACGAAACCGGCGATGCCCGCGGGCTTGGCATAGAGGAAGACCTGCGAGGCGCCTTCCAGCGCGGCGGGCAACGTTTCCGGCGCGTCCAGATCCGCCGCAATGTGGGAGCTGTCCGGCGTCCTGCTCGTCAGCCGGACCTGCTTGCCCAAAGCGGTCAGACCCGCGGCGACATGGCGGCCGACACTCCCCCGGGCGCCGAAAACAACCGTGACCATGATGTGGGGCCTCCCCTGATCCTCGGTGAGCATGCCGTTCCTTTGGCGGCATGCCGCACATACTACTCAATCAATTAATTGAATGAACCGTCGAGCCGGAGCATGGGGACGCCCGGACCCGTAAGCAAGCTTCCCCAGGGAAAGTGTGATCACGCCGGAGGATGCGCGCTCAGCCAGGCTGCCGCTCTGCGCCCTGACGCACGGGACAGCCACGCGTCCTGGACCACCTCGGCCAACTCGTTCCGGGTGAGCTCACCGATCCGGCCGGCCCGCAGGAGTACCGACGGGTGACCGTCGAAGTGCGGGGTGGTGAAGAACTGCGACGCCTCGTCCTGCACCAGCGCCTGCTTGTCCGCCTCGGACTCGACCCAGAAGACGATCACATCCGAATAGCGCTGCCCGGTTTCGGGGTCGACCGCATCAGGCCGTGGGTTGCGGAAGAAAATGAACGACTTCCCGCCTACCTGGTAGACCGGATTGCCGCCGGTCCCGTGTACGACGGTGACGTGCGGCATGGCCAGGGCCAGTTCATGCACGTCCTCGACGCGGGCGGGCCGAGTTCCATCATCGTCGGGCACACGCCCAGCGTAAGAAATTTCAGCGTGTTGGACGAGATCATCAAGCCGCACAGCCGCAGCTGCGCCTGACGACCAAAGGGGCATGTGCGGCAAGCGCCCCGGAAATATCGCCGAACAGCAGCTCGACGGCCTGCTCCGCCATGGCCCGCAACGGCTGTTCGGTGACGGTCAGCGCCGGAGCGGTGTGGGCGCTCTCCGGCGTACCGTCGAGGCTGATCAGCGCCAGCCGGTCGGGGACCGCAAGCCCGCGGGCCCACGCCCCGGACAGGACCCCGATGGCGTGCTCGTCCGTGGCGGTGATCAAGGCGCGCGGCATGGTCCCTTCGGCGATGAGGTGGCGGGTCAAGGCGTCCGCGGCGCCGCGTGAGTAGTCGCAGCGCAGGAGTACGGCGTCCGGATCGCCGGTCACGGCCGCGGCCCATGCCTCGCGGCGCACTCCCACGGGCCCATCGTCGGTGGGGCCGGCCAGGAAGGCGAGGCTCCGGTGCCCGTGCCGGCGCAGGTGTCCGACGGCTTCGCGCACGGCGGCCTGGTTGTCGGCCGCCACCACCTGTCCGTGCCCGCCGGGGTGCCCGTGATGGACGTACACGGCCGGTACGCCTGCCGCTTCAGCCTGGGCCGCCACATCTCCCCCGCCGTCCGCGGCGACGATCACCAGCCCGTCGACCTGGGCGGCCAGGAACCGTTCGGTGAGATGCCGCTGGCGCTCCGCGGAGTATCCGGCGTTGCCGACCAGCGTGAGGCGGTCGCGCTTCTCAAGCTCTTGCTCGATGTGTCTGGCCAGGGCGCCGAAGTAGGGATTGGACGCGTCGGCCAGCACCAGGCCGACCACGCCCGTCGTACGCGAGCGCAGTGCCCGGGCGATGCGGTTGGGCCGGTAGCGCAGCTCGGCCGCGGCCGCCAGGACGCGTTCGCGCGTCGCGGCGGCGACGGGACGCGGACCGTCGTTGATCACATAGCTGACCACCGCCGTGGAGGTCCCCGCCCGGCGGGCCACATCGGCGAGCGTGATGGGCTTGTCTGCGCGTTTCGTCATGGCGGTTTACATTCTGCCAGCTAATCGATTAGATAGCGTGGTCTAACCGATTAGATGAAAGGTGAGCAGTGTCGGCTCTTCCCTTGATCATCGACACCGACACCGGGTCGGACGACGCGGTGGCGCTGCTGCTGGCCGCCGCCGGCGGTCTGGGCGACATCCGCGCCGTGACCACGGTGGCGGGCAACGTACCCCTGGCGACGGGGACCCGCAACGCGCTCTTTTCCCTGCAAGTGGCCGGGCGCGTCGACATCCCCGTCCATCCGGGATGCGAACGCCCGATGACACGTCCGCTGTCCACCGCCCAGCAGGTGCACGGCCAGGACGGGATGGGCGACATCGGCTTACCCGACCCCCTGCGGCCGGCCGAGGAGCGGCACGCCGTCGAGGTCCTGCTGTCCTCCCCGCGCGGTCATCCGGGCGAGTTGACGCTGGTCACGCTCGGCCCGCTCACCAATCTCGCGGCCGCGCTGGTCCGCGACCGCGATCTGCTGACCCGCTACCGGCATGTGTACTGCATGGCCGGCGCCGCGGACCTGAGCGGCAACATCACGGCCACCGCCGAGTTCAACGCCTGGGCCGACCCCGAGGCGGCCCGGGTGGTGTTGGAGAGCGCCACGCCCGACAAGGTGACCTGGATCGGCTGGGACGTCTCCCGCCGGGACGCCGTCATGACGCCCGCGGACCAGTCCCGGCTGGAGCGGCTCGGTACTCCGATGGCCACCTTCGCCCACCGCGTGAACCGTACTCTCGCCGACTGGGCCCGCGACGTCACCGGCCTGGCCGGCTATGACCTCCCCGACCCCGTCGCCATGGCCGTGGCACTCCGGCCCGAACTGATCACCGAACAGGAGCGGGCCCATGTGGACATCGCCCTCGGCGACGAGACCCGCGGCCAGCTGATCATCGACCGCCGCCGCTCCGCCCCGCCGCCCAATCTGACGCTGGTCCGCCGGGTCAATGAAGCCGGTTTCAAGGACCTGCTGTTCACCACCTGCGCCGGAATCCGCCAAAGCCGACATGACGTGAGAGAGCACCAATGACCGCCGCTTCCGTACCGCGTCACGAACTGCACTGTCATCTCGACGGATCGGTACGCCCCGGCACTGTCGCCGACCTGGCACACCACCAGGGCATCGCCTTGACCGCCCCCGTCGAGCAACTGGTCACGGCACCCGCCTCCTGCGGCAGCCTGGCCCACTTCCTCACCTACATCGACCTGCCGCTATGCGTACTGCAGACCCCCGACGCCCTTCACCGGGCCGCCCGCGAGCTGGTCGAAGACTGGAGCGCCGATGGGGTGGTCTACGGCGAGGCGCGTTTCGCCCCGCAGTTGCACGGCCATCGCGGCATGACTCTGGACGAGGCGGTCCAAGCGGTCTCCGAGGGGCTGGCGGCGGGGCGGCAGGCCACCGGCGTACGCACCGGGCTGCTGTTGTGCTGCCTGCGGCACCAGACGCCCGAGGAGAGCCTCGCCGTCGCCGAGACGGCGCTGCGGCACCGCGACAAGGTGGCCGGACTCGATCTCGCGGGCGATGAGCGGCTGCACCCCGCGACCCCGCACCGGGCCGCCTTCGATCTCGCCCACGGGGCGGGGCTCCCCTGTACGGTCCATGCCGGTGAGGCGGCGGGCGCTGACAGCATGTGGGAGGCGATCGACGTGCTCGGCGCGCGCCGGATCGGCCATGGCGTCAGGTGCGTCGGCGAGCACGCGCTCCTCGAGCGGCTGCGGCGCGACGGTATCGCCTTGGAGATGTGCCCGACGAGCAATGTGCTCACCGGCGCGGTCTCCAGCCTCCAGGCGCATCCCGCGCCCCGGCTCCTGGCCGACGGGCTGGCCGTCACCATCAGCACCGACGCGCGCACCACCTCGGGGACCACCCTGTCCCAGGAGTTCGACCAGCTGCGCGCGGCGACCGGGTGGACGGCTGAGCAGGACAGGCTCGCGCAGGATCACGCGGCCGCCGCGGCCTTCACCCCGTGATCGGCGCTGTGGCTCAGGGCTGCCCCTGGGAATCACCGTTGATGAGGTCGATGAGTCCGAACGGTGCGCGGTCGCCGAGGCAGAGGTCCAGCATCTCGTGGGCGTCGGCGTAGAAGGCCTCGGTACGCGGGAACAGCTCCTTCTCGTAGGCGGTGAGTGCCGCTTCGATGTCGCCGGGGTGTGCGGCGATCGCCTTGGCGAGTTCGGCGCCGTCGAACATCGCCAGGTTCGCGCCGTCGCCTGACGGCGGCATCAGGTGCGCGGCATCGCCGAGGAGCGTCACGCCGGGCACGCGATCCCATCGGTGTCCGTCCGGGAGTGTGTGGATCATGCGCGCGACCGGAGCGGTCTCGCCGTCGGTGATCAGCGCGGTGAGTTCCGGTGCCCACCCGTCGAACTCGGCCGCGACCCGAGCGGTCACGGCGGCGGCATCGGTGAAGTCGAGGTCGGCGATCCACTCGGCGGGGCGGTTCAGCTCGACGTAGGTGTGCAGGATGTTCCCCGCCTCGCGGTGCGCGATGATCCCCTTTCCCGGGGTCAGCGCGTACATCGCGCCGGCGCCGACCGCCTGGGCCGTCGCGGGGTGCCGCTCGTCGGCGTCGTACAGGTAGGTGTCGATGAACGTCGTGCCCGTGTACTCGGGCTCGGCGTCGGACAGCAGTGGGCGGATCTTCGACCAGGCGCCGTCGGCACCCACGAGCAGGCCGCTGGTCACGCTCGCGCCGTCGGCGAAGGTCAGCTCGTGCCGGCCGTCGCCGAGGGGCCGGACACCGGTGACCTTGCGCCCCCACTGGACCGTCTGGCCGGGCAGGGAGTCGAGCAGGATCCGGCGCAGGTCTCCGCGAAGCACTTCGGGACGCCGCGCCATGCCGTCGTCGGGGGCCTCGAACAGCGGCTTGCCGTGCTGGTCGAGCACGCGCAGCGCCTCAGCGCCCTCGTGGATGATCGCGCGGAACTCGGCGGTGAGACCGGCGTCGGCGAGCGCGCGCTGCCCGTCGTCCTCGTGGATGTCGAGCTGGCCGCCCTGCGTACGGGACTTCGCCGAGGGGTCGGCCTCGTAGACCGTCGCGGGGATGCCGTGGACGTGCAGGACCCGGGCGAGGGTCAAGCCGCCGAGGCCGGCGCCGACGATGGCGATCGGGTGGTGGCTGGTGTTCATGGGGCTTCCTCGTTCCCGTACGGGCGGAGCGCCGGGCGGCTGCCCGGACACCAATATGGATCGGCGTTCCATAAGTAATATGGAACGCCGATCCAGGATGTGTCAAAATGAGGTCATGCCACGGACCCGCGGAAGAGCACCCACCGGGGGACGCGCCGGCGCCCTTTCGCGAGAGGTGATCGTCGACGCGGCCGTCGCGCTGCTGGACGAGCACGGCGAGCGAGGACTCACCTTCCGGCTGCTGGCCAAACAGCTGAACACCGGACCCGGCGCGCTCTACTGGCACATGACGAACAAGGACGAGCTCGTCGCCCTGGCCGCCGACCAGGTGCTCGGCCACGCCTTCGCCGCGGTTCCGCGCCTCGAGGAAGGCGCCGGCGCCGGGCTGCGCGCGCTCGCCATCGCCGTCTTCGACGCCCTTGATCGGCACCCTTGGGCGGCCTCCCACGTCACCGCGCCGGCCACGCTGGCGAACGCTCTGCGCCTGCTCGACCGCATCGGCACCCTTGTCGCACGGACCGGGCTGCCCGCCGAACGGCATTTCGCGGTCTCCACCGCGATCTCCTACTACATCACCGGCGTCAGCGCCCAGATCATCACCCCACGCGCCACCCTCGACGCGGCCACCAGCCGCGACGCCTACCTCGCGCAGACCGCCGAAAGCTGGGCAGAACTCGACCCCGCCGACTACCCCTTCCTGACGCGCACCACCACGGACCTGCGCGAGCACGACGACCGCGACCAGTTCATCACCGGCCTCGACCTGCTCCTGGACGGCCTGAACACGACCGCGGACCCGTGATGCCGCGCTTCAGGCGGTGCGGAACCCCGAAGGATGTGCCCAGTGCACGCCCACGACCGGCTCGCCGCCTTCCCCGTGGTCGGTCTCGACTGCCCACCAGCACGGCACCACCGTGTTCCTGTCCAGCCACCTGCTGGCCGAGGTCGCCCGCCTGGCCACCCGCATCGGCATCCTGCACCACGGCCGCCTGATCGGCGAGCACGACGCCGACCACCTGGACCGGCACCGCCGCCGCCACCTGCGCCTGGCCACCCGCGACGACCACGCCGCCTGCGCGGTGCTCCGCGCCGACGGATGTTCATGTTCATCCTGGCCGACCCCGCCCGCGCCCGGGCGTTCGGCCTGCTCGGCGCCAAGGCCCAGCTGTCCGGCGCCGGCGCCGACTGGTCCGGCTATCTCGCCCTGCTCGCCCAGGCCGTCGCGGTGGGCGGCCTGGGCCTCTACGGGATGATCGCGATCTGGCTGTTCGGCCGCGAGTTCAGCGACCACACCGCCACCGACCTGCTGGCCCTGCCCACCTCCCGCACCGCCATTGTGGCCGCCAAGTTCACCATCGCCGCGCACTGGGCACTGCTGCTGGCCTTGCTACTCGCCGGGCTCGGTCTGCTGATCGGCACCTTGCTCGCCCTGCCCGGCTGGTCAGGGCCGACCGTGGGAGACGGCGTCGCACGCGTCGTGGCCGCGGCCGCGCTGGCCGCGCTGACCACCACGCCACTGGCCCTGGCCGCCAGCGTCGGCCGCGGCTACCTGGCCGCCGTCGGCGTCCTGCTCGCCATCGTCTTCACCGCTCAGGTGATCGCCGCGCTCGGTTATGGCGCCGCCTTCCCCTGGTCGGTGCCCGCCCTGTACGCCCGCATCGCCGACCCCGGCCAGGACCCGCCTGGCCTCGCCGGACTGCTCCTGGTCACGGCCACCGGCGCGGCCGGAGCCGTCACGACCGCCCTCTGGTGGAACCGCGCCGACCATACCCGATGACGAGCACGCAGCCTGCGGGACAGAAGAGTGCTGCCCATACCCGCTGACCGGCAGTCGGCAAGATGCCACAAAGCTGGCCAGCGGTCGGCAGGATGCCACCCGCTCTCAGCGAGACTCAGGACGCCGAGCCGCGCTCGGCCAGGCCGGTCAGGCGGCACAGCGCGGTGAATCCGTCCTCGGTGCCGGGCCAGTGGCGGCGCACAGCCTGCAGCCCGGCGCGGCGGACCACCGAGCGCAGCACCGCCGTGACGATGATCGCGTCGTCGGCGTAGCCCAGGACCGGGATGAAGTCGGGCACAAGGTCGAGAGGCATGGCCAGGTAAGCGAGCAGCAGCCCCAGACGTACCCGCACCCCACGTGGCAGCTCGCGGTCGGCGGCCAGGCGGCGCACCAGCCGCAGCACGTCGGGCAGCAGCCGCAACGCCTCGCGCAGCAGCCCGCCGCGCGGCCGGAGGACTGCCAGCGCCGCGATCAGCGCCAGCCAGGTGACCAGCAGCGCGACGGCGACCCCGATCAGCAGATCCCATCCCCACCAGCCGGTCATGCCCGCTCCCCCGTTCCGTTCTCCGTCACGGGGAGACCGCTCTCGGTGGCGGGCACTTCGGCCGCAACCCGCGCCGGCACAGTGAGACCGCTCTCCGTGGCCGGGGACTCGGCCGCGAGCGCGTCCTGCTCGAAGGCGGCCAGGTCGGCTGCGGCCTCCTCGACCCCGGCTCGCGCCGCCGCGCCGGCCGGAGCGGCGAAATAGTCGCGGGCGGCGATCTTGGCCAGCCAGGAGCGGAAGCGCTCCAGGTCGGCCTCCGACTCCTCGACCTCGGCGTAGGTGGCCCTGCCGCGCTCCCGCTCGCGCGCCAGTTCCTGCCGGAAGGCCGGCAGGCGCTCCAGCACCTCGGCGTACTCGGCGTCTCGGGCGGCGTTGAATTCGCCGATGACCTGCCGCTCCTCGGCCTGATCGGTCATCGCCACGTGCAGGAGGCGGCCGGTGCCGCCCTGCTGACGCACCCGGTCGAGCAAGCGGCGTACCTGCCGCAGGGTCTGCTCACGTTCGGGCAGCAGACACACCGACTGCTGCAGATACAGCGCGCCCAGCGAGCGCAGCTTGCGCCACACCTGCACCCGCAGCGTGGGGGCGGCTCCCGCCGTGGACACGCTGATCAACAACCAGCCCTGCTCGTCCGCGCTCTCCGTCACGCGCCCATGTTACATCCGTAACAATCAACAGCAACGAATAGCTCCGGCGTCATGGCTGGCTCTCCCTGATCGCCGAGTCGCGTCACCGCCGCCATTCGCGGTTATTCGCGGCCAAGCCCACACCGGCCGTTGAAAGCGGCCACCACGGGAATCCGCCCGGGTCAGAGACCGATCAGCAACAACACGCCGGCCACCACCAGCCCGACCTCCACCGCCACGACGAACACCCCGTCGCTGACCCGGGCGACGATCTTCTTGCCCAGCCAGGCGCCGGCCAGCGTGGCCGGGGTCAGGGCCGCGCCGTAGGTCAGCACGCGCCAGCCGAGCAGATCTCCGGCACCATAAGCGGCGATCTTGGCCAGGTGCATGACCAGGGCGCTGGCCGCTTCAGTGCCGATATAGGCGGCTCGCGTCAGGCCGTACGCCAGGAAGAACGGCGCGGTGAGCGGTCCGACCGAGCCCAGCAGCGCCGAGCCGAGACCGGAGGCCGCCCCGACCGCCGCGAAGGCCGGGGCGGCCGGCGAGCGGGGATGGGGACGCAGGCGCCGCCAGGCGACCACGACCAGTAGGAAGATGCCCAACAGCCGCTTGAGCGGCCCCAGCGGAGCGTGCGCCAGCAGCAGGCCGCCGGCCACGGCCAGCGGGACGGCGCCGAGGGCGAACCAGCCCACCAGCGACCAGCGCAGCTCACGCCGATTGAACACGACGCGGGAGCCGTTGCTGGCCAGTTGGGCCAGCGTCAGCATCGGCACCGCCACGCGTAACCCGAACAACGCGGTGAAGACCGGCAGCAACAGCACCCCACCACCGAACCCGGCCACCGCCGAGACCACCGCCAGCACGAACGCCGCCGCGCACGCGGCGGCAAGCGTCAGCGCGAACCTGGCATCGATCACCGACGTCAGCGCGAACGTGCCGTCGATCACCGACGTCGGCACGAACGCCGCATCCGAGGCCGACGCGTACACGGCATCGATCACCACCGGGCTCAGCCCGTTACGGCATGGGCCAGCGCGAAGCCGAACACGCCCGCGCCCAGGCCGCCGGCCACGCTGGCCACCACATTGGCCCAGGCGACGAAGCGAGCGCCATCCTGGGCCAGCCGCAGGGTCTCATAGCTGAAGGTCGAGTAGGTGGTCAGCGCGCCACAGAACCCGGCGCCGGCGAAGGCCATCACCGCGCCGTCGGCGGGCAGTCCGGCCAGGAAGCCCAGCAGCGCCGAGCCGGCCAGGTTGACGGTGAAGGTGCCCCACGGGAACAGGGAATCGTGGCGCGCCTGGACGAACCGGTCGGCCAGGTAACGCAGCGGCGCGCCGATCGCCCCGCCGAGAACGACCAGCGCCACTGTCAGCGGGCCGCCGCTCACTGGGCCGGCCCGCTGCTGGGGCGGCCGACATAGCGGATCACCTCGACCTCGTCCAAGATGACCAGCCCCTCAGAGATCAGCTCGTCCAGCTGCGGCAGGAAGGCCCGGATCCGTTCGGCGGCGTCGACGATGACGACCGACACCGGCAAGTCCCCCGACAGCGACAGGATGCGCGAGGTGTGAATGTGGTTCGAGGCCCCGTAGCCCTCCATGCCGCGAAACACGCTCGCGCCGGCCAGCCCGGCCGCATGCGCGCGATGGACGATCTCGTGATAAAGCGGCTTGTGGTGCCAGGTGTCGGTGTCGCCGACGTAGATGGTCAGCCGTAGCGCCGCTCCGGCCAGTTTCATGCCCGCCTGCTCTTTCCGACGCACCAGCGGGCTGCCGCGCTGCCCGCCCATACCGCGGTCAAGGCCAGCAGGGGGGTCAGCGCCAGGTACGCCAGCGCCATGCGAGCCGCGTCGCCCGCCAGCAACTGGCTGGTCTCCAGGATGTACGTGGAGAAGGTGGTGAACCCGCCCAGCACGCCGACGCCCAGCAGCGGGCGCACCCATCCGGGCGCGGACCAGACCTCGGTGATGGCCACCATGAGCACCCCGATCAGCAGACACCCGACGGTGTTGACGGCCAGCGTCGTCCACGGAAAGGCCCCGGCCTGGCGCGGAAAGGCCACGCCCAGGCCGTAGCGGGCCAGCGCACCCGCCGCGCCGCCGAGCGCGATCACCCCCAGCGTCGCCCACGGAGCCCGGCGCAGCTCGGCACGCTGGGCGGCCACGCGCAGGTCGACATCGGCGTCCACGGGACGCTCCGTTTCGGGACGGGACATGAAGATCCTCCTACCAGCAGCACAAAACAACCTCTGGTAGGGACCGTTGGCGGCTGGGTGCCACGGTTACCCGCCACCGGATCGGCGGCGAGGCGGTGGGCCCCACCACCGCGACCTCCCCCGGGGAGGTTCCCCTCGACTATACCGATCGGCCGAAACAGGACCCGGTAGTGGCCTCTCCTGCCGGCGCCTCCGCAAGACGTCAGGCCGCGGTGATGGTGGAGTTCCTCAAGGCCGCCCACGACATGCGGCAGAAGCCGCTGGTGATCGCGCACCACGCGGCGCGGTCGGCGACCGGGCTCGGCGTGTGGGGGCAGGACACTCCGCTCGAGTTCCGCAACGGCAACAACACCGCCCCCGACGTGTACGTGGGCTTCGAGGGCGCCCCCGGGCACCAGGCCGGCCCGCTGAACGGCGGCGCCCGCGGCGGGTACGGCAACCACCCCACCTACGGCGGCTTCGACCAGATGACCGCGCGGGTCGGCGGCCTGTGGGACTCGCTGCTGGGCGAGGGGCGGCACTGGTGGATCACGGCCACCTCCGACTCGCACGTGCACTGGACCCGCGGCGGTTCGGACTTCTGGCCGGGCGAGTACAGCAAGACGTACGTGATGGCCCGCCAGGACTACGGCGACATCATGGACGCCCTGCGCAACGGCCGCATCTTCGTCACCACCGGGGACCTGATCACCGCTCTCGACGTCACCGCCGGCAACCAGGGCCGCCAGGCCACCGTGGGCGAGACGCTGGTGGTCAACCGGCGCAACCGCACCGACGTCGAGGTCGAGATCCGGTTCCGGCCGCTGGAGGGCAAGAACGGCAACGGCGACCGCCCGGAGGTGCGGCGCGTCGACCTCATCACCGGGCAGGTGAGCGGCGTGAGCGCCAACCTGGACGCCGACACCAACCCCACCACCAAGGTCGTGGCGCGCTTCGGCCCGGGCGACTGGCGTCGGCAGGGCCGGGACTACGTCATCCGGCACACGCTGAGCGACGTGCAGACCGACAGCTACCTGCGGGTACGCGGCACCAGCACCGACGAGATGGAGCCGGCGGCCGACGGCAAGGAGAGCCCGTGGCAGGACCTGTGGTTCTACTCCAACCCGTCTTCGTCCGCGTCCGCTAGCCCGCCGGCCTTGGGCGGTCCCGTTCAGCCGCGTCCGCTGACCCGCTCATCCCGGCCGGCCCGCTGACCTGGGGCGGTCCCATGTACCACGCGGGGCCGCCCTCTCTCCGCACCAAGCGCGGCGCCGGGGGTCTTTCAACTGGGGGTCTTTTCAACGGTTACGGGGCCGGGTTACGTTCGCGTTCGGCGAGACTCGGGGATCGTCTGCCTTCCCGTTCCTGTCCCACAGGGGGAATCCGAATGCGCAGAGTCATCACCATCCTGGTCACCGCGCTCTCCGTGACCATCGCCATGGCCGTGCCCGCCAACGCCGGCGGCCTGGACGACGTCTTCGCCAAGCTGCTGGTCAAGCAGGTCAAGGGGACGAACGTCGCCAAGCACCTGCGAGCCCTGCAGGACATCGCCACCGCCCACGGCGGCATCCGCGCGACCGGCACCAGCGGCTACGACGCCTCCCGCGACTACGTGGCGAACAAACTGCGCAAGGCCGGATACAAGGTCACGCGGCAGCCGATCAACTTCGTCGAGAGCTGGGCCGAGAACACCCCGCCGACGCTGGCGCTCACCGCGCCGAGCGCGAAAACGTACCTACCGAACGAGGACTTCTTCACCTTCCAGCCCTCCCCGTCGGGCGAGGTGACCGCGCCGGTCCAGGGCGTGGACCTCACGCTGCCACCCACCCCCACGCCGACCTCGACCAGTGGCTGCGAAGCGGCGGACTTCGCCGGGTTCGTGGCCGGACGTATCGCGCTCGTCCAGCGCGGCACCTGCCCGTTCGTCACGAAGGTGCAGAACGCGGCCGCGGCGGGTGCGACCGGGCTCATCATCTTCAACGAAGGCCAGCCGGGTCGTACTGACGCGTTCCCGCTGGACATCGGCGAGTGGCGGGGCGGGATCCCCATGGTGTTCGCCGACTTCGCCGTGGGCAACGAACTCGCGAGCACGCCGGGCGCGACCGTACACCTCAAGGTCGACGCCAACCTCGTACTCGGCAGCACGGACAACGTGATCGCCGAGACCCGCTTCGGCGACCCGCGCAATGTCGTCATGGTGGGCGCGCACCTCGACAGCGTGACGGCGGGGCCCGGCATCAACGACAACGGCTCGGGCAGCGCGGCGATCCTGGAGGTCGCCGAGGAGATGACGCTCTACCCGGTCAGGAACAAGGTCCGCTTCGCCTTCTGGGCGGCCGAGGAGATCGGGCTGCTCGGTTCCGATCAGTACGTCGGGTCGTTGTCGCAGGCGCAGCGGGACCGCATCCGGGTGTACTTGAACTTCGACATGGTGGCCACGCCGAACTACGCCTACAAGCTGTACGACGGCGACAATTCCGACAACGTCGGCTCCCCCGCCGGTCCGCCCGGTTCGGCCGAGATCGAGCAGCAACTGGCGGCGTTCTACGGCTCCCGCGGCCTGCCCACGGTGGGCACGGACTTCGACGGGCGCTCGGACTACGGGCCGTTCATCGCGGTCGGGATCCCGGCCGGCGGCATCTTCACCGGCGCCGAGGGGATCAAGACGGCCGCTGAGGCGGCGCTGTTCGGCGGGACGGCCGGGGTCGCCTACGACGCCTGCTACCACCAGGCGTGCGACACCATCGCCAACATCAACGCCACGGCGCTGGACGTGGACACGGACGCCATCGCCGACTCCGTTGCCCGATACGCCTTCAACCTCCGCTCCATCCCGCCGCGAGTGGCACCCGCGACCAGCCGTGCGCGCTTCACCCCGCCAACGTCAGCCTTCCTCGATGTGTTGACGCGAACGGGAGGAAAGGATACGTTCCGGTAGATTTCACGGTTGTCCAAGGGAAATCCGGTGAGATGCCGGTGCGGACGCGCCACTGTATCCGGGACGTAGATCCCGGGAGCCAGGTCGCTTGGGCCTCCGTGACCTCATTTGTTGGGACGCGTCATCCCTGAGGAGGCACTGATGAGTGGCCTGTCCGCTCCTACCGTCATTCCGTTCCCCCGTCTGCGGCTGTGGTTGCTGGCCGTACCGGTACTGCTGCTGGTCGCCTACCTGGTGCTGATGGACAACGGCGCCATCTCGCAGACGGGTGCGTACCTGCACGAACTCATGCACGACGGGCGTCACCTGCTCGGCGTGCCCTGCCACTAGACCTCGGCATGGTACGCACCCTGCTGGTCAGGGGCCTGCTTCTGGGCCTGCTGGCCGGATTGATCGCGGGCGGCTTCGCCTTCGCCTTCGGGGAACCGCAGGTGGACAGTGCCATCGCACTGGAACAGGCGCACGCCGCGCAGGAACCTGGCCATGACCACGGCGAGGAGGAACTGGTCAGCAGGCCAGGCCAGAAGGCCGGGCTCTTCCTCGCCACCGGCCTGTACGGGCTGGCCGTGGGAGGGGTCTTCGCCCTGGTGTACGCGGGTCTGCGGGGCCGGGTCGGTCCCCGGTCGGAGGGCGGGCTGGCGCTCGCCGCCGCCGGGTCGGCGTTCGGGGCGGTGATCCTCGTACCGTTCGTGAAATATCCGGCCAATCCGCCGGCTGTCGGAGACCCGGAAACGATCAACAGCCGGACCGCCCTCTATGTCGTGATGATCCTTGTCGGCCTGGCCGCGATCGCGATCGCGGTGGCGACCGCGCGCCGGGTGACCGCCGGGCCATGGGCGCGGTGGGTCACGGCAGGGGTCGCGTACCTGGTCCCGGTGGTCGCCGCGTGGCTGCTGCTGCCGACCGTGGACGAGGTGCCCGAGGGCTTTCCTGCCACGTTGCTGTGGCAGTTCAGGCTCGTGTCGCTGGGGACGCAGCTCGTCTTCTGGACGGCCTTCGGTGTGCTGTTCGGGTGGGTGAGCGACAGGGCGGCGCGGCGGGCGGCGGCCGTACCCGCGACTGCCGTCTCGCCGGGCTGAGCCGGCGTGCTGTTCGTCCGGCACGCCAGCACGCCGGGGATGCGGACCGCCTGCTTTCCCCTGGCCGATGAGGACGCCGACACGGCGAGCCTGGCCAGAGCACACGGCTTGGCTTCGGTGGTGGCCGACTCGATGGCGGTCGGCTCGGCGCTGACCGGCTCGGTGGCGGGCGGCTCGGTGGCGGGCGGCTCGGTGGCGTGGGTCGCTCCCAGTGTCGCGGCGCGGCAGACCGCCGCCGCGCTCGGCCGGGAAGCGTGCGTGGTCGCCGCGCTCGCCGAGGCGGATCACGGCCGGTGGCGCGGCCTGCCGTACGGGCGGGTCGCGCGGGAGGAGCCGGACGCGCTGGCGAGCTGGCTGGCGGATCCGGACGCGGCGCCGCACGGCGGGGAGAGCCTGGCCGTGCTGGCGGCGCGGGTGGCCGGCTGGCTCGACTCGGTACGCGCGGAGCCCGAGGCGGTCGCCGTCTGCGACGCGGGCGCCATCCGGGCGGCCCTCGGCCATGCGCTGGGGCTGGACCCCCTGCGCGCCGCCCGTTTCGATCTCGCGCCGCTGTCCGTCACCGAACTGACCGTCACGCGAGGCGGCTGGCGGGTCGCCCACGTCAACCGGAAGATCCTGTCTTGAACGTACGGAAGGTCCTGTCTTGATCGTCTCGTATCCGTTCAGCGCCGTCGTCGGGCTCGACGACCTGAAGCTGGCGCTGGTGCTCAACGCCGTCTCGCCCCGGGTGGGCGGTGTGCTGGTACGAGGTGAGAAGGGCACCGCCAAGTCCACCATCGTGCGCGCGCTGGCCGCCCAGCTTCCCCCGGTGAACGTGGTGCCCGGCTGCCGGTTCGCCTGCGATCCGGCCACGTCCGACGCCGAGTGCCCGGACGGCCCGCACGAGCCGGACGCCCAAGGGCTTCGCCGTCCGGCCGCGTTGGTGGAGCTGCCGGTCGGCGCGTCGGAGGACCGTCTGGCCGGCTCGCTCGACGTCGAGCGGGCGCTGACGGAGGGGGTGAAGGCGTTCGAGCCGGGCCTGCTGGCGGCCGCGCATCGCGGCGTCCTGTACGTGGACGAGGTGAACCTGCTGCACGACCACCTGGTCGACCTCCTGCTGGACGCGGCGGCCCTGGGGACCTGTTACGTGGAGCGGGAGTCGGTGTCGGTCCGGCATCCGGCCCGGTTCCTGCTGGTCGGGACCATGAACCCGGAGGAGGGTGAGCTGCGGCCGCAGTTGCTGGACCGCTTCGGGCTGACGGTGGAGGTGAAGGCGTCCAGGGATCCGGTGGAACGCGCCGAGGTGGTACGACGCCGGCTGGCCTTCGACGCGGACGCCGAGAAGTTCGCGGCCCGGTGGGCGGCCGAGGAATCGGCGCTGGCGGCCAGGATCGCTCGGGCTCGCGGCCGGGTGTCCGGCGTGCGGCTGCCCGACTCGCGCCTGCGGCAGATCGCGACGGTGTGCGCGGCGTTCGAGGTGGACGGATTGCGAGCCGACCTGGTCACGGCGAACGCCGCCATCGCCCATGCCGCCTGGCATGGGCGCGAGAGGGTGACGACCGAGGATGTACGGGCGGCGGCCCGCCTGTCGCTGCCGCATCGGCGGCGGCGCGACCCCTTCGACGCTCCGGGGCTGGACGAGTCGCTGCTCGACGAGCTGCTGGAAAGCACGTCGGAGGACGACGATCCGGACGGTCCGGAGGGTCCCGATGGCGGGAATCCTGGCGCCTGTGGGCCTCCTGACGCCTCCGGGCCTGCTGACCATTCCGGGCCTGGGGAGGACGGCGGCCCGGCGAGCGCCGCGCCACCGGCGGGTGACGGCGAAACGCCGATGCGCGATCAGCCGACCGGTCCCTCCGACGGCCGGATGATGAATGACAGCCGCGTCCCGGATGATGGCCGCCTACCGAACGACGGCCGCGTACCGAACGACGGCTGGATGCCGAATTACGGCTGGATGCCGGATGGCAAGGGACCGGCGAAGCAGCTGGCCGATGCCGGGCAGTCGCCGGACGCCGGGAGCATCTATGGGCAGGAGCCGCCGGGCCGAGTGGCCGGGCTGGCGGCGCCGTACCGGGTGCCGTTGCTTCAGGTGCCAGGGATCGGCGAGGGCGTGGCGGGGCGGCGCTCGCGCTCACGCACCACACGCGGCCGGGCCACCGCCTCGCGCCGCCCCGGCGGACGGGTCCGCGATCTCCACATGCTGGCGACGGTGCTGGCGGCGGCGCCGCACCAGGTGAGGCGCGGGCGTACCGGTCCCGGGCTGGTGCTGCGCCAGGACGACCTGCGCGAGGTGGTGCGTGAGGGCAGCGAGGGCAACCTCGTGCTGTTCGTGGTGGACGCCAGTGGCTCGATGGCGGCTCGCCGACGGATGAGCGCCGTCAAGACGGCGGTGCTCAGTCTGCTGCTCGACGCCTACCAGCGGCGCGACAAGGTCGGCCTGGTCACCTTCCGTGGCGCGGGCGCCGTGCTGGCGCTGCCGCCGACCTCGTCGGTGGAGGCGGGCGCGGCCCGGCTGCGCTCGCTGCCGACCGGCGGCCGTACCCCGTTGGCGGCCGGGCTCGTGCGGGCGGCGGAGGTGCTGCGCGTGGAGCGGCTGCGCGACCCCGCACGGCGGCCGCTGCTGGTGCTGGTGACCGACGGGCGGGTGACGGCGGGTGGCGATGTGGAACGGGCCGCCACCCTGCTGGACGGCACGGCGAGCGTGGTCGTGGACTGCGAGAGCGGCCCGGTGCGGCTGGGCCTGGCGGTCCGGCTGGCGGCACGGCTGCGGGCGCGCCTCGTCCCGCTCGACGCGCTCTCCGATCTGAGTTCGGTCGTACGCGATCACCGGAAGGCGGTCTGATCATGCCGCAAGGGAAGCCCGCCACCGTCCCCGACGACGGTCTCACGACCCGGCAGCGCCGGACGCGGCCGCTGCTGATCGTGCACACCGGGCCGGGCAAGGGGAAGTCGACGGCCGCGTTCGGGATGGCGTTGCGCGCCTGGAACCAGGGGTGGCCGATCGGGGTGTTCCAGTTCGTGAAGTCGGCCAAGTGGCGCATCGGTGAGGAACGGGCGCTCAAGGTGCTCGGCGACACGGCCGAGGGGGGCTCGGTGACCTGGCACAAGATGGGCGAGGGTTGGTCGTGGATCCAGCGTCCCGGCACCGAGGAGGATCACGCGGCCGACGCCCGCGAGGGCTGGGCGCAGATCAAACGCGACCTGGCGGCCGAGACGTACCGGTTCTACGTGCTGGACGAGTTCACCTACCCGCTGAAGTGGGGGTGGCTCGATCTGGACGACGTGCTGGAGACGCTCGCCGGGCGGCCGGGCAACCAGCACCTGGTGATCACCGGCAGGGACGCGCCCGAGCGGCTGGTCGAACTCGCCGATCTGGTGACGGAGATGGGCAAGGTACGTCATCCCATGGACGCCGGGCAGAAGGGTCAGAAAGGCATCGAGTGGTAGTGCCGCGGCTGGTGATCGCCGCGCCTGCCTCGGGCAGCGGCAAAACGACCGTGGCCACCGGGCTGATGGCGGCGCTGCGGGCGCGCGGGCTGGCGGTCTCGCCGCACAAGGTGGGCCCCGACTACATCGATCCGGGCTATCACGCGCTGGCCGCCGGGCGTCCCGGGCGCAACCTGGATCCGTGGCTGGTGGGCGAGGAGCGGGTGGCGCCGCTGTTCCTGCACGGTGCGGCCGGGTGCGACGTTGCGGTGGTCGAGGGCGTGATGGGGCTGTTCGACGGCAAGGGCGACGGCGACTTCGCCTCCACCGCGCACGTCGCCCGGCTGCTGGACGCGCCGGTGGTGCTGGTCGTGGACGCGGCCCGGCAGAGCCGGTCGGTGGCGGCCGTGGTGCACGGGTTCGCCACGTTCGACCCGCGCGTACGGGTGGGCGGGGTGGTACTCAACCGGGTGGCCTCGGACCGGCACGAGGAGCTGTGCCGGGCCGCGCTGAACGCGGCGGGCATGCCGGTGCTCGGCGCGATCCGCCGTGACGACGCCGTCTCCACGCCCTCCCGCCATCTGGGTCTGGTGCCCGCCGCCGAACGTGAAGCCGAGGCCGTACAGGCCGTGGAACGGCTCGGCGCCCTGGTGGCGCGCTCCTGCGACCTGGACGGGCTGATGCGGCTGGCGACGACGGCGCCCCCGCTCACCGCCACGGCATGGGACCCCGCGACGGCGTCTGCCCTCACTGGCCCGGTATGGGACCCGGCGAAGGAGAGCGCCGGCGTCGAGGAGAGAGCGTGCGTCGGAGAGGGTGTCGTCGTGGCGGTGGCGGGCGGGGCGGCCTTCACGTTCGGGTACGCCGAGCACGTTGAGCTGCTGCGCGCGGCCGGCGCCGACGTGGCGACCTTCGACCCGTTGCGCGACGAGAAGCTGCCGGACGGCACCGCCGCGGTGGTGCTCGGCGGCGGCTTCCCCGAGGTGTACGCCGCCGAGCTGGCCGCCAACGAGCCGCTGCGTGAGCAGGTGGCCTCCTTCGGCGGCCCGATCGCCGCCGAGTGCGCGGGGCTGCTCTACCTGTGCGAGGAGCTGGACGGGCGGCGCATGTGCGGGCGGGTGCCGGGCCGGGCGCGGATGACCGGCAGGCTCACGCTCGGCTACCGGGACGCCGTGGCCCTGAAGGATTCACCCCTGACGCGGGCGGGCGAGCGCTTCCACGGGCACGAGTTC
This sequence comes from Nonomuraea sp. NPDC048901, assembly GCF_040649695.1. Lineage (NCBI taxonomy): Bacteria > Bacillati > Actinomycetota > Actinomycetes > Streptosporangiales > Streptosporangiaceae > Nonomuraea > Nonomuraea sp. NPDC048901. Next base: position 21,420 of record NZ_JBEZFW010000033.1, on the reverse strand, counting down.
CACCGGACCACCGTCGAGCACGGGGGCGAGCCGCTGTTCCGGAACCGGGGTGGCGGCACGGACGGACACGGCGACCCGCTGGTCACCGCGTCCTACCTGCACCTTCACTGGGCCGGATCGCCGGCCCTCGCTCACCGGCTCGTGTCGTCCTCCAGGTCCCCTTCGGTCTTGAGATAGACCTCCTGCAGACCGCGCAGAATCTCCGGGTCCGGGTGCTCCCACATGCGACGTTCGGCGGCCTCCAGGAGCCGTTCGGCGATCCCGTGCAACGCCCACGGGTTGGACCGGGCCATGAACTCCTGGTTCTCCCGGTCCAGCACGTACGTCTCGGCGAGCTTGTCGTACATCCAGTCCGCCACCACGCCCGTCGTGGCGTCGTAGCCGAACAGGTAGTCCACGGTCGCGGCCAGCTCGAAGGCGCCCTTGTAGCCGTGCCGCCGCATCGCCGCCAGCCAGCGCGGGTTGACCACCCTGGCGCGGAAGATCCGTGAGGTCTCCTCCGACAGGGTGCGGGTGCGTACGGCGTCGGGGCGGGTGCTGTCGCCCACGTACGCGGCCGGGGCCCGGCCGGTGAGCGCGCGGACGGTGGCGATCATGCCGCCGTGGTACTGGAAGTAGTCGTCGGAGTCGGCGATGTCGTGCTCGCGCGTGTCGACGTTCTTGGCGGCCACGGCGATCCTGCGGTAGGCGTCCTCCATCTGCGGGCGCGCGGCCACGCCGTCGAGGTCGCGGCCGTAGGCGTAGCCGCCCCAGACCGCGTACACCTCGGCCAGGTCGGCGTCGTCGCGCCAGTTGCGGCTGTCGATCAGCGGCAGCAGGCCGGCCCCGTAGGCGCCCGGCGCGGAGCCGAAGATGCGCATCGTGGCGTGGCGTTCCTCGCCGCCGGTCGCGGTCACGTGGGCGCGTACGTAGTTGTGCTCGGGCGGCTCGTCCAGCCCGGCGGCCAGCCGTACGGCGTCGTCCAGCATGGCCACCACGTGCGGGAACGCGTCGCGGAAGAAGCCGCTGATGCGGACGGTCACGTCGACGCGCGGCCGGCCCAGCTCGGCCGGCGGGATCGGCTCCAGGTTCGTGACCCGTCGGGACGCCTCATCCCATACGGGGCGGATGCCGAGCAGGGCCAGCACCTCGGCCACGTCGTCGCCGGCCGTACGCATGGCGCTGGTGCCCCAGACGGACAGTCCCACCGAGCGGGGCCAGTCGCCGGTGTCGGCGCGGTAGCGCTCCAGCAGTGATTCGGCCATCGCCTGGCCGGTCTCCCAGGCCAGGCGGCTGGGCACCGCCCGGGGATCGACGGAGTAGAAGTTACGGCCGGTCGGCAGCACGTTGATCAGGCCGCGCAGCGGCGATCCGCTCGGCCCGGCGGGCACGTAGCCGCCGTCGAGGGCGTGCAGGACGTGGTCGAGCTCGTCGGTCGTCCGGGCCAGGCGCGGGACCACCTCCGTGGCGGCGAACGCGAGCACCCGCGTGACGAGCTCGCGCCGATCGGCGGGCAGCGTGCGAGCGACCTCCTCGGCCGCCTCCGGTGCCCAGCCTCGCTCCTCCATCGCCTCGACCAGGGCACGAGCGGTCGCCTCGGCCCGGTCCGCCTCGGCCAGCCCCGCCGTGCCGTCCTCGGCCAGGCCGAGCGCCTCACGTAAGCCGGGCAGGGTCTCGCGGCCCGACCACATCTGCCTGGCGCGCAGCATGGCCAGCACCAGGTCCACCCTGACCTGCCCGGCCGGCGCCTGGCCGAGCACGTGCAGGCCGTCGCGGATCTGCGCGTCCTTCACCTCGCAGAGCCAGCCGTCCACGTGCAGGATGAAGTCGTCGAACTCGGTGTCGTGCGGCCGATCGGCCAGCCCGAGGTCGTGGTCGAGCCGGGCGGCCTGGATCAGTGTCCAGATCTGGGCGCGGATCGCCGGGAGCTTGGCCGGGTCCATGGCGGCGATGGTGGCGTGCTCGTCCAGGAGCTGTTCCAGCCGGGCGATGTCGCCGTACGTCTCCGCCCGCGCCATCGGCGGCACCATGTGGTCCACCAGCACCGCGTGCGCCCGCCGCTTGGCCTGGGTGCCCTCGCCCGGATCGTTGACCAGGAACGGGTAGATCAGCGGCAGGTCGCCGATGGCCGCGTCGGTGCCGCACGAGGCGGACATGCCGGCCGACTTGCCCGGCAGCCATTCCAGGTTGCCGTGCTTTCCCACGTGCACCATCGCGTGCGCGCCGAACTCGGCCGACAGCCAGCGGTAGGCGGCCAGGTAGTGGTGGCTGGGCGGCAGGTCGGGGTCGTGGTAGATGGCGATCGGGTTGTCGCCGAAGCCGCGTGGCGGCTGGACCATGACCACCACGTTCCCGGCGCGCAGCGCCGCCAGGACGATGTCGCCGTCATGGACGAACAGCTCGCCGGGCGGGGGTCCCCAGTGCCGCTCGATCCCGGTGCGCAGGCCGGCGGGGAGTGTGCGGTACCAGCGTTCGTAGGAGGCGGCGGAGATGCGTACCGGGTTGCCCGCCAGGTGCTCCTCGGTCAGCCAGTCCTGATCCTGGCCGCCCGCGGCGATGAGCGCGTGGATGAGCGCGTCGCCGTCCTGCTCGACCACGCCGGGGAAGCCCTCGCCCAGGTCGTAGCCCGCTTCGGCGAGCCGGGCCAGCAGCCGTACGGTGCTGGCGGGGGTGTCCAGGCCGACGGCGTTGCCCACGCGCGAGTGCTTGGTCGGGTACGCCGACAGCATCACCACCAGCCGCCGCCCGCCGGGCGGGGTGTGGCGCAGCAGCCCGTGGCGTACGGCGATGCCCGCCACCCGCGCGGCCCGCTCCGGGTCGGCGACATAGACGGTCAGCCCGTCCGGATCGATCTCCTTGAAGGAGAACGGCACCGTGATGATCCGCCCGTCGAACTCGGGGATGGCCACCTGCGAGGCGGCGTCCAGCGGCGACAGGCCGTCGTCGTTGTCCTCCCACGCCTTCCTGGACGTGGTCAGGCACAGACCTTGCAGGATCGGCACGTCGAGCGCGGCCAGCGCGCCCACGTCCCACGCCTCGTCGTCCCCGCCCGCACCCGCCGTCGCGGGACGCGAGCCGCCCGCCGCCAGCACGGTCACCACCAGCGCGTCGGCGGCCCGCAGGGTCTCCAGCAGCTCGGGTTCGGCGGTGCGCAACGAGGAGCAGAACACCGGCAGCGCCTGCCCGCCCGCCTCCTCGACGGCGGCGCAGAGCGTCTCGACGAAGGCCGTGTTGCCCGCCATGTGGTGCGCCCGGTAGTAGAGCACCCCGATCACGGGCCCCTGGTGTGACCGTGCCTCGCGCTCCAGCCGCCCCCAGGACGGCGTGGGCGCCGGCGGCGCGAACCCGCGCCCGGTCAGCAGGACGGTGTCGGACAGGAAGGCGTGCAGCTCGGTCAGGTTGGCGGGCCCGCCGTGCGCCAGGTACGCGTGCGCGTCGGCGCAGACGCCGCCGCTCACCGTGGACAGCTCCATCAGCTCGGCGTCCGGCGCCTGCTCGCCGCCCAGCACCACGACCGGACGGGGCCCGGCCAGCAGCGCGTCGAGCCCCTCCTGCCAGGCTCGGCGACCGCCGAGCAGCCGTACGACGACCAGGTCGGCCCCCTCCAGCAGGCCGGGCAGATCGTCGGGGTCGAGCCGGGCGGGGTTGCCCAGACGGTAGGCGGCGCCACAGGCACGCGCGCTCAGCAGGTCGGTGTCGGAGGTGGAGAGCAGCAGGACGGTATGGCTGTCGCCAGGCACGGCACGATCCTCCCTCGGGGTCCTCGCCCCGGTCGTGGGTGTCGCGACGGCAGGAGTCTCCTGGCTCCCGGATCAGCGCTCACCCCGGCCTTCCCACCCGTTGCCGGGCAGTGGCCTGCGGTGGGGTTCGCTCCCCGGTCACAGTGGCGGGACCGCGCCGGATTCGCACCGGCTTCCTCCCTTTGCCATCGCCTACCCAGGAGCCTACGGCAGGAGCAACCTCCACCAGAAGTGGCGTTACCATCCTCATCGTGTCCATAGCCGACTTTTCCGGACGGGTCCGGCCCGACGCCTGTCCGGGAGCGCTCCAGGTGCACGAGGCCGCCGACGGCCCGCTGGCCCGGGTCCGCCTGCCCGGCGGCGCGGTCTCCGGCGTCCAGCTCCGCGAGCTGGCGGCCTGCGCGGCGGAGCTGGGCTCCGGGGTGGTCGAGCTCACGTCGCGGGCGAACGTACAGGTGCGGGGCCTGCGCGCGCCGGCCGTCTTCGCCGAACGGATCGCCGCCGCCGGGCTGCTGCCCTCGGCCGCGCACGAACGGGTACGCAACATCGTCGCCTCGCCGCTCGGCGGCCGCGGTCCTGCGGGTTTGGTGGACACGCAACCCCTGGTCGAGGCCCTGGACCTGGCGCTGTGCGCGCGGACCCGGCTGGCCGGGCTGCCGGGGCGCTTCCTGTTCGCGCTGGACGACGGCACAGGTGACATGCGGCAGCTGGCCGCCGATGTCACTCTCGTGCCTGCGGCAGTGGATGGGGACGCCTGGGCGGCACTGCCCGACAGCGCGGTGGCGGGCGGTGACGCCTGGGTGTCACTGCTGCTGGCGGGCGTGGACACCGGGCTTGTCGTGCCTCGTGACGCGGCGGTCGGGCAGATGATCGCCGCCGCCGAGGCGTTCCTCGACGAACGGGAGCGCGGGCTTTCCGATCGTGACCGGGGCGCGTGGCGGATCGCGGAGTTGGCGGACGGTCCCGCCCGAATCGCCGCCCACCTCGGCGTTGCGGGCGAGCGTGCGACGACCGCTCTGGACGCATCCTCTCCCCGCTCGGCCCATCGTCCCGGACCTGTCGATCAGCGGGACGGCCGCGTGGCGCTGGAGGCCGTGGTGCCGCTCGGGCGGCTGTCCGCCGCTCAGGTACGCGCTGTCGCCGACACCGCCGACGACGGCGGGGCGGTTCCTGTACGGCTGACGCCGTGGCGGACGGTCGTCCTGCTGGACCTGTCCCCCGCCGCGGCCGAGACGGCGGTGCGGCAGCTGTCCGCGGCCGGGCTGGTGACCGATCCGGCGTCGCCCTGGGTCGGGGTGAGCGCCTGCACCGGACGTCCCGGCTGCGCCAAGTCGCTGGCGGACGTGCAGGAGGACGTACGGCGGTGGGTGGCGACCCTGGACGCGCCCGCTGCGACGCCGGTGCATTGGGCAGGTTGCGAGCGGCGCTGCGGGCTGCCCCGCGGCCGGGTGGTCCAAATGGTGGCCACCGCCGACGGCTACGAGGAACGGCCGCTTTGATGGCGGTCAGCTTCGACCGATACGAGGAAAGGCAGCAGTGACCGACTACCTGCGCGACGGCGCCGAGATCTACCGGCGCTCGTTCGCGACCATCCGTGCCGAGGCCGACCTCACCGGGATGCCCCCGGATGTGGCCCAGGTGGCGGTGCGGATGATCCACGCGTGTGGCATGACCGACCTCGTCGCCGACCTGGACTGGTCGCCTTCGGTGGTCGTCCGGGCCCGCGCGGCGCTGCGGCGCGGCGCGCCCGTGCTGTGCGACGCGCAGATGGTCGCCTCCGGCGTCACCAGGCGCAGGCTGCCCGCCGGCAACGACGTGGTGTGCACTCTGGGCGAGCCAGGCGTGCCGGAGCTGGCCGAACGCCTCGGCACCACACGCAGCGCCGCCGCCCTGGAGCTGTGGCGCGACCGGCTGGACGGCGCCGTGGTGGCGATCGGCAACGCCCCGACCGCCCTGTTCCGGCTGCTCGAACTGGTCGCCGACGGGGCCGGCAGGCCGGCGGCGGTGCTCGGCGTGCCGGTCGGCTTCATCGGCGCGGCCGAGTCCAAGCGGGCCCTGGCGGACAGCGACCTGGAATACCTGGTGGTGCACGGGCGCCGCGGCGGCAGTGCGATGACGGCGGCGGCGGTCAACGCCATCGCGAACGAGACGGAGTGACGGCGATGACGGGACGGATGTACGGGGTCGGACTGGGCCCGGGAGACCCTGAGCTGGTCACGGTCAAGACGGCCCGGCTGATCGGCGAGGCGGACGTGATCGCGTACCACGCCGCCAGGCACGGCCGCAGCATCGCCCGCTCGATCGCGCTGCCGTACCTGCGGGAGGGGCAGATCGAGGAGCTGCTGCTGTACCCGCTGACCACGGAGACCACCGACCACCCCGGCGGCTACCAGGGCGCGCTGGACGACTTCTACGCCGACTGCGCCGAACGGCTGGCCGCCCACCTGGACGCGGGCCGGACCGTGGTCGTGCTGAGCGAGGGCGACCCGCTGTTCTACGGCTCCTACATGCACATGCACAAGCGGCTGGCCCACCGCTATCCGACCGAGGTGGTGCCGGGCGTGACCTCGGTCAGCGCCGCCTCCGCCGTACTGGGGCGGCCGCTGGTGGAGCGGGACGAGGTGCTGACCGTACTGCCCGGCACGCTGCCCGCCGAGGTGCTGGCCGAGCGGCTGCGCGGCACCGACTCGGCGGCGGTGCTGAAGCTGGGCAGGACGTTCGAGAACGTCCGCGACGCCCTGGCCGAGGCCGGGCGGCTGGACGACGCCTGGTACGTCGAGCGCGCCACCATGGGCGCCGAACGCGTCGCGCCGCTCAAGGACGTGGACGCCGACGGCGTTCCGTACTTCTCGCTGGCCCTGCTCGCCAGCCCGGCCGAGCGCACCTTCGTCCCCGAGCCCTCATCGACCGAGGGGCGCGGCGAGGTGACCGTCGTCGGTCTCGGCCCGGCCGGGCGTCCGTGGCTCACGCCGGAGGCGCAGGAGGCCCTCGCCGCGGCCACCGACCTGGTCGGCTACGGCCCGTACGTGGACCGGGTGGCGCCCAACCCGCGCCAGCGCCGCCACCGAACCGACAACCGGGTCGAGGCCGAACGCGCCAGGCACGCGCTGGAGCTGGCCGCTGCGGGCGCGCGGGTGGCCGTGGTGTCCTCCGGCGATCCCGGGGTGTTCGCCATGGCGAGCGCGGTGCTGGAGGAGGCGGCGGCCGGGTTCCCCGACGTGCCGGTGCGGATCGTGCCCGGCCTGACGGCCGCGCAGGCGGTGGCCAGCAGGGCGGGGGCGCCGCTCGGCCACGACTACTGCGTTCTGTCTCTGTCGGACCTGCTCAAACCGTGGGAGGTGGTGGCCGACCGGCTGACGGCGGCGGCCAAGGCCGACCTGGTGCTGGCGCTGTACAACCCGGCCTCGCGCAGCCGTACGTGGCAGCTCGCCGCCGCGCGTGACCTGCTGCTGGAACATCGCGACGCGGCCACTCCCGTGGTGATCGGCCGCGACGTCGGCGGCGCGCAGGAGAGCGTCACCGTCACCACGCTCGGCGAGCTCGACCCGGCCCAGGTGGACATGCGCTGCCTGCTGATCGTCGGCTCCTCCACGACCCGGGTCACCGCCCGCGGCGTCGTCTACACCCCCCGCCGCTACCCCTGAGCCCAGAGCGCCGCCGCGTTCACGGTCTCCACCAGGCGGACACCCGTCGGCAGCGGCGGCCGGTCCACCATGATCACCGGTAGCCCCAGCTCGCGGGCCGCGACGAGCTTGGCGGCCGTGAGCCGGCCGCCGCTGTCCTTGGTGACCAGCACGTCCAGACGGTGCTCGCGGATGAGGGCCAGCTCGCCCTCGACCGTGTAGGGCCCACGGTCGAGCAGTACGTGTACGTGGGGCGGGACCGGCGATTCGGGCGGATCGACGGACCTGGCCAGCAGCCACACCCCGGCCAGCCCGGTGAAGACGGGCAGACTCCGGCGCCCGGTGGTGAGAAACACCCGCACCGGCCCGGCCGACTCGGCGAGGCGGGTGGCGGCGGCCTGCAGGGAGTCGACGCGCTGCCAGGTGTCGGCTGGTCCCTGCGGCCAGCCCGGTCGGCGCAGGACGAGGAGCGGCACGCCCGTGCGCGCCGACACCTCGGCCGCCGAAGCCGTCATCCGCGCCGCGAACGGGTGGGTGGCGTCCACCATGGCGTCGATCCGCTCGGCGGCCAGCCACGTGGCCAGCCCGTCCGGCCCGCCGAATCCGCCCGCGCGCACCTCGCCGACCGGCAGCCTCGGGTTCGTCACCCGCCCGGCCAGCGACGACACCACGTGCACGCTCGGGACGTCGGCCAGCTCGGCGGCCAACGCCCGCGCCTCCGCCGTGCCGCCCAGGATCAGAACCCGTCTCATGCCGCCATCCTGCGCGCCTGCGCTGTGCCGCTGCCCCTGCGGCACCGCCTGCCCTGCCGCAGGGGCAGCGCGATCAGGTCCCGTCGCATGATCGTTCCCGCTCCGCGCTGTACAGGTGGCTGTCGGGAAACTGTGTCGCCGACAGCGCCCGGCCGACGACGATCACCGCGGTGCGGCGGATCCCGGCCTCGTGGACCTGCTCGGCGATGTCCCTCAACGTGCCGCGCAGAACGACCTCATCGGCCCGGCTCGCCCGCGCCACCACCGCGACCGGGCAGTCGGCCCCGTAGGAGGGCAGCAGCTCCGCCACCACCGCGTCGATCCGCTGTACGGCCAGGTGCAGCACCATCGTGGCACGGCTGGCGCCCAGCGTGGTCAGGTCCTCGCCGTCGGGCATCGGCGTGGCCCGCGCCGACGTACGGGTCAGGATGACCGTCTGGCCGACACCGGGCACGGTCAGCTCCCTGCCCAGCGCGGCCGCCGCCGCCGCGAACGCCGGAACGCCCGGCACCACCTCGTACGGCACGCCGAGCGCGTCCAGCCTGCGCATCTGCTCGGCCACCGCGCTGAACACCGACGGGTCCCCCGAGTGCAGCCGCGCCACGTCCATGCCCTTGGCGTGGGCGGCGGCCAGCTCCGCGACGATCTCGTCGAGCGTCAGGTTCGCGGTGTCCACCAGCCTGGCGTCTGCCGGGCAGGACTCCAGCAGTTCGCGGGGTACGAGCGAGCCCGCGTACAGGCAGACCGGCGACGATTCCAACCGCCGCAACCCCCGCACCGTGATCAGATCCGCGGCACCGGGGCCAGCCCCGATGAAGTACACGGTCACGACACGTCCTCCCTGACGATCGACCACACGGTCACCGGCATCGCGGCCCGCCAGCCGGTGAACCCGCCGACGGGCGCGGCCCGCTGCACGGACAGGCGCACCAGATCGCCGCCCAGCCGGGCGTACCATCCGGCGACGAGGGACTCCGACTCCAAGGTCACGGCGTTCACCACGAGCCTGCCGCCGGGCCGCAGCGCCGCCCAGCAGGTCTCCAGCATTCCGGGCGCGGTGGCGCCGCCGCCGACGAACACCGCGTCCGGCGCGGGCAGGCCCTCCAGCGCCACCGGCGCTCGCCCCTCCACGACGCGCAGGGCGGGAACCCCGAGCCGGTCGGCGTTGCGGCGGATGGCAGCGACGCGATCGGCCCTGCTCTCGACCGCCACGGCGGCGTTCGACGGGTGGGCGCGCAGCCATTCGACGGCGATGCTGCCCGCGCCCGCGCCCACGTCCCACAGCAGTTCGCCGGGCAGCGGCGCCAGCCGTGACAGGCTGACGGCCCGGACCTCGCGCTTGGTGAGCTGCCCGTCATGCTCGAAGGCCGTGTCCGGCAGTCCGGGCACGCGAGCGAACGGCTCGGCGCCGGGTCCGGCGACGCACTCGACCGCGATCACCTGCAACACCGATGTCGCTCCCGCCCATTTCTCGGCCGTTCCCGTCCGGACGGACTCCGACGCCGCGCCCAGGTCCGACAAGACCGTCATCGGGCTCGGACCGTACCCGAGCCCGGTCAGCAGCCCCGCCACCAGAGCCGGGGCGTCCCGACCGGCGCCCAGCACCAGGACCCGGCGCCCGGGAAGGATCGCGGCGTTCAGCGCGGCCAGCGGCCGGCCCACCAGGCTGACCACGTCCACCTGCTCGACCGGCCAGCCCAGCCGAGCGCACGCCAGCGACAGCGACGACAGATGCGGCAGCACCCTGACCCGGGCCGCGCCGAGCAGCCGCACCAGGGTGGAGCCGATGCCGTAGAACATCGGATCGCCGCTGGCCAGCACGCACACCTGGCGATCGGCGTACCGCTCCATGAGCTCGGGCAGCGCGGGCAGCAGCGGCGAGGGCCAGGCCACCCGCTCAGCACCGGACCGGGGCACGAGGCCGAGTTGGCGGGAGGCGCCCATGAGCACCTCCGCCGCCTCCAGTACGCGTCGCGACTCCGCCGGCAGGCCGTCCCAGCCGTCCGCGCCGATGCCGACGACGGTGATCACACGTTGCCCAGCACGCGCGTCACCTGGATCTCCACCACCACCCGCGCCGGATTGGGCCGGGGCGGCTTGTAGCGGGCGGTGTAACGGCGCTCGGCGTCGGCCACCTGCTCCGGTTCGGTACGCACCACGGCCCGCCCCTCCAGCGTCGACCACCGCCGGCCGTCCACCTGGCTGAGCGCGACCAGCGCGCCGTCCGCTCCGATGAGCCGGGCTTTGTACGAGGAACCGGAGGTGATCACCCGGGCGACGCCGGTCTCCAGATCCAGCGTCGCGCCGACCGGCACCGCGTGCGGCGGCCCGCCGGAACGCGCCGTTGAGAGCGTGCACAGGTGCCGTTCCTGCCAGAACGCGGCGAAAGCGGCGCCCTGCTCGACCAGATTCACGAGCCTCCTCGAGGGAATTGCGGAGGCATATCGTATATCCAGCTCTCTGGCAGACTCGTGCGGGTGAAGCGGCTACTCATCATCGGCATCGGCGCCGGAGATCCCGACCATCTCACTCTGCAGGCGGCCAAGGCCATCTCCGCCACGGACGTGTTCTTCATCGTCGACAAGGGCGAGGTCAAACAGGATCTCGTACGTCTCCGGCTGGACCTGATCGACCAGCACGGCCGCCCGCCGTACCGGATCGCCGAGGCCCGCGACCCCGAGCGCGACCGCACCACCCCCGCCTACACCGCCGCCGTCGAGGACTGGCGCTCCCGCCGCGCGCTGGCCTGCGAGGCGCTGATCCGTGAGGAGCTGAAGGAGGGCCAGACGGGGGCGTTCCTGGTGTGGGGCGATCCGGGCGTGTACGACAGCACGCTGACCATCGTCGAGGAGATCCTCCAACGCGGAAACGTCACGTTCGACTACGAGGTGATCCCAGGGGTCAGCAGCGTGGCCGCGCTCACCGCCCGCCACCGCACCAGCCTCACCCAGGTCGGCCGCCCCGTGCACCTGACCACCGGCCGCCGCCTGGCCGAGGACGGCCCGTCCGCCGACGATGTCGTGGTCATGCTGGACGCCCACTGCTCCTTCGCCGGCCTCGACGACTTCCACATCCACTGGGGCGCCTATCTGGGCAGCCCCGACGAGATCCTGGTGTCCGGCCCGGTGGCCGAGGTCGGCGACCGGATCCGCGAGCTTCGCGCCGAGGCCAGGGCCCGCAAGGGCTGGATCATGGACACCTACCTGCTGCGCCGCCTTCCTCGTACGGACAGTTGAGTCAAAGCAGCGCATCGGCGGTGATGGGCAGTTCGCGGACGCGGCGGCCGGTGGCGTGGAAGACGGCGTTGGCGATGGCGGGCGCCACGCCGGTGTACACGACCTCGCCGAGGCCCTTGACGCCGATGGGGTCGGCCTCGCGGTCGTCACCGTCGAGGTAGATCGCGCGCAGGGAGGGCACGTCGGCGTTGACGGGGACGAGGTAGTCGGCGAGGTTGGCGTTGACGATCCGGCCGTCGCGAGGATCGGTGACCGTGTGCTCCAGCAGGGCGGCGCCGATGCCGCCGACCATCCCGCCGATCGCCTGGCTGTCGGCGAGTTTGGGGCTGATGATGCGTCCCGCGTCGTAGACGCCGAGCATCCGCCGGATGCGGACCAGGCCGAGACGGTGGTCGACGGCGACCTCGGCGAACGTGGCGTTATAGGCATACATCGAGAAACGACTCTCTCCCGGGGTGAAGGAGCCGAGCGTTTCGAGGTGGGTGCGGTTGTTACGGGCAAGGAGCTGCTGGTACGTCTCCCCGCGCGCGGAATCGCCCTTGACGTGCAGCCGGCCGTCACCGGCCACGACGTCGCCCGCGTCGACGCCGTGCAGCGGCGACCGCTCATCCGCGACGGCCAGCTCGACGGCCTGACGGCGCAGCTTGTCGCAGGCGTCCTGGACGGCGGAGCCGACACTGGCCATGGTCATGGAACCGCCGTGGGGCGGGGTCGGCGGCATGATGGAGTCGCCGAGCCGGAAGGTCACGGCGCTCACGCTCAACCCGAGGGCGTCGGCGGCGACCTGGGTCATGGAGGTGTACGTGCCCGGTCCCATGTCGCTGGACGCGGCTTCGACCAGGGCGCTCCCCCGGGCATCGAGCCTGGCCTGCGCCTGGGCCGCGCCGCGCTGGGTGTCATAGACGCCGGCGGCCATGCCCATGCCGATCAGCCAGTCGCCGTCGCGGGTGGAGCGCGGCTTGGGGTCACGCCGGTCCCAGCCGAATTCGCGGGCGCCGACGGTGTAGCACTCGCGCAGCCGCCGGGTGGAGAACGGCCGCCCCGTCGCGGGATCGTCGTCGGGTTCGTTGCGCCGGCGTAGCTCGATCGGGTCGAGGCCGAGCTCGTGGGCGAGTTCGTCCATCGCCGACTCGACGATGTAGGAGGTGGTCGAGTGACCGGGGCCGCGCATGTACAGCGGAGTGTTCACATCCAGCGGCACCCTCTCATACGTCTGCGAGATGTTGGGCATGCTGTAAAGCATCTGCCCCGTCGTCAGGACGCCCTCCTGGTAATCCTCGTACGTAGAGGTCTCGGCCCTGATGTCGTGCGTCATGGCGAGCAGGCGCCCCCGCCGGTCGCCGCCCAGCCGCACCTTGTACTCATAGGCGGGCCGGTAGCCCGTCCCGAAGTACTGCTGCCTGCGGGCCAGGACGAGTTTGACCGGGCGGCCGGTCTCGCGGGCGGCCAGGGCCGCGATGGTGACGTGCGGCCAGGCCCGCAGGCCGCTGCCGAACGCGCCGCCGACGAACGGCGAGATGACCCGCACCGACTCCTTCGGCATGCCGAACACGGCGGCGAGCTCTTCCTGGGTGCCGTTCACCCACTGGGTCTTGTCCCACACCGTGAGCCGATGGCCGTTCCAGCGGGCGATGGTGGCGTGCGGCTCCATCGCGTTGTGATGGTTGCGGGCGGTACGGTACGTCATCTCCATCCGTACCTCCGCCGAGCGCAGGGCCTGCTCCGCGTCACCCCGCGCGTAGGTCACGGGCTTGTTCGTCCGGTCGCCGGCCAGGCCGGTCGACGGTTTCTCGGCGGCGTAGCGGACCTCGACCAGGCGGGCCGCGTGCTGCGCGGCCTCGAGCGTGGTGGCCACCACGACGGCGACCGGCTGACCGAAGAAGCGCACCCGATCGTCCTGGAAGACGTGCAGCCGCTCACCGCCCTCCGGGTTGTTCGATCCCGCGTTGGGACGGTAGGCGAGCTTGGGCGCGTTGAGGTGACTGATCACCTTCAGGACGCCGGACTGACCGAGGGCGGCGCGCGCGTCGAGGCCGGTGATGCGGCCTCGCCCCACGCCGCTGTCGACGATGACGGCGTACACCACGCCATCAACGTCATGCTCGGCGGCGTACGTCGCCCGCCCGGTCACTTTCAGCCGCCCATCCACCCGGGACAGCGGCGCCCCCACGGCTCGCCGGCTCATTCGCTTCCTCCCACGACGCGCAGTTGCCGTTCGACGGTACGTTTCAGCAGTTCGACCTTGAAGCGGTTGTGCGCGAGCGGGCGGGCTCCATCCGCCGCGTGCTCGGCCGCCTCAGTCCACAGCGCCGGCGACGGCCGCTCACCGATGAGGCGGCGTTCGACGGCGGGCAGCTTCCACGGCACGGTGCCCACGCCTCCGGCGGCGACCTTCGCCTCCCGGATCACCCCGCCCTTGACGTGCAGCGCGACCGCCGCCGAGGTCAGCGCGAACTCGTACGACTGCCGGTCACGCACCTTGAGGTAGCCGGACCTGAGCGGACGCGGCAGGGCAGGAAGCTCCACGGCGGTGATCAGCTCGCCGGGCCGCAGGCCCTGTTCCCGGTCCGGGGTGGCGCCCGGCCGCAGCAGGAAGTCGGCGAAGGCGACGCCGCGCTCCCCGTCCGGGCCCCGCAAGCGCACACTCGCCTCCAGCGCCGCGAACGCCACGGCGACGTCGGAAGGGTGGGTGGCCACGCACTGGTCGGAGCCGCCCAGGATCGCGTGAGCGCGGTTGAACCCCTCCAGCGCCGCGCATCCCGAGCCGGGCTCGCGCTTGTTGCAGGGCGCTGTCACGTCACGGAAGTACGTACACCGGGTGCGCTGCATGATGTTGCCGCCGATGGTGGCCATGTTGCGCAGCTGGGCCGACGCGCTCAGCTCCAGCGCCTGCGACACGACCGGGAAGGTGGCCCGCACCTTGGGATCGGCGGCGGCCTCGGCCATCGAGACCAGCGCGCCGATGCGCAGGCCCCCGCCCGCGGTGGCGGTGACCTCCCCCAGGGGCAGGGCACTGATGTCGACCAGCGCGCCGGGGCGCTCGACGCTCTCGCGCATCAGGTCGACCAGGGTGGTGCCGCCGGCGATGTAGCGCCCGCCCCGCCGCCCGGCGGCAAGCGCTCCCTCGAGGTCGGAGACCTTGGTGTAGGAGAAGGGATGCATCAGGTCCTCCGCGCCGCTTGCTCAACCGCTCTGACGATCTTCACGTAACAGCCGCAGCGGCAGATGTTGCCGCTCATCCACTCCCGGATCTCCGCCGGCGACCCGGCGTGACCCTCCCGGATGCAGCCGATCCCGGACATGATCTGACCCGGGGTGCAGTAGCCGCACTGGAAGGCGTCCTGCTCGACGAACGCCTCCTGCAACGGATGCAGCTCGTCACCCTCTCCCGGGGCGAGCCCCTCGATGGTGGTGACCTCCGCGCCCTCCAGCCGTACCGCCAGCGTCAGGCACGCGTTGACCCGGCGACCGCCGACCAGAACCGTGCACGCTCCGCAGGCCCCGGCGTCGCAGCCCTTCTTGGTGCCCGTCAGCCCGAACCGCTCGCGCAGCAGGTCCAGCAGCGAGGTCCGATTGTCGATCATCGCGGCGTGCCGCTCACCGTTGACGGTCAGCGAGACGCGCCCGCTGAGCGGCCCCTCGGCGGCGCCCGCCGCCTCCGCGACCGCCGTCTCCGCGCTCACCAGGTCGCCCGCGACAACGACCGCCGCGGTGGACGTGGCGATGAACGTACGCCGAGACACCGTCGAGGCGGGCCCCGGAACATATGAGTCAGGAAGTTCGGAAGACATAGGCACCCTCTCGGTTGGGCGAAGGACCGGCGTTCACACTCATCCGCGCGCCGGAGGCATGGCCGCGCCACGCGATTCAAGGATTCCGGCGCCGCGGCCGTAGCCGTATCCGCGCCCGGCGGCAAGAGGCGGCGACGCCAGCCGTCTCTCCGGGCCGCTCCCCATGAAAGCACTGGTCAGCGGCCTGAGGGAGACCCTGCTGAGACATGTACTGACAGGGCACCTTTGAGTCTGGCCATGCGGCGACGTCGGATGGACACGACGTAGACGATCATGGCGAGGACGACCGTGATGAGCCCGAGCGGAATGGCATCGTCGGCCCCAGGACAGGTGCCGACCTGGGCTGTCAGGCGTGAGACTTGTACCATATGAGGTTGTTATGGAGAGCTGCGCAGGGAGTGAGCTTGCAGGTCGCGGTCGTCACCTTTGACGGATTCAACGAGCTCGACAGCTTTATCGCGTACGGGCTGATCAATCGCGCTCGCGTGCAAGGTCAGGACGTGACCGCGTACATCACGACACCAACGCCCGTCGTGACCTCGATGAACGGCGTGGAGGTGGCCGGTCAGCGGCCGTTGGGCTTCATCACCGAGGCCGACGTCGTACTCCTCGGCAGCGGCATCAAGACCCGTGATGTCGTGGCCGATGACACCCTGCTGACGCGTCTCCCCCTTGATCCCGCACGTCAGTTGATCGGCTCGCAGTGCTCCGGAGCCTTGGTGCTCGCGCACCTCGGCCTCCTCACCGGACGACCCGCCTGCACCGACGCCATCACCCGGCCTTGGCTCGAAGAGCGCGGAGTGACGGTCCTGGACGCGCCGTTCCACGCGGAGGGCGCGATCGCGACCGCGGGCGGATGCCTGGCATCTGTCTATCTGGCGGCGTGGACACTCCTCCACACGGTCGGCGAGTCCGCCGCCTGGGCCGCGATCGAGTACGCGGCGCCTGTAGGTGAGAAACAGGAGATCGTTCAGCGCGTCATGTCCAGGGTGCGTACGGTCGAAGCGGCGCTGCGCTGACCGGTCTCACGAGGACCGCAACGGGATAGGGGCGGGGTCGGCTTACGCGGCTCGGGCGGGCTCTCCGTGCCAGACGCTGCCGCCATCACCGAAGTAGTACGCCACCCATGACGAGGCCGGCCGTCGGGCCTGCCGCCGCCCGACCGGCGAACGCCGAGCCTGGCCGACCAGCCGAGCCGCAGGTCGCCGAGCTCTCACGGTGCCGCCAGGCTCCAGGAGGGCGCTGGAATCGTCGGTGGCGTCTGTGAGGATGGCGTCTTTGTCGGCGTCTCTGGGGGTTCCATGTGGAGGTCGCTGCCGGTGGCGGCGCGGGTGCTGTTGTGGGTCCGGATTCTCAACGCGCTCGGCGCCTACGCACTGTCGTTCCTGGCGGTGCTGGCCGGGCCGGAGCTGGCCGCGGCGGCGCTGGCCCTGTTCGGGGTGGCCGCGCTGCTCTCACGCTGGGCGGGGGCGCTGCTGCTGGAGCGGTTCTCGCCGCGCGGTGTACTGAGTGCCGGGCTGGCCGCGACCGGCCTGGCCCTGTTCACGCTCGTCCTGGCCCAGGGCCCGGCGCAGGTGCTGATCGCCATCGCGTTGGTCGGACTGGCCTTCGAGGTGTACGAGCCGCCCTCGCAGGAACTGCTGGCGCGGGCGAGCGAGGGTGAGCAGCGCCATGCCACCTTCGCCGTCCTGGGAGTGGCGCTGTCGGCCGCCGGGGCCGCGGCGGGACTGCTGGCGGCGGTGCTCTTGCCGCTGGGAGTGCGCTGGCTGGTGGCCGCCGACGCGCTCACCTGCCTGGTCGCGGCGGCCGTCGCTGTGTCGTTCCTACCACGCGATGATGCCCGATCCGGCGGGCGCCGCGCCGCGCGGCAGACTGGGAAGAGCGACCGCCGCACCGAGCGGCCCGCTGGGCTGAGCGGGCGCTTCCGGCCACCCGCCGTCTTGATGCGGCTGACCGTGGCGGGCACCGCGTTCGCGATCGGCTCTCTGGCGGTGATGATGTACGTGCCGCTGGCGCTGCTGGAGCGGGGCGCCGCATCGTGGCTGCCCGGCCTGACGCTGGCGAGCGCCGCCGCGCTGGCCCCCCTCACGCTGTGGGCCGCCCGCCGGCTGCTCGCCGGGCGCTCGCACGGGCTGATCCTCGGGATGGGCGCACTGCTGCTCGGGGCGCTCGCGCTGGTAATGGCCGCCACCACCAGTGTGCCGCTCACCATCGCCGCCTACCTGGGCTGTACCGCGACCAACAGCGTCCTGCTCGGCCGCTGGCAAGCGGCGGTCGCCGATGCCGCGCCGGAAGACGACCGGCCGCGCTGGTTCGCCGTACAAGGATCGTCGTGGGGCGTGGCGCAGCCCATGGTCCCACCGCTGGCCGCGGCCGCCGCAACCATCGCCGGCGCTGTCGGAGCCGGTGCTTTCCTGGCTGCCGGCTTAGCGTTCCTGCTGGTGCCATTGATGCTGCGGCGTCTGCCAGGTTGACGGCGAAGATCTGCCTGACGGTTGTCGTGCTCGTTGATGGGTTGGCGCATCGCGGCCCGGGCCGGTTGCCGGCGGATGCCGTGGCCGAACGTTAGGTGGCCCGTGGCGGGCCGGGCCAGGTCGAGGGCGTCGGATGACGTCCGGCAGAGCGGTGTAGTTTTTGACGCGCTCAGCCCTGTTCGCCTACGTAGGAAACACAACAAGATCGTTGATCCACCATGGGGTGGTACACAACTGGGCGTCGTCGTTGTCCGGGGGTTTGTGATGAGTGAAATCCTTCAGACCTAGCCCTTTACATTGTAGATTTATTTGACTTGCGCCGCGCAGGGCTGCGCGGTCACGCGATCGCAGACGACCGTGCTTCTCGACGCCTTCGCCAGTGATCCGATCGGCATCATCGACCCGCTCGATATTTCCTGGGAGTCTGAACCCCTTGAAGTCGGTGGCCGAGTCTCCGCCGAGGTGATCGCCGTTGATCTCCGAGGGCAGCATGCACCTGGGAATCCGGGCGATCCCGCAGGCTGATCTGTCTCCCAGCCGCCATCTATGGGTGGTGGTCACAACGCAGTTTCGTTCCGGACGAGAAGCCCGCTCCAGGGGGTTCTGAAGCGGGCCGACCTCTTGGCTGGGTGCCGGGGGTCGAGCAAGCCCAGGAGACGTTGTTGGGCCTGCAGCACGGCTAGACGGGCGGGACTGCTCGCGATGACGGGCCTTTTGAACGTCCCCGCCGAGGGTGGCGGCGATGGCTTGCCAGGCGCGCTACGCCTTGATGTTCGTCTCCTTGATGATCTCCAGCTCTACCATGCGGCCGTCTGGGTCGGTGAGAAGGTGCCTGCCGGTCGGGAGCCCGCGGACGACCGCGTGCGCGGGGACGCGGAAACCCAGACGCAGGCTGCCTGTGGGGGGTCGGCGGTCGGAGGCCGGGTAGACCTCGAAGACCGTCCCGCCAAGCTCGGCGGCGTAATGCTCGGGGCCGTTGCCGTGCTGTTCGAGCTGTAACGGCAGACCAAGGCTGAGGTAGAAGTCGGCGCACTCCCGCAGGTGGTCGGTGTACAGGACGATCAAGCTGGTGTACATGGTGCTCCTTGTGCGCGCCGGCGCCTGACCTGCCGAGCCGACCGATCAGGGTATTTCCTTTGACGATCTCTCGGCTCCGGCGCTCGGCAGCGAAACTTCGACACAGTGGCCGGCCCGCGTGCTCGGCCGGACAGGAGAAGCCCGTCAGCGCAGGGGGGCGAAGTCGGCAAGGGCGGTGGGCTGCTTGCCGGTGGTGATGTGCTCGGCGAGCAGCCGCCCCGTAATGGGGCCGTGGGCCAGACCCCACATGCCGTGACCGCCGGCCACGTAGATACCGGGGGCTTTGGTCGCGCCGATGAGCGGCCGGCCGTCCGGGGTGATCGGGCGAGGGCCCACCCAGACATCCGTGCGTTCATCCCAGTGCACACCGCGCAGCAGGGGCTGGGCGGAGGCGACGATGGCCGCCAGCCGGGCGGGCACCTGCGGGGCGTCCGGGTCGCGGAATTCCATGGTGCCTGCCACGCGCAGCCCGTTGCGATACGGCGTGCACGCCACCCGTACGTCGGGCAGGTAGATCGGGCCGGGGACGGGGTGGTCCACCGGCACGGTGAAGGAGTAGCCCCGGCCGGCCCGGACCGGGACGCGCACGCCCCACTGCCGGGCCAGGCGGGGCAGCCACGCGCCGGTGGCCAGCACCACCGCGTCGGCCGACAGGACGGTGCCCTTGCCCGAGCGCACGATCACCTTCCTGCCGTCGGTGCGCACCTCGTCGACCTCGAAGGCGTACACGGTCGCGCCGCGGCTCATCACGGCCTTGCCCAGGGCGTGCGCGAACGCGCCCGGGTCGACGTAGCGCTGCCCGTCGATGCGCACCCCCACGCCCAGCGCCTGACCGGCGAGCGGCACGTGCTCGGCCAGTCGCCGGGCGTCCAGCAGGGTATGGTCGACCCGCTGCCCGGCCGCTTCCAGTCGGCGCAGTTCGCGCAGCAGGCTCTCGGCATGGCGTGGTGTGCGGAACGCGGCGGTGATCGGCGCCGCGATGACCGGGGCGGACACGCCGTTGGCGGCCAGTACCTCGTAAGCCTCGACGCATTCCTCGTTGAGCGGCAGGTTGGCGCGCACGGCGCGCATCCACGATCGCCAGCGGCAGTTGGCGGCGAACCGGGCCAGAAACGCCCACAGCCCCGCATCGAGGCTCGCCGGCACGTGCAGCGGCGCGTCCGCGTTCAGCAGCGAGCGCAGGCCGTAGCGCAGGACCGCGGGCTCGTTCAGCGGGATGGCCAGGCCTGGGGCGACCCATCCGGCGTTGCCCCAGGATGCGCCGGCCGCCACGCCGCCACGGTCGACCACCTTGACCTCGACGCCGCGCTCCTGCAGGAACCACGCGGTCGACAGGCCCACGATGCCCGCGCCCACCACGATCACCGATCGCGGCCAGTTGCCGACCATGCCCAACCTCCAACGGGTACGAATGCCGATGTCCAAGCCAGCATGGCGCGCGCGGCAGCCGGCGGCGTTGTGGGCGGCCGACAATCACTTCGCGGCCGTTGTGCCATCGTCACAACGCCCGGCCCCCAGCCACGCCTCGACGGCGTTGACCGGCCGCGTCGGCGTCAGTGACAGGCCTGGTACAAGATCATCGGCGGGGGTCGTCCTCGGCGTCGGAGGCGGCCAGCATGATGATCATGGCGAGGCGTTTACGGGGGTCGTCCAGGTCCAGGAGAGTGACCTCGCTCATCTTGCGCAGCCGGTTGCGGACGGTGTTGGGATGCACCTGCAGTCGTTCGGCGGCCAAAGCGGGGTCGCCCTGGGTTTCCAGCCAGGCCCGCAACGTGGGCACGTAGCGTGTGCCGTGGCGGGCGTCATGTCGCAGCAGCGTGCTCAGCGGCCCGCGGGCCGGGACACGGCCGGTGCGCGAGGCCGCGCGTAGCCGCCGCAGCAAGATGTCGTCCCACGACTCGTCATAGGCGGGCGCGACAGTGCCGGGCCGGCCGGTCTCGGGCAAAGCCAGGCACTCGTCGGCCTCCTGGCGGCCGGCGGGCAGTTCCTCGGTCGCGGCGGGCGCGCCGATTCCGGCCGCGATGCGTACCCGGGCGGGCAGTTCGACCCGCAGCGCGGTGATCCAGTGGCGGGCCATGTCCGCCTGCTCGGCGGGCAGGATCGTGTACAGCGTGTCGCCGAGCAGGGTGCTGCGGCCGGGTCTGGACCAGCCGAAGCCGGTGGTGGCCTGTTCGAAGGCCAGCAGCAGCGCGGCGTGGGGCTCCTCGCCGTCGGTGTGGGCGCGGATCGCGATGACCCGCAGCGCCTGCGACGGCAGGCCCAGCCGGCTGATCACCGTCTCCGCGTCGACGCTGCCCTCCAGCAGCCGGATGACCAGGTCGGACTCCACCTGCCGCTCCAGGTCGGCGCTGGCCCGCGAGCGCAGCAGGTGCAGCGCCACCGTGCGTGCGCCGTGCGCCGGCGCGCGCCGGCGGGCGCCGGTCAGCGGGCGCTCGCAGCTCACCCAGACCGAACCGAGCAACTCGCGGCCGGCCCGCACCGCCACCGCCATCCGCCCGGTCAGGCCGTGCCCGGGATCGGCGGGGACGAACACCGGCTCGTCCGTCGCCGCCAGCTGGGCGAACACCCCCCGCTGCTGGAACAGCTCGCGTAGCCGGTCCGGGACGCGCCGGCCGAGGATCGTCTCCACCCGGGCCGGATCCCCCGCCTGCTGGCTCGGCCACGGTGGACGTGCTCGGCGCCGACTATCTGCGTACGGCCAGGGCGCTCGGCTCGTCCTTCGTCGGCGCGATGTGGCGGCACGGGCTG
>NZ_JBEZFW010000032.1:0-95533 GCF_040649695.1 Nonomuraea sp. NPDC048901 | reverse complement strand
TCAGCGACTCCTGGCGGCCGTGCCGGTCGAACAGCAGCGGCAGCGCCACGTTCTCCGTCGCGGTCAGCTCGGGCACCAACTGGCCGAACTGGAAGACGACGCCGAAGTTCTGCCTGCGCAGGTTCGTACGGTCGTTCTCGCCGAGCGTGTCGATGCGCTTGCCGTCGAACAGGACCTCGCCCGACTCCGGACGGATGATCCCGGCCAGGCAGTGCAGCAGCGTGGACTTGCCGGAGCCGCTCGGCCCGGTGATCGCCACGATCTCGCCCGCGCCGATCTCCAGGGAGACCCCGTCTAAAGCGACGGTCGAGGCGAACGTCTTGCGCAACGCGCGCGCTTCAAGCATGAGAGTCCTCCTTCAGATCGGCCAGCCGTAGCATGGCCGTCTCGATCCAGCGCAGGTCGGCGTCGAGGTGCTGGAGCGCGTAGTCGGCGGCCAGCGCCTGGGCGGGAGAGCCCGCCGAGCGCTCCGCGGTGAGCTCGCGCATCCGCGCCAGGTGCGCGGCCCGCTGCCGGGACAGGTAGCCGTCGGCGGCGCCGTTGGCCACCGACGCCACCACCACGCGCGACAGCAGCGCGCTGGACAGGTGCGGCGCGGGCGCCTCCACCCCGTCCAGCCACCGGGTCAGCTCGGAGACCCCCTCCTCGGTGATGGCGTACACCGTGCGTTCCGGGCCGCCGTCCTGCACCGTCTCCGCGACCTCGGCGAACCCGTCGCGCTGCAGGCGCTGCAGCGTCGCGTACACCTGGCCGTAGGCGAGCGGTTTGGCGCCGGGCAGGCGCCGGTCGTGCTCGCGTTTGAGTTCGTATCCATGCTTCGGGCGCTCCACGAGCAGCCCGAGCATCACATGTCCGGTCGACATGGCGAGCACTATACATTGAATGAATAGTGAAGCGCGATCATGGTCGATAACCTGGCGGGCATGAAGGACCGGCCGACGGGAGTTGACGAGCGGGCGTTGCGGGATGCCCTGGAGAAGTGGGGGATCGGGGCCGTCTCGCTGGAGTACGCGCCGGTCGGGTTCGGGGACTACCACTGGATCGCGGCTGACGCGGATGGGCCGCGGTGGTTCGTCACGGTCGCGGACCTGACGCAGAAAGGCCAGGCCGGGGACGGGGAGAGCGCGCTACGCCGGGCCATGGACACCGCCGTCGCCCTGCGTGCGCAGGGCCTCGACTTCGTCGTCGCGCCTTTGGCGGCCGCTGGGGGTGAGACGCTTCAGCTGCTCGGGCCCAGGCATGCGGTGAGTGTCTTTCCGCTGGTGAACGGGCGTCCCGGGGAGTTCGGCGACCGCCTGACGGCCGGCGAGCGCCGGAAGACCGTGGAGATGCTCGCCGAGTTGCACCGTACGTCGCCGCCGCCGTCGACTCCCGTCCGGCCGTTGCGCGTTCCGATGCGGGGCCGGCTGGAGGAGGCCATCGAGGCGTCGGGCGGGGTCTGGCGGGGTGGGCCGTACGCGGAGCCCGCCCGTGCTCTGGTGGCCGACTCCGCCGGGCGGTTGCGGGAGCGGCTGGCGGAGTTCGATCGGCGGGTCGATGAGGCGGGCGGCGCGGACCTCGTGGTGACCCATGGGGAGCCGCATCCCGGCAACGTGGTGATGGTCGAAGGCGGCCCGGTGCTGGTGGATTGGGACACGGTGGGGCTGGCGCCGCCCGAGCGGGACCTGTGGCTGGTCGCCGACGGGCCGGATGACCTGGCGCGTTACGCGGAGCTCACCGGGCGGCGGCCCGACCCGGAGGTCATGGAGCTCTTCCGCCTGCGCTGGGCCATCGAGGACCTGGCCATCTATGTCGAGGATCTGCGTTCTCCCCATGAGCTGAGCGCCGACACCCGGGAGGCGTGGGAGGCCCTCACCGAGACCGTGCGCGAGCTGACAGATCCGGCGTCAAAGAGCTGACATTTCCTGCAAGGTGCGGAAAATCTCGGCATAGTAGGAGAGATCTTGGTGTGCCGGAGAAAGAAGAGGATCCCGAGGGCTGAGTTCCATGTGGCTTGACGGGATGGAGATCCCCGGGTGGCTGCGGCCGTGGGTCGGCTGGGTGGTGGGCTCGGATTGGCCGCAGGCCGACGAGCGGGCGCTGTTCCGGATGGCCGACGCGTTGGTGCGGGCCGCGCGGCGGATCGTGGCCACGGCCGACGGGTCGGGACAGTGGCTGACCGGCGGGGTGCGGGGGGAGTGGGACGGCGGCGCGCTCAAGGCGTTCGTGAAACGGGTGGGAGAGGTCGTCGGGGGGCGGCAGGCCGATCTCGTGGAACAGCTGGTCACCATGGCCATCGGGCTGAACGACCTGGGTGTGCAGGTGCAGTACACCAAGCGGATGATCAAGCTGACCGTGCTGCTGTTCGTGGTGCAGATGTTGTGGCTGACATGGGCGCTGCTGCATCCCGCCGGCCGGCTGACGGTACGGGGGCTGTTCAAGGCACGGGCGCAGGTGGCGCGGTGGACGGTCCGGCAGTTCGGGCAGCGCCTGGCGGTCAACGTGGCCTGCTTCGGGCTCCTGATGGGCACTATGGACCTGTACGTGCAGGGGACCCAGTCGCGGCGCGACGCCATCGACTGGAAGCAGGTCGGCACGTCGGCGGGGATGGGGGCGCTGAACGGCGGGTTGCTCACGGGGCTGGCGTGGGCGCTCCCCACGCGGTCGTTGTGGATGTTGATGGGGCACACGGGGGTGGCGTCCGCGGGTGCGACGGTGGCGGGTGCGTTGCTGAGCGGTCAGCCGGTCAGCTTGAAGGTGGTGGCCGAGGCGTTCACCTCGGGTGTGGTCAGTGTCGCGGACGGCCATCTGGCGAGCTGGAGTCCGCACGGCCCCCGCGCCGACGGTGGCGGGGCGGCCCGGCCCGATGCCGAACGGCCGGCCCGCATCGGGGACGATGATCCCCGGCCGCAGGAGCCGGCGCCCGCACCTGAGGGGCCCGGACCGCACGTGGCGCGGGGTGCGGACGCGCCCCACACCGACCTCGCCCAGGTACGCGAGGGCACCGACGGCCGCCGCATCGACCAGCTGATCAACCGGGGCGGAGATGCGCACGTGCTTCGAGCGTCCCAGGAGACGGCTCGGCCGCACCCGGAAGCCGCGCACGCCCCCGGCTCTCGGCCGGTCGCCGACGCGCTGGTGCACCACTTCGGCCGGAACGGTGGCGAACCGAACGGTCAGAACCACGTCGGACGGGACACCGAGGTGGCGGGCACCGTCTACCGGAGGGTCGACTTCCCGGTCAGGGACATGCGGCCGGGCGCCGAGTTCACGCTGCCCGACACGGTGCTCAACACGCGGTCGTACTCCGCGGATCACCTCGCCCCCACGGAGATCGTCACCTTCTCCAGAACGGGCACGGACCTCGGCGGCGGTCAGGTGGCCCAGGCGCCGGGCACCAAGATGCGGGTCCTCGGCGCGCACGAGGGCGCCTACATCGCGCCGGACGGCCAGGCCGGGACCAGGGTCTACCTGGTCGAGATCGGGCAAGACCCGTTACCCGTACACCCGGCGCCGCACCTCGAACCGCGGCACGCGGAGATGATCGGCCGTTTCAGGGAGGAGGTCGCGGCGGGCGTGTGGTACCGCGACCCGGGGTCCATGTCGATGCCCACCGCGGACCCGCGGCTGCTGTCGCCCACCTCCGGCATCATCGACGTCGGCGTCGCCGCGGACGGCACCCACTTCCTCATCGGCGAGCACCGGCTGACCGCCGGCGATCTCGGCACCATGCTCGTGCACGACCCCCGGCTGATCGCCGCGCCCGACGCGGCCCTGCGGGTGCTCGGCTGCGAGACCGCCGCCAACCACGGCCTGCTGCAGGAGCTGGCCAACACCACCGGCCGCGAGGTGATCGCGGGCGACAGGTACGTCTACATCGGCGCGGACCGGCAGGCGCACACCGCGAACATCCAGGGCTACACGGCCGACGGCCGCCCGATGCTCCCCCACCGGGGTGACGGCGCCTGGCACATCGCCGTGCCGGAGGCCCGGGTCGAACGGCCGGCGGTGGCCGCCGAGGTGAAGCCGCCGAGGGCGGGCGTACCGGCGGCTCCCGAGTCACTGCGCGCGGCGATTGACGCGGAGGAGGCGACCCACGTCCCCATCCGAGGGGGATCCGATGGGAAAGTCGACATCATCACGCTGGACGACGTGCCGCAGGCCATCAGGAAGGAGATGCACGGCAGGGTGGAGCGCCCGGCGCGCATCGAGGTGGTGGTCTCCCAGGTGGGGCAGGCGATCGGGGCCAACGTGGCCCGCGCCATGCTGGATCCCTATGCCAAGGGCGCCGTGCTCGCCGATTTCATCGACGCCTCGGGCGCCCACGAGGTGGCCCACGTTCTGTCCGGCTTCAAGGGCAGGCGGGACGCGATCCTCATCGGCCTGCTCGACGTGCTGACGGCGAACTCCGACCGGGCCGCCCGCAACCTGATGCTGACCGACGACGGCCGGTTCTTCGCCATCGACCACGCGCGCTCGTTCGACGGCGACCGGATCACCATGCACCGGGACCAGCCGTTCGCCTCGAACTTCATCCGGCGGCGGCCCGACGGCCTGTTCGGCTGGGTCGACAACCCGCTCACCAGGCAGGACGTCGACCTCATCACCGAACGCCTGCAGGCGCTGCGGCCCGAGTTCGAACGGCACGGCCTGCACGCCGAGTACGAGGTCATGATGGACCGCCTCTACCAGGTGGCCGACCACGCGACAGGGCGCACCCCGCTCATCGCCGTCGACGCCGGCCCGGGCGTCCGGCTGGAGCACCACTTCGGCTGGGACTTCGACGCCTTCCAGAGGGCCTACGATGAGGCCGTCCACCGCCTCGAACAGGGCGAGGACCCCGGCATGATCGTGCCGTACATGACCGCCGACGCGATCGGTGTGCCGCGCGCGTTCGGGGTGGAGCTGGAGTTCGCCCTGCCGGGCAGGCCACCGGAAACCTGGCGCGCCGTGGTGGACGAGATCGCCCGTGAGCTGCACGAGAAGGGGCTGGCCGAGGACTCGACGGTGTACGGCCACCACGGTTCGGACAAGGGCTACGACCAGGGCTGGCGGGTGGAGCTGGAGTTCAGCGACCATCTCGTGGCGGGTGAGGTGATCTCCCCGATCCTGCGCGACAGTCCGGAGACGTGGGCGAACCTGGCGACGGTCGTCGACGTCATCCGGTCCCATGGGGGCGAGATCACCACGTCCACCGGCGGCCACATCCACGTCGGAGTCGACTTCCGCACCTCGGTGGCCAGTCACGTACGCCTGCTGAAGCTCTACCACGCCTTCGAGGACGTCCTCTACCGGCTGGCGCAGGACCCGCGCAACCCGGACGGCCTGCACCGCGCCTACGACGAGTGCCTGCCGAACGCCGACGTCGACCTGTCGCGCGCCGATCTGGAGGAGGTACGTCTGCTGAACCACCGGGCGGCGGCCGTGAACTTCGGCTACGTCCGCGGCGGCAGGAGCGATCACGTCGAGTTCCGGCTGTGGGACGGGCACCTGGATCCCTCGATCATCCAGGCCAGGATCAAGCTCTCGGTGGCCCTGGCGGAGGCCGCCACTCGCGATCCGGGCGGTGTGCCGGCGATGGAGCGGCTCGGCGCCCACTGGGACCTGGGCGAGCGCACGCCGGAACAGGACTCCGCCTCCTTCCGCGACCTGGTCGAGACGCTGTTCCCCCGGGAGATCGACCGGCGGCAGCTCGCCGCGCTGTTCGCGATCACCCGCTGGCAGCCCTCCGACGACGTGATGCGCGCGATGGCGGGACAATTGACGCCGTGAGCCCACGTGTCAGGAACACCTCGGCCGCGCAGGCGCCGCCGCAGCAGCCGCTCAAACAGGACGGCACGCCTTACGCCTACGAGCTGGTGCACGGATGGTGGCGCAGCTACAGCGACGACCCGGCCGAGCTGGTCGCCGACCTCATCCAGGGCTACACGGGCGAGTTGGAGCAGCGGGTGCGTTACGCGACCGAGGCGGAGGTACGCCTGCAGGCGCGGCTGGCCATCGGGGGCGACCTCGACGCGTGCACGCCGGAGGAGCAGGCGGTCATCCTGGCCGACCGGGCCGAACCGCCCGTCCTGGAGCGCTGGACCGCGCCGGTGCCCCTGGTGCTCGTCACCGCCCATTACCAGCCGGCTGGGTCGCGGCCCAGGCCGGAGGGCGAGATCGTCTGGCTCGATCCGGCCGACGACCTCTCCCTGCTGCGCAGCCTGCACCAGGCGGGCGTCGTCCGGGTCAGCCGGAGCACATGACGGGCGTCAGGCCTTCAGCGTGCGCAGGGTCGGGTCGGAGATCACCAGGTCGGCGTGCGGGCGGGTGCCGTTGACCAGGTTCGCGTTGCGCTGGTCGGTGCCCATCACCCAGGCCACGGCCGCGTCGTGCTCCTTGCCGAACCGCTCGTGGCGGGCCACGAGCCGCCGCACGCGCTCGTCCTCGTCGAGATCGCAGTACCAGACCTCGTCGAGCTCGGGCCGGACCCGGGCCCAGTCGCCGTCGTGGAGCAGCAGGTAGTTGCCCTCGGTGACGATGAGCCGGGCGGTGCGCGGGACCGGGATGCTGCCCGCGATCGGCTGTTCCAGGTCGCGTTCGAACGCGGGGGCGTAGATCACGTCGTCCTCGTCCTGGCGCAGGCGGCGCAGCAGCGCGGCGTATCCGGCGGCGTCGAAGGTGTCCGGGGCGCCCTTGCGGTCGCGCCGGCCGAGCCGCTCCAGCTCCACATCGGCGAGGTGGAAGCCGTCCATCGGCACGTGCGCCACCCAGTCGAGCGCGGGCCGGTCCTGTCGCAGCAGCTGGACCAGGTTCTCGGCGAGCGTGGACTTGCCGGCTCCGGGGCTGCCCGTGATGCCCAGGACCGCGCGGTGGCCGTCGCGTACGAGGGAGCGGGCTCGGGCCGCCAGATCGTGGAGGGTCATCATCGAGCCCGGCTCGCGTGGAGCTGGCCGGTGATGAAGCCGTGGGCGTGACGGGCCAGGTCCTCGCCGTCGGACCACAGGTTGCGCCAGATGGCCAGGTCGTTGGACAGCCCGCGCATCACCACGGCCGAGGAGAAGGACTCGAAGGTGATCGGCCCCTGGTAGCCGATGTCGGCCAGCGCGTGGAAGAACGAGGTGAAGTCCAGGTGGCCGGAGCCGAGGTAGCCCCGGTGGTTCTCGCCGATGTGGACGTAGCCGAGCCGGTCGCCGACGTCGTGCACCGGGCGTACGAGATCGTCCTCTTCGATGTTCATATGGTAAGTGTCGAGGTGAATGAGGACGTTGTCCTCCCCGATGTCGTCGGCGAGCCGCAGCGCGTCGCGCGCGGTGTTGATGACATTGGTCTCGTAGCGGTTGCAGATCTCCAGGCCGAGCGTCATGCCGCGCCCCCGCGCCTCCTGCGCCAGGCCGCGCAGCACCGTCACCACGTTGCGGCGGCCGGCGTCGGTGAGCGGGCGGTCGTACTTGCCCAGGGCGCTGTACAGGGCGCCGGTGAAGTGCGTACCGCCGAGCTCGTGGGTGACGACGAGCGAGTCGTGCAGCAGCTTCTCGCCACGCGCGACCACGTCGGCGTCGTCACTGGAGACGTCGGCGTCGAAGGCGAGGCCGCGCGAGCAGGCCACGCCGAGGCTCGCCGAGCGCAGGGCGTCGCGGGCGGCCGCGACGTCGAGGTTGGCGGAGTCGTGCAGGGACAGTTCGAGCAGGTCGAACCCGGCCTCCTTCGTCTTGCGGATCGCGTGCTCCACCGACGCGGGCGTGGTGTCACCGACCCAGACGAGGGCGTGCACGCCGATGGGGTTGGTCGTGGTGGTCATTGTGGTGCTTTCTACTTGGTGGTTTGGTACGGGGTTCACTGGCCGGTGGCGCCGGTGACGAGGGAGACGATCTCCTCGCCGGTGATCTCGGACGTACGGCGGCCGCCGACGCAGCGGCCGGCGCGCATCACCCAGACCTGGTCGCTCAGCCGCATGACCTGCGCGAAGTTGTGGCTGATGAGCAGCACCGTGTGCCCCTCGTCGCGCAGTCGCAGGATGAGCTCCTCGACCCGGGCCGTCTCCTGGACGCCGAGCGCGGCCGTCGGCTCGTCCATGATGACCAGCCGGGAGCTGAAGCCCGCCGCGCGGCAGATGGCGACGGCCTGGCGCTGCCCGCCGGACAGCCGACGGACGCGGGACTTCACCGCGGGGACGTTGACCGCGAGCGTGGAGACCATCTCCCGCGCGCGGGCCTGCATGGCCCGCCGGTCCAGGAACGCGATGGGACCGAACCCGCGGACGAGCTCGCGGTTGAGGAAGAGGTTCTGCCACACGGTGAGGTCCTCGACGAGCGCCAGGTTCTGGTGGACGGTCTCGATGCCCGCCGTACGGGCTTCGTCGGGGGAGTGGAAGTCGGCCTTCTCCCCCTCGAAGAGGATGTGGCCGCTGTCGGGCCGGTGGATCCCGGAGATGCAGCGCACCAGCGTGGACTTGCCCGCGCCGTTGTCGCCGACCAGCGCCGTGATCTCCCCTTGGCGCAGGGAGAGCGAGACGTCGGCGAGGGCGCGGACGTTGCCGAACGACAGGGACACGTTCTGGCAGTCGAGCAGGGTGTTCGTCATCGCTGGAACCTTGTCAGGAGCGCGGCCAGCACCACGACGATGCCGACGGCGAGAGGCTGGTAGAACTGCGAGACGCCGAGCAGCGTCAGCCCGTTGACCAGCGCGACGAGCAGGAGCGCGCCGATGACCGGGCCGATGATGCTGCCCCGCCCGCCGAACAGGCTCACCCCGCCGAGCACGACCGCGGCCACGGAGTTGAGCAGGAAGGAGGTGTTGGCGGCGGGCTCGGCCGCGCCGATCCGGGCCACCAGCAGGATGGCGCCGAGCCCGGCGAGCACGCCGGAGATCGTGTAAACGGCGATCTTGACGCGCTGGGTGCTGATCCCCATGGCCGTCGCGGACTCCGCCGCCCCGCCCGTGGCCAGCACGTGCGTGCCGAACCTGGTGTGGAACAGCAGGACGTGCCCCACCACCGCGACGACCGCCGCGATGATGAACGACCAGCCGAAGATCCCGATCCCGCCGGTCGACAGGCGGAGCAGCGCCGCGTCGATGATTGTCACCGGCTTGCCCTCGGACAGGATCAGCGCCAGTCCGGAGGCCGCGGAAAGGGTACCGAGCGTCACGATGAAGTCGGTGATCTTGCCTCGGGCGATGATCACCCCGTTGACCACGCCGACCAGGCCCGAGGCGACGATGGCCGCCAGGCACGACAGCGTCAGCCCCCAGCCCATCGCGTAGGCCTGGCCGAAGGCGACCGCGCCCAAGGTCATCGCGGAGGCGATCGACAGGTCGATGCCCGCCGTGGCGATGACGAACGTCTGGCCCACGCTCAGGATGATCAAAATGGCCGCGGCGACCAGCATCGAGGCGATGTTGCCGGCGCTGAGGAAGGTGGGGTTCAGCGCCTGGAAGACGATCACCAGGGCGATCAGCCCGACGAGGGCCGCCCACTCGGCCCAGAAGCCGACGTCCTTCA
Source organism: Nonomuraea sp. NPDC048901 (assembly GCF_040649695.1). Lineage (NCBI taxonomy): Bacteria > Bacillati > Actinomycetota > Actinomycetes > Streptosporangiales > Streptosporangiaceae > Nonomuraea > Nonomuraea sp. NPDC048901. The sequence continues at coordinate 86,073 of NZ_JBEZFW010000032.1, read as the reverse complement.
GGCGCGCGGTCCAGGCTTCGTGGTTGGGCGCGGCGATTGCGGTGTTTGCCATCTCTGTCCTACTGGATGAGGCTCTTGAACGGGTCGGTGTAGGTGCCGAACGGCTTGGGGGTGGCCGCCAGCGCCTTGTCCGCGTTGTCCTTGGTGACCAGCTCGACCGGGGACTTCACCTTGGCCGGCAGCGTCTTGCCCTTCGTGGCGGCCTGGCACGCCTCGACGCCCATCAGGCCCATCGCGTACGGGTACTGGGCGACGGTGCCGTCCAGCGTGCCGGCCTTGACCGCGTCGAGGGCGTCCTTGATGCCGTCGACGCTGATGACCTTGACCTGTCCCGCCTTGCCGGCGTTGGCGATGGCCCGCGCCACGCCGAGCCCCATGTCGTCGTTGGCGACGAAGAAGCCCCGCAGATCCGGCTTCGCGCGCATGACGTCGGTCGCGGCGGTGAGCGCGGTCTGGCGCTCCCAGTTGGCGGCGACGGTCTGGACGACCTTGAGATTGGGCCCGATGCCCTGCTGGAACCCCTCGACCCGGGCGCCGCTGGTGACGTCGCCCGCGATGCCGCCGATGACCGCTACGTCACCTGCGGGCACGAGCTCGCTCATCCGCTTCCCTGCCATCTTGCCGGCCTCGACGTTGTCCGTGCCGATGTAGGTGGCCAGCTTGACGTTGGCGCTGCCGGCCGCACCGGCGTCGACCGGGCTGTCGATGTTGACGATGGGCTTGTTCTGCGCGCCGATCTTGGCCAGGCCCTGGATGAGGTTGGTGCCGGTGATCGGGTTGACCACGAAGCAGGAGAAGGGCTGCCCGGCCAGGCCGTTGAGCTTGTCCGCCTGCCCGGTCGTGTCGGTGATGGAGGTGGCCGCCTGGACCGTGAGAGACAGGCCGCCCGCCTTGGCCTGGTCGTCCATGCCCTGCTTCATCGTCTGGAAGAAGGGATTGTCCAGCCCTTTGATCACCGCGGCGACGCTCGGGGCTTCGGCGGCGGCGGCGTCCTTGCCGGACGGACCGGCGGACACGCTGGAGCCGCAGGCTCCCAGAGCCAGCGTCCCGGCCGCCAGCACGGCGGTTACCGTCGTCGCTCGCCTTCCATGCGAGGTCATGTGCATCGGATGCCCCTTTCGGCGTCAATGGGATGACCGTATGGCTACTTCTGAACTCTGACAACCCATGTTTCGACTTTTTAAGTCGAAACATTCTTGACTTACGAGCACTCCCGGTCGCCGATAGAGTGGGTTAATGGCCATAACCGGTGTGTCCGCGCTGCGGATGGGAGTCAGCTCGGGCGAGATCCTCAGCCTGTTCCGCGACATCCCCGACGGGCTCACCAAGGCCGACGTCATGCGGCTTACCGGCCTGTCGCGCACCACGGTCAACCAGCGCCTCGACGGTCTGCTCACCGCCGGGCTGCTCATCCCCGCACCCACGGAGGCGCGCACGGGCGGCCGGCCCGCCGGTCAGTTCGTCGTCAACCGCGACCGGGGCGTGCTGCTGGTGGCCGACGTGGGCGCCACCGGCCTGCGCACCGCCGTGTGCGATCTGGGCGGGGTGGTGCGGGCCGAGCGGGACGTCCGCGCCGAGGTGACCAGCGGTCCGGAGGCGATCCTCACGATCGTGTCCGAGCTGTTCGCCGAGCTGCTGAACGAGCGGGGCCACCAGCCAGGTGACGTGCTCGGCATCGGCATCGACGTGCCCGGTCCCGTCGACTTCGCGAGCGGGCGGGTGGTCAGCCCGCCGATCATGACCGGCTGGGACCGCTTCGACATCCCGGGCTGGTTCACCGCCCGCTACAACTGCCCGGTGCTGGTCGACAAGGACGTCAACGCGATGGCCTTCGGCGAGCAGCGCCTGCGCTACCCCGACGTCCCGCACCTGCTCATGGTCAAGATCGGCACCGGTGTCGGCACCGGCCTCATCGCGGGCGGCCAGGTGCACCGGGGCGCCGACGGCGCGGCCGGCGACATCGGCCACATCCAGGTCGTGGTCGACGACGTGGCCGAGCCGCCGCTCTGCCGGTGCGGCAACCTCGGCTGTGTGGAGGCCTACACGGGGGGCTGGGCGCTCGTGCGCGATCTCCAGGCGGCGGGCCACGACATCACCACCGTCGACGACGCCGTACGGCTGATCCGCTCAGGAGACCTGACCGCGGTCCGCCTGGCGCGGCGCGCCGCCCGCATCCTCGGCGGCGCCATCGCCGACACGGTCAACCTGTTCAACCCGCGCATCATCGCGATCGGCGGCCAGCTCGCGCACACCGACGAGCAGCTCTTCGCCGGCATCCGCGAGATCGTCTACCGGCGGTCACTGCCGCTGGCCACCCGCAATCTCCAGATCGTCCGCAGCGACCTCGACCCCAACGCGGGCATACTCGGGCTCGCGCAGCTCCTCGTGGACGGGATCTACGCTCCCCAGCGGGTTCAGGAGCTCGTCGATCGCGGTGCGGCGGGCGCTGAGATCATGCTGCCCGTCTCCGGGGGAGAATGAGACATGCGGAAATACGTGATCCTCGGGGTGCAGGGCAGCGGCAAGGGCACCCAGAGCACCCTGCTGGCCACCGACCTCGACCTCGTGCACATCAGCGTCGGCGACATCTTCCGCTGGCATGTCAAGGTCCACACCAAGCTCGGCGCCCAGGTCCGCCGCCTGGTCGCGGCCGGTGAGCTCGTGGGCGACGACCTGGTCGAGGACGTCGTCAGGGAGCGACTCCAGCAGCACGACTGGAACTACGGCTTCATCATCGACGGCTTCCCGCGCAGCCGGCGGCAGGCGGAGTTCTTCCTGGAGAGCTACGACATCGACGGCGTGATCCACCTCGACCTGCCCGACGCGGAGGTGCGGCGGCGGGTCCTGGCCAGGCGGCTGTGCTCGCGCTGCGGCATGGATTACAACCTGATCGCCCACCGGCCCGCGACCGAGGGCAGGTGCGACGTGTGCGGCGGCGAGCTCGTCACCCGTGAGGACGACGCCCCGGACGCGCTCGCCACACGGCTGCGCGAATACCACGACAAGATCGACCCGGTCGTGGAGCTGTTCCGCGGTAAGGAGTACGTCGTGTCGGTCGACGCCCGCGACGACAAGGCCACCGTCCAGCGCAACATCCGCGACCGCCTCAACCTGCCGCCGTACGCCGCAGAGAGGACGGCCTCGTAAAAGGCGGGCTCAGGGCGCGGCGTCGCGGCCGAGCAGCTGCCGGGCGACCACCAGCTTGGTGATCTGGGCGGTGCCGTCGGCGATCTGCAGCGCGATCACGTCGCGCAGCCGCTGGGCCTGCCGCAGCTCCTCCGAGTAGCCGGCCTGCCCGAACGTGAGCAGCGCCTGCTGGACGGCGTCCGCGGCCATCCTCGGCACCCACCACTTGACCATGTTCGCCTCGGTCGTGTGCGGGAGTCCCTGGTCCTTGCGCCACAGCGCCTCGTAGCAGAGCGCCCTGCCCGCCCGCAGCTGCGTGGCGTACTCCACCAGGGGGAAGCTGAGCCCCTGGAAGGCGCCGAGCGGGCGGCCGAAGGCGGTGCGGGTGCGTGCCCGCTCCAGCGCGTCGTCGATCGCCGCCTGCGCGGTGCCCGTCGCCATCAACGCGATCAGCGCCCGCGAGTAGTCGAAGCCCCGCATGACCTGGACGAAGCCGAGGCCCTCGCCGCCCACGATCGTCTCGGGCCCGGTGGTCAGGCCGTCGAAGGTCAGGTGGGCGCGGCCCACGGCGCGGTTGCCGAGGTCGGTGAACGCCTCCCGCTTCGCCGCGGCCAGGTCGGCGAGGAAGGCGGTGACGCCGCGGGCGCCAGGACCGCCCGTCCTGGCGAAGACGAGGCCGTGCGTGGCGGTCATGCCGAGCATGATCGAGGTCTTCTCGCCGTGCAGCAGCCAGGCTCCGTCCTGGAGAGTGGCGCGGAACTCGATGGCGGCGGCGTCCGAGCCGTGCTCGGGCTCCGTCAGGCAGATGGCCGGGATCAGCTCCCCCGAGGCCAGGGCGGGCAGCCAGTCTCCCCGCTGCTCCGGTGAGGCGTTGGCCTGCAGGATGTCGGCCACGAGCGCGGCGTTGAGCACCAGGTAGCAGCTGTTCACGTCGGCGCGGGCGAGCTCTTCGAGCACCAGGCCGGTGGTCACGGCGTCGGCGCCCGCGCCGCCGTACTCCTTACGGACGCGCAGGCCGAGCAGCCCCATGCGGGCCAGCTCGCCGGGCAGCTCGGGGCGCATGGCCGCGGCCCGATCGTCGGACTGGTAGTGCGGGGCGAGGCGCTCGGCCGCGAAGTCGCGCACCCGGGCGCGCAGCCGCTCCTGCTCGTCGTCGAACGCGAAGTCCATGCTCAGCCCATCCGTTCGCGCAGCTCGAACTTCTGTACCTTGCCCGACGCCGTCTTCGGCAGCTCGGCGACGACAGTCAGGCGTTCCGGCCAGAACTGCCGGGCCATGCCGAGTCCTTCCAGATGCAGCTGTACGTCGGTGAGTGACGGCGCCTCCCCGTCCGGGACGACGAAGGCGCACGCCCGCTCGCCGAGACGTTCATCGGGGTAGGCCACCAGCGCGGCCTCCTTGATCCGCGGGTGCCGCCACAGCGCGGCCTCCACCTCGACCACGGGGATCTTCTCCCCGCCCCTGACGATCAGGTCCTTGGCCCGGCCGGTGATCCGGATGCCGCCCTCGCCGTCATCCCTGGCCAGGTCGCCCGTGTCGAACCAGCCGTCGCTGGTGAGAGCTTCGGCGTACAGATCGGGGCGTTTCCAGTAGCCCACGCACTGGTTCGCGCCGCGTACCTGAAGGCGGTCGCCGGCGATCCGGACCTGCATCCAGGGGGCGGGGCGGCCGTCGGAGCGCGCGGCGAGATCCGGCGGGTCCTCGGGGCGGGTGATCGTGACGGTGGCGTTCTCCGTCATGCCCCACAGCGCGTACATGCGTACGCCCAGCACCTCGCCCGCCTCCTCCACGACCTTCGGCGGGATCGGCGACCCGCCGCACGCGAAGGAGTCGAGGGTCCGCAGGTCCCGGGGCCGGGCCCGCTGGGCGGCGATGGCGTCGACCACGAACGTGGTGGCGCCCATGCCGAAGTTGACCCCCTCCGACTCGACCAGGCCGAGCATGACGTCCGGGTCCCACACGTCCTGGAACACCGCCCGGCCGCCGAGCTGGAGCGGCATCAGGAAGCAGTAGAGGTACCCGGCCTGGTGGGTGAGCGGCGAGCCCATGTGGACGACCAGATCCTCATCCAGCCCGAGGGCCTCCGCCTCGGTGCGGATGCCGGCGTACAGCGTGTTGTGGGTGTGCATGACGCCCTTGGGCTCGCCCGTCGTGCCCGAGGTGAACATCACCTGGGCCAGGTCGTCGGGGCCCGCCTCCGACCGGTCGAGCCGGACGTCGCCGCCGGACATGAAGACGTCGTCGAAGTCGAGCGGGCCGCCGCCGATGGTCACCGCGTGCCGCAGCGTCGGCACCTCCTTGGCGATCTCGGCGAGCATCCCGGCGTGGTCGAAGCCGCGGAACGACGCGGGCGCGACGCAGACCTTCGCTTCCGTACGTTCCAGCATGAAGCCGACCTCGCGTTTGCGGAGGATCGGGATGATGGGGTTGACCGCCGCGCCGACCCGCATGCAGGCCAGCGCGAGCGGCGGGAACTGCCACCAGTTCGGCAGCTGGAGCGCGACCACGTCACCCGGGCCGACGCCCAGCTCGGTCAGGGCCCCGGCGAACCGCTCCACGAGTCGCGATAAATCCGCGTACGTCAGCCTGACCAGGTCGGCGGCGCCCGCCTGGTGCGCCGTGATCGCGACGCGGCCCGGTGAGCGCTCCACGGCCCGCCGGAGGTCGTCCAGGGGCGTGCCGTCCCGCCACCAGCCTTCCCGGTAGCAGTGCTCGGCGTCGCTTCGCCAGTTCATGGGTGCTCCCATCGCCATATCAGGGGCTGGTCAGGCGGTAGCCGTACCTGCTCATGAGCGGTAGCGCGGCGAGGGTGCTCAGCGCGACGCTCGAGGCCGGCAGGGCGGTGCGCCAGGCGTCGTCGGGCCTAATGGCCACGGGCCCGGTGCGCAGCCGGTCGGGATTGCCGGTGACGGTGTGGTTGACGCCGAGCCGGGCGGTGTTCCCGTCGATCACCGGGCCGGGGGAGGGTAGACCCGCCCACGCCATGACCTGGCCGATCGTCTCGGCGGGCCGCGCGGCGAAGTCCTCGTACCTGAGCCTGAGGCACCTGCCGGGGTAGGCGCGCGCGATCCACTCCGACGCGGCGTTGAAGCCGGTCCAGTACGCGCTGCTGCGCAGGGGGCTCATGGCCGGGATGTAGCCCTTGGCGCGGTGCCACGAGTAGGCGGTCGCCCGGGGGTCGCGCACCATGTGCAGCACCTGGGGCCGCAGGTCGGGCAGGCCCATGAGGTGGGCCGCCTCGGCGGGGAACTTGGAGGTGTCGACGATCACCTCGGCGCCCAGCGCCGCGCCGATCGCGGTATAGAGGCGCCGCTTGACCTCGCTGATGCGCCGCACGTCGCGCGGCGGCCGGGCCATGCCCCGTGCCTCGCGCAGCCGCTCCTGGGTGAAGCGGGTGCGCAGGCGGGCGTTGTGCAGGCCGATCATCTCCGTCGCGAGGGTGTGACCGTCCAGCTCACGCAGCACCCGCCGCCACACGTCGCAGTCCTGGAGGTCCTTACCGCAGCCGCAGGTGCTGTTGGTGCCGGTGCCGAGCACGCCGTTGGACCACAGGTAGTTGAGCTCGCCCACGTGCGCGACGCCCGGCAGCTCGTTGAGCAGGTTGCCGAGCAGCGTACTGCCCGATCTGCACCAGCCCGTGACGTAGAGCACTCGCGGCGCTGTGGGCGTCATCGGCTCGCGGTCCGTCCGGCGACGGCGCTCTCACTGCTTGGCTTCGTCGCGGCGGGCTTTGTGGCGGGTGCTCTTCCGGCGGCGGCTTTTCTGACGGCGGTCACCAGACGGTCGCAGTCGGCCAGGTCCAGGTTCGCCGAGAGCGGGATGTCGATCGCCTCGCTGACATAGCGCGCCGACGTCGGAAAGAGGCTCCGCGCGGCCTCCGGGTTGTCGCCGAGCAGGAAGCGCCAGTTCCAGAAGGCGCGTACGTTGACGTCGTCGCGGTCGCCGAGTGCGCGGGCGTCAACCCCCTCGGCCGCGACGGCCTCGGCGAACGCGACGCACTCCCGCGGCGTGGCCCCCGGCAGCCGGAAGACCAGCGCCTCGCCGAGGTAGGCGCCCGGCGCCACCGGCTGCCGCAGCGCGATCCCGTCCAGGTCCGCCAGCCGCTCGGTCACGTAGTCGTAGTTGCGGCGATGGGCGGCCAGCCGGTCGGGCAGCCGCTGGAGCAGGGCTCCGGCCAGCGCCGCCCTGATCTCGTCCATGCGGAAGCTGAAGATGGGGTACGCGCGGTCGTCGACGTCGGGGACCTTGCCGGGGAAGTGGCGGGCCATCCGGCCTTCGTAGGCGCCGCTGTAGACCACCGCGCGGGCGTACGCCTCGGGGTCGTCCGTGAGCAGGAACCCGCCTTCGCCGGTGTTGAGTGACTTGTCGGACTGGGTGCTGAAGGCGCCGAAGTGGCCGAACGTACCCAGGTAGCGGCCGTCGAGCCGCGCGCCGAGGGCGGGCACCGCGTCCTCGACCACCAACGCGCCGTACTCCTCCGCCAGTCGGCATATTTCCGGCATGTCGCTGGCGAAGCCGCGCATGTGCACCACCACGACCGCCTTGGCGCCCTCGTCGAACACCCGGCGCAGGTCGCGCACGTCCAGGTGCAGGTTCTCGTCGCACTCCACGAGCACCGGCCGGTGCCCGGCGAGCAGGATCGCGCTCGGCGTGGCCGCGAAGGTGAACGCGGGGCAGGCGATCGGCGAGCCGGCGGGCAGCTGGAGCGCGAGCAGGCTCAGGGTGATCGCGGTGGTGCCGCTGGCGCAGGCCAGCGCGTGCCCGGCGCCGAACACCTCGCACAGCCGTCGTTCGAAGAGCCCGGTAAATGTCTCCTCGTGCGGTCGGAAATCGTAACGGAAGAACAGCCGGGCGCGCAGCGCCTCGATCGCCGCGGCGATGTCCTCCGGGCTGAGGAAGACATCTCCCTTGTCATAAGTGGGCCAGGTGGTCAGGGGTGGATTCACCGGTCCCTCGAATCTGTTGGTACAAATAACGTGAGCTATTTGGTCGGGTAGTGAATTACGCGCTGGACCTAAGAGCCGACTATCGCGGCAAGTCCCCGGAAAGACAACCCCCTCGCGTGCGTCACAAATGCGTGATAAGCCGTCGAAGAACCTCGGCCCGAGAAAGGAACGAGCCAGTGACGGTCTCCACGCTGAACGCCCTGAACGCCGCCTGTCCCGATCGGGTGGTCGGACCCGGCCACCCCGCTTATGACGAGGTGCGGCTGCTCTTCAACGGCATGCACGATCTGCGGCCGCGGCTGATCTGCCTGCCGCGTGACGTCGCGGAGCTGCGGGCGGTGATCCGTACCGCCCGCGAGGCCGGGCTGGCCACGGCGGTGCGCGGCGGCGGGCACAACGTCGCCGGGTACGCCTCCGTCGAGGACGGGCTGGTCATCGACCTGCGGCTGATGAGCTCGGTGACGGTCGATCCGGGCGCGCGCACCGCCACGGTCGGCGGCGGCGCCACCTGGAGCCAGATGGACCTGGCGACCACCGCGTACGGGCTGGCCACCACGGGCGGCACCTTCGACACCACCGGCGTCGGCGGCCTGACCCTGGGCGGCGGCCTCGGACACCTGATGGGCAGATACGGCCTGACCTGCGACAACGTGCTCTCCTACCAGCTTGTCACGGCAGCGGGGGAGGTGGTCGAGGTGGACGCGGAGCGCGATCCCGAGCTCGACTGGGCGCTGCGCGGCGCTGGCCACAACTTCGGCGTGGTGACGGAGTTCCGCTTCCGTACGCACCCGGTGGGCCTGCTGTACGGGGGCTGCGTGGCCTATCCGCGCGCCGAGCTCGGCCGGGCCGTGCGCCTGTTCCGCGAGCTCATGCTCGACGCGCCCGACGCGCTCAACTGCACGCTGTTCCTGAAGAGGTACGGGCCCACGCACGTCCCGGCGGCGGTGATCTGCGTGGCCTACAGCGGCGACGACGAGGGCTACCGGGCGGCGCTGGAGAAGCGGCTGCGCGGGCCGGAGATCCTCGACTGGCAGCTCATGCCCAGGTCGTACCTGTCGCTGCAGGCCGCGCTCGGCCGTCTGGCGTTCGGGCTCCGGCACTACTGGAGCGCCCGCTTCGCCGAGGCCCTGCCGGACGCGCTGGCCGACGCGCTGGTCGAGCGGTTCCTGGCCGGCCGCTGGCTGGGGCCCTTCAGAGACGGAATCCTCGTCGAGGCGCTGCACGGCGCGGTGCGGCGGGTGCCCGCCGAGGCCACGGCCGTGCCCTTCCGCGGCGCCGCCTTCAACATCACGGGCACGGCGATCTGGGCCGACCCGGCCGCCGACGAGGAGCGGACCGCCTGGGCGCGGTCCGTCTCGGCCGTCGCCGAGCCGTACAGCCGCTGGGGCGACGGCTACATCAACTATGCGTCCACCGGCGACCGGGCCAGGAAGACCTTCGGCGAGACGGCCTTCGACCGGCTGACCTCGGTGAAACGGCGGCTGGACCCGGACAACTTCTTCCGCGCCAACTACAACGTCGCGCCCTCACCCGTCCGCTGAGCCGCGTCCACCGGCTCAACGATGCGTCGCCCCCGGGGTCATCACCAGGTGGACGCCGTCCAGGGCGGCATGACCTTCACTGGTGGGACCCGAGTCCTTCACCGCAAGGAGTTCTCGTGATCGTCCTCGGATACAACGGGTTCGGTAAGGTCGCCGAACTCTTCGCGCGTTATTACGGGTCGACGGGAATCGACCGTCACATGCTCTACGGCCACGATTCCTCGGCGGCCCTCATGGTAGACGGGGAATTGGTCGCGGCCGTCGAGGAGGAGCGGCTCAATCGCGAGAAGAAGACCGCCCGGTTTCCGGCCCGGGCCATCGAATGGGTTTTAAGGGCGGCCGGGAAAACGTACGACGAGGTCGATGTCTTCGCGCATTCCTGGCGTTTCTCCCAGGACGTCATGAACAACATGATCGCCGAGATCGTGGACGCCGACGCACCGGTGGACAAGAAATTCGCCAGGCTGCGGCGGCTCGACGACACCTATACCAGGATTTTCAGCCAGGAGGCCATTCTCGCCGACTTCCACGAGCACACGGGCCACCCGCTGACCGCCGAGAAGCTGGTCACGGTGCCGCATCACCTCGCCCACCTGATGACGGGATACCACCTGTCCGGGGGCGGGGAGGCGGCCTTCGTGGTCAGCGACGGCCGGGCGGAGTGGCTGTCGGCGATCCTCGGCGAGGTACGCGACGGCAAGGTGCGCCTGTTCGACGACGCGACCGTGGACGGGGACAACTCGCTGGCCCTGCTGTTCGCGGTGCTGACCAGGTATCTCGGCTTCATGCCCAACAACGACGAGTACAAGGTCATGGGCCTGGCCGGCCACGGCCCGCCGCCGGAGCCCAACCCGCTGCTCAAGCACGTGGTGGCGCTGACGGACAACGGCCGCTACACCATCCCCTACGCGCCGCGGGCCGTACGCGCCTACTACGCGCTGTTCGACCGGATCTTCGACACCGACCCGGACGGCCGGGAGGACTTCGACGTGCGGGTCCGGGTCGCCGCGGCCGCCCAGGAGATGGTCGAGGCGGTGACGGCCCACCAGCTGCGCGCGCTGGAGGAGCGCAGCGCGCTCCCGCGGCTGCTGTTCGAGGGCGGCCTGGCGCTGAACTGCGTCAACAACACCAAGCTGCTCGAAGGCTCCAGGTTCGCCGAGATGGACGTGAGCTTCGGCGCCAGCGACCCGGGTGTGGCCATCGGCGCCGCCTTCTACGCCAGTCAGGAGGCGGGCGACAAGCCGCGGGTCTCCGGCTCGCCCTACCTGGGGCCCGCGTACGGCGACGACGAGATCCTCGCCACCCTCGACGCCCACGCGGGGCGCGTCGAATGGCGTGAGCTGGCACCCGGCGACGTGGCGCGGGAGACGGCCGCGCTGCTGCGGGAGAAGTGCGTGCTCGGCTGGTTCCAGGGCCGGACCGAATACGGGCCGCGCGCGCTGGGCAACCGGAGCATTCTCGCCAATCCCCGCTTCGGCGATATCAAGGACATCATCAACGACCGGATCAAGCACCGGGAGCCGTTCCGGCCGTTCGCGCCCGTCGTCCTCGAGGACGTGGCCCCCGAGGTGTTCGAGATGGGGAAGAAGCGGGCCTCGCCGTACATGACGTTCGTCTTCCCCGTACGGCCCGGCTACCGCGACCTGATTCCCGGAGCCACGCACGTGGACGGCACGTCCAGGATTCAGACGATCCGCGAGGAGGACAACCCGCTGCTGGCGGAGTTGCTGCGTGCCTTCACCGAGCTGACCGGGGTGCCCTGTCTCATCAACACCTCGTTCAACGTGGCCGGTGAGCCCATCGTGTGCTCTCCGGCCGACGCCATGGACTGCTTCCTGAAGACCGAGATGGATTACCTCGTGCTCGGACGGTTTGTAGCCACCAAATCAGCTCAGCGTTGACAACCATTTAAACGGTTTTCCGGGGAGGGACGAGGCATGTCTCCTGGCGAGGAGTTCGCGTGGGCGGTGGCGGGCTCGCGGAACGGCGGCGACGTCGAGGTACCGTACCGGCTGGCGCTGACCGAGGCGTTCCCGCTGTTCAAGACCCGGCCACGCTACACGGTCCGGCACCTCCTGAAGAGCGCGAAGGTGGGCGACGGGCAGGTGCCCTACGTCCATGAGGCGCCACCGCCTGAGCTGGCGCCGTCGGGGACGTCGTACGCCGAGACGCCCGAGTCCGTCTTCGCCGCCAGCGTCCGCGTGGCCGGCCTGACCGAGGTCAAGGTCGGCGTGCCCGTGCCCAAGGGGGTCCTTGACGAGCCCGGCCTGCTCGCCGCCTTCGTGGACTACCGCGTGCTCGTACGGCTGTCCACGGTCGAGAACCAGATCCTGCTGCACGGCTCCGGCGACGGCGCGATCGACGGGCTGCTGTACCTGGCGGAGTCACGGCACGCGCCGTTCGACGGCGATCCCGAGGACGTGCTGACCGCGGCGGCGGCCGAGGTCGAGGAGACCGGCGGCTCGTGCGACGGGATCGTCACCCACCCCGGCCTGTACTGGAAGCTGGTCCGGGACGGGACCCTCGACCGGCTGGCGACGGCCGGCATCCGCGTCTCGCGCACCCGCATGATCGGCGCGGGGGACGCGCTGCTCGGCGACTTCCGCGCGGCCGTGACGCTGCTCGACCCCGCGCAGTCCACGCTGCGGCTGCGCAGGGACACCGAGGTCATCGAGGCGAGCACCCGCGTCGGCCTGGCCGTACATCTGCCGCAGCACTTCCTGCTGCTCTCCTGAGAGGTGTTGGGTCATGGACCTTGGGTTGAACGGACGTGTCGCGCTCGTGGCGGCGGCCAGCAGCGGGCTCGGCCTGGCCGTGGCCCGCACGCTGGCGGCCGAGGGCGCGCACGTCTCCATCTGCGCGCGCGAGCCCGACCGGCTGGCGCGGGCGCACGCCGAGATCGACGCCGCGGGTCCGGGACGGGTGCTCAGCACCAGCGTGGACGTGCGCGACGAGGCGGCCGTGGCCAAATGGGTGGGGCGCACCGCCGACGAGTTCGGCTCGCTGCACATCGTGGTCAGCAGCTCGGGCGGGGTGCCGCACGGGTCGCTGGAGGAGTTCGACGTGCCCGTGTACCGGCGGGCGCTGGAGGACAACACGATCCCGCACGTGAGCGTCGTCCTGGCCGCCCTGCCGCACCTGGACACCGGCTGGGGCAGGGTGCTGATGCTCACCTCGGAGGCGGTACGCCAGCCGCTGCCCCTGACCGGTCTGTCGGCCGTCGCCCGGCTGGGCGTGCTGGGCTTCGCCAAGGGGCTCGTACCGAGCCTCGGCCCGCGCGGCATCACCGTGAACGTCCTCGCCCAGGGCTTCCACCGCACGCCCGCGCTGGACCACCAGTTCGGTGACGAGGCGGACGCGGCGCTGGCGCGGGTGGCCGAGGGACTGCCGATGCGCAGGATCGGACGGCCGGGCGACTTCGGGGCGATCGCCGCGTTCCTGGCCAGTGAGCACACCTCCTTCATCACGGGCGTGGTGCTGCTGGTGGACGGCGGCAACACCCGCGGCCTGTGAGCGTTCCTGCTGATGGCCGGCGACGGCGCCTGCGGCCTGTGACCCCCTGGGCGCGGACGTTCGCCGGGCTGGTGGCGGCGCTGTTCGTCACGTTCACGGCGTTCGGCGCGGTGGTGCCGGTGATCCCGCGACTGGTGACCGAGGAGCTGGGCGGCACGCCGTTCGCCGTCGGCGCGGCCTTCACCGCGACCGCGGCGGTAACCCTGGCACTGCGCCCCTACGGCGGCCAGCTCGCGCAGCGCTTCGGCGGTCGCCGGCTGATGCTGGCCGGCTTGGCGCTGGCCGCCGTCGTCGGCGCCCTGTACGCGCTCCCGTGGGGCCTGCCCGGCCTCATCACCACCAGGCTCGTCATGGGCGTCGCCGAGGCGTTGTTGTTCACGGCGGGCTCGGTGTGGACGGTCCAGCTCGCGCCCGAGAACCGCCGGGGCCAGATCGTCGGCTGGTACGGCCTGGCGATGTGGGGCGGCTTCATGGCCGGGCCCGCCCTGGGCGAGTCGCTGTACCGTCTCGGCTCCTACCCGGCGGTGTGGGCCGCCGCCGTGGTCCTGCCGCTCCTCGCCGTCGCGGTGCTGAGCCTGCTGCCGTCCGGCGCGCGGCTGCCGGTCGTGTCGCGCAAGCTCATCCCGGGCGCGGCGGTGCTGCCGGGGCTGGCGCTGGGCATGGGGGCGTTCGGGTACGGCGTGCTGGTGGGCTTCGGCGCGCTGGCCCTGTCTTCCAGAGGGATCTCCAACGGGCCCGTACTGCTCAGCGTGTTCAGCGCCGCGTACATCGTGACCCGGCTCGTGGCCGGCCGCCTCCCGGACCGGCTCGGCCCGATGCCGGTGATCGTCGCGTCGAGCCTCGCGCAGGCCGCCGGCCTGGCCATGATCGGCTTCGCGCCCGGCTGGTGGGTGGCGGCGGCGGGGGCGGTGCTGTCGGGGGCCGGGTTCACCCTGCTCTACCCGTCGCTCGCGATGATCACGATCAGCCGGGCGCCGGAGGTGGAGCGGGGGGCCGCGCTGGGGGCGCTGAGCTCGCTGTACGACATCTTCTTCGGGCTCGCGGGGCTGGTCGGCGGGGTGGTCGCGGACATCAGCTACCCGGGGACGTTCGCGCTGGCGGCGGCCGTCGTACTCGGCTCACTCGCCCTCGGGCCGCTGGCGACGCGCCAGATCCCTGCGCGGCGGTCAGGTTGACATGAGGCCGGAGCGGTAGGCGAAGGAGACCAGCTGGGCCCGGTCCTTAGCCTTCAACTTGGCGCGGAGGCGGTGCAAATGGGTGCGTACCGTACTGACCCCGATGTACAACTCTCCCGCCACCTCCTCGGTCGACCGCCCCTGCGCGACCAGGAGCAGCACCTGCTGCTCGCGCGGCGTCAACCCGGCCAGCGTGGGCTGCTCCAGCTCGGCGGGAGGGGGCTCCCGCTGCCTGAACCAGTCGACCAGCCGCTGCGTCACGACGGGCGAGAGCATGGTCTGCCCCCGGCCCGCCGCCCTGATGACGGCGACGACCTCGTCCTGCGTGGAATCCTGGGTCAGCAGCCCGTTCGCGCCCGCGCGCAGCACGTCGGTGACCGTCTGGTCGGTATGGTCGACGGTGAACACGACCACCCGAGGCTCGGGGTCCAGCTTCTCGGCCCGTAATCGCTGGATCAGCTCCAGCCCGGACAGCCCGCCGAGGGTCAGCCCGGTGACCACGACCTCGGGATGATGCTTGCGGGCGAGCATGATCGCATGGACGCCGCTGTCGGTGGTCTCGATCACGTTGACGTCGTCCCGGGAGGCCAGGATCGACAGTAGGCCGAACCGCGTGATCGCGTATTTATCACAGATAATCACTCTTAGTGACGCACCGCACATGCGAACTCTTTTCCGTGATTTGTGGGCAGCATGTCACATCTGTTCGGTTACGCCGGGGATGTACACGCGAAATCAGGGATTTCTAGGGGGCGCAGCATCTTGACATTTGGTCCGACTCGGAGCTGGACAAGTGGGTAATGCGTCGTGGCGTGTGCGACAGGTGGGGCGACGATGGCCACTGTCCGTCTCCACGGCTTGTCCCGTCGCCCGCTCAACGGCCGGGTGATCGCCCCCGCCGTCCAGCACGCGCTGCTGCTCAACGCCACGGCCGCCTGGGTAACCCTGGCGTGGCCGCGCGGATCCGGGAGCCGTTCACGGTGGCTTGCCTGCGAGGAAGCTGTGGAAGCCGCAGGGCGAAAAGGCGCAGTGCTCTGCACACGGCGCTTTAGCATCGTCCTATCGAATCCGAGGACCCAGGGGGGATTCTCGATGATCCCGTCTTTAAGCCGATTTGCCCTTGGTGTCGTTCGAGCGGGATGACCTACTGGTTCGAGAGCAGGAACAGCGTGTAGGCCGCCAGCGTCGCGGCGTCCGTGATCTCGCCGTCGCGGATCATGGCCTCGAAGTCCGTGCGCTTGAACCACCGATGCAGCAGGTCCTGCTCCTCGACCTCCAGCTCGTTGGGCCCCGGCTCCAGCCCGGTGGCCACGAACACGTCGAAGCTCTGTGACGACATGCCCTTGGCGCAGCTCAGCCGTCCCAGGTGCCGCATGTCCGCCGCCGTCAGGCCGGTCTCCTGGCGCAGCTCCTCGCGTGCCAGGTGCTCGGGGTCACCGGTCCGCATCTGCGGGAACGTGCCCTGCGGGAACTCCCACGAGCGGGCGCGGATCGGGTAGCGGTACTGCTCCACCAGGTGCAGCCCGTCGTTCTCGACCGGGATGACCAGCGCGTAGTCGGGCTTCTCGACGTAGGAGTAGATGCCTTCGGAACCGTCCAGGCGGCGGATGCGGTCCTCGCGCATGCGCAGGTACGGGCTCTCGTACACGACCTCGGTCGAGAGGCGCCTGATGGGGTGTTCGCTGTCCGGTCGTACGTCCATGGCTCCTACTCGGTCCGCGCGGTGCAGTCTGTCCGTGGCTCCTACTCGGTCCGCGCGGTGCAGTCTGTCCATGGCTTCTACTCGGCCCGCGCGGTGAAGTCGGCGAAGTCGAATCCCGGTGAGACGACGCAGCTGACCAGCACCTCCTCGCCGCCGGCGGGCCGGGCCGACTGCCACACGCCGCCCGGCACCACGGCCTGCGGCACCTGGCCGTCCTCGACCAGCGGGCCCAGGATGACGCTCTCGTCGCCGATGGTCAGGTCCAGCGGGCCGCCCCGATGCCACAGCCACACCTCGTCGGACCGGACCACGTGCGGCACCGACTCCTCGCCAGGACCCAGCAGGAAGTAGATACCGGTGGCGGAGGCGCGAGGCCCGGGATAACCGGCGGGCAGGAAGGTGACGGGACTCCGCCAGGTCTCGCGGAACCAGCCGCCCTCGGGATGGGGCAGCAGGTCGAGGGCGCGGGCGATGGGCGGGCGCTCCACGAACGCGATCGCCGCGCCGGTGACGTCACGGCGCAGGAAGCGGGTGCCGTCGAGGACCAGTTGGCCGTCCAGCTCACTGGCCAGGGCCTCAGCCTCGTCCGCGACCTCGATGGCCGGGCCGCTGGGATAGATCGTCAGCTCCACGTGGGTGATCCTACGTGCTGGGGAGCGCGGCGGCGGTGAGGTCGGTTGGGTGGCGAACGGATCGCCCGGGTGCCGGTGTGCCGACGACTGCGGTGGACCGAGTGACAGGAGTGGGGTGGACCGACCGACAGGAGCGCAGGGGAGCGACTGACAGGAGTGGGGTGGAGCGACGTCATCTCACCCTGACCAGTAGCCGTGTGGATCTTCTTGGCGGATCGGTCGGAGCGGGCAGTAATTGTCGGTCGAGCTGGCTAGTCTGCGGCAAGTGATCGAACGGTGGAGCCGTGATCAGGTGCTCGCTCTCGCCCCCGACGCCTCGTCCCAGAAGGCGGCGCAGGGCGTGGCGACACCTGGCAAATGGAGCTTGCGCGGCACGACTGACGACGTGCTGTTCGGTGAGTGCAAGGGGAGTGGAGCCACGCCCTACATGGCGTGTGTCGATCTCTCCGAGCCCGCATATCGGTGCAGCTGTCCCAGCCGGAAGTTCCCGTGCAAGCACGCGCTCGGGCTGCTGCTCATGTGGTCGGCAGATGGGGTTCCCGCCGCCGATTCGCTGCCGCCGTGGGCGGCGGAGTGGGTCGCTATGCGTAAGGAACGTGCCGCCAAGGCGGCGGCCAAGCTCGAGGCCGCCCGCGCCCGTGCCGCCGCGGAAGCCGAGAGCGACCCAGAACTGGCCGACTGGCCCGAATCGGATCCGACGCCGAACGCCGGGTCGGGCGCCGACCCAAGCACGGCGTCGGACACGGGCACGGGCGTGGGGTCTGGTTCGGACGGCGGATGGGGCGCGGCGTCGGACACGGACATGGGCTTGGACGGCGGATGGGGCAAGGCGACGGACATGGGCGCGGCCTCAGGCGGTGGGCCGGGCACGATCTCGGGAACTGATTCGGGTTCAGGTTCGGGCACGTCCTCGGGCTTGGGCTCGGGCTCGGAAGGCGGGCAAGGCTCGGGCGCGGCGGCTGGCGGTGGGTCCGGTCTGGGCTCCGGGCCGTCCTCCACTGGTAGGTCAAGTGGTGGGCGGGGTGCAGGGGTCGAGTCCGTTCGGCATGCGCGGGTGAGTGCCGGACTGGCCGAGCTCGAACGGTGGCTGGCCGACCAGGTGCGGCAGGGCCTGGCGGGGACCGACGCCGACGAATGGGACGACCTGGCCAGACGCCTCGTCGATGCCCAGGCGCCGGGCGTCGCCAACGCGCTCTCCCGGTTGCGGGAGGTGCGCATGGCCGACGATTGGCCGAGTCGGCTGCTGGCCGAATACTCGCTGATCAACCTGCTGGCGGTTGCCTACCGGCGGCGCGCCGAGCTGCCGGGGCCGTTGCGCCAGACCGTCCTGATCCGCGCGGGCTTCCCCGTCGCGCGGGAGGACGTGCTGGTCCGGCCGGTCGTACGCGACCGGTGGCATGTGGTGGGCAGACGCGACGAGGAACACGACCGGCTGACCGCCCGCCGGGTATGGCTCCGGGGCCATGACACCGGCCGGGCGGCGCTGATTCTGTCCTTCGCCGCCTCCGGCCAGCCACTCGACGCCTCGCTGGTCACCGGCACCACGATCGACGCCGACGTCGCCTTCTACCCGGGCGCCGCACCCCTCCGCGCCCTGGTGGCCACCCGCCACGCCACCCCTCGAAGCCTTCCCACCGACCGGACTACCTTCGCCGACCAGGGCGAAGCCACAGGCCGGAGCGCCCCCGACTATCGAGCGGATCTCGACGGTGGGGCTGATTTCGGCGGTCGGAGAGATCTCGGTGGTCGTGTTCCGCCTGGGGTTTCGCCGGAGACGGCGCTCGGTGAGATCGCCGCCGCCGTGGCCGCCGACCCGTGGACCGACTCCTGGCCCGTCGTGCTGGCAGGCGTGGTTCCCGGCCGCACTTCTGTGGGCGGGTTCCCGCTGCACCCGAGGTCACGTGACCCGTGGCGGCTGATCGCCGTCTCCGGCGGGCGGCCGGTGACCGTGGCCGCCGAGTGGACCCCACTGGGCCTGCGCCCGCTGACCACCTGGGCCGACGACGGAACGGCGGTGATCCTGTGACCTGGGACGACCTGGCATCGACGGCACTGGTCGGCACCGACCGCAGGCCGTACGAGGGAGACCTGCTTGAAAGCGCCGCCGTAGAAGTGGTGCGCCGCCGCGCCGGTCAGCAACTCATCGAGACGACCAAGGCCGACAGGACCGAGGACCAGGCGACAGCGGGTGAGGGGGCCGAGAGCAAGGCACCGGCGGGTGAGGCGGCAGCGGGTGGGGCCACCGAGCAGGGGTGGGCGAAAGACGAGGAGTTGCCCGCCGTGACCGCCCAGGCCGCCGAGCGCCTGGCCAGGATCCTGGGCGGCGAGTACGACCGCCTGCTCCCCGAATGGCTGGCCGCCGCCTCCACCGCAGGCCGCAGAGTGCCCCCGTACGTCCTGCCCGAACTCCTCGACCGGGGCAGACGCGACCAGTCGATCAGAGCGAATCTCGGCCTGGTCGCCGGGCAGCGCGGCAGGTGGCTGGCCGCCCTGAACCCCGACTGGGCGTACCTGCTCGAAGAGCCGACCGGCGAGACGTGGGAGCTGGGCAGTTCGGCCGACCGCCGCGCCTACCTGAGCCACCTCCGAAGGCACGACCCCAAGCAGGCCAGGGCGCTGCTGGAGGCGGGCTGGGAGCGTGAGGGGCCGGACGACCGGGCGGCGTTCGTCGAGGTGCTGGCCGACGGGCTGTCGATGGACGACGAGCCGTTCCTGGAGCAGGCCCTCGACGACCGTAGGCGAGAGGTACGCCAGCAGGCCGCCAACCTCCTCACCCGCCTCCCCGAGTCGCGCCTGGCCCAGCGCATGGCCGTACGCGCGCGAAGCTGCCTGACCGTCACCAAGCGCACGATCATCGTCGAGGCGCCCACAGCGTGTGACAAGGCGATGGAGCGCGACGGCATCCGGGCCAAGCCCCCGCGAGGCACCGGTGAGCGGGCCTGGTGGCTCCAGCAGGTCATCGCCCGCGCGCCCCTCGCTCTTTGGGGCAGCCCCGCCAAGCTGCTCAAGATGAAGATCCCTGACTGGGACGGCGAGGTGAAGACCGCCTGGGTGCGCGCGGCCGTGCTGCAGCGGGATCCGGAGTGGGCGCGGGCGATGTTCGCGTGGGACCCGATCGCGGATCTGCTGGAGGCGCTGGGGCCGGACGAGCAGCAACAGCTTGCCGCCGATTTCGTGAAAAAGCATGACCTGGACAGCCAATTGATCATGGTGCTGGGCGGTGTGTCCTCGCACTGGCGGGAGAAGCTGGCGACGGCCGTCCTCCGCAAGATCACCAAGGTGGCCACCACCCAGCCGTGGAACCTCGGCGAGCTGATCAAACTGGCCGGCGAGCACATCGACCCGGCGCTCGCCGAGCTGGCCGAGAACTACTCGCCCGTTCAGCCCATCCAGCAGGTCGCCGCCCTGCTGCGCTTCCGTGCCGACCTGATGAAGGAGCTCTCATGACCGTCCTGCGCCCCCATGCGGAAGATCAGTACGCCGAGGAGCTGGCCGTACTCGCCAAGGACGACGACCGGACCAGGCCACCCGGATGGAAGCTGTCACCGTGGGCCGTGACCACATACATCCTTGGCGACGGCCGGCAGATCACCCCGAAATACGTGGGCGCCCGCCGCATCGTCGAGGTCGCCGTCGCCACCCTGGCCACCGACCGCGCGCTGCTGCTGCTCGGTGTGCCCGGCACGGCCAAGACCTGGCTGTCCGAACACCTGGCCGCCGCGATCAGCGGCGACTCCACCCTTTTGGTGCAGGGTACGGCCGGGACGGCAGAAGAGGCCATCCGCTACGGCTGGAACTACGCGCGGCTGCTGGCCGAGGGCCCGTCTGTCGAGGCGATGACCCCGTCGCCCGTCATGCGAGCCATGGCCGAGGGCCGGATCGCCCGCGTCGAGGAGCTCACCCGCATGCCCTCCGACGTACAGGACGCCCTGATCACCGTCCTGTCGGAGAAGACGCTGCCGATCCCCGAGCTCAACCGCGAGGTCCAGGCCGAACGCGGCTTCAACGTCATCGCCACCGCCAACGACCGCGACCGGGGCGTCAACGAGCTGTCCAGCGCCCTGCGCCGCCGCTTCAACACCGTCGTACTGCCGGTACCGGCCACCGCCGAGGAGGAGGTGGACATCGTCTCGCGCCGCGTCACCCAGCTCGGCCGCTCGCTGGAGCTGCCCGAGACCAGCACGGGGCTGGCGGAGATCCGCCGCGTGGTGACGGTGTTCCGGGAGCTGCGTACGGGTGTGACGGAGGACGGCCGTACCAAGGTCAAATCCCCCAGCGGCACTCTGTCCACGGCCGAGGCCATCTCGGTGCTGACCAGCGGCATCGCCCTCGCGGCCCACTTCGGCGACGGCGTGCTACGGCCCTCCGACGTGGCCGCCGGGATCGTGGGCGCGGTGGTGCAGGAGCCGGTGTCCGACCGGGTGGTGTGGCGCGAATACCTCGAAACGGTCGTCCGCGAGCGCTCCGACTGGCGCGACTTCTACCGCGCCTGCCGCGAGGTCTCATGAGCGTCTCGATCCTCGGCGTCCGGCACCACGGCCCCGGCTCGGCGCGCGCCGTGCGGGCGGAGCTCGAACGCCTCCGCCCCGACCTGATCCTCATCGAAGGACCTCCGGAGGCCGACGCACTGGTAGCCCTCGCGCCCGAGCTCGAACCGCCCGTCGCGCTGCTCGCGCATGTGCCCGGCCAGGCGTCCAGCGCGGCCTTCTGGCCGTTCGCCGGGTTCTCGCCCGAGTGGCAGGCCATCCTGTACGGCACGGCGGCCGGCATCCCGGTACGCTTCTGCGACCTCCCGGCAGCCCACAGCCTGGCCGATCCCCACGACGCCGACACCCCCGGCACTGTCGCCCCCGACGCCCCCGCTGCTGACACCCCCGAAACCGTCACTCCTGACGCCGCCACTCCCGGCACCTCCGACGTCGACAGCCCCAAAGCCGACAGCCCTGACCCTCGGGCCGCCACCCTTGAGCCCGGCCCCGAGGCGGATCTCGAGCCTGTGCCCGGTTCCGACCCCGAGCGCTTGCGGGTCGATCCCATCGGCACCCTGGCCGCCGCAGCCGGTTACGACGATCCCGAGCGCTGGTGGGAGGACGTCGTCGAGCACCGGGGCGACACCCCGTTCGAGGTGATCGCCGAGGCCATGGCCGCCGTTCGCGAGGGCCACGAGCCCGACGAGCGGGAGGCCAGGCGCGAGGCGTACATGCGCAAGACCCTCCGCACCGCCATCAGACAGGGCCACGACCGCATCGCGGTGATCTGCGGCGCCTGGCACGTCCCCGCCCTGACCGCCCCGCTGCCTCCGGCCAAGGCCGACGACGCGCTCCTGCGTGGCCTGCCCAAGGTGAAGGCGCAGCTGACGTGGGTGCCGTGGACGTACGGGCGGCTGGCCTCGTGGAGCGGCTATGGCGCGGGCATCTCGTCGCCCGGCTGGTACCACCACCTGTTCACTGCGCCCGACCGGCCAGTGGAGCGGTGGCTGGCCGGAGCGGCGGCGGTGCTGCGCGACGAGGGCCTGGCGGTGTCGTCCGCGCACGTCATCGAGTCCGTACGCCTCGCGCACAGCCTCGCCACCCTGCGTGGACGCCCGCTGGCCGGGCTCGGCGAGGTCACCGAGGCGGCCAGGGCGGTGCTGTGCGAGGGCGACGACCTGGCGGTGGAGCTGATCCAGCGGCGCCTGGTCGTCGGCGACCGGCTCGGCCATGTCTCCGACGGCACGCCCATGGTGCCGCTCCAGCGCGACCTGCGTGAGCAGCAGCGACGGCTCAAGCTGAAGCCCGAGGCGCTGGACCGCGCGTTGGGGCTCGACCTGCGCAAGCCGCTCGACCTCGACCGCAGCCACCTGCTGCACCGGCTGCGGCTGCTCGACATGGAGTGGGGGGTGCTCGGGGAGGCCAGGGGCAAGGGGACGTTCAGGGAGACGTGGACGCTGCAGTGGCGGCCGGAGTTCGACCTGGCGCTCGTCGAGGCGGCGGCCCTCGGCATCACGGTCGCCTCCGCCGCCGCCCAGCGGGCCCGCGACCTCGCCTCGGCGGCGTCGGTGACGCTGGCCGACCTGACCGGGCTCGTCGAACGCTGCCTGCTGGCCGACCTGCCGCAGGCGCTGCCCGAGGTCCTGGCCGCCCTCTCGGCCAAGGCCGCGCTCGACACCGACGTCACCCACCTGATGGCCGCGCTACCGGCGATGGTCCGCGCCCACCGCTACGGTGATGTACGCGGCACCTCGGCCGAGGGGCTGGCGGTGATCGTCCGATCCATGCTCGACCGCATCTGCGTCGGCCTGCCCGTCGCGGTCACCGGCCTCGACGACGAGGCAGCGGCCGCACTGCTCAGCGGCGTCGACGCCGTCCACACGGCCGTCGCGCTGATGTCAGAGGAACCGACCACTTCGCCGCTAGAGCGGGCCGCCGGGTCGACATCGGCGGAGGCCATCGGCTCAGCGCCGGAGGCCGTCGGGCAGGAGCCAGCGGCGCCGACCTCCCGTCAGGCGGCGTCGCCGCTCAGCCGGTGGCTGGTCACGTTGCGTGGGATGAGTGACCGCCCCGACCTGCACGGGCTGATCGAGGGACGGCTGACCAGGATCCTGCTCGACGCCGGCGAGCTCGACGACGCCGACGATCGGATGTCGCGGGCGATGTCCAGGGGCCACGCGCCCACCAGGGCCGCCTCCTGGATCGAGGGCTTCCTGGGCGGTGGCGGGCTGCTGCTGGTGCACGACCCGAGGTTGCTCGGCCTGGTCGACGCCTGGCTGACCGGGCTGGACGGCGAGCAGTTCGTCGACGTGCTGCCGCTGCTCCGCCGTACGTTCGGGAGCTTCGCCGCACCAGAACGCCGGGCGATCGGCGAGCGCGTCCGATCGGCGGAGCGGTCGGAGTGGTCCGGGCGGGCGGGGGAGCAGGCCGTGGACGAACAGCGGGCGGCGGCGGCCGAGCGGACCGTGCTGGCGATCTTAGGGAGAGCGCGGATCGGCGGGGGAGAGCATGGCTGAGCGTGCTGGCGATCTTGGGGAGAACGCGGATCGGCGGGAGAGAGCATGACTGAGCGTATGGACGAGCGGCTGCGCAGGTGGCGGCTGGTGCTGGGCGGCGGCGACGCCGACGGCATCTGCGCGGGCCGCCAAGGAGGCGCGGGCGGGGCAGGCGGGCTTGAGGGCGCCGACGCGGACATGGACCGGGCGCTGGCCGCCGTGTACGACCGCGACGGCGGCCTAGGCGCCTCGGCGCCCCGGGTGGCGCGGTGGCTGGGCGACATCAGAACCTATTTCCCCTCGACCGTCGTCCAGGTCATGCAGAAGGACGCGATCCAGCGGCTCAACCTCACCAGGCTGCTGCTCGAACCCGAGATGCTGGAGGCCGTCGAGCCCGACGTACACCTGGTCGGCACGCTGCTGGCGCTCAACCGGGTCATGCCCGACCAGGCGCGCGAGTCGGCCAGGGCGGTGGTGCGCAGGGTCGTACAGGAGCTCGAACGCAGGCTCGCCCAGAAGACCAGGGCCGCCGTCACCGGCGCGCTCGACCGCTCGGCCAGGACCCACCGGCCCAAGCGGGTGTCCGACATCGACTGGGACCGGACGATCAGGGCGAACCTCAAGAACTACCTGCCCGAGAAGAACACGGTCGTCCCCTCGCGGCTCGTCGGCTACGCGCGCAGGCAGCGGTCCGTGCAGCGCGAGGTGGTGCTCGCCATCGACCAGAGTGGGTCGATGGCGGCCTCGGTGGTCTACTCGAGCGTGTTCGGCGCGGTGCTGGCCTCGATGCGGTCGCTCAAGACGTCGCTGGTGGTGTTCGACACGGCCGTGGTGGACCTGACGGATCAGCTGCATGACCCGGTCGAGCTGCTGTTCGGCACGCAGCTGGGCGGCGGTACGGACATCAACCGGGCCATCGCCTACAGCCAGGGTCTCATCACGCGGCCGGCCAACTCGATCTTCATCCTCATCAGCGACCTCTATGAGGGCGGTGTGCGGCAGGAGATGCTGCGCAGGGTCGCCGCGATGACCCAGGCGGGCGTCCAGGTGATCGTGCTGCTGGCCCTGTCCGACGAGGGCGCGCCCTTCTACGACCACGAGAACGCCGCCGCGCTGGCCGCGATGGGGGTCCCGGCCTTCGCGTGTACGCCTGACGCGTTCCCGGACCTGATGGCCGCCGCGATCGAGCGCCGCGACATCGCCCAGTGGGCCGAACGGCATGTCGGCATGGGTTCCTGAAACGTGGCGAAAGGGCCGCGACGCCAGGTCGCGGCCCTTGAGAACCTCAGTGCCCCGCTTGCTCCACACTGGACTTGCGCGGCAGCAGGTACGCCAGCAGGAAGGTCAGCACCAGCAGCCCGATCTCGACCCAGATGGTGACCTGCATCGCCGAGCCGAAGCTCCACTGGCTCTTGAGCAGGTTGAAGAAGAGCGTGCCGAGCAGGGCGCTGCCGAGCGCGCCGCCGAGCTGCTGGGTCGCGGTCAGCGTGCCCGACGCCGAGCCGGACTCGTGCGGCTCGACGCCCGAGAGCACGATGTCGAAGAACGGCGCCATGGTCAGGCCCATCCCGATGCCCACGAAGGCCAGGCCGGGGGACAGCTGCCAGGGGCTGACGTCGGTGCCGACCAGGTGGATGGTCAGGCCCAGCACGCCCGCGCCCACCGCCATCACCGCGGTGCCGATCTGCAGCAGGCCGCGGCCGAGCTTCTCCTGCAGGCCCGACATGGCCAGGCCGAAGCCGATCACGCCGCCGATGGCCTGCGGCAGACCGGTGAGGCCGGCCTTGAGCGGGCTGTAGCCGAGCCCGACCTGGGTGTAGAGGGTGAAAACGAGGCTGAGGCCGATCATGCCGGAGAAGAAGGCCAGCCCGGCCACCAGCCCGCCGGAGAAGGCACGCTTGCGGAACAGGCTCGGCGTGACCAGCGGGTCCTTTCCGGAAGCGGCGCGGCGGCTCTCGTACCGGCCGAAGACGGCGAACACCACGATCGAGGCGGCCATCGACACGAACGTCCAGGCGGGCCAGTCCAGCTCGCGGCCCTGGATGAGCGGGAAGATCAGCAGGAACGCGGCGGCCGAGACCAGCAGCATGCCGACCAGGTCGAGCCGGGTGGCGTTGGAGAGCCTGAACTCCGGCAGGAACCGCATCCCGGCCAGCGCGGCGGCCAGCCCGAGTGGCAGGTTGATCAGGAAGATCATGCGCCAGCCGGTGCCGAACAGGTCGGCGTCGATCAGCCAGCCGGCCAGGATCGGGCCGCCCACGGACGAGATCGTCATGACCGGGCCGAACATGCCGAACGCCTTGCCCATCTCCCGCGGCGGGAACATCTCCTTGATCAGGCCGAGCCCCTGCGGCAGCATCACGGCTCCGAACAAGCCCTGCACAACGCGGCCGGCGATCAGCATCTCCGGGTTCGCGGCGATCCCGCACAGCAATGAGGCGGCGGTGAAGCCCAGGGCGCCGATCACGAACATGCGCTTGCGGCCGTAGAGGTCGCCGAGCCGGCCACCGGTGATCAGGCCGACGGCCATGGCCAGCGTGTAACCGGCCACCAGCCACTGCACCAGGCTCGACGAGCCGCCCAGATCCTTCTGGATGGTCGGTGCGGCGATGGAGGTGACCAGCGCGTCCAGTAGGTCCATGACCTCGGCGGCCAGGATGACGAACAGCGCGACCCAGCGCCAGCGGTAGGGCTGGACCTCCGAGTCCGCCTGGGGGGCGGTGACGGTCATGAGGACTCCTTGGTAGAACACCGTTTCTTACTACGAACACCGTTCGCTACGAACACCGTTTTAGTGGCGAACAGCGTTCGTGTCAAGTACAGTGTTCGTCATGGGAAGCAGCGAGAACGTCCCGACCCCGCCGTGGCGCAAGGCGCGTAAGCCGGTTCAGCTCAGGCGGCAGCTGAGCCAGGACCTGATCGTCGAGACGGGATTGCGGATCCTTGACGCCGAGGGCCTCGACGGGCTGAGCATGCGCCGCGTCGCGCAGGAGCTCGACACCGGGCCCGCCTCGCTCTACGCGCACGTCGCCAACAAGGAGGAGCTCCTGGAGCTCATCTATGACCGGGTGCTCGGCGAGATCCACCTGGCCGACCCCGATCCGGCCCGCTGGAAGGAGCAGTTGCGCGAGTACGCGATCGAGTGCCACCGGGTGCTGGGCAGCCATGCCGACGTGGCCAGGGCCGCGCTGGCCAGCATCCCCGTGGGCCCGAACGCGCTGCGGATCGCCGAATACGTCTTCGGCCTGCTCATCGACGCGGGCATGGCACCGCGTGACGCCTCGCTCGCCGTTGACCGGATCTCCCTCTACATCACCGGCGACGCCTTCGAGGGCTCGCTGCACTTCGGCAGGATGCGGGCCACGGGTCTCGGCCTGGAGGAATACTTCAAGTCGTTCGTCGGCCACATCGAGAGTCACTACCGCGCCCTGC
Source organism: Nonomuraea sp. NPDC048901 (assembly GCF_040649695.1). Classification (NCBI taxonomy): domain Bacteria; kingdom Bacillati; phylum Actinomycetota; class Actinomycetes; order Streptosporangiales; family Streptosporangiaceae; genus Nonomuraea; species Nonomuraea sp. NPDC048901. The sequence goes on along the minus strand of NZ_JBEZFW010000032.1, from coordinate 59,042 downwards.
CTGCCGAGCGGTTCCCGCACATCGCCGAGCACGTCGACGATCTGATCGCCGACGACGGGCGGGCGCGCTTCGAGTACGGCCTCGATCTGATGATCGACGGTCTCGAGGCCCGGATGCCTTAGGCCGACCGGCCCCGGATTCCCTAAGTCCAAGGGCCTAGGGCTGGCGCCCGATGTGCTGAGCAGGGGGTTCGGCATAGTTTGCCGGACATGACCGCAACTCTTGAAGCACCTCCCGTCAGTGTGGTGTCGGCGAAGTACCGGGCGCTCAGCGTGGGGCTGGTGGCGCTCGTCATGTTGGTGGCGTTCGAGGCGATGGCGGTGGCGACGGCGATGCCCGTCGTGGCGCGCGAGCTCGGCGGCATGCATCTGTACAACCTGGCCTTCAGCGCCACCCTCGCGGCCAGCGTGATCGCCACCGTGCTCGGCGGCAGGTGGAGCGATGTGAAGGGCCCGCTGCCGGCGGTCGGCGCCGGTGTGGCGGGCTTCGTGGCGGGACTGCTGGTGGCCGGGTTCGCGCCGAACATGGAGGTGTTCGTCGCCGGACGGTTCATCCAGGGGCTCGGCGCGGGCCTGATCCAGGTGGCCCTCTATGTGCTGGTGGCGAGGGTCTATCCGGGTGAGATGCATCCCAGGGTGTTCGCCTTGTTCTCGGCCGCATGGGTGGTGCCGTCCATGGTCGGCCCGGCCATCGCCGGATTCGTGGTGGAGAACGCCGACTGGCGGTGGATCTTCCTCGGCGTCTCCCTGATCGTCGTGCCCAGCGCGCTGCTTCTGTGGCGCGGCACCGCCGGCGCGGGCCTGCGCGGCGGCGAGGCCGAGCCCGCCCCCGGCCTCGGGCGCAAGCTGATCTGGGCCACGCTGACCGCCGTCGCCGCCGCGCTGATCCAGTACGGCAGCGCGCTCCAGCTCCGCGGCCTGCCCCTGCTCGCGGCCGGGATCGTCCTGCTGGCCGTGTCCCTGCCCAGACTGCTGCCCCGCGGCTCGCTCAGGGCCGCCCGCGGGCTGCGGAGCGCGCCCGTGCTCCGCGGCCTGGCCTACGGCTCGCTGATGGCGGCCGAGGTTCTCATCCCGCTCATGCTGATCAGCGAGCGTGGCCTGACACCCACCGGCGCCGGCATCGTCCTGACCGTCGGCGCGCTCGGCTGGTCCACCGGATCCTGGATCAAGGGCCGCGGCGGCATCAGCCACCTCACCGCGCTGCGCGGTGGCGCCATCATGATCGCCACCGGCATCGCCCTGATGTCGCTCGTGCTGATCGACTCCGTGCCGATCGCCCTCGCGTACGTGGCCATGGCCATCTCCGGCCTCGGCATCGGCGCGCTGCACCCCACGGTGTCCGTACTGGTGCTGGAGATGTCCGCGCCCGGAGAGGCGGGCCAGAACACCGCGGCCCTCGGCGTCGGCGAGTCCGTGTTCACCGTCGTCGCCGTCGCGGTCACCGGGGCCCTGTTCACCGCCACCGGCGAGACCTATCTGGTGGGCCTCGCCTTCACCTTCACCCTCGCCGTGCTGGCCGCCGTCATCGCCCCGCGTTTTGCCCAGCACACGAAGGCAGGCACACTGGAAGGAGTCGTTTCGTAGCTTCGTCGCAGAGGGGGGTACATGCCGCGAGTGCGGGAGCTAGAGGTCTTCCGGCTGGTCCTGCCGTACGGCAGGCGGTCGGAGAGCCTGCTCGTCAAGCTCACCGACTACGCCGGCATGACCGGCTGGGGTGAGGCGCTGGATCCCCAGCCCAAGACCTGGGCCCGGCTGGAGGAGTCGCTGGCCGCCCAGCTCATCGGCGTCGACTGGGAGCACCCCGACGCCGTACTGAGCGGCGACCCGGCCGTCGACATGGCCTGCTGGGACCTGTGGACCAGGATGCGCGGCGTGCCGCTCGCCGAGGCGATCGGCGGCACCCGCACCTCCCTGGTGGCCACCGTCCGGCTCGAACCCGACCCGTCACTCGAAAGCCTGGTCTCACGGGTCAACCAGCAGGTCTGCGCGGGCTACGGCCACGTGACGCTGGACGTGCGTCCCGGCTGGGACGTCGAGCCGGTGCGCGCCGTACGCCTGGCCTATCCGGCTCTGACGCTGGCCGTCGACGGCGGCTGCGCCTACTCCGAGGGCGGCCAGCTCGCGGCGCTCGACTCGTACGGCATCGAGGTCATCGAACGGCCCTTCCCCGTCGGCGACGTCTACGCTCACGCCTCGCTGCAGGACGAGGTGGCGGCGTCGGTGGCGGTCGAGGTGCGCTCGTCGGCGGAGCTCGACGACTACCTGACCCTGCGGGCCGCGCGGGTGCTGATCCTGCGGCCCACCGCCTTCCCGTCGCTCAGCGAGGCCCGCAGGGCGCACGACCGGGCCGCCGCGGCCGGCTGGGACATCCAGTGCGCGGGCGGCCAGGGTGCCGGGCTGGCCCGGGCGGCCACGGTGGCGCTGGCCAGCCTGCCGGGGTGCACGCTGCCATGCGACGTGACGCAGCCGCCGCGCAACAACCAGATCGTGACGCCGATCGTGGGGGCGAACGGCGGGGTGGTGGCGGTGCCGCTGACGCAGGCGGGGCTGGGGCACGTCATCGACGAGGCCCGGGTACGCCGGATGGCCAAGGACTCGTTTCTCGCGTGACGGCTATGTGATCTAACCCCCCTACCTTTATCCCGAAATTTCGCGATGAAGGGGCTTGATGTGGGGGATGTACCGGCGTTAACCAGGTGGCGGACACTTGTTGCCATTCTGCGGTCATCGGCGCCGCGAGCAAGCTGCTCGGGCGGGAGGCCACCGCGCGGGACGTCGTCCAACTGGCCGTCGACGGCCGGGCGGGGGAGCTCTCCTGGTGGCACGCCGACCTCCCGTGCCCTCACCCCAGCCCGGCCGTCTGCGTGCTGATCCCGTTCTTCGACATCGAGTTGCGGCGTTTGGGGTATGTTGCCCGGTTCTCCAGCAACGCAGCTTTGTCGGGCCGATGGGCGATACGGTCGACTTGGTGGCACTGGCCGACAGGGCGGGGCGCGGCCTGCCGTACGGACTCGAACTTGGAGGACCTTTGGCGGAGCGGGATCGGGACGAGGACTCCCGGCGGCTGGCGGCGGAGTCACTGGCGGCCGGTGATCCGACGGGGTGGTTCGAGCGCCTGTACGCGGAGTCGGCGACGGGTGAGGCGATCGTCCCGTGGGACTCACAGACACCCCACCCACTGCTCGTCGAGTGGCACTCTTCGGCGTCGGGGACCGGCCCGGGAGTGGGTCGGCGAGCGCTGGTGGTCGGGTGCGGGCTGGGGGACGACGCCGAGTACGTGGTGAGGTTCGGCTACGACACGGTTGCCTTCGACGTCAGCGAGTCGGCCGTACGCCTGGCCCAGGAGCGCTTTCCGGACTCCACGGTGGACTATCGAGCCGCCGACCTGCTCGACCCGCCCACCGAGTGGCGCCATGCGTTCGACCTGGTGGTGGAGATCATGACCGTCCAAGCTCTGCCGGAGCACCTCCACGCGCAGGCCATCGACTCGGTCTCCGGCTTCGTCGGGCCGGGCGGCACGCTCCTGGTGATCGCCTCGGCCCGTGAGGAGGGCGGCCCGGTGTTCGCGCCGCCGTGGCCTCTCACGCCGTCCGAGATCGCGTCCTTCGCATCGGAGGGCCTGGTCGCGGACCATATCGAAGACCTCCGCGACCCGGAACGCCACCGCTGCCGCGCCACCTTCCACCGCCCCGCTGTCAGCGAGTAAGACCGCGGCAGCGTCAGCGAGGAAGACCGTGGCATTCCTCCCCTTTAGGGGTGGCCTCTATCATTCGTTGGCGTGTCCCCATATCTCGCCAGTGAACTCCGTGAGAGCGCGCGGAGCCGGAACGGCACTCGACCGAAGGGGCCCGGCCTGCCGCACGTCGCGGACGTGACCGGCCCCTCGGACCTGCCGCTGCGCCACTATCGGCCCGCCGCCGAGCCGCGTCCCCTGTTGGTGTTCGTGCACGGTGGCGGATGGGTCTTCGGTGACCTGGAGACGCACGACAGGACCTGTCGCCGCATCGCCAAGGAGTGCGATGTCGAGGTGCTGGCGGTGGACTACCGGCTGGCTCCGGAGCATCCGTTCCCAGCCGCCATCGACGACGTCGTTGACGTGCTCCGCTGGGCCGGGCCGGTGGCCGTGGCGGGTGACAGCGCGGGGGGATATCTCGCCGCCATGGCCTGCCTGCGGTTGCGGGACGAGGGCGGTCCGCTGCCCGACGTACAAATCTTGATATGTCCGAACACCGATCTCACGCTCTCCCAGCCGAGCGTCGCCGAGAAGGGCACAGGCTATGGGCTCGACGCCGACATACTGGGCTGGTTCGTCGCCCAGTGGGTGCCTGACCCGGCTGGGCGCCAGTCGGCGAGTCCCCTGCACCAGCTGGACTTGTCCGGTCTGCCGACCGCCCTGGTGGTGACCGCCGAACACGACGCGTTGTGCGACGAGGGCGACGCCTACGCCCGCCGCCTGGCCGAAGCCGGAGTCGACGTCACGCACCGGTGTGAACCCGGCCTCGTCCACGGATTCATCCAAGGCATGGACCTGACCAGCCCGGAGGCGGCGGCCGCGCACGAACGGCTCTTCGCCGACGTCCGGGGACTGATCCCGCGATAGGCCGACGTCCGGCCGAAAAACAGAAGCGATTCTGGAAATCGCCCCTGCGGCTCGGTCCCACGATCAGGCCGGTTCGTGGTCCGCGAGTCGGCGGTCCGCCGCGATCTGGCCGGTGGAAAGGTCCAGCAGGCGGCACGCCGTGAGGATCTGGAAGCGCACCTCGACGGGCGTCAGGATGTCGGCCATCCAGTGCTGGATCGCGGCGTCGGCCGTGCCGATCACCACCCAGATGACCTGGCGCTGGTGGTCGGTCATGGGGCCGACCGCCCGCTGGACGATCTCCATGTGCAGGCGCGTCAAGCGGTCGCGTTCGGCGCTGAAGGTAGGGTCTGTCAGCGAGCTGAGCCGCCTGACCACGGCCCCCAGCTTCGGTACGCGCTGGTCGACGCAGGCCAATGCTCCGGTGTTCATGCCGGGGGTGATGGCTCACGTGGGAGTGCCCGTCAGGGTGCGAGGGTTCCCTGACCTTTCAGGTTTATCGGTAGCTTCACTTTTACTCATACTGGTTGTTTCTGCTGCTCGATGTACTGCTTGAGTACGGTGAAGGGCGCTCCGCCGACCGATCCGGCGAAATAGGAACCAGATCAGAAATGCCCGCCCCGGAGGTGTTTGCGACGTGTGCGCTGTATTCCTTACGACGCATCGGGGCCGAGATCCCCTTCAGCGAATTGACGAGTTTGGACAGGGCGACCTTAGGCGGGCGGTGGACCAGCAGGTGGACGTGGTCGTGCTCGCCGTTGAACTCGCGCAGTTCGACCTCGAAGTCGGCGCAGACCTAGCGCATGAGTTCCTCACGGCGGATCAGCATCTCGCCAGTGAACACCCCACGCCGGTACTTTGTCATAAACACTAAATTTGTCACGAAAGCCAAATAGGCATACGGGGTGTAGACGACATATCGTCTCCTTCTCGCCTCGGGATTGGATTCCATCGCGGTGGCATAAACGAAACGATATGATCAGTGCGTGGAGCAGGTGAAACGGAGGCGTGCGCATGTGGCGCGCTTGGCGTTGGACAAGCGGCAAGCAGCCGTCTTGGACGGTCAAGCCCACACTGCGCGTGCCGTGTGGAACCTGCTGCATGAGTTCACGACCTTCCGTCAGGGCCGCCTTGCGTCCTTGAAGGAGTGCGACGCGGCGATTCGGCAGGCCCGCCACGAGATCGAGTGGATGGGGCAGTTGCCCGCTCAGGCCGCGCAGGCCGTGCTGAAGACCTACCGGCAGGCGTGGGCGAACTTCTTCAACCCCGCCCACCCGGCCGAACGCCCGACGTTCAAGGGCCGGTTCGGATGCCGAATGGCCGTGGACGTCCCCCAGGCCCGCGACTTGCAGATCGCCAGGATCAACCGCAGGTGGGGTGCGGTGAACCTGCCCAAACTCGGGCGGGTGAAGTTCCGGTGGACCAAAGACCTGCCCGGCCTCACCAAGGGCGGACCAGCAGGGAGGATCACCGGGGCTCGACTGGTGAAAGACGCCCACGGGTGGACCATCGCCTTCCGTACCGAACTGCTCGTCTCCGCTCCCGTGCCGCACGCCGGGCCGAAGGCCGGCATGGACCGGGGCATCGCGGTCCCGCTGGCCTTGTCCACCGGGGAGCATCTTCGGCACGGCCCGTGGCTGTCTGGCGGGCAGCGTGAGCGGTTGTTGCGGTTGGAGCGCAAAAGCGCCCGTCAGCGTGCCAGCCGCGGCAAAGGCGACCCGGTGTCCAACCGGGAACGCCGCACCTACGACCAGATCGCCCGGCTCCGCGCGACAGCCAAGCGCCGAGTGGTCGACTGGCAGCATCAGAGCACGACCGACCTCGCGCGGCGGCTCAGCGCGATCGTGGTCGAAGATTTGAGAGTCACCAGCATGATGGCCTCGGCGTCCGGGACGGTGCAGGAGCCGGGGCGGGGCGTCGCTCAGAAGCGGGGCCTGAACCGGTCGATCGCGGGTCAGGCGTGGGGTCGGACGGTGGAGTTGCTGACCTACAAGGCCGCCGACCGTGGCGGTCTGGTCGCCACGGTCGACCCGCGCGGCACCAGCCAGGAGTGTCACCGCTGCCACACCACCACGAAAGGGTCACGCGAGAGGCAGTCGCGGTTCGTGTGCAAGAACCTGGCGTGCGGATGGATTGGCAACGCTGATACCAACGCCGCCCGAAACCAGCTTCATCGGTACAACTCCGCCGCCGGATGGGCGGTCACAGGACGTGGAGACTCCGCGATAGCGGGGCCGGTGAAGCGTCAAGCATCCTGTCCCACAGTCTCGCCCGCACCCGCGCTGCGAGCTGCTGCGTAAGCAGCACAGGAACCCTCCACTATTTATGTGGAGGAGCACGTCAAACCCGGCATGTCTTCCGGCCCGGCCTGATCGACATGCCGGCCCGCTCCGCGAAGCTGTGGCCGCGCGATCCGGAGCCGCTCGTTCGGGGCTCCTGGGACGCCGACATCATCGACGAGCTCGCACCCGTAGAGGGCGACCATGTCATCGACAAGAACCGCTACGACGCCTTCCTGTACACCGATCTCGAGGTACTGCTCCGCGGCCTGGGGATCAAGCGGCTGCTCGTCGCCGGCATCCTGACCAACGTCTGTGTGGAGACCACGGTGCGCTCCGCCGACCAGCGCGGCTTCGACCCGTACGTGGCCAGCGACTGCACGACCGCCTACGGAGAGGCGCGCGACCCGGCGCTGGCCGCGATGTCCGTGGTGTTCGCCACGGTCGGCAAATGGCGCGAACTGTTCGACCTGGTGGGCGAGGAGTAGACGGCCCACTGCGCGGACGGGCCAGCCGACTTCAAGCCGTCCGCGGGCCGTGTCAGCAGCGGCGGGTCCAGTGCTTGCGGGCCCAGACGTTGCGGCACTTTCTTGATGGCGTTCCGAGATAACCGTCCTCGGTCCTGGTACAGACGCCGTTCACCGTTTCTGTGCACTCATTGGTGGCGACGCATTCATTGTTGACGGTCGTGGTGCAGTACTCTTCCTCGTCATCGGGCTCGGGCTCGGGGGCGTCCGGATCCTCGTAACCGATCGCTGCCTTGGCGGCGTCGCCGCCTTTGCTGCGCGCGCTGTACGCCTCCGCGTACGGCTCACGGAAAGAGCCGTTGTCGGCTTTCTTGCCCATCGCCGGTACGGTGCCGTCGATGCGAATGTAATACCAGCCGTATCCCTTCTCGCCGTCGTCGCACCTGATGTTCGCGAACCGGATCCGAGTAGCCTTTCGCACGCAGACCTTCACGCGGTCGTCGACGTCGGCGATCATCGCGTCCGAGCCGCTGCCGCCCTTGGCGGGAGCTCGGTACGAGTCGCCTCGTGGCTGTTTGAACGAGCCGTGCTCGGCTTTGGAGCCGGTGGCGGTCACCCGCGCGTCCAGCGAGAAGAAGTACCAGGCGGCGCCGGGCCGCGCGTCGTCACACGGTCGATAGTTGATCCGCAGGCGCGTCTTCTTGTTGACGCAGATTTCGACGAAGCCCGCGTCGTCATCGCTTTCTTCTGACGTCGAATTCTCCGGGACCGGTTGTTCGGCGACCGGATTAGCGGTTTCGGGCTCGGCCGGTGGCGAAGTGGTGGTGCATCCGGCGATCAGGAGCACGGAGGTGAAGAGGAAAACGAGTCGTAACGGGAGGGGCGACAAAGGACCTCACATGCTGCGACGACTGGGACCCGATTTATCAGAGGTACGTTAGCGTAAAAGCGCCCGCCACCGTGGTGACGGGCGCTTCGGGTGTGTCGCATCGCGAGCGAGAATGGCCGCCTAAACCAGCGCCGCTTCCAAGAGGAGCGCACCGGCGCCCAGGAGGGCGGCGTCCCGGCCGGCCCTGGCCGGGACGATCTCCAGGTCGCGGGTCGCCAACGGCAGGCAGCGCTCGTACACCGCCGCCCTGATAGAGGTGATCAGCGGTTCGGCCGCCGACAGACTGCCGCCCACCGCGATCACGTCCGGGTTGAAGAAGTTGACCAACACGGTGAGCACCTCGCCGATCCGCCGCCCCGCGCCCCGGACCAGGCTGGTGGCCTCGGGGATCGCGTCGTCCACCAGGCTCACGATGTCCGCGGGACGGGCCACGGTGATCCCGGCGTCCGCGAGGGCCGACATGAGGGCGGCCCCGCTGGCGTACGCCTCCAGGCAATCGGGGTGGCCGCAGGCGCACAGGACGGACGAGTCGGAACGTACCCGTACGTGGCTGATGTCGCCGGCCGCGCCCCGGCCCCGGTGCAGGTGGCCGTTGACGATCACACCGCAGCCGATGCCGGTCCCGGCCTTGAGGACCATGAGGTTGTCGCAGCCGGGCCAGTGCCGGGCCTCGCCGGCGGCCATCAGGTTGGCGTCGTTCTCGACGAGGATCGGCAGGTCGTAGCGCAGGCCCAGGTGCTCGGCGACGGGGAAGCCGTTCCAGCCGGGCATCCGGGACGGCGTGACCACCCGGCTGGTGGCCGGGTCCACCGGGCCGGGGATGCCGGTCCCGACCCCGCGCAGCGGCACGTCATTCGGCACATGTACGGCCAGCAGCTCGTCGAAGGCGTCCGACAGGAGGTCCAGCGTGGCCTCCGGACCCCGGGCGATCTCGCAGGGCCGCTCCTCGATCACCAGCGGGGCGCCGCTGAGGTCGAGCAGCCCGAGCCGGGCATGGTGCGCGCCGAGGTCGGCGACCGCCAGCACCCCCGCTGACGGCGACAGGCGCAGCCGCCTGGGTCGCCGCCCGCCCCGCGAGGTGCCCGAGCCCTCCTCGCCGAGCAGGCCCAGCGAGATCAGCTCCTCGACCCGCAGCGACACGCTGGAGGCGGCCAGCCCGGATAAGCGGGCGAGGTCGGCCCGCGACTCGGCCCGGCCGGTGGCCACGAGACGCAGCAGGTCTCCCTGTGCCCCGCTCACGGGCAGCCGCTGGTTCATGCTGAGAGGAATATCATGTCCGGACTTCCTGCGACAACGTATTGACTTCGTACGAAATCTCCCACTACGTTCCGCTTCATCTTCGATTTCGAAGGAAGTGGATGGTCATGAAGAGACTTGTCGCTGCCGTCGCCGTTTCCCTGTTAGGCCTGGCGGCCTGCGGCGAGACGAGCAGCCCCGCCGTGCCCGGAGGAGAGACCAAGAAGGACGACGTCCTCGCGCAGGCGCCGGTCGCGGCCGCCGCGGACATCCTGCCCGGCTCCACCATGGAGAAGATCAAGCAGCGCGGCGAGCTGATCGTCGGCGGCTCGCTGGACGCGCCGTTGCTCTCCCAGCAGAACCCGGCCACCGGCCAGGTCGAGGGCTTCGACGCCGATCTGGGCAAGGCGCTGGCCAAGTACATCATCGGCCAGCCCAAGGTGAAGATCGTCAACTCGGCCTCGGAGACCCGCGAGGCGCTGCTCGCCAACGGCACCGTGGACGTCGTCTTCCAGACGTACACGATCACGCCGGAACGGGCGAAGCAGGTGGCGTTCGCCGGGCCGTACTACACCTCCGGCCTGACCATCGCGGTGAAGAAGGGCGCGACGGGCATCGCCAAGCCCGAGGACCTGAACGGCAAGAAGGTCCTCGCCGGCGCCAACACGCCCGCCATCCCCGCGATCAAGAAGTTCGCGCCGCAGGCGGAGATCATCACGTTCGGCAGCGACCCGGAGTGCCTCCAGGCGCTCAAGCAGGACCGGGGCGTCGCCTACGTCCAGGACGAGACGCTGCTGATCGCCGACGCCAAGAAGGACCCGTCGATCCAGATCGTCACCAAGCCCTTCACCGTCGACCCCTACGGCATCGGGCTCAAGCACGGTGACGACCAGTTCAAGACGTTCACCAACGCCTGGCTGAAGAAGATGCAGGACGCCGGGGCCTGGCAGAAGATCTGGAAGAACTCCATCGGCACGGTCGTCGTGGGCGACGCTCCGCAGCCGCCCCAGATCGGCTCCGTGCCGGGGTCCTGATGTCCGTCCTCCTCGACCACCTGCCCGAGCTGTGGCAGGGGCTGCTCGTGACGTTCCAGCTGACCGCCGCGTCGTTCCTCGGCGCGGCGGTACTGGGCGTGCTGGTGACCGCCCTGCGGGTGAGCCCGGTACGGGTGCTGCGCGCCCTCGGCACCGCGTACGTGGAGACCTTCCAGAACCTGCCGCTGCTGGTGCTGCTCGTCCTGGCGTTCTTCGGGCTGCCGGAGATCGGCATCAAGGCCGACCTGCGGGTGACGGCCATCGCGGTGATCGCCGTGTACGAGGCCGCCTACATCGGCGAGGCGCTGCGGTCCGGGGTGAACTCGGTGGCCAAGGGGCAGGGCGAGGCGGCCCGCGCGATCGGGCTGACGTTCGCCCAGTCGCTGCGGCACGTCATCCTGCCGCAGGCACTGCGTACGGTGGTGCAGCCGATCGGCAACATCTTCATCGCGCTCACCATGAACACGGCGCTCGCGGCGGCCGTCGGCGTCGTCGACCTGACCGCGGCGGCCAACCGGGTGAACCTCCTCGAGGCCCAGCCCATCCCGATCTTCGTCGGCGCGGGCGCGGCGTACGCGCTGATCGCCGCCTGCGCGGGCTTCGTCACCGGCCGGCTCGAACGACGACTGGCGATCCTGCGATGAGCACTGGCGATTTCAAAAGAGCGCTGGGCGATTTCAAAAGAGCGCTGGGAGTAAGGCCATGAGCACTGCTCTGTTCGACGAGCCGGGCCCCCGGGCGCGGCGGCGCATCCGGATCGCGACCGTCGTCGGCGTACTCGCCGCCCTGGCGCTGCTCGCGCTGGCCGTCCGGCAGTTCGCCGCCAACGGGCAGCTGGACGCCGCGCGCTGGCAGCCGTACGCCACCTGGCCCATGTGGCGCTATCTCCTGACCGGGCTGTGGTCCACCGCGCTGGCCGCGGTGGTCTCGGCCGCGCTGGCGATGGCGCTCGGGCTGGTGCTGGCCCTGGGCCGGCTGTCGCGCCACCGCTTCCTGCGCGTCCCCGCCGCCGCCTATGTCGAGGTGGTCAGGACCATCCCGGCGCTGCTGCTGGTGTACGTGGTGCTGTTCGCGCTGCCGAAGTACGGGCTGGACCTGCCGCTGTTCTGGAAGCTCGTGGTGCCGCTGGCGGTGTCGAACGCGGCGGCGTTCGCCGAGATCTTCCGCGCCGGGATCCGCTCCATCGAGCGCGGCCAGGGCGAGGCGGGCCTGGCGGTCGGCCTCACCCACGGTCAGACCATGCGCCTGATCGTGCTGCCGCAGGCCGCCCGCCGGGTGCTGCCGTCGATCGTCAGCCAGTCGGTCGGGCTGCTCAAGGACACCGCGCTCGGGTTCGTCGTCAGCTACGCGGAGCTGCTCTACAGCGGCAAGGTCCTGGCCGCCTACAACGGCTATCTCATCCAGACCTACCTCGTCGTCGCGCTGGTCTACCTGGTGGTCAACGCGTCGCTGTCCAAACTGGCCCGTACGCTGGAGGCTCGCCGGCGCGCTAGCCCCGCCATCCCCAGAACCAGAAGGAGATTCGCTCGTGCCTGAACTCGCCCTCCTCGCCGAGGTCGTGCGCTCCGGATTCGTCGAGAGCGTCCACTACGGCAGCGCCGTCGGCCTCGACCCGTCGGGCCGGGCCGTGGTCGAGCTCGGCCGGGTCGAGGCTCCGGTGCTGCCCCGCTCGTCGGCCAAGCCGTTCCAGGCGCTGGCCTGCCTGGTCGCGGGCGCCGCCCTGAGCGGGCCGAGCCTGGCGATCGCCGCGGGCAGCCACACGGGCGAGGACTTCCACGTACGGCTGGTCGGCGAGCTGCTGGCCGACTACGGGCTGGACTTCGGTGCGCTCGGCTGCCCGGCGACCTGGCCCGAGGACCAGGTCACCATGCACGCGCTGATCAGGCAGGACCAGGGCGTCTCCCGCGAGCGGATGAACTGCTCGGGCAAGCACGCCGCGATGCTGGCCGCCGCCGTGGCCAACGGCTGGGACGTGGACTCCTACCTGGCCGCCGAGCACCCGGTGCAGCTCCGGGTGCGCTCGGTCACCGAGGACCTGGCGGGGGAGAAGGCCGCCCACGTGGCCGTGGACGGCTGCGGGGCGCCGCTGTTCGGGCTCTCGCTGACCGGCCTGGCGCGGGCCGTACAGGGGCTCGTGCTGGCCGCGCCCGGCAGCGCGCCGCGCCAGGTGGCCGACGCGATGCGCGAGCACCCCGAGTACGTCGGCGGGACCGGCCACCAGAACACCGAGCTCATGCGCGCCCTGCCCGGCGCCCTGGTCAAGGGCGGCGCGGAAGGCGTACTGGTCGTGGCGATGGAGTCCGGGCACTCGGTCGCGGTGAAGGTCATCGACGGCAGCCCGCGCGCCACCACGGTCATCGCCCTGTCCGTGCTCCGCGAGATGGGTTGTGAGGTGTCGTCGGCCGCCGCGTTCGAGAGCGTGGCCGTGCTCGGCGGCGGCGCGCCGGTCGGCCGGATCGTCACAGCGAGCCACAGCCCTCGGTAAGGGTCTTGGTGGGGTCGCTCTCTTTCTGCTTCTTGGACGAGGGCGATTTGGTGGACTTCGGCGCCGAAGAAGACTCCGGTGAAGCCGTGGCCGCGGTGGGCCGGTCGCCCGCCGAATCGCGGATGGCCTTCTCGGTGATGGAGCGGATCTTCGCCCAGTCCGGGGAGACGGTGCTGATCAGCGGCGGCACGAACTGGATGCTCGTCACCTTGGCGTTCTTGACCTGCAGCGCCAGCGGCACCAGGTGCTTGAGCATCGGCCGGGGGATGTCGGTCCTGATCAGCTCCTTGGTGGCCCCGGCGATCCGGTTGAACCTGGTCAGCACCGTCGCCGGGTCGGCCTGGTCGAGCAAGGCGCCGATCACGCACCGCTGACGGCGCATCCGGGTGAAGTCATCGCTGAAGGTACGCGAGCGGGCGTACCACATCGCGTCGGCGCCCTTCAGCTTGCGCGTGCCCGCCTTGACCAGGCCCTCGTTGTAGCGGCCGAACACCACGTCCTGCTCGACCGTGAGCGTGACCCCGCCGATCGCGTCAATCAACCGGGCGAACCCCCACATGTTGACCAGGGCGTACCAATCGACCTTGAGCCCGAGGGTGTAGCCGATCGTGTCCATCAGCACCTTGGGGCCCTGGTGCTGCTTGCCGCCGAAGATCTCGGGGTGCGCGTCGGCGTACTCCCAGACGCTGTTGAGCAGGTCGCTGCGGCCGCCGCCCGGGTCGGGCGGCAGGCGGAACCCGTTGGGGAAGTGCTCGGCCATTGGCGTGCCCGGACGGAACCGCACGTTCTCCAGGTTGCGCGGCAGGCTGACCAGCACGGTGTTGCCGGTCTTCACGTCGACGGTGGCCACGTTCATGCTGTCGGTGCGTACGCCGATCCGGTTGTCGTCGGCGTCGCCGCCGATGAGCAGGATGTTCACCCTCGTACGGCCCGCCCACGGGTCCTCGGGGCGGGTCGTCGTCTCTTCGGCCTGGGGCTCGGGGGTGCCCTCGTTCACGAAGATGTCGTTGAGCGCGTTCCGGGACGTCCAGACATAGCTCGTGACCATCCCGAACGGCAGCACGACCAGCACCGCGAGCAGCCCCGCGAACGTGCCCACCACGACCTGCCCGGCCTGCGGCAGACTGCCGGGCCGCAGCACGATGAACGAGTGGACGATCAGCGCGAACCACGCCACCCCGAGCACGACGGCGCCGGCGGTGATGCCCGTCAGCCAGCTGTCCTGGGTCAGATCGCCCAGCAGGTTGTCGGTGCTCAGCCTGACGGCGAGAAGCGCGAGCAGCACCACCGCGTAACAGCCGAGCAGTATCAGACCCGTCTTGCGCCATCCGGCCCGCAGATGCGCAGCTCCCGGCGCGAGCGCGGCCAGCACCAGCCAGCCGAGAACCGCCACGGCGCTCACCGGTTTCCTTGCCTGCTTCACGCCATCCCCGTTTCCCCGCGAACTTCACCGTAGGCCGAATCGAGGCGGCAGCCTACGGACAGAATGCGAAATATGTCTTTAGGGGAGAGTGAACATTAGTAACCGAATAAGATTCGGCCTATGTCCTTCTCCCAGATCGACTACGGCGTGACCAGCCGGGTCGCCACGATCACATTGAAGCGCCCCGAGAGGCTGAACGCCTTCACCTTTGCCATGCGCGGAGAGTTGATAGAGGCGTTCGACCTCGCGGACGCCGATGACGACGTACGCGCCATCGTGGTCACCGGCGCGGGCCGGGCCTTTTGTGCCGGGGCGGATCTGGGCGGTGGCGGCGACACCTTCAGCCACCGCGAGCCTGGCGAACTCGTGGATGGCGTGCCGCGCGACGGCGGCGGCACGGTCGCGCTGCGCATCGCCCGGTCGCTCAAGCCGGTCATCGGCGCCATCAACGGCCCCGCCGTCGGCGTGGGCGTCACGATGACGCTGCCGATGGACGTCCGGCTGGCCGCCGACACCGCGAAGTTCGGCTTCGTCTTCGCCCGGCGAGGGATCGTCACCGAGGCGGCGTCGAGCTGGTTCCTGCCCAGGCTCGTGGGCATCGCGCAGGCCATGGAGTGGGTGGCCACCGGGCGCGTCTTCCCCGCCTCCGAGGCGCTGGAGGGCCGTCTGGTGTCCCGCGTACTGCCCGCCGAGGAGCTTTTGCCCGCCGCCTACGCGCTGGCCCGGGAGATCGCCGACAACACCTCCGCCGTGTCGGTCGCCGCGATCCGCAGGCTGATGTGGTCAGGGCTGTCGGCCTCGTCGCCCTGGGAGGCGCACGCGGCCGACTCTCGGCTGATGGCCGAGCTCGGGTCCGCGCCGGACACCGTGGAGGGGGTGACGGCGTTCCTGGAGAAGCGGCCGGCCGAGTTCCCGATGAAGATCAGTGAGGACCTGCCGGGCGGTGTGCCGTCATGGCCGGTAAATCCTTATCGTGTCTAGCATGTACGACACCACCGTTCTGTCCATGCCGCCCGACTACGAAGGCGACGTCGTAGCGACGCTGATCTCCCGCCGAGCCGGTTCCCGCAGGGCGGTGCTCTACCTTCACGGGTTCACCGACTACTTCTTCCAGGACCACCTCGCTGACCACTACCTCGGCCGCGGCATCGACTTCTACGCCCTCGACCTGCGCAAGTACGGCAGGTCGCTGCTGCCGCACCAGACCAGGGGCCTGGTCAGGAGCGTCACGGAGTACTTCCCGGAGATCGACGAGGCCGTACGCGTCATCAGGCGCGACCACGACGAGCTGACGATCAACGCACACTCGACCGGCGGCCTGGTCGCGCCGCTGTGGGCCGACCGCGTCCGCGGCCGGGGCCTGGTGCAGGGGCTCGTGCTCAACAGCCCGTTCTTCGACCTGAACGTGCCCGCTCCGCTCCGCCTGGCCGCCGACCTGCTCAAGACGCCGCTGTCGTACTCCAGCCGGGCGTTGCCGCTGGGCGTCAGCTTCGCGTACGGCCAGAGCCTGCACCGCACCGAACAGGGCGAATGGGACTACGACCTGGAGCTCAAGCCGCTCGGCGGCTTCTCCGTGCACGCCACCTGGCTGGCCGCCATCCGCCGGGCGCAGCGGCGGCTGCACGCCGGGCTGGCCGTGGACGTGCCGGTCCTCGTGCTCGCCTCGACCACGGGCCTGCGGGTACGCGACTTCGTGCCCGAAGCCCGCTCGGCCGACACCGTACTCGATCCCCGGCACATCGCCCGCTGGGCCACCTGCGTGGGCCCGCACGTCACCTGCGTACGCATCCCCGACGGCATGCACGACCTGGTGCTGTCGGCCGAGCCGGTACGCAAGCAGGTGTTCGCCGAGATCGACCGCTGGCTGAACGCCTTCGTCTACCAGACCGGAGGCTGAGCGCGTTCCTTCACCAGGGGAACGCGAACAACCCGTAGTAGGCCGCCGCCACCAGCAGCAGCCCCGTGCCGCCGAGCACGCCCGCGATCGCCACGTGCTGCCAGCGGCTCGGCCGCATGCCCTCCCGCAGCCCCGCCACGACCGCCGCCACCGCCGTGACCTCCTGCACCAGCATCAGTACGGCCAGCACCCGCACCACCAGCCAGCCGGCCAGCACGGCCGGCCAGGCCCCGGCCTGGTTCACCGAGAACAGCACCAGCACCGTGATGAACGCCAGCACCGAGACCAGCAGCCCCAGCCCCGTCCACGCCATGCGGCGCAGCCTGCGCCTGATCGGCGGCCAGAGCCGGGCGTTGGTGTCGGCCGGGGTCTGCCGGCGGCCGCGCAGGCGTACCACCATCGCGGCCACGGGGCCGGCCACGTAGCCGACGGCGGCCAGGCAGATCGTCAGCCCCAGCATCGTGCCGCCCGCGTACCACGGGGCGGCGGGGACGTCGCTGGCCTCGAAGCGCTGCACCGGCGTCGTGCCCGCCACGTGCAGCTGGGGCCGCGCCGTGCCGGGCAGGCCGATGATCCAGTTCGCCAGCGTCTCCAGGTAGCCGTGCGCGAACGGGCCGCCGTTGATCCGCATGGCGTGGTCGGCCTTGTCCATGAAGCGGATCGTGTACTGGTCGTTGCCCGCCGACTTGAGCGCGGTGATCAGGGACTGGGACGACTCCACGAACGGGATGGACGGGTCCATCGTCCCGTAGAACGCCAGCACCGGCTGCCTGATCTGCCGGAGCGCGGGCATCGCGTCGTAGCGGAGGAAGTTGAAGCCCACCCCGCCCATCGCCCTGGTGAGCAGGTCGCGTACGCCGATCGGCGCGCGCAGGCGCTGCAACTGCTCGTTCAGCGCCCAGGCCACCTGCCTGAGCGGCGACACGTTCGGCGAGGACACCAGCACCGCGAACCCCACGTCGCGGCTCTTGGCCGCCGCGATGGGCACCACCCAGCCGCCCTCGCTGACCCCCCACAGCCCGGTGCGGTCGGGGTCCACGTCGGGGCGCGTGCGCATGTACTCGACCATGCGCAGCGCGTCGTCCGCGAGCAGCCCGAAGTCCCGGTCGCGGAAGTTGTAGCCGACCGTCCGCTTGTCGAAGGCCAGCGTCACCACGCCCGCCTTGGCCAGGAACTCCGCCTGCGGCGTGAACTCCGTCCGCGAGCCGTTGCCCGACCCCGACACGAACACCATCGCCGGATGCCGTCCCGGCGTCATGGGGGCGCGGACCGTTCCGAACAATGTCTGGCCCTCAGCCGGGAGCGAGATCTCCTCGCGGTGCACGGGAGTCACCGCGACCACGGGCCGCAGTTCGTTCGCGGGCTGGGGCGGGAGTGCCTGCATCGCGTGATCGGCCTGGAGTGGCGGAGGGTTGAACGCGGGTGGCAGAACGTAGCCGACCGCGGCCAGGGCCACCAGCACCAAACCTGCGGCGACGCTCACGGTGCCACGGCCAGTGCGCATCGGCCTCCCCATGTGGGTTGAATTGCCCGCTGATCTTTCAGCCTACTCCTGAGACGTGTGACGCAGGGGACCGCATTTGTCGGTGAGACCTGTTAGCTTCCTGCGAATGCGGATCCTGCACACCTCCGACTGGCACCTGGGGCGTTCGTTCCATCGCGAGAGCCTGCTCGAAGGCCAGGCCGCGTTCATCGACCACCTGATCGAGACGGTGCGTGCCGAGCGGGTCGACGTGGTGGTGGTGTCCGGCGACGTCTACGACCGCGCCCTGCCACCGGTCGACGCGGTCGCGCTCTGCGGCGACGCGCTGCGCCGCCTGATGGGCACCGGCGCCCGCACCGTGCTGATCAGCGGCAACCACGACTCGGCGCGCCGGCTCGGGTTCGGCGCCGACCTGATCGACGCCGCCGGGGTCCACCTGCGCACCGACCCGTCCCGCGCCTGGGAGCCGGTTCTGGTGGACGACGTCGCCTTCTACGGCATCCCCTACCTGGAGCCCGAGCTGGTACGCGGCCCCTGGGAGCTGCCCGACCGCAGCCACACCGCCGCGCTGTCCCACGCCATGGCGCACATCCGCGCCGACGCCCCGCGACACCGCCGCTCGGTGGTCCTGGCCCACGCCTTCGTCACCGGGGGAGAGGCCAGCGACAGCGAGCGCGACATCAGCGTGGGCGGGGTGGCGCACGTGCCGCTGTCGGCCTTCGAGGGGGTCGACTACGTCGCGCTCGGCCACCTGCACGGCCGCCAGCGGATGTCGGAGACGGTCCGCTACTCCGGCTCCCCCGTGGCCTACTCCTTCTCGGAGGTCAACCAGAAGAAGGGATCGTGGCTGGTCACGCTCGGCTCTTCGGAGGTCGACTTCGTACCCGCCCCGGTGCCCCGGCCGATCGGCCGCCTACGCGGTCCGCTGGAGGACCTGCTGACCTCCTCCGCATATGACGACGTGGAAGACCATTGGCTGCAGGTCGTACTGACCGATCCGATCCGCCCCAAATCAGCCATGGATCGGCTGCGCGCCCGCTTCCCCCACACGCTGGCGCTGTCCTTCGAGCCTTCCGGCGGCGCTCCCGTCGCCCAGCCCGCCCGCCTCAGCGGCCGGCCGGAGGCGGAGGTGGCGCTCGACTTCATTCGGGAAGTACGCGGCGAGCCTGCCGGACCTGACGAGGAAGACCTGCTAAGACAGGCGATCGAGGCGTCCAGGGTGAAGGAGACGATGGCGTAGATGCGGCCGCACCGGCTCACGCTCACGGCTTTCGGGTCCTTCCCCGGTTCGGAGACGGTCGACTTCGACGCTCTGGCGGAGGCGGGCCTGTTCCTCGTCCACGGGCCGACGGGCGCGGGCAAGACCACGATCCTCGACGCCCTCTGTTTCGCCCTTTACGGCCAGGTCCCGGGCCAGCGCAACAGCGCCCGCGCGCTGCGCTGCGACCACGCCCCGCCCTCGGTCGGGCCTTCGGTCTCGCTCGAGGTGTCGCTGCGGGGCCGGTTACTGCGCATCCAGCGTTCTCCGGTGTGGCAGCGGCCCAAGTTGCGCGGGTCCGGGTTCACCGAGGAGAAGGCCAAGGTCATCGTCGAGGAACGGGTCGGCTCCGCCTGGCACGGCCTGACGACCCGCTCCGACGAGGCCGGTGACCTCGTGGGCGGGCTGCTCGGCATGAACGCCGACCAGTTCTGCCAGGTCGCGATGCTGCCACAGGGGGATTTCGCCAGGTTCCTGCGCGCCGATGGGGATGACCGGCGGCGGCTGCTGGAGCGGCTGTTCACCGTGAAGGTGTTCACCCAGACGGAGGCCTGGCTGGCCGAGCACCGCAAGGCGGCTTGGCGGGACCAGCAGGAGCTGCGGCAGCAGGTGGACTTCGCGATCAAACGTCTGGAGGAGGCGGCAGGCGACCTCACTCCCGCCGCCCTCGGGCCCGCCACTGCTACAGCCGCCCGGGATTCGGACACCGACCCGCTGGGGTGGGCCGGAGCGCTGCTCGCCGCCGCCCGCGCCGTCGTCGTCCGGACGGCCGAGCAACACGCGGCGGCCGGGCGGGCCCTGCGCTCGGCACGTTCCCGCTTCGAGCAGGCGATGTCGCTGGCCGACCGCCAGCGCCGCCACGCCGAGGCCCTGACGTTGCGCCGCACCCTCGACGAGCGAGCGGAGGAACGCGCCGAGCTCCAGGCCATCCTCGACGACGCCGCCCGCGCCGACCGCGTGCTTCCGCTCATCCGCGCCGCCCGCCAGCGCGCCGAAGCCGCGGCCAAGGCCCACTCCCTGGCCACGGACGCCGTCGCCCGCGCCTACCCCCTCCTGAAAGCCACCCCCACCGGACTTCCCACTCCCACCGACGCGCCTGCGGCCTACCCCGCTGACTGGCCGCTTATCGAGCCCTCCCACCACTTGTCCAACTTCTCCGACGACGGTGGCGGGTCCCGGCACGGCGGTGCGGCGGCTCGGGTGGGGAGTCTGGTCGGCTGGGTCGAGCCCGAGCGGCTGCACACCATGGAGCGAGCCCGCCAGGCGGAGATCGCCCGCCTGTCCGAGCTGCTCACCGAGGAAGCCAGGCTGCTCGTCGTCCGCCGAGACCTTCAGCGCGTCGAGCAGGAGCTGACCGGGCTGGCCGCCGAGGACGAGACCGCCGCCACCCGGCTCGCCGCCCTGCCCGCGCTCGTCGAGGAGGCCGAACGCAAGCTGGCGCGGGCCCGCCTGGACGCCGCCAGGATCCCGGCGGCCGAGGCCGTACGGACCGCGGCGGCCGAACTGATCGCCGTCGACCGGGAGCTGGCCGGCCTGACCGTGGAGCTAGACCGGCTCACCCAGCGCGAGGCCGAGGTGGCCGCCGCCGACGCGGAGCTGCCCGTACGGCTGGCTGAGGTCAATGCCCGCCTTGCGGAGGTACGGGCCGAGACGGCCGCCATCCCCGCCGCCGTCGCGACACTCGACGCGGCCAGGGCCGTACGAGATGCCGCCCACCGGGCCGAGACGCTGGCCGCCGAGCTGGAGTCCGCCACCGCCGACCACCAATCGCTTGTGGACCGAGCGCAGGGCCTGCGCGAGCACTGGCTGGACGTACGGCAGGCACGCATCGACGGCATGGCCGCCGAGCTGGCACGCGACCTGTCCGACGGCAGCCCGTGCGCCGTGTGCGGCTCCGACCACCACCCCCACCCGGCCTCGCCCGCCCCCAGCGCCCCGTCCGCCGACGACGAGCTGGCGGCGGAGCAAGCCCACGAGGCGGCCCTCTCCGAACGTGAGGCGGCCGAACGCACACTCGCCTCCCTGGAATCCCGCCACGCCGACGCCGTGTCGGCAGCGGGCGGCCTCGACACCGGCACCGCCGAGACCGCGGCGCTCCAGGCTCAGGAGGAGCTGTCCCGCCTGGAGGCGATCGCCGAACGCGAGCCCGCACTGGCCGCCGAGCTGGACCGCATCGAGACGGAACGCGACCGCGTCCGGGACCAGGCCCGCGAGCTCGGCGAACTACTCACGGCCCACCGCACCCACCACACCCACTACCAGGCCGAACGCGCCCGCCTCGTCACCCGCCTCCTTCAAAGCGGCCTCCTCGAAACCCACGTCCCTGACACCGGGCACCTCGATACCCTGTTTCCTGACTCCGACATCCGCCGCCATACACGGTCCGCTCAGTCCGTCCAGACCGATCCCGAGGCGCACGTCAGGGCTGAGGACGGGGACGACGAGCGGCCGCTCGCTCTGGCTGATCGGGGCGCGGCCCCCGACGGAGCGGCTCCAGTAGATGACCATGGAGCGACGATCGGTCCCGAGTCGGCGCCCTCCGTGCTGGCTGTGGCCGAGGAGGCAGTGATGCGGCTTCGGGAGTCGGCCGGGCGGGAGGCCGGGCTGGCGCGGGAGGCCGCCGCGCTCAGCCAGGAGCGGGTGGCGCTGGAAGAGCGGGCGCGCCGGGTCACCGCCCGCCTGGCCGCCTGCCGTACCAGGCAAGAGGAGCTCAGTGGTGACGCGGGGCGGCTCACCGCGCGGCTCGACAGCGCGCGCGGCGACGACCCCACGCTCACCGCCCGCCTGTCCAGGCTGAACGACGAGGCCGAACTACTACGGGAGGCCCTGGAAGCCACGCAGGCTGCCGTCGCCACCGAGGCTGAGCGGGTCAGCGCGATGGAGGCGGCCGTACGGGCGGCTCTGGAGGCGGGGTTCGGCGACGTGGCCGACGTGGAGGCCGCCGCCAGGAGCGAGTACGAGCGGGACGGCAAGGCCGAGCTGCTGCGGCGGCTCGACGCGCAGCACGCGGCCGTGACCAGCACGCTGGCCGATCCCGAGCTGGTGGCCGCCGCGCGGCAGGACGTACCCGATCTGGCCGCCGCCGAGGCGGCGCGCGACGAGGCCGAACAGGCCCACACAGCGCTGGCGTCGGCCAGGGACCGGGCCGAGCAGCGGGAGCAGCGGGTGGCCGAGCTGGGCGCGGAGCTGGCCGCATGCATAGAGCGGTGGCAGCCCGCCGCCGACCGGCACCGGCTGGCCGAGCGGCTGGCGGCACTGGCCAGTGGTACGTCGAGCGACAATCAGTGGAACATGAGCCTGTCGTCGTTCGTGCTCGGTGAACGGCTCCGGCAGGTGGTGGACGCTGCCAACGAGCGCCTCGACCACATGTCGGGAGGGCGCTACCTGCTGCGGCACGACCTGCGGAAGACGGCCGGAGCCAGAGGACGTTCGGGTGGCGGGCTGGGGTTGCGCGTGGCCGACGGGTGGACGGGCGTCGACCGCGACCCGGCCACGCTGTCGGGTGGGGAGAGCTTCATCACCTCGCTGGCCCTCGCGCTCGGCCTGGCCGACGTGGTGACCGCCGAAGCGGGTGGCGCCGAGATCGGCACGCTGTTCGTGGACGAGGGCTTCGGCACGCTCGACGAGGACACGCTCGACGGCGTGCTCGACATCCTCGACGGACTGCGTGACGGAGGACGGGCGGTCGGCATCATCAGCCACGTCGCCGAGCTGCGTTCGAGGATCCCGGCCCAGCTCAGGGTCTCCAAGTCGCGCACCGGATCCACGCTGTCGGCGGTCGGGGTGAGCTGACGACCGGCCCAGGCCTGCGTTCGCTGTCTCAGAAGGTCCTGTCTCAGCGGGGAATCGGCAGCACGCGGTCGGGCCGGTCCTGCTGGTACGCCTGGCCATCCGGATATATACGCCACGAGTCGCCCGACACCCGCAGCATCGGGCTCCGCCACGCCTCGGTCGGGCGGGGAAGCACGATGTGCCGGACACGCCGCAACGCGTCCCAGATCAGCAGCCCGCGGATCTCACCGAGCAAATTGATCTTGGCCGGATCGTAGAGCGGATGATCCCAAAGGCCGCCGATCTCGGTACAGACGAAGCGATCGTCCAGCCATTCGGCGAACTGCTCGCACAACGGACCAAAGCCCTGGTCACACGGCACCGGCACCGGCTCGCCGTCGACCCAGAGCAGCGTACCGAACCAGTCCGGCCCCCCGATCAACATGGCTTGATGCCGAAGATCGGCGGAGAAGAAGACACGGATTGTGCTCTTCCCCGTCTCGTCGAGGTAGTTGAACGCGCACCGCTCGTCCTCGAACTCGGAGCCCAGCTCCCGGTAGTCGGCAGGCGTCACGCCCGCGGGCGGAGCCGGGTATTCCTGCGCCCATCCGCGCCGGTCGCGCGCCGCGATGCGCCCGACTTCGGTCATCCAGCCCCACATCGACAGGGCGAGCGCCGGGTCCTCTCCGTCGCCCAGGACCCTCATGGTGAAGCGATGCTCCAGCCAATGCGCCAACGACGCACTCCTGACGCCGCCGTCGAGACCGACCGGCGCCGGCGCCCGGCGGCCGTCGATCCACACGAACGTCCCGCGCCTGCCTCGGCGCGCTTCGAGCAGCACGGCGTGGTGTCGTGCGTCATAGGAGAAGTAGACGCGTACCGTGACGCCCGCACGGGAGCGCCTCAGGCAGTTGCCGTACGGCCGGAAGCCCGCGCCCAGGCAGTCCTCGACGGTCAAGCCGGTCGGCGGGGCCGCAGGCTCATCCGCAGCACGCGTCGCGCCGCGCTCGACCCCGCCCACAGCACGGCGCTCGACCTCGCCCGCAGCACCGTGCCCATGACGCGTCGCGACGCGCCCGGCGTCGTCCATCCATCGCCTCAGCGCCTCAGGACTCATCAGCGCCAGCCGCCGCAGTCACCCTTCACATCCTGGATCACCTATCCAAGTCACACCGGCATCTGACGATATTTCGGCGTATGCCGCCACTTCTTATGCAAAAGTCCCTCGGTGGTACGTGGGGCACCGTCCTGTTGCCGCTCCGCCCTGACGACTCCATCGACATGGGCCGGACCGGCTGGGGGTGGTGGGCTTGGGAGGCGTGTACGCCCACGGCACGGCGGGGGAACTCCACGCCATGTCCGATGAGGGAAGACCGTGGGGTAGTCGGGCTGCGCCAGATCCAGCGCGCCGCTTTCGACCTGCGCGGCAGGAGGGAGAGGTACGCAGGCGCTTCGGCCGTTATGCGTCGACTCGTGCACGAATTGGCGGCGCGGCGGCGGAACGCGTCAAAGAAGACGCGCGCCGCCGCGCGCCCGCTCAGGACTCAGGTGCTACTCAGCACCCGTCCCGGCGTATCCAGCCAGATCGACTGGCCCTCCGGCGCGACGGTGAGGCCGTAGCGGCGCCAGTGCGGCTCGCCCCAGCTCACCCACCGCGCGTACGCCTGGACGACCTCATCCCACACAGGCCGGTCGCCCACCTGCTGAACCCCGTGATCCACACTCCCGGGCCGCCACGTGGCCACCGCCCACGAGCGGACGTCGTCCGGATCGTAGACCCACGTGCGCACGTATTCGCCGTCCTCATCGGCACCCTCGGTGGTGTGCGACCGCAGACCCGTCAGCGCGCCGATGGCCAGATCCGCGCCCGCGCCCAGCCGGTCGAGCGCTCGCGGGTCGAGCGCCGTCCGGTAATGCCGACGCCCTTCGCCCGGCGGCGGGTCCTCGCCCGGCCTCAGACGCTGCGACCGCATCATCATGTAGCCGGCATACCCGACCACCCGCCCGACGGCGGTCCCGGTGTCCCGCACCTCCAGGCGTAGCGCGTGGCTGGTGCCGTACCCGGGATGCCACGGCAGCACGATCACGCCGCCGGGGCGGGTCTGCTTCACCCAGGCGTACGGAATCGTACGGATGCCGCAGGTGACGTGCACCCGGTCGTACGGCTCCCCATCCGGGCAGCCGAGCGCGCCGTCGCCGATGAGCAGTCGCGCATGAGTCCCGGACGCGGCGAGGTTCTTCGCCGCCCGCTCGGCCACCTGTGGGTCCACCTCGATGGAGGTCACCTCCCCCTGATCTCCGACGAGATGGGACAGCAGCGCGGCGGTGTATCCGGTGCCGGTGCCGACTTCGAGCACTCGGTGACCCGGCTCCGGCCGCAAGTGGTTGAGCAGGTCGGCGACCGTGGACGGTGCGGAGGCCGACGAGGTGGAGTCGCCCCGCAGTTCGCTCAGTTCGGTGGCGCCGTCGTCGAGTTGCGTGACGATGATGCTGCGCGAGTAGACGGTGTCCCACCAGGTGCCGGGATCGGCTTCCCGGTCTATCAGGTACGGCTCCCCCTCTTCGACGACCAGACCGACCGGGGGGATGAACAGGTGGCGCGGCACAGCGCGCACCGCGTCCTTGATGGGCTCGCCGATGTCGCCGGCCTCTTCAGGGTCGAGGGCTGCGATGAGCCGGTCGAGGCGTTCGGGGGTCGCGGTCACTTCTTGCCCTTGGCGTGGTCGCCCTGGGGTTCCTGGTGGTGGTCGTTGGTGCTGCCGGTGCCGCCCTCCTTACCGGTGACCTCCTTATCCTTGGGGCTGTTGGGGTCTTCGTGCTTTCCGCCCATGCTGTCTTCCCTTTCGTGGGGGTGCGTGGGGTCCTGCCTGCGGGCTGATGATGGGAAGCTATGAAGACGGGTTGACCAGGCTCAATGCCATTGCCGCTCATTGCGCGCGTCCATCTTGGGGGGAGGACAGCGCTGATTCACTTTGGCAACTTCTGGCAATCGTGTTGAGGCGGGGGCGCGGCAGGACGCAAGCTACGGCACGCGGGTACTCGATCTCCTAGGAAGGGGACTTCCATGACGCTCCGGTTCCTTGGCAAGGATCCCGACAGTCCAAGCGGCGGGTCGCCCACTCTGTGGCAAGATCAGAACACCGGCGACCTCATCGTGCAGGGCTACACCCTCACAGACCTCGTAGCCGTTGGGGAGGTCGGAGACATCCCCCCGGGGGAGGCCGTCATCCGGATCCCCCTGCGAATGCTCCAATTCCTGCCGAAGGCCGAGCAGTGACCCCAGCCGAACGTGTCGACGAAGCCCTCCGGCAATGCCGCCGCTCCGCACTTCACCTGGAGATGCGCGACGGCTACATGCTCGACGACCCCGATTACCACGCCTGGCAAGCCGGTCACCGACTCGATCCAGAGGATCGATCATCGTGGTGGCGGCCTTGGCTGCAGAAAATCGCCGACGTCATCGCCCGTGGTGTCGAGGTACGACGAGCGCGCATCGTGTCCGAGCCAATCAGCAACTACATCCGCTACGAGTACGACGTCACCTTCCCCAATGTCCG
Organism: Nonomuraea sp. NPDC048901; assembly: GCF_040649695.1. Lineage (NCBI taxonomy): Bacteria > Bacillati > Actinomycetota > Actinomycetes > Streptosporangiales > Streptosporangiaceae > Nonomuraea > Nonomuraea sp. NPDC048901. Next base: position 32,685 of record NZ_JBEZFW010000032.1, on the reverse strand, counting down.
GGCCGGTGAGGAGGTCCGGTGGCTGCCACGCCGAAAAACCTCTGACCTGGCCCTCCCCGGCAATGACTTCTGGCTGTTCGACGGGGAGGTGCTGCTGATCAACCACTTCACTGGCGAGGGGGATTGGCTGGACGTCGAGCATGTCACCGACATTGACGTGATCAAATTCAGTGCCGAGGCGTTCGAGACCGTGTGGCGACGCGCCATACCGCACGACCAGTACCGGCCTGCCTGATCAAGTCGACCATGTCCCTCTCGTCCTCCAGCGCCCAGCACGCAGCGACTGTGTTAGCGGCCAAGCTCCGCAAGCTCCGGACCGACGCCGGAATGAGCGGCCGAGACCTCGCGGAACTGGCCGGTTGGCACCCCTCCAAGGTCAGCCGGATTGAGAACGCCCGCCGAACCCCCTCAACCGCCGACATCCGCGTGTGGTGCGGGCGCTGCGACGTGCCCGATCAGGCAGGAGACCTGATTGCCTCTCTGGAGGCCATCGAGGGCATGTTCGTGGAGTGGAGGGAGATGGAACGCACGGGCCTGAAGGCCGCGCAGGAGTCCGTCATCCCCACCTGGGAACGGACCCGGCACTTCCGTATCTACTCCTCCCAGCTCATCCCTGGTCCGCTGCAAACCGCTGCCTACATTGCGGTGTTACTGACATCCCTCATGCATCGCCGAGGGCTGCCTGACGACATTGAGGAGGCCGTCCAGGTCCGCGTGAACAAGCAGAACGTCGTCCACGACGGTGGCCGGCGTATCGCGGTCATCCTGGAAGAGAGCGTGCTCCGCCAGCCCATAGGCGGCGTCGACGTCATGGCCGCGCAGCTCGGCCATCTCCTGAGCGTGAGCATCTTGCCGTCGATCTCCCTGGGAATCATCCCTCTGGGAGCCGACCGGTCCACGATCTGGCCGACAGAGGGCTTCTTCATGTTCGACGAGGCCGAGGTGACCGTCGAACTCGTCTCCGGCCATCTGACGGTCACGCAGCCCCACGAGCTTGTGATGTACGCCGACGTGTTCACGAAGCTGGCAAGGCTTGCGGTGTACGGCAAAGCGGCCCGCAGCATCATCACGTCTGCGGTGGCCGCCCTCGACGAGTAGCCCCCATGAGCCGTCGCGTCTACCCATGCCGCACCGGTGTCTGATGATATTTCGGCGTATGACGACACTTCTTACGCGAAAGACGCTCGGTGGTACGTGGGGCACCGTCCTGCTGCCGCTCCGCCCCGACGACTCCATCGACTTCGCCCGGCTGGCCGACGAGCTGGACCGGCTGGCCGTGGCGGGCCTGGACGGCGTGTACGCCCACGGCACGGCGGGGGAGTTCCACGCCATAACCGATGAGGAATACCAGCAGGTCAACGAGCTGCTCGCGGAGCGTTGCGCCGGTCTGCCGTACCAGATAGGCGCCAGTCATATGAGCGCAACCACCTGCCTGCGACGAGTGAAGCTCGCCTGTGCGCTCCACCCCGGCGCCATCCAGGTGATCCTGCCGGACTGGGCGCCGCCGTCCTTGGCCGAGGTGGTGGCCTTCCTTGAGCGGGTCGCCGAGGTTGCCGACCCCGTGCCGCTGGTTCTGTACAACCCGCCGCACGCCAAGACCCGTCTCACGCCCGCCGACTTCGGCATGCTGGCCGCACGGGTTCCCGCGCTGGTCGGGGTGAAGGTCGCGGGGGGCGATGCGGGCTGGTATCGCGAGATGCGAACCGAGGCGGCCGATCTGCCGGTGTTCGTGGCGGGGCACACCCTTGCCACCGGTATGGAGCTGGGCGCGGCTGGGTCGTACTCCAACATCGCGGCGTTCAGTCCGGCCGGCGCCATGGCGTGGCAGCACCTCATGCGCGCCGACCAGGCGGCGGCGCGCGATGTGGAGCGCCGGATCGGGCTGTTCTTCGCCGAGCACGTCCAACCGCTGGCGTCCGGTGGGTACGCCAATCCGGCGCTCGACAAGTTCCTCGCCCATGTCGGTGGCTGGGCGGAGATCGGTACCCGGGTCCGCTGGCCGTACCGGTCGGTGGAGCAGGAGCACGCTGAGCGGCTCCACCCGATCGCCATGACGGCCCTGCCGGAGCTGTTCCCGGCGCCGTAGCAGCCGAAAGCCGGAAGGCGGGCGGAGGCCGAGCGCCGAGGTCGAAAGCCGGGAGCCGGGCGGGAGTCGAGCGCCGAGAGCCGACGCCGCCTGAGCCCGGCGCTCAGCCGGGCTCACCCGCCCTTCACAACGGTGTTCCTGACGTCTACCGGGTGTTTGATCAACTTGTAGGCGCGGGCCAGATCGGCGACCCGCTGGAGTTCTGTCAGGTCCAGATGGGCGGGATAGGAGCCGAATGCGACGCCTGCCGCCCATTTCTGGGGGACCCTGGCGAATCTATACAGAGCGTCGCGCATCTGCTGGGGGTTGGTCGCGATTAGGCGCTGCGCCTTGACCAGCGCGCGTTGGAAGGCCGCCACCGTGCGAGGGTGTTCGCGAACCCACTCGTCGGTGGCCATCATGCCTCCGGTGTACAGGTTCGCGAACTCCTGGGTCATCGGGTCAGCCACAATCCGCACGCGCTTGACCTCGCGGCCTACGTTGATGAGGGGTTCGGCCAGCAGGGCAGCGTCAACCTGCCCCTTGCCCAGCACGCGGAGCATATCGGAATCGGGCACCACGGCCAGCCGGACGTCCCCCAAGGTCAGTCCGGCCCGCTTCAGCACGGCGGTCAGCGTCAACTGCCCGAGCCCCGAGAGGCCCGAGATCGCGACCCTCTTGCGTTTGAGGTCGGTCACCGTCCTGATCTTGGACTTGGTGTCCACGGCGATCGCGAAGCTTCCTGGCGCGGCCTGGTGCAGACTGGAAACGATCTTGAACTTCTTGCCCGCCTCATTCGCCGTGAAGACCGTGGCGTAGTCGGTCTGCGCCAGATCCGCGATGCCGCTTTCGGCCAGGGACACCGCGGCCGCCACGCCGGGGATGCTCCTCCACTCCACCGTCAGCCCTTCCTCCTTGAAATAGCCCTTGTTCAGGGCCACGACAACGGGCACCGACTCCAGGGTCGTCATCATGCCGACCGTGATGGTGGACTGCTCGGGCGGGGGAGCGGCGGCGCGCGGCTCCGCGGGCAGCGCCCGTACCGCGACGGTGGCGGCGAGCACGGTGACCACGACCACCGCGGCGGCGGTGAGCGCCATGAAGTTACGCCGCCGGCGCTGGTGGATCTCGAGCGCCCTGGCGGCCAGATCGCGCTCCGGCATGTCGTCCGCGATGCGGCCGAGTTGCTCTCCGAGCCAGGTCATCGGCGTGCCTCCGCACTGTGGTCGTCCATAACGGGCAGTCTCGGCGCCAGCTCGGGTGCCAGCGCGCGCAGGCGGGCCAGGGCGTGGTGCGCCTGGCTCTTCACGGTGCCGACGGAGCAGCCCAGCAGGTCGGCGACGTCACGTTCGGTCCGATCCTCGTAGAAGCGCAGGACGAGTACCGCGCGCTGCTTGGGCGTCAGCCGCATGAGTGCCTGACGCAGGACGATCCGCAGGACGGCGGAGTCCTCGGGCGAGTAGGCGCGGTCGGGCGGCTCCGCGCTCGGCACCTCGTCGGAGCCGCGGCGCCGCCGCCACGAGATGTACTGGTTCACCATGGTCTTGCGCGCGTACGCGTCGAGGTTGTCGATGTGGCCTAACTTCGCCCACCGCCCGATCATGCGGACCAGCACGCTCTGCACGAGGTCCTCCGCGAGGTGGACCTCTCCGGTGAGCAGATAGGCCAGGCGCATCAACGGGCGTTGGTGAGCGTCCACGAACGCCTGGAAACTGGCATCGCGATCCAACGTCTCTCCTCAAGTCGATAACCTCCAGACGCTGTGGGCGCGGCGAAAGGTTGGCACTCCTGAGGAGGGATGGAGGCGTCAGGGCCGTGCGGTCACTTGCCGACGCCTTCCGTGAGGCCGCGCAGGAACTGGCGCTGGCCGATCAGGAACAGCACGATCGTCGGCAGCGCGGCCATGGTCAGCCCCGCCATCATCACCGGCCAGTCCGTGAGCAGGCGGCTCTGCATGGCCATCAGCCCGACCGGCAGCGTCTTCAGCGCGTCGTCGCTGACGAACACCAGCGCGAACGCGAACTCGTTCCACGCGAACAGTGCCTGCAGCAGCGCCGCCGACACCAGGATGGGCCGCGACATCGGCAGGATGATCCGCCAGAAGATCTGCGTGGTGGACGCGCCGTCGATGGTGGCCGCCTCGTCCACGGAGCGTGGCAGCTCGATCATGTACGCCCGGATCAGGAAAATCGTGAAAGGCACCCGAAAAGCGGTATAAAGCACGATCAATGCCCAGTACGTGTCGAAGAGCCCGATCGACGTCAGCAGGCGGAAGAGCGGGATCAGCGCCACCGTCGGCGACAGCAGCAGCCCGCCCAGCACCAGCAACGCCACCCCGTTCCCGAACGGCAGCCGCAACCGGCACATCCCGTAAGCCGCCCACGCGCTGATCAGCGTCGTGGCCACGATCGACGCCGAGGTGACGATCACGCTGTTGGTGAAGTAGCGGACGACACCCAGGTCCCAGGCCCGCGCCCAGTTGTCCCAGCGCAGCTCGCCGGGCAGCCCCCACGGCTGGTTGAAGATCTCCTGGTTGTCCTTGAACCCGCTGAGCACCATCCACAGCACCGGATAGAGCACGGCGATCCCGAACCCGGCCAGCAGGCTCCACCCCAGCAGCCGCCCCACCACCGCCCGCAGCCGTATGGGGGCCTGCGCGCGTACCACGGCCGGGCGGGTCAGGCTGGTCGAGATCACGAGTCGTACCTCCGGCGGCGGGAGACGGCCAGTTGCCCGGCCGCGATGGCGAACGTGATGACGAAGATCACCGTGGCGACGGTGGCCGCGTAGCCCATGTCGTCCTCCATGAACGCCTTGCGGTACAGCCACGTGCCGAGCACCTGGCTGGAGTTGTCGGGACCGCCGGCCGTCATCACCATGACCTCGTTGAACACCAGGAAGGCGCCCGAGATCGTGAGGATGACCACCAGCGTCGTCATCTCCCTGACCATCGGCAGCGTGATGGAGAAGAACGTACGGACCGGGCCGCCGCCGTCGACCTTGGCGGCCTCGTAGTACTCGCGGGGGATGCGCTGGATGGCCACCACGAACAGCACGGCGGTGTAGCCGACCGACTGCCACTGGCTCATCGCGATGACGCTCCAGATGGCCGAGCTCTCCTCGCCCAGCCAGGCTCTGGCCAGGTGGCCGAGACCGAGGCCGTTGAGCGCCTCGTTCAGCAGGCCGTACCGAGGGTTGTACAGGAAGGAGAACAGCACGCCCACGACCGTGATCGACATCGCGGCCGGGATGAAGTAGAGCGTGCGCAGCAGGCCGCGCGTCCGCCGCCCGACGAGCTCCTCCAGCAGCGCGGCCAGCACCAGCGACAGCCCGCCCTGGAAGACCAGCGAGACCACGGCGTAGGCGGCGTTGTTGCCCAGCGCCCGCCAGAACACCGGGTCGCCGAACGCCTCGGCGTAGTTGTCCAGGCCCACGAACCGGGGCTCGGGCGAGAAGGCGTTCCAGGAGAACAGGCTCAGCCGCAGGTTGTCGGCGATCGGGTAGTAGACGAACACCAGCAGGAGGACGACGGCGGGCAGCACCCAGGCCCAGGCCCGCCACCGCCTCAGCACGGTCACCCGACTTCCTTCTTGGCCTTGGCCGCCGCCTTCTGGACGCCGGCCATGACCTGCTCGGGGGTACGGGAGCCGGACAGCATGCCCTCGACCCCGGACAGGTACGCACTGGCGACCTCGGCGTTGGTGATCGTGTCCAGCCAGATGGCGAAGCTGCCGGCCTTGCCGATGTCCTCCAGGGCGTCGGTGAGCTGCGGGTAGGAGTTCGCGGAGGTGGCCGAGTCCTTGACCGGGCTGAGCCAGCCGATGTCTTTGGTCATCGTGGCCGCGTTCTCCTTGCTGGACAGGAACTTCAGGAAGTCCACGGCCAGGCCCGCGTTCTTGCTCTGACCGTTGACCAGGAAGCCGTCGGGGGCGCCGGTCAGCGCGTTCGTGTCGCCGGGGGCGCTCGCCGGGGCGGGCAGGCGCAGGAAGCTCCAGTCGAGCTCCGACTTGTCGAGCACGTCGAACTCGACCGACTCCAGATAGTGCATGGCCGCCTTCCCGGACAGGAACTGCGCCTGCGCGGTCTCGTGCGACAGCCCGTTGGCGTCCTTGGTGCCGCAGCGGGACACCAGCTCGCCGAACTGCTTGAGCGCCGTGACATAGCCGGGATCGGTGAAGGCGCCCGTCGCCGGGGCGTAGTCGGTCTCCAGCGTCTTGGGGGACACGTCGTAGGCGTTCAGCTGGGTGATGAAGTGGATGGCCGCCCAGCCGTACTGGTTGCCGAAGGCGATCGGCTGCACGCCTCCGGACTTGAGCGTGTCGCAGGCGGTCAGCAGCTCCTCGAACGTCTTGGGCACCTGGACGCCCGCCTTGGAGAAGACCGCCTTGTTGTAGGCGAGGTACTTGCCGTCGAGGTCGACCGGCATGCCGTAGTACTTGCCGTTGTACTGGAACGCCTTCAGCGCGGCCGGCGCGAACGTCGAACCCCACGGGGTGTCGGGCCCGATGACACCGGTCAGGTCGGCGGCCAGCCCGGCCCGGACGAACTTGTTGGCGAAGTCGCCGGCCCAGGAGAAGTAGATGTCCGGCAGGTCCTTCGACGCCGTGAGCACCCGGATCTTGTCCTTGTACGGCTGGTCGCCGACCTGCTCGAGCTTGATGTCGACCTTCGGATTGGCCGCCTTGTACGCCGCCACGACCTTCTCGAAGTAAGGCGCGTACTTCGGATCGGCGAACTTGGTGACCATCGTCAGCGTGCCCGACCTGTCCTTGGGCGCGGACAGGTCGGCCTTGGCGGGCGCGCCGGCCGAGCCGCCGCCGCAACCGGCGGTGACCAGCGCCGTGCCCAGCAGTAGGGCGGTCCAGCGATGCGTGTTCATGGGCTCTCCTTGGTGCTTGGCAGGGGGGCTTCGTGTCCGAAGGCGCCGTAGGAGGTGCAGGCGTGGGAGGCGTAGGCGGTGGCCGCGACGGCCAGCGCGGGCAGGTCCTCGCCGCGGGCCAGGCCGACCAGCAGGCGGGCGATGAACGCGTCACCGGCGCCGAGCGTGTCCACCACGGCGACGGGCTCGGCGGCACCCCAGGCGACCACGTCTCTGGAGTCCGCTAAGGCTTCAGCGGCGCTGTCGCCCGCGGCTTCGTCCGCTCCGGCGGCTCCCGAGACCAGGACGGCGCCGTGGGCACCGAGGGTGACCGCCACCGTGGCCGGGCCCAGCGCGCGTACCCGCCGCGCCAGCGCGAGCGCCTCGTCGCGCGAGCCGGACGGGCTGGACAGGATCGCGATCCCGGCGTGCCGGGCATGCTCCTCGACGTAGTCCCACGGGCGTTCGGAGAAGTCGAACGACAGCCGCCTGGCGTGCGCGGCCAGCTGGTCGAGCTGGCCCTCCAGGAACGAGCACTCGCCGGTGTGCACGATGTCGGCCGCCGCCAGCCGTACCAGATCCGCGGGGGAGAGGCGGAAGCGCGAGACGCCCTCGCGCCCGCCGGTGAACTTGCGCTCGCCCGCGACGAGACGGACGGTGGCGAAGGCGTTCGGCCCGTCCACCGTCCGCAGCAGTGACAGGTCCACGCCCTCGGCGGCCAGCGCGTCGCGCACCACGCGCCCGGCCTCGTCGGTGCCGACCGCGCCCAGGTAGCCTGACTCGGCGCCGGTACGGCGGGCGTGCACGGCGACGTTCACGGCGTTGCCGCCCGGATACATGACGCCGAGATCGGGATAGCGGTCGACGACGTTGTCCCCGACGGCCACCAGGCGAATCAAGCGTGGCTGCACACGTTCTCCTGAGAATGGGAAGGTTCTCACTCGCTTGAGTGAGAACGTTCTCAATCGCTGAGACGCATGTCAATAGCCCTCGGTAAATCCGCTACGGTGATCGCCTCCCGTCAGTGGGAGCATGATGGTGTGGACACGATCTAGCAGCACCGGGGGTGCGGATGAGCGGCAGCGCTCGGCGGAGCATGCCGTCGATCGAGGTCGTCGCCAAGGAGGCAGGGGTCTCCACCGCGACGGCCGGGCGGGCACTCGGCGGCTACGGCTCGGTGAGCGGCAAGAGCCGCGAGGCGGTGCTGGCCGCGGCCGAACGCCTCGGCTACCGGGCCAACAGCCTGGCGCGCAGCATGATCACCGGGCTGACCCACACGCTCGGCGTGCTCGTACCCGACATCGAGAACCCGTTCTTCTCCCGCGCCCTGCGCGGCATCGCGGACGTGGCGCACGAGCGCGGCTGGGAGGTGCTGCTGGTCAACACCGACGAGGACCTGTCGCTCGAACGCAAGGCGCTCGGCGTGCTCGCCGAGCGGCGCGTCGACGGTCTGGTCGTCGCGCCCACCGACACCGCCGACCGCGACGCCCTGAAGGACGTCATCGACGCCGGGATTCCCGTCGTCCTGCTCGACCGGCGGGTTCCCGGGCTCGAGGCCGACACGGTCGGCATCGACAACCGCGCCGCCGCCAAGGACGCCACCGAACGCCTGCTCGCGCTGGGACACCGCAACATCGCCTTACTGACCGGCGGCGATGAGAAGCTGCGGCCCCGGCTGGCCCGCCCGGGGCTGCGCGGCGTCGAACGCCTGGGCGCTACCACAGTCGGCGCCCGCGCGGCCGGATACCGCGACGCCCTGGTCGAAAGCGGCATCGAGCCCCGGCCCGAGCTGGTCAGCGCCGAGGGTTTCCGCAGGGAGGACGCCGCCGCGGCCACGACCCGGCTGCTCGGACTGCCCGACCCGCCGACCGCGATCCTCGCCCTCGACAGCCTGCTCGCGCTGGGGGTGCTCCAGGCGCTGCGGCGGCTGGGGCTGCGCTGTCCCGCCGACGTGTCGCTGGTGGGCTTCGACGACGCCGACTGGGCGGAGGCGATCTCCCCGCCGCTCAGCGTGGTGGCCCAGCCGGTGTACGAGCTGGGGGCGGAGGCGGGCCGCCTGCTCCTGGACCGTGTCCAGGGCGCCGACCGCCGCCTCGTACACCGCCGCCTGCCCACCCGCTTCGTCGAGCGCGAGTCGGCCAGATCCGTTCGGCCGCCCGCCGAGACGGCCCCATAGTCAGAACTGGTTCTCGCCGCCGTCGACGTACAGGGTGGTGCCGAGCATGAAGCTGCTGTCGGCGGAGGCGAGGAAGGCCACGGCGGGATTTGCAGCTTTCCACGTCGTACGTGGTGTGGCGTGCCACACCACGTACGTGTGGTGCTCTCTCAGCCGCGTCCCGACCAGTAGGCCGCCGCGCGCTGCCATGCCGCGCCGCCCACCGCCCGGCCGAGGGCACGGCCTTGCAGGTCGCCGGCCCGGAAGTGGATGCCACCATATCTCCGCGACATCCCGGCCTCGTCGGCGGCGTCGCTGAAGGTGCGCCAGCGCAGCGTCAGGTCGTTGGCGGGGCTCACCCCCGGCTCCACCTGCGACGAACCCTTGGCGATCAGCGCCTCGCCGCCGAACGTGTCGCCGCCGGTGAAGCGCCGCAGCACCTCGGCCGCCGCCGCGCTGAACGTGCTGTGGCCCGAGACGTACTCGGCGAACGGCGGCGTCGGGAACGTCGGCACCTGATAGGGCACCCACGTCGCGCCGTCGATCACCCGGCCGCCCCAGGTCGCGATCTGCTGCCCCTGGTACAGGAAGCGGACCGCGGTGATCGGGCGTACGGAGTCGAAGACGCGCTTGACCTCCCACGAGGCGATCCCGGCGTCCTGCACCGAGTTGGCCAGCGCGAAGAACATCTTCACGTCCTGGTCCAGGCCATGATGGTCACGCGCCGACACCTGCTGGGCGAACAGGCACCAGTGGCCGGGTGGCGTCTCGCTGTTGGGCCCGTCGGCCCAGTATTCCGCGATCGCCTTCTGGCGGTCGGTCAGCGCGGCGGTGCCCGACACGATCTCGGCGGCCTGGGTACGGTAGGCGGCCGAGCCGTACGTCGCCGGCGCGGGTACCTTGTCGGCCAGGTCGCGCGCGTGACCGCTGAAGGAGGCGACCCCGCCCCAGTGCGGCGCGAGGAACGGCGGCGTGACCACCACGCCTGCCTTGTTGCGGAAGGTGAGCGGCTGCCAGCGGCTCGGGTCGTTGACCGTGGTCAGCGGATCGGCGACCACCATCGGAGCGTTGACCGGCGCGTAGCCGGTGGTGTCGGCGTAGCCGCCGAGCTGGTTGGAGCCGTCGGCGTGCCGGTATTCGAGCACGGCCGTGCAGGCGGCCAGACCGGTCTGGGCCGGCTGGCTGGACTGGTCGGCCGGGTCATAGCCCAGCTCGGTCATCAACCCGTCGAACACCGCCCGCTGCGCCGGATAGAGGTCCACGGCCGCCTGGTGGGCCGCGTAGCTGATCGCCTGGGCCCGGTTGGCGTCCGTGCGTTCGGCGGCGGGCCGCCGCAGTGTGCCACCCAGCCGGGTGCCGACAGCGACCGGATCGTAGGCGGCCCAGGCGTCATAGGCACAGGTGTGCACGGTGGCCAGCGCCCTGGCCACCAGCGGCGGCCCCAGGGTGCCGCTGCGCACCGCCGCCAGCAGCGCCGTGTTCCACCTGACCACCACGTTGGGTTGCGCCGTCGCCGCCGGATGGGCGGGTGTGACGGGTAAGGCGAGCGCGGCGGCGGTCACCAAGGTGAGCGCTGCCGCGCGTAAGGACATCAAAACGGGCATGGCAAGTCTCCTCGCGTCGTGGGCCCCCGTGCGCCCGGTGCGGAGAGGCTAGGCTTCCATGCTCGAACTCATTTTCGATCTATCCGGCGGGTAAGAGCTGCCTTCCCCCGATCCCCACGCTCGAACAGACTTACGCGCTGAAGACTCGCCCGATCAGGGACGGCAGGAGGGCCGGGTCGGTGACGTGGGTGGCGGGGGAGAGACGGGCGGGTGAGACCAGGCCGTTGAGCAGCGCCAGGCAGCGCATGCCCGCCGCCTCCGCCGCCATCACCCCGTAAGCGCTGTCCTCCACCACCACGCACCGCTCCGCCGGCACCCCGAGCGCATTCGCCGCGAACAGGAACAGATCGGGTGCGGGCTTCCCCCGCTCCACGTCCTCGGCGCTGAAGACGTTCCCGGCGAACCGCTCCGCCAGTCCCGTGAGCTCCAGGCTGCGGCGGATCTTCGCGTGGCTCCCGTTGGACGCCACGCACACCGGCACGCTCAGCCCATCCAGCGCCGCCACGATCCCCGGCACGGGAACGAGCTCCGCCGTCAGCGCCGCCTCGTGCGCCGCCGCCAGCCGCTCGCGCCACCCCGCCGGAACGTCGCCGACGACCCGCTCCCACTCCTCGTCGCTGCAGCCCACGAACCGGGCGGCGTACTCCTCCTCGTCGATCGACCACCCCAGCTCGCGCAGCGCCGCCGTGCCGACGCGTACCGAGATGCGCTCGCTGTCCACGAGCACCCCGTCACAGTCGAAAATGACGAGTTCGACCGGCAATCCCAGCTCCTTTCCCCGCGGTGCCGCCGGGCGGCGGAGTGCCGCCCGGCGACGCTCCTGGAACGGGTAGATCAGTAGTCCACCTGGAACATGTAGTTGCGCTTGTCGAGGTCGTGGCCGCGCACCGCCTCGTAGTGGCGGGCCAGCCGGTCCATGAGCACGGCGATCGCCAGCGGGGACACCTCGCCGCGCAACGCCTTCGGGATGCCGGGCAGCGTGAGGTCCGCCGTGTCGATGTGGAAGGTCTTCTTGGTCGCGTACGTGTCGAGGAAGCGTCTGGCCCGTTCGGCCATGGCCCGCGACGGGTCCTCGCCGAGCAGGTTGATCACCGCCACGTCGTCGTTGACCACCTCGAACGCGCCCTGGAAGAACTCGCCCGAGTTGAAGCCCGCCGCGTGCTTCCACTGCATCTCCTGCAGGAAGCACATGGCCAGCCCGTACGCCCACGCGTAGCTGGGACCCGAGCCGAGCACGTACGTGATCGGCTCGTCCTTCAGCGTCTCGGCGATGACCCGCGCCCGCTCCTCACCCTCGTGCGCGGCGGTCACCAGGGCGTCCGGCAGCGCGTCGAGTGCCTTGTCGAGCAGCGCCCAGTCGCGTTCCACCCCGGACCTGCGCAGCAGGGCATAGGCCGCCAGTTGCATGAACAGATCACTCTTGCCGGTGAAGGCCACGTCGGCCGCATCGGCCAGCGGGCCGCCCTCCTGGGTCACCACGACCACGGTCGCGCCGGTGCTCCTGGCGTACTGCGCGGCGGCGACGGTCTCCTTGGTCTTGCCGGTGTACGAGGCCAGGAAGACCAGGGAGCCCTCGCCCATGCGCCGGGGGCGGGCGGTGTTGAGCTCGTCGCTCTGCAGCTTGTAGACGGGCCAGGTGCCTTCGCGTTCGAGCAGGTAGTGGGCCGGGTAGGCGGCGATGAGCGAGCCGCCGGCGCCCACGAAGAACACATTGCGCAGACCCTTGTCGATGACGTCCGAGACGAGCTCCGCCAACTGGGGTCGCTGGTCGAGCGTCGCGCGGATCTTGTCGGCCAGGTCGGACTCGATCGGTTTGAGCGGCAGCAGGTCGGTCACAGAGGACTCCTTTGAGAACGTTCTCAGTCAGACGTTGATAACGTTCTCACTCGGAGCGAGAATGAGTCAAGAGGTCGCATGGCAGCCCAGCTGACAGCGTCTGCGTATCACCCCGCAAGACGCGAATCGTGCTGGGTGATCAGAGCTTCCAGCGGCCGAACTCGGAGTCGAGGCGGTCGCCGATGCGCCCGGCCTTGGGGTAGAAAGCGGGGTAGAAGTCCTTGCCGCACTCGAGGTCGTCGAGCGCGGCCTTGATCTCCTTGGCGAGGTACTGATTCGCGGCCGCCTGCGACAGCTTTGGCTGGTAGACGGTGTTCTCGTCGGCGTCTTCCTCGGCCTGGCCCTGCTTCTTGGCGATGGCGTTCATCTGCGCCGAGAACTCTCGCCAGCCGCGATCGGCCATGCTCGTCGGGCTGACGGAGTCCACGCGGTAGCCCTTGCCCTTGACGCAGTCAGCCATGGTCGCGGCCAGCTCGATCAGCTTGGGGTCGCCGTTCAGCTCACGGTCGCTGGCGGCTTTGTAGGCTTTCTCGTACTGCTCGTACTCGTCGTCCATGCTCTTGACGACCTTGCCGGTCACATCCTTGAGAGCCTTGACGTTGCAGCTGTCGAGGACCTTGCTGTAGCTGACCAACTGTGCCTTCGACAGCAAGTCCCTGATCGGGGAGTTGGGATCGTCGTCGCGGCTGTAGGCGGCCTGCTTTTTGAAGGAGGCGGGGTCGGCGACCGGGTAGAAGACATTGAAGCCCTGCTTCGAGCGCACCCGCTTCATGACCTCGTAGTCGCCGCTGACGGCCTTTTCGGTGTCCGTCTCCGGCTTGGGCTGCGGGACCCAGGCGACGTAACGGAAGCCCTTCTGCTTCATGCAGTCGGCGATGGCCGACTGAATCCTCTGCGGCTTGTCCGACTTGCCGCTTGCGGTCGTCGTCTGGGCGGGCTGAGCCTCAGGGCTGGAGGCGCAGCCGGCGAGCGTGACAGCGCACAGCATGGTCACGGCAAGAGTTGATCTCTTGAGCATGCGGGAGACCATACTCCGTTAAACGAAATATGGTCAATCCGTCTTCAGAGTGCTCAGTCCAGCCAGATCCGGGCCAGGCGGCGACGGGCGCGCGGGTCTTCGGTGAACGCCGTACGGCCGTGCAGCACCACGTCATTGTTGACGAGCAGCAGATCACAGGGGCGCAGCGGGAAGCGCAGGACCATGTCCCGGTCGGCGAGGATCTCGTCGAAGGCATCCAGGGCGGCCACGGCGCCGGAGGTCAGTGGCTTCCCGGCCGCTTCCTGGCCGCGTTCGATCCAGTGGCGGTTGTACTGGACGCGAAGCCGCCCCGCGCGCCACTCGAAGACGGGGTAGACGCGGTCGAAGTTCGAGACCGTGCCCGCGCCGAAATGGAAGTTCTCATAGAGCTCGGCCAGCAGGTCGGGCCGCTCTTCCAGCAGCCGGTCGTGTACGGCGTGGCCGCTCACCAGCAGGGATTCCCCGCCGCGCACGGCCGCGCGGAGGCAGAGCAGGCCCAGCAGGTGCGGCGGTCCGGGCGGCCCGGCCCGGTCGGTGTGGAGGGCCAGCCCTTGGTCGTCCATGCCCCTGCGGGAGTTCTCGCCGGTGGTCACCAGACCGGCCTTCTGGGTACGCGGGGTGCCGATGAGCGAGCCGAACGTGTAGCACAGAAGATCGATCCGCTCCTCGGGCCAGTCCGCGATCGGCCATCCCCGGATCACCACAAGGCCGGGACCCGCTTCGAGCGCGGCCTTGGCTTTTTCGGCCAGGAGCGTCAATGCCGGGACGTGGAACTCGGGTTGGGTCCGGCTGAGTGGTTGGTCGATGTGCCGCAGCCAGTCCTGTTCGCGCAGGGTGGACCGGGTCCATGCGGTGGGCCCGCCTACCGGTGTCGCGTTGGTCCGCATCGTGGTCTCTCCCGGTGGTCGTGCCGCCTGTTTACGGCCTACCCGCCCGGGGCGCGGGTCCACGCGCTCGCCCGCGTCGTTCAGACCGAGCCCAGCTCCTTGCGGTAGCAGCGGGTCAGCGGCTGATCCACGTACATGCCGTACGACTCGCCAAGCACATACCCGCTGCTCTCGTACAAAGCTATGGCCTCAGGCTGCTTGACCCCGGTCGCCAAACGCACTGTCTCGTAGCCCATGTCCCGAGCCAGATCCTCCAAGGCCGCCAAGAGCCGCCTGGCGATCCCCTGGCCTCGGAACGCGGGATCCACGTACATCCGCTTGAGCTCCCCCATATCCGGACTCACCGGCTGGATGGCACCACATCCGGCGGCGTGCTCCCCGGCGTAGGCGACGAGGTAGCGGGCCTGCGCCTTGACGACGGAACGCCCTTCGGGCCCGTAGCGCTTCACCAGCTCGTCGAAGGCGGCGGCGAGCAGGGCGGTCAGGTCGGCGTCGGCAACGGTCCGTTCCTCGATCTGCATGCGCTCATGCTATGAGCCGCCACTTCTGCCGGATCCGGGCGGAGCGCCCGGGGCCTCACTCGTACTCCGGGAACAGCAGTGCCAGCTCCCGCGGATACGCCGCGATCAGCCGCAGTTCGTCGTCCGTGAGCGGTCGGCCGGTCATCGCGTTGCAGAGCTGCACCAGCCGGAACGCCAGGTCCTCCTCCTGTACGTCCACGCCGAGCCCGTCCATGACGTGCCGGAATCCGGCCTTCCCGCCGTACTCGCCGGTCAGCACGACCCGCCCGCCGCGCGCGTGCCAATCCTCGGGGAACGGCCCGAGCGTCGCCTCGTCGTACAGCTCGTAGTTGCCATGATCCTTCAGCGCCCCGTCGGCGTGGATGCCCGACTCGTGCGCGAACGCGTTGCGTCCCACCCCCACCTGGTTGTACGGCAAGGGCTGCCCGAAGGCGTAACTCGCCCACAGCCCGAACCTGCGCGCCCATGACAGGTCGATGGCGTCACCGATCTCCGCCTGGAGCCCGAAGCCGTGCTCGAAGGCGAGGATCGTGGACAGCAGGTCGGCGTTGCCGGAACGCTCGCCGATGCCGTTCACGCAGGTGTTGATCCACGCGTCCTGCCCGGCCTCCAGGTCGCCGAGCGCGCCCGAGATGGAGTTGGCCACGGCCAGGCCGAGGTCGTTGTGGCAGTGCGTCTCGACGGGCATCCTGACGGCCGAGGCCAGCTTGGCGAAGCGTTCGCGGATCCGGTCGGGGGTGTCGCCGCCGATCGTGTCGCAGTAGCGGACCCGGTCGGCGCCCGCCTCCTTGGCCGCCAGCGCGAACTCCAGCAAGAACCCGTCATCCGTCCGCGACCCGTCCTCCGCGTTGACGCCCACGGTCAGCGCGCCCGCCGCCTTGGCCGCCCGCACGGCCGCCGTCATCTCCCGCATGATCGCGCCGCGGTCGAGGCGGCCGCGGAACTTGTTCTGGATCATGTAGTCCGATGTGGAGATGGACAGGTTGTAGTGCTTCAGCCCGAGTGGCGCCGCCTTCTCCACGTCCTGCGGCACACCACGGCACCAGCCCGACAGCCGCAGCTCGCCGAACGCGCCCGCCTCGGCCAGCGCCGTCTGCGCCCGTACGTAGGGCACCTCGTGGAACAGGAAGGGAAAACCGATCTCGGACTGAGCCACCCCGAGCTTGGCCAGATAGAAGTTGACCATGGTCTTGCCGAACTTCGACAGGCCGGTGCGCGCGGTCTGCACGCCGTCTCGGTTGGTCACGTCAAGGAAGTGAACTTTGGGCATGTGCACACGTTGACACGCCTGCTCAATGTGTATCAATATTGATTTTCATCAATATGGGAGGCTTTGGCGTGGAGTGGATCGACGCGGCGACGGCAGCCGAGCGGCTCGGCGTGAAGCCCGCCACTCTCTACGCGTACGTGAGCCGGGGCGTGCTCAAGCGACGTCACAGTGAGGACCGGCGCAGCCTGTTCGACGCGGCGGAGATCGAGCAGCTGGCCCGTCGCGGGCGGCCACGCGGCCAGCCACCGGAGCTGGTCATCGAGTCCGGCATCACCGCACTCGGTCTGGACCGCCCGTACTACCGCGGCCGCGACGCCCTCACCCTGGCCCGAACCGCCGACTTCGAAACGGTGGCCGAGTGGCTGTGGACAGGCGACCCCGACGCCTTCGCCTCGGACCCCGCGACGCGGGATCGGGTAGGTGGTCCAGAGATGTCCGACAGCGGGGCGAGGGGTTGGGCGCGCGATCCGGACACGTCGCAGGTCGCAATAGCGGCTCAGCGCGGCCTTCCCGAGGGTCTGCCGCTTCTGGACCGCCTCCAGGTGATCACCACGGTCCTCGGCGCCGCCGACTCCCTCCGCTACCAGCTCGATCCCGCCTCCGTCGCCGCCACCGGCCGTCGCCTCATCTCCGGCCTCGTCGACGCCCTGCCGGCGCTCCAGGCTCCCGGCGGCGAGTCGATCGCCGAGCGGCTCTGGTCCCGCCTGTGCCCGGGGCCCGCAACCCCCGCCCTCCTGGCCGCCCTGCGGGGCGCGCTCGTGCTGCTCGCCGACCATGAGCTGGCCGCCTCCACGCTGGCCGCCCGGGTCGCCGCCTCCGCTCGCGCCGACCCGTACGCCGTGGTGCTGACCGGCCTCGGCGTGCTCGGCGGCCCCCTGCACGGCGGCGCGTCCCACGCGGCCGAACGGCTGCTGGCCGAGGTGACCGAACCCGGCCAGGCCTCGCGCGTGATCACTGATCGGGTACGTCGGGGCGAGCGCATCCCCGGCTTCGGCCACAGCGTCTACAAGAACGGCGACGCCCGCGGCGGCCTCCTGCTCGACCTGGTGAAGGAGGCCGCGCCGGACCACGAACGCATCGCCGTGGTCCAGGCCGTACTGGCTGAAGTCCGTCGGCGACGCCTGCCCGAACAGAACGTCGACTTCGCGCTCGCCACCCTCGCCGCAGTCGCCGGGATGGTGCCCGGCTCCGGCGAGGCGATCTTCGCGGTGGCCAGGACCGCCGGGTGGCTGGCCCACGCGATGGAGGAATACGCCAAGGGCTCCCTCCTCCGCCTCCGCGCCTCGTACGTCGGCCCGCCGATCAGATGACAGCCCCCGCGTATGGGGCCGCGTCCGCTGATCACGTCGGGTCCGCACGTGATCACGTCGGGTCCGCACGGATGGAGCGGACCCGGTGATCAGGTGGCAGCCACAGGGGAGTGCCCGCTCCTGTCCACATAGGCGGCCAATGCCCGCACGCGCTCCGCGTGCTCGTCGTGCCCGACGATCACCGGTGGCTCGTTGTACGGCATCGCGTCCGACGATCGCCTGAGCTTGATGTACTGCCCGCAGGCGTCGATCGCGTACGGCTCCATGTCGTCCTGGAGCGCCCCGATCACCGTGATCCCGTACGTCTCGCCGATCCGCCGGAACAGCGCCACGGCCTCCCGCCGGTGCTCCTTGCCCAGGTTGCGGCCCAGTTCGTCGAGCACCAGGCACAGATGCCCGCCCCCGGATGACGCGATCGCCGCCGCGCACACCAGTTTGACCGCCTTCTCGTCCATGAGCGCGGTGTTGGCCCGCCGGTTGTACGGGACGAAGCCCTGGCCCTCGCCGCGCCGCCACTTGGGCGTGACGCGCCATTGCCAGCGCTGCTCCGGATCCGCGGGCGCCGGTGGCACCGGGAACTCCAGCGTCGCCCCGTAACCTCCGTAGGACGTGTCGAGCTGCTCGAACTCCTCGGCGACCCGCGTGAGCCGGGACTTGATCGCCGCCGTCAGCGCCGCCCGGTGCACGGCCGTCGAACTGGCCGCCTCCTCCGCCCCCTTGTCGGCCGCGGCCAGGTCACGCTGCCTCGACACGACCTGCGCCTCGATCTGACGCCGCTGGTGCTTCTCGTATTCTTCCTGCCCGCGCAGGTAGGAGGCCAGCGAGCCGCACACCGCCGCGAACGTCGCCTGCTCCCGCGCCGTGCTCCCCCCACGCTCGGACAGCAGGAACCGCAGCTCCTCCGGGATCTCCGCGTCCTCCTCCGGGAACGTGTCGCGCAACGCCTGGTCGAAATGCCGTTCGGCGACGCGCCACCATTCCTCGGCGGTGCGCGCTCGTTCGCCCTCGGGCAGCGCATTGAGCCACTCCCGCGCTCCCTCGGCGGTGCCGCCCCAGTCGGCGGCCAGCGCCTCGACCTTGAGCGCCTCCCGTTCGCCGCTCACCCTCGTCTCGTCCTGACGCGACCGGGCCCGCTCGCCCTCGTGCCGCTGCCGCCGCCCCTCCAGGCGTTCGATCTCCATGTCCTTCGTGCGGGCCCGGAAGTCGAGCGCGGCCGCCTGCCGCTCGGCCTCCGCCACCGCGGGCGCCAGCTCCTCCAGCGCCGTCGTCAGCTCGCCCAGCCGCGCCCGCCGCCCGGCCAGCTTCGTCTCCAGCTCGGCGAGCCGTACTCCCGCTTGCGCCCCCTCCAGCCGCCGCTGTCCCTCCGCGACACCTTCCTCCCCATCGCGTACGGTCTGCGCCGCGGTCTCCTGGGTGTCCTTGGCCCGGTTGAGCCGGTGCTCGGCAGCCTTGATCCGTGCCTCCCGGCCGGTCGCCTCCCCGTCGAACGCCCCCACCACGCTCACCCCGGCGGCACTCACCAGGACCGAACCGGGCAGCTCGACCAAGGCCGCGGCGGCCGCTTCGAGCTGGCCGGCGTCGACGATCACGGCATGCTCGTGCGGCCACCCCCGCAACTCCTCCAACCCGAGCCCGGCCCCACCAGCGTTCGCGACCGCTCCGCCGGCCGCCCCAGCGGCTGCTTGACCGGCCGCTCTCCCGGCTGCCTTGGGGGATGGTCGGCCGGCGGAATCACCATGGGCGTGGGAGTAGTCGCGAGCTTGTTCGGCCACGTCCAGTGCGTCCAGGAGACCCGTCGCCACGACGCCCGCCGCGGCCAGTGCGTTGAGCTGGGCAGCGGCCGGGCCGCCCTCGGCGTCGTCCAGCGCGGCCTGGGCAGAGGCCACCTCGCGATCGGCCACGCCCAGCGCCTTAAGCGCCTCGTTCAGCCGCAGCCGCGCCTCCCGCAGCTCCCGCTCGGCCGTGGGCACATCACGGCCGTCCGAGAACCGGCGCGTCTCCTCCAACGCCGGGATCAGGCCGCGCAACTCGTCGGCGGAGTTCTCCGCCACGGCCCGGTCGGCGTCGAGCTTGGCGGCCCGCGCCTGCATCGCGGCCAGCTCCTTGCGCGCCTCCGCCACCCTCCGATCGAGCGTGTCGTCCTTCAGGGTGGCGATCTCGGCCTTCACCATGGAGAGCGCCTCGGCCGCCGTCTCGCCCGCGGCCCGGTGCCGTTCGAGCTCGGCGACCAGCAGCTCGTCCTTGGCCGCCGCGTCGTCCAGCTTGCGAGCCTGGCGCCCCCGCCAGCACCGCAGCGCGTCGGCCAGCCGGATCCGGGCCTGATCGCGCCGGTCGAACGTGGTCAGCAACGCCCGCGACTCCGCCTCGAACTCGGCCAGCCGATCGGCCGCCTGCGCCGCCCGTACGCGTTTGGCGTGCTCGTCCCGGCGAGCCTCGCGCTCCTGCTCGAGCTCGGCGTCGAGGCCGGTCAGAGCCGCGATGGCCTCGAACACGCGCTCCGGCGAGATCTCGTTGAGCGGCTGGGAGAGCAGGTTGGTGGCGACCTTGCTCCGGACCGAAGTCGACAGGAACGACACGCAGCGGATGCGGTCGCCGTAGAGCACCTTGGTCAGGTCGCGGGCCACCACGTCGCGGCGTCCGGCGGACTTGGGCAGCGTCGCCCACATCTCGTCGGCGCGCACCACGCGCTCGGCTTCGGACGCGGCGGAGGCCAGGTGCACGCCCTCGCGCCAGCGGATCTCCAGGTGGGGAGCCTCCTGATTGACCTTGAGCCACACGGTGACGGCCCCGCCGGATGTGTCGGGCACGGAGAACAACTCACCGTCATCCGGTACGGCCGGCTCCACGCCCACGCTGATCTGCTCCGGTTCGGTGACTTGGTCAGCGATGGAGGTGCCATGCCCCTTTTTGGCGGGTTGGTCCGCATTTATGATGCCATGCTCCGGCCCGGCGGTTTCTTCTGAGGCGACGGCGCCGGGAACTGGGCCGGTGGCGCGTAGCGGCAGGTCGTAGGACGCGCCGGGCCGCCCGAACACGCCGACGATGTAGCCGTGGTCGGCGCTGGCCCACTGGCGGGCGCCCGCGCCACTGGCCAGCTCGGCGTTGAACAGCAGCTCCGACACCGCCTTCGCGCCCGAGGCGAAACGCCACTGCTCGTCACCCAGCAACGCCGTGATCGACGCGATGAACGACGACTTGCCCGCGCCGTTGGAGTCCTTGGGCCCGGCCCCGGCGACGACGATGAGCGTGCCGGGGACGGTCGGCACCGGATGGGTCGAGAGCCGTGAGATGTTGACCGCCTGCATGGCGATCAGCACCCGGTCCCCGACGACGTTCTCCACCTGCGACACCTGTGACCCCCGTAGTCCTTCCGTTCCACCGCGCCGACCCGGGCGGGGCTGACGCTTGCTGTCTGTTCACCGTGCCGCCCGGGTGAGGGCGGACGCTTGCTGCTTCTTCACCGCGCCGACCCGAGCACGCTCGCTGTCTGTTTGCCGCGCCGCGTGGGCTGTTGCTGTCTCTTCGCCGCGCCGCCCGGCCGAGGACGCTTAGTTCCTGTTCACCGCGCTACCCCGACCGCGTCTGACGCTTGGCGCCTGCCAGGCCCGGGTGGCAATCCGGGCCCGGCAGGTCCGGGTGCCTACCCTGTCGATCTCCGCGCGCGTACGGCCGCGGCCAGCGGGCTGTGTGGTCCGGCCGCCAGGATCAGCTCCTCCTGCAGCCGTCGCCGCGCCGCCGGGGTGAGCCGGTGGAACTGCGGTCCCGGCGCGTAACCGCCGGCCTCCTCGCCCGCCTTGACCTGGGTCAGCAGCCCGGCGTGCCGCAGCATCCGCAGCGCCGCCTCCAGCTCGCCGATCGGCAACTGGGTGTGGCGGCGCAGCTCGTCGACGGGAGTCGGATGCGGCGAGAGCCAGGTGTCATCGGGCAGCAGCCCCTCCGCCCTCGGAATCGCCACCGAATGCACCAGCACCAGCGTCAACACCGCCCGCTCACTCTCACCAAGCCCCGCCGCTGCCCCGGCCCCGAACCCGGACCCGGCGGCCGCGGGCGTGGTCGCGGGCGTCGGCTCGGCGCGGTAGGCGTCGTCGTAGCCCGAGGTCCATCGCTCGCGGTGCTGGATCAGCGTCCGGCCTCGTCGGGCGAGCATCTCGCCCAGAGTGTGGCGGAGCGCGGGATCGCGGAGCCCACCGAACCGGGCCTCCAGCACCGGCTCGGCGCCATGCTCCACCGCCATGAACGCCGCCACCAACTCGGCCCGCCGCCGCTCGTCATAGCCGCCCAGCAGTTCGTCGAACTCCGCCGCACCGCCCTCGACCCGGCCCGCCGCCACTGTCATCGCGGTCGCGGTTGCGGGATCCTGCGCCCGCACCCGCGCCTCGGGTGGCTGCTGTGCGGTGAGCGGTCCTTCCACGGCGGAGGGCTGCTGAACGCCCAGTCCTTGTTCCGTAGGGGGCTGTTCTGCGGTGGGTGGTTCTTGCGCGGCGGCGGGTTGCTGTACGACCGGCGATCCTGGCCCAGCGGGGGATTGCTGAATGTCCAGCGGCCCTTGCGCGGCCGAAGGTTGTTCCGCAGCGGGTGGTTCCTGCAGTCCGTGGGATTCCTGCGTGGCGGCCGCCACGATGTCGGCGTCCGCGACCACCGTGAGGTCCCGTTGCTCCGGTGTGGGAATGCGCCGGACCAGCTCCTTCAGCTGGGCGTGCGACTCGACCGGCCACAGGGCGCAGCGCGGGCCCAGCGAGACCACGCCGTCGGACATGACGATCCACGCCGAGTCGTGCAGCCGGCGCAGTGCCCCGATGGCCCAGTTGCGCATCAGGTCGTCGGCCCGGCCGATCAGTGCCCGGTAGGTGTCGAGGATCAGCTCGACCGGCGCCGGTGTGCCCGGCCACGGGTCGACGGACAGGTCGCTCCAGCAGCACTTGAGCGTCGCCGCCAGCACCCGCCGGGTTTCGCCCGAGCGTTCGACCGGGACCGGGGGCACCTGGTATTCGTCGAGGAGCGACGGGGTGGCCGCATCAGGCCACACCGGCAGGGCTTGGCCGGTGGAGTCGGGGCGCGTGAGCCGTAGCATCCCGGGTGGCGCCGCGACGCCGGCCCCCAGCCGCAGCGGCCCGCCCGACCGCGCCCGCACGTGAGCTACCGCGTCGTCCCCCAGCGCGCGCCGCGCACCAACGCCTCCCGAAGTGCGACCTCCACCGGTACCCGCCGAAGAGCGACCCCCACCGACGCCCGCTGAAGTGCGACCCGCAGCCGGGCCCCCTGAGGAGCCGCGAGTACCAGCGACCTCCGAGGAGGGAAGGTCCGGGCCCGCGGCCTCTGATGAGAGTCGGGTCATGCGGTGCGCTCCAGGTAGCCGTGGGACAGCCAGGCCGGTTCGCCTCCTGGCGAGATCGTGAGGTCGTCGGCCCACACGAGCCGATAAGGCAGCTCAGGCCGCAGATCGACCGTCGTCAGGTCGGCCAGCAGCCGGCGGGCCGATGGCCAGTCGGACCGGAGTACGTCGGCCAGTGCCACCCGCGACGACGCCCCCAGCAGCGACTCCGCCACCTCGGTCAGCCGCTCGATCGCCGCGTTGGGCGCGGAGCCGAGCGAGCCTTCGGGGCCCGCGTCGGCGAGGTTGGAGCGCGGGGGAGTGGGCTGGGCCGGAGCCGGGCGGGGCGCCTCGTCGACCGCGCGGGCGATAGCCGCCGGGTCGTGCCAGGGCGCCGGAGCGTCGAACACGAAGCCGTCGAGCACCGCCGCGAGCCGCTCACGCGAAGCGGTCTGCGAGAACGTGCGCCACGTCTCGGTGGGCAGCAGCGTCAGGTTGCGGGTCGTGCCCGCCGAGTCGGCCAGGCGCCCCGCCGCCCGCCGGGAGGCGTCGCTGTAGGCGTAGATGGCCGCCCGCAGATCGGTGCAGACCCGGTCGAGCGCGGGCCAGCGGGTCAGGATCGTGCCGTGCAGGCTCTGCGCCCGGCGCGCGATCTCCTCGGTGCCCCACAGCTTGGGCGCCTGCTCGCGCAGCTCCTCGATCGTGCCCATGGTGAGCGTGATCAGCTCCAGCGCCCACAGCCGGAACGCCCTGGCCAGGTTGGCGGCGCTCTGCCTGGCCTCCTCCATCGTGGTGCGCGGGTCGGCGACGTTGAGGTCTTCGAGCGCGAGCAGCCGGTGCATCTCCGACTGGCCGCCGTCGTCCATCATCCGCCTGATGAACATCAGCCCGACCACGCTGGTGAACGACGCCCGATAGCGCAGCTGGTTGGGCTTGGGGAACACCTCGCGGATCGCGCCCAGCCCCTTGAGCACGCGCAGCCGGTTGTCGAACTGGTCGCCGGGATAGGCGCGGCAGGCGAAGCGCATCTGCTCGTGCGTCAGCCACTCCTCGCCCGCCTCGGCGAACGCCGCGAACAGCGTCTCGGCGATGTCGACCAGGGCCGGGTCGTCGACGACCGCGCCGCTGTCGCGGGCCAGCGCCGCGAACATCCGGCGGTAGGTCGACAGCACCGCCTCCTCCGAGAGGGCGGCGTCGAGGGTCAAGGGCTGTTCGGACACGGGGACTAAGGTACGGCTTCGCGCCGACAATCTCGGCCCGACCTGACGGGCTTACCTGCGAGTAGTGCCCAACCTGGCGTGCTTACCTGCGAGTAGTCGCGCCGCACGCTAGGGTGATCCAGGGTAATACGGGGGCAAACGTTAAGTAATCATACGTACGGGGTGAGTGACGCCTTGCGTATCCGCGTACTCCGCGGAGACCGTGCCACGGCCGTGATCGCCGGCGCGGTGGCCGTGATCCTGGTCGCCTTGGCGGCCGTCTTCGGCGTGGGCGTCTCCAGCGCCACACCCAAACTGGCCGACGTCGGCGCCTGGCTCTGGACCCAGGCCCGAGGCAAGATCGTGCACGTTAACGGCCTGTCCGGCGAGGTCGACGGCTACCTCGACAAGAAGTCGGCCCAGCGGCTGCGCATCGTCCAGGACGGCTCGAACGTCCTGCTCGTCGACGACGGCAGCGGCTACGTCAGCCGGATCGAGCCCGGCCAGCTCAGCGTCGCGCAGACCCGTAACTTCGGCACGGCCGGTCTGCAGATCGTCGTCTCGGGCGCCGCCGGCTACGCGGTGGACCCGGAGGGCAAGGTTCAGCAGATCGACCCGGCCACGCTCAACTCGGTCGGCGCGCCGCTGTCGCTGCCGGGCCCGCTCGGCTCGGCCCGCATCGACGGTGGCGGGCGGCTCTGGGTGCCGGTGACCGCCAAAGGCGAGGTCGTACCCGTGACCAAGGGCGTCGCCGCGAGCGCCGTCAAGGTCGGCGAGCCGGGCGAGGAATTGGCCGTCACGATCGCGGGCGGCCTGCCGGTGATCGTCAACACCCGCGCCGCGACCGCCACGATCGTCGGCGCGGACGGCGGCGTGGGCGAGATCACGCTGCCCAAGGAGGTCGCCCAGGCCGCCAAAGGCGGCGTGCTGGCGCCGGCCTCGACCGAGGGTTCGCTGGTTCCGCTGCTCACGCCCGGCGACTCCGGGCTCCTCGTGGTGGTCGACACGGAGTCGAACTCGGTGCTCAACACCAAGTTCGCGGTGAAGGACCCGGCCGCGCTCGGCGTGCCGCAGATACTCGGCTCGAAGGTGTACGTCCCGGACCGCAGCACGGGCGGCCTGATCGTGTGGGACAGCGCGGCGGGCGGTCAGCCCACCAAGCTCCAGGTGGCGCAGGGGCCCGGCCCGGTCGACGTGTTCGTCAAGGACGGCCTGCTCTGGGCGAACGACGAGAACGGCGACAAGGCCGTCGTCGTCGACACCGAAGGCCGCAAGCACGACGTCGACAAGGACGACTCGGACGTACCGGGACCCACCAACACCCCCAAGCCCAAGCAGACGCCACGGCCCGAGCCGACGAACACCGACCCCAGGCCCGACCCGACCAGGACGGACGACCCAGCGCCGACGCGGACGGACGCCCCGGAGCCGTCGCGCAAGCCCACCAAGACCCCGACGTCGACCCCGACTCCCTCCTCGGCCACCCGCAGCCCCACTCCCACCCCCACGCCCAGCGCGCCCACCAAACCGGGCGCGGTCAGCGCCAAGTCGGGCCCCGGCCACGTCAGCGTGAACTTCAGCCCGTCCAGCGGCGGCAAGGTCGACCGCTACACGCTCAAGGTGTCCGGCGGCGACGGCAGGAGCACGCCGCAGTCGGTGGACGCCGGCGGGCCGTTCCAGTTCGAGTTCTCGGGCGGGAGCTGCGGCGCCGAGTACACCTTCACGGTCGTCGCCCACTGGTCGGGCGGCCAGGTCGAGTCGGAGCCCAGCGCCGGGGTCAAGCCCTGCGTGGCCCCCGGCAGACCGGCCAACTTCGCGGCCAAGCCCAAGAACCGCGGCGCCGAGCTGACCTGGGACGCCCCGGAGAGCGGCGGCGAAGGCATCACGTACGTGCTCTCCGGCGCGGTGAGCAACGACAGCGTCAAGGGCACGTCGTTCACCGCCGAAGGGCTCAAGAACAACCAGAAGCACGAGTTCAAGCTCAAGGCCAAGAACGACGCGGGGGAGAGCCAGGACGCCGCCACAGCGGACGTGGACCTGGCCTATCCGAAACAGCAGTACCAGAACGCCAGCAACAACGACACCAACACGCTCATCCGGCCGGGCCCGTCCGCCGATGGCGAGGCCGGAAGGATCCCACAGGGCCAGTACATCACGCTGACAGTGATCTGCCAGGTCAAGGGCTCGTCCTACACCGACAAGTCCACCGGAAAGTCCAGTGACATCTGGAACCGGATCGAGTCGTCGGCGGGCAACGGCTACCTCAACGACACGCTGGTGGCCACACCGGACGGGGGCGGCTTCCCGGAGGCTCCGCTCTTCGAATGCACCGACTGAGATAGGGGACCTCAGTTGTACAACGAGCAGACGCAGCAACCGCAGCAGCTTGCGGCACAGTTCGCCCAGCGCTTCCAGATGCTGGCCCAGAACATCGAGCGCATCATCCGCGGCAAGCACGAAGCCATAGAGCTGGCCCTGATCTGCCTGTTCTCCGAAGGACACCTGCTGATCGAGGACGTGCCCGGCACCGGCAAGACCACGCTGGCCAGGTCCATCGCCGCCAGTGTGGACGCCGAGTGGCGGCGCATCCAGTTCACGCCCGACCTACTGCCCAGCGACATCACCGGTGTGTCGATCTTCAACCAGGCGCACCAGAAGTTCGAGTTCCACCAGGGGCCGGTGTTCGCCAACATCGTGCTCGCCGACGAGATCAACCGCGCCTCCCCGAAGACCCAGTCGGCGCTGCTGGAGGTCATGGAGGAGCGCCGGGTCACGGTCGACGCCGAGCCGCATCCCGTACCCAGGCCGTTCCTGGTGGTCGCCACGCAGAACCCCGTCGACATGGACGGCACGTACCCGCTGCCGGAGGCCCAGCTCGATCGCTTCCTCATGCGGATCTCCGTCGGCTACCCTGACCACGTCTCGGAGGTCGAGGTGCTCAAGGGCATGCCGACCGGGCCGCAGGTCGAGCGGTTGCCCGTGGTGGCCCGCGCGTCGGACGTGGCCGGGATGATCGAGTTCGCCACCCGCATCCACGTCGCCGACCCCGTCTACGACTACATCGTCGCCCTCTGCGGCGCCACGCGCACCAACCCGCACCTGCGGCTCGGCGCCTCCCCGCGCGGCAGCCTCGCGCTGCTGCGGGCCGCCCGCGTCAAGGCCGCCGCCGCCGGCCGCCACTACGTCGTGCCGGAGGACGTCAAGGCCCTGGCCGTCCCGGTCATCGCGCACCGGCTGATCCTCACCCCGGAGGCCGAACTACGCGAGGTCACCGCGGCGCACGTGCTCGGCGAGCTCCTCGCCGGGATGCCGGTGCCGCAGGCGGCCTAGGTGCTGACACCGCTGGGGTGGGGCACGCTCGCCGGCTCCGTGATCCTGTACGCGGCCGGGTTCGCGCTCGGCTACCCGGAGCCCGTCGTGCTGGCCACCGGCGGGCTGCTCGCGCTCGCCGCCGCCCTTGCCTGGACCGCCCCCGGACCGAGGCTGGAGGTGCACCGCGAGGTCACTCCGCTCAAGGTGCCGCGCGGGGACGCGGCCGTGGCGGTCCTTCACGTACGCAATCTCGGCCGCCGGGGCCTGTCAGGGCTGCGCGCGCAGGACCGGATCGGTACGGCCGAGCACACGGTGGACCTGCCCCGCCTGCCTCGGAACGCCACCAGGACGGTGTCGTACCCGCTGCCCACCGGCGTGCGCGGCGAGATCCCCGTCGGCCCGCTCCTGCTCGTCCGCGCCGACCCGTTCGGCCTGACACGCAGGATCAGGCGGTACGGCCAGACGGCCACGCTCCTGGTCCGCCCTCGCACGGTCGCGCTGCCGGTGCCCGCGTCGGGCAAGGCCCACCACCTGGAGGGCCCCACCAGCGACAACGCCCCCAGCGGCACGGTCACCTTCCACACCCTGCGCGAGTATGTCGTCGGCGACGACCTGCGCCACGTCCACTGGAAGTCCAGCGCGCGCACCGGCACGCTCATGGTGCGCCAGCTCATCGATGCCAGCCTGCCCACCACGACGGTCGTCCTCGACACCCGTCACCTCACCGAGCTGGGCGTGGACGCCGCCGCCTCGGCCGCCGTCGCCGCCGCACGGTCCGGCTTCCCCGTGCGGGTGCTCACGGGCGACGGGCCGCTCGCCGAGACCAAGACCGACCCCGAGCTGCTGCTGGATCGCCTCGCCCTGGTTGGATCCGGTACGTCCGGCGTCGGCGAGGCGGTCCGGCTGGCCCGCGGCGGCTCGCTGGTCGTGATCACCGGGGACCCCGCCGAGGCCGCCCGAGTGGCGGGGGCACGACGACGGTTCGACCGCATCATCTGCGTATATATAGGGACAGGTCCGCTCAGCGTGCCCGGAGTGACGGTCGTCCCCATCGCGGACCTGGCCGCGCTGCCGCTGGCCTGGGGCAGGCGATGAAGCAGCCTGTGTGGCGGTGGTTAGGGGGATTGGCGCTGGTGGCGGCCGTCACCGGGGCCGGTGGGTGGGGGTTCCATCGCGTCTTCCCCGGCACCGAGCTGCTCCTGGCCGTCGTGCCCGCCGCGACCGTCCCCGCCCTGGTGGCCGCGCTCTGCCGGCGGCGGCCTCTCTGGCTGGCGCTGGTGCTCGACCTGGTCCTGTGGTTCGCCGGGACCGTGCCGCTGTACAAGGGCATCGCTCCCGGCCTGCTCGGCGACCTGGCCGACTCGTGGCGGGCGCTGCTCACCACGCTCCTGCCCGCCCAGCCGGAGCCGCGGCTGCTGGTCCTCGTGCACACGCTGGTCTGGGCCGCCGCCGTGGTCGGCGCCGAGACGCTGACCCGCACCAGGACCCGCGTGGCCGCCGCGGTGCCCGGACTGGTGGTGTACGGGGTGGCGCTGCTGTTCGGGGTGGACGGGGAGGGCTCGAACCTGCCTGTCGCCGCGGCCCTCGTGGTGCTCATCGCGGCACTGGCCCTGCTCCGGGACGACCGGCCGGCGCTGTGGCTGCTCGCCGGCATCCCGGCCGCCGCCGCGCTGGCCGCCGTCGCCCTGGTCGCCGGGCCGCTGCTGCCCATCGCCGCCGAGCCGTACAACCCGCGCGACGACGCCGAACTCCCGCCCCCGGTACGCGTCGACAGCGTCAGCCCGCTCGACCGCGTGTCCGCCTGGCTGCAGATCCCTGACCGTGACCTGTTCACCGTCAAGGCGGCCAAGCCCCTCAACTGGCGGCTGGCCGTACTCGACCGCTATGACGGCGTCCGCTGGACGTCCGGCGCCCGCTTCCAGCCGACGGGCGGGCGGGTGCCCGCGGGGGACTGGACGGGCAAGGCGCAGACCGTACGCCAGACGATCACGTTCAGCGGCCTGCCCGGCACCTGGCTGCCCGGCGCCGAACGTCCCGTCGAGGTGGACGGCGTACGCGGCCTGGCCGTCGACCCCGGGAGCGGCGCGCTGCTGGCCGCGAGCCGGCCGGCCAAGGGGTTCACGTACGAGGTGACCTCGCGGGTGGCGGAGCCGTCGAAGGCCGACCTGCTCGCGGCCACGCCGGTCGACGATCGGGCGCTGACCGCGTTCCCGGCCGGGCCTCAGGAGGCGCTGTTCCACAAGCTCGCCCAGCAGGCCACCAAGGGCGCGGACGTGCCGATCAAGCAGGCGTACCGGCTGCAGAGCTACCTGCGCACCAGCGCCACCTACGACGTCACCGCGCCGCCGGGGCACTCGCTCAAGGGCCTGGAGTTCTTCCTGGAGACCACGCACAGGGGGACGTCGGAGCAGTTCGCGTCGACGTTCGCGCTCATGGCCAGGACGCTCGGGCTGCCGTCGAGGGTCGTGGTGGGGTTCCGGCCGGGGCAGGCGTCCGACGGGATTTACCACGTTAAATCTGGTCATGTCATGGCGTGGGCGGAGATCAAGTTCGACAAGCTCGGCTGGCGGCCGTTCTACCCCACGCCCGGCCGCGGCGGCGCGAAGGACGACCACGAGGTGGTGTCCTCCGCTCTCAAGGAGAGCGAGGAGCTGGAGGGCGAGTTCACCCAGGGCACGGTGAACAAGCCGAAGGCCGGTCAGAAGCCCACGGCGGGTGGCGGCCGCGAGACCTCGGCCGGGCCGCCGCTGTGGGTGATCGTCCCGGCGGTGGGGGCGGGGATCCTGGTGGTGTACGCGAGCGCGGCGATGGTGCTGCCGTGGTGGCGCAGGCGGGCCCGCAGGAGCGTGACGGGCGCGGAGCGGCGGGTGCTCGGCGCGTGGTCGCAGACCTGTGACGACCTCGGCCTGAAGGGGGAGCGGGCGCTGACCGCCGAGGACGTGGTGGCCCGGCACCCAGCCGACATATCAACCCATCTCCGACCACTCGCCGATATTTCCAACTTCGTCCGCTACGCCCCCGACGACGTCGCCCACGAGGCCGCCGACGCGGCCTGGCGCCACAGCGACGCCGTCCGCCAGGCCGTACGCGCCAGAACACCCCTCAAAACCCGCCTCCGCAAGCGACTGCTCCTACGTTGACCCGCCGGAGCGAACCATGACGGGCTGATCGCTAAGGCTTCTGGAGTTTCTGCGTGACCATCAGGCGGATCACTCCCTTCTCCGGCTCGTCCGCCTGCCAGACGAACCAGTCCGCACCCACCGGAGTGCCCTGCTTGGTGGGGTACATCAGGTACGGGTCGCCCGGATAGCGCTCGGGAGGGGGTTCGGTGATCAGGTAGGTGACCTTGAGGCCGCGCTTCTCGATCTCCGGCAGGACCTCGCCCACGGTCTTGCCCTCCACCCGGTACCCGCCCAGCGACGTGACCTCCGGGAAGGGCATCTTCGGCACGACGTGCTGTACGTCGTCGGGGACCAGCTCGCAGGGCGCCACCGGGTCCCGCATGAGGATCGTGCTGGTGTCGCTCCCTCCGTAGACGGGATCGACCGCAAGGGTCCAGACGAAGGTCTGGCCGGGCTTGAACAGCTTGGTGTTGATCTGCATCTGCCAGCCCGAGCCGGCGTCGTCGCCGGGGATGTTCCTGGGCGCGTAATACAGGCCGCGGGGGATGTCCGTCACGGGTTCGGCGCGCGGCTCCTTGCATTTCTGGCCCGCCGGGACGAAGTCCACGATGGCGGGCACGTTGAGGCTCTTGAGCTGCCTGGTCAGTCCCGCCGCGTCCCGGAAGTCGCGTACGGTGACGTACACGATGCCGTCGGAGTCCTTGGTAACGGCGTAGGCGCGGTCGGCCCCGCCCATGGACGAGACCGTGACCACGCTCGCCACGGCGGCGATCGCCGCCCCCGCCGCCACGGCCAGGACCATCCGGCGGCGTGGCCGTCCGGCCCGCTCGGCCACCGCGTGCGGCCGTCCGGCCCGCTCGGCCGCCGCCCGCGCCGCCACGTGCTCCTTCAGCTCGGCCAGCCGGCGCTCTTCGAAACCGGCGAGAGACCCGTTCATGACGATCCTTTCAAGATGGCTTCCGGGCGGTGACCGGATTCGATCATCAGCCGGCGGTGCGCGCGATGCAGCCGCACCCGGGCGGTGCCGACGCGGATGCGCAGGGCCATGGCGGCGTCGGCGACCGACAGGCCGTCGATGTCCACCAGTTCGGCCACGGCCCTCAGGCTCTTGGGCAACTTCGCGATGGCCGACAACAGCGGGCGGGCGGCCCGCTCGGCGTCGATGCGCTCCTCTAACCGGGCGATGTCGTCGGCGTCCAGCGTGCGCCGTCCCGCCGCCCTGCCGCTCTTGTGCAACTCTCTGGCCGCTCTGCGCAGCTCGGACGCCACCACGTTGCGCGCGATGCCGAACAGCCACGCCACCTCGCCGCCCCGCTCGGCCTTGTACGTGCCCGCGGTGTCGATGGCGGCCAGGAAGATCTCGGTGGTGAGGTCGTCCACCGTGTGCGGATCGGTCACCCGGCGGGCCACGAAGCGGCTCACGCGTTCGGCGTGTCTTCGGTAGAAGACCTCGAAGGCCTCAGGATCCCGCATCGTCCGCAGGAGGCCCTCCGATGATGTGTCTGCCATCCAGTGCGCCTTCCGCTTGCTCGGGGCTTTCCCCTTATTGGCGAGCAAGGGCGCAGAACATTACATCCCGGTCAGATTTCTTCAAGACGGGATCACATGAGGACGCGGGTGCTGCTTCATGGGGACGACGGCAGCACCCGTGCCGGGGGAACTGCCTCAGTTCACGTACGCCCACAGGTCGTAGGTGTAGAACATCGGGTTCTCGGGCTGGTGGGTGCTGCACCACCAGGTCTGCCAGCGTCCGGTCTCCTGTCCTGACCGGCCGAAGCTGATGCAGACGTCATAGGGCAGGTTGCTGTAGACGACTTGGAGTGTGGACGAGGCGTGCGCTGGCGTGCTCGTGGCCAGGATCGGCGTCAGAGCGGTGACCGCGAGAAGCGACAAGGCGGTGATTCGGCGACGCACCAGTTCTCCCCTCATGAAGGGCCGGAAATCGCGAAGAGCGATCACCGTGAATTGGACGACAAGCACCGCACCGCCGCAAGATCCGCCCCCGCTCGGCCCCGACGACCAGCGCGAACATCGCGGACGCGATGAAAGCTTCATCTCGGGCCCCGCCCTCCTGACCGGGAACGCCGGACCACAACCGGGTGTGTCAGAAACTCGGCCCTGTCTCACATTCGGTGGTGACGGAAAGTCGCGAAGATCGTTGATCTTCCTGTGAAGGATGTCAACGAGCTTGCGCAGATAGTGTTCTCGGGTCTGTCC
>NZ_JBEZFW010000031.1:0-106337 GCF_040649695.1 Nonomuraea sp. NPDC048901 | reverse complement strand
CGCCGGATCAGCGGAGTGGCGGGCAGGTCCGCCCCCAGGAAGTCACGCAGGATCTCCACCGCCAGTTGAGGGCGATCGGCGAACAGCTTGATGAGGGTGTCATGTCGGGGGGACGGCATGACACTCATTGTTACATCACGAGCACGTAAAGTGACGATCATTTGCCCACCTCCGGCCCGGCCCTGCCCAGACGTCAAGGCGCCACAGCGCGTCGGCCATCACGTAATACCCCAGTGACACCGCCCACGGATACCCGCGGTCTTCATCAGAGCCATCAGCGGCCTCTCCGTGGGTGCGGAGTAGCGATAGAAGGCCAGTTCACCGGTGGTCAGATTGCGGCGGATCAGCAGCCACCGGTATCCCTCGGCGGTGGTTTCATCGATGCGCCCAGACCCAGGCATACCAACGCGAGCCTATGGCGCCATGGCCGGCGCGGTAGCGGTGCCAGTTCCGATCGGCCACCCCGACGGCGAATCGGCGGCGCTGCTGTCGGTTCCATCCGGCTTCACCTGCCGGTTGCCCGCGATCGCCAGCACGTAGCCGACCCCGCATTGCTCCAGCAGGCCGCGTAGGCGCGGGTCCTGGCCGTAGACGTCATCACCCCCCACCGGGCCGACAGTCCAGCAGCCTGTGCCCCCGCGTCTGACAGCCGCGACGGGATCGCGTCCGGGGGTAGCGGGGACCGGCAGGCCCCCGCCGAAAGGCGGAGCCCCCGAGAAGGCAGCCTGAGCGAAAGCGAAGACCATGCTTTTCGGGGGTCGAAGGGGGCGGAGCCCCCTGGGAGGCACCGCCCGACCGCCAGGGAGGCCCGAGCTTGGAGTTACTTGTTGGTGGGGCTGGGGCTGATCATTTCCGTGGGGGGCTGGCTGGCCTGGCCCTTGGGCTCCGGTGGGAGGGGGGCCTGGTCTGCCGTCGTGGTGATGGCGTCGGGGCCGCCGCAGATGGCGCCGGCTTCAGGGGTGTCCGGGCCGTTCTGGTACTTCTTGATGAACGCCGCGAGCTTCGGGTCGTCGGCCTTGTCGAGCTTCAGCTGGTGGCCCCACGACGATGCCACGACCGGAGCGGGCAGGTTCGGGTACGGGCTGACCAGCATGTAGTCCTGCTGCCCCGTCGAGGTGGCCGTCTTCTTCAGCGCGTCGATCTGCGCCTTCGGCAGGTCGGGGCGGTACGTGATCCACAGGGCGCCGTGCTCCAGCGAGTGGACGGCGTGCTCGTTGTGGATCGGCTTGTCGTAGACCGCGCACTGCTGCCAGTAGTTGTTGTGCTGGCCGCCGACCGGCGGGGTCTCCTTGTACGTGACCGTGTTCCAGACGTGCTGGCCCGCCTCGTACTTGTAGTTGGCCACATCCCCCAATGACGTCTCTTTGGCCTGCTTGACCAAGTAGAAACCGACCACTCCGACGAGCAGCACGATGACGAGTCCGCCTGCCCCCCACATCAACAGCGCGGCGCGGCGCTCCTTGCTCTTCTGCTGCGCTCGCATCTTCTGCAGATGCTCGCGCCGCGCCTGCGCCTTCTCCTTCGTCATCGTTCCTCCATCGGCATGCCAACTCCGGGTCACCCTATGCCCTAGTGCAGTATGCGGAGAATAAGAGCGTCTTAAGTGTCCGGACTCGTCTCGGCGATGAGATGGGTACGCTGGACGAGCCATGGAAAAGCCCGCCAAGAACTCACTGCTCATCGCCTGCGCCGTGCTCGTACTCGCCGGAGCGGTGATCTTCCTCGTATGGGGTCGGAGCGGCACTCCCGGCGACGCCTCGGCGGAGGCCGGATTCGCTCGCGACATGGCCACGCATCACGCGCAGGCCGTCGACATGTCGTTCACGATCAGGGACAAGACGCAGTCCAAGGACATCAGAAACCTGGCCTACGACATCATCACCACCCAGTCCAACCAGCGGGGCATGTTCCAGGGGTGGTTGCAGCAATGGGAGCTCGACCAGGCCACCGACCGGCGGCCGATGGCCTGGATGGCCGGGCACGGGCACAGCGGGTCGGGCACGTCGGCCGCCCCCGCGGCCGTTCCCGTGGGCGGGGCGATGCCGGGCATGGCCTCGCCGGATCAGCTGACCAAGCTCAAGGAGCTGCAGGGCACGGCTGCCGAGGTGCTCTTCCTGCAGCTGATGATCCGCCACCACGAGGGCGGCGTGCAGATGGCCGAGGGTCTGCTGAAGCTGTCCACGCGGGACGAGGTGGTCAACATGGCGCAGAAGATCATCGATGGGCAGACCGGCGAGATCAAGCTCATGACCGAGATGCTCAAGCAGCGCGGCG
Source organism: Nonomuraea sp. NPDC048901 (assembly GCF_040649695.1). NCBI lineage: Bacteria > Bacillati > Actinomycetota > Actinomycetes > Streptosporangiales > Streptosporangiaceae > Nonomuraea > Nonomuraea sp. NPDC048901. Next base: position 104,063 of record NZ_JBEZFW010000031.1, on the reverse strand, counting down.
CGCAGCCGTACCCGACGATCCTGAAGTGAGCGCCAGGCGCCATGGATTGAGGCGGGCCTGAGGTGAGCGCGAGGCGTCTCAGGGCAATGAGCTGGATTGACGCGGGCCTCACGTGGGCTCGCGCCGCCAGGGACTGAGGCGGGGATGAAGTGAGCGCGCGGCGTCACGGATTGAGGCGGCCCTGAGGTGAGTGCCGACGCCGTTGTGGTGGGGTCCGGGCCGAACGGGCTGGTCGCCGCCGTTCTGCTGGCTCAGGCCGGGCGTGAGGTGCTGCTGCTGGAGGCGGCCGATCAGTTCGGCGGGGGGCTGCGGTCGGCGGAGGTGACGCTGCCCGGGCGGGTGCACGACCTGGGTGCGACCGTGATGGCGATGGCGTTGGCCTCACCCGTCTTCAGAGAGCTCGGGATCAGTGCCGGTGGATCCGGCCCCAAAGAGTCCGATCTCCGTGGGGGTGAGGTCGGTTCGGTGGAGTTCGTGCATCCCGCTGTGGTCGCCGCTCATCCGCTCGACGATCGGCCCGCCGTGCTCGTGCACCGTGATGCCCGCCGTACCGCGGCCGGTTTGGGGCAGGATGCGGCGGTGTGGGAGCGGACGGTGGGGGCGGCGGCGCGGGCCGGGTTGCCGCTGGTCGATCTGCTGCTCAAGCCGCTCGGGCCCTGGAAGCCACGGCCGCGGGTGTTCGCGCAGGCGGCCAGGTTCGGGGTGGCGGCGGCATTGCCGGCCACGACACTCGGGCGGCGGGCGTTCCGGACCGTCGAGGGGCGGGCGGTGCTCGCGGGCATGGCCGCCCACTCGATGCTCGACCTGCGCTCGCCCATGACGAGCGGGTACGGCCTGCTCCTGGCGGCCCTGGCGCACCTGGTGGGGTGGCCGGTGGTGAAGGGCGGGTCGCAGGTCCTGGCCGACGCCCTGGTGGCCAGGCTCAGGGCGCTGGGCGGGGAGGCGGTCACCGGGCATCGGGTACGTCACCTGCGGGAGCTGGACGCCGAGACGGTGGTGCTCGACGTGACCCCCCGGCAGTTCCTGACGATGGCCGAGCTGCCGGCCGGGTATCGCAGGGGGCTGGAGCGCTATCGGTACGGGCCAGGGGTGTTCAAGCTGGACTGGGCGCTCGACGGACCCGTGCCGTGGCGGGATCCGGCGGTGGCGGCGGCCGGGACGGTACACCTCGGGGGCACGCTGGAGGAGATCGCGCTCAGCGAGGCCGAGATGGCCCACGGGCGGCACTCACCGCGGCCGTACGTGCTGCTCGTGCAGCCGTACGCGGCCGACGACAGCCGGGGCGGGCACACGTTGTGGGCCTACTGCCATGTGCCGAACGGGTCCAGGGCCGACATGACGGACGCCATCGAGGGGCAGATCGAACGGTTCGCGCCGGGGTTCCGCGACCGGGTGCTGGCCAGGCACGCGATGGGGCCCGCCGAGCTGGAGGCGGCCAACCCCAACCTGGTGGGCGGCGACATCGGAGGCGGGCTGGCGAGCCTGGGGCAGTTCGTCAGGCGGCCGGTGTGGTCGGCGGCGCCCTGGCGGACGCCGCTGCCGGGGGTGTTCCTCTGCTCGGCGGCCACGCCACCCGGGGCGGCCGTGCACGGCATGGGCGGCTGGCAGGCCGCCCGCCTCGCACTCACCGACTGAGAGCCCTACTAAGCCCTAAGAGCCCTGAGGGCCCAAAGAGTCAGCCCATCTCCTCCCGGATCGCGGCCGCGAAGGCGTCCACGTCCGCTTCGGTGGTGTCGAAGGCGCACATCCACCGCACCTCCCCCGTCGCCTCGTTCCAGGTGTAGAACCGGAACCGCTTCTGCAGCCGCTCCGTCACCTCACGCGGCAGCACCGCGAACACCGCGTTCGCCTCCACCGGCCGCGGCACCTCGACGCCGGGGATGTCGCGGACCGCCGCCGCCAGCCGCTGTCCCATGGCGTTGGCCTGGCGGGCGTTGCGCAGCCACAGGTCGCCGGAGAGCAGCGCCTCGAACTGGGCGGACACGAAGCGCATCTTCGACGACAGCTGCATGAACGTCTTGCGGATGTAGTCGATGCCGCCGGCCGCCTCGGGATTGAGCACCACGACCGCCTCGCCGTACAGCAGGCCGATCTTGGTGCCGCCGAAGGAGAGGACGTCGATGCCCGCGTCGGTGGTCAGCGCCCGCAGCGGGACGTCGAGGGCGGCGGCGGCGTTCGTGAGCCGGGAGCCGTCGAGGTGGACGAGGAGGCCGCGCTCGTGCGCGTGGGCGCAGACGGCCGCGATCTCCTCGGGGGTGTAGAGGGTGCCGAGTTCGGTGGTGTTGGAGATGGACACGACGCGGGGCTGGGCGCGGTGGACGTCGCCGAACCCCCAGGCCTGGCGGTCGATCAGCTCCGGGGTGAGCTTGCCGTCGGGCGTGGGTACGGTCAGCAGCTTGATGCCGCCCACGACCTCCGGCGCGCCGCCCTCGTCGGTGTGGATGTGGGCGGTCTCGGCGCAGATGACCGCCTCCCACTGGGCGGTCATGGCGCGCAGGGAGACGACGTTCGCGGCGGTGCCGTTGAACACCGGCCAGACCTGGGCCCGCTCACCGAAGTGCCGCTGGAAGACGTTCAGCAGGGCCTCGGTATAGACGTCGTCGCCGTAGGCGATCTGGTGGCCGCCGTTGGCGTCGGCGATGGCACGCAGGATCTCCGGGTGTACCCCCGCGTAGTTGTCGCTGGCGAAGCTCTTGAGCTGCGGGTCGTGCCGGGCAATCACTGAGTGAGGTCCAATCTGGTGCCGTTGAGCTGCGCGGCGGGCCGGTCGTAGAGGTCGCCGATCGCCTCTGCCAGCGTATTGACGTCGGTGAAGCCGGTGAAACGGGCGTCCGGCTTGGCGGCGCGCATGGCGTCGTTCACCAGGGCCTTGATGACCAAGATGACCGCCGCGCTATGGGTGTCCTTCAGTGCGTCGGCCAGGGCCAGGGTCCACGCCTCCGCGGCCGCCTTGGCGGCGGCGTACGGAGCGCCGCCCGCCGTGGGGTGCTGGGCCGCTTTGGCGGAGACGATCACGAAACGGCCGTTCTGGCTCTTGCGCAGCAGCGGCTCGAAGGCCAGCGAGACGTGCTGGAGCGTGCGGATCAGCAGGTCGTGCAGGGTGTCCCAGTCGTCGAGGTCGGTCTCGGCGAACGACTTCGCGCCGCGCCAGCCGCCGACCAGGTGCACCACCCCGTCGACGTGGCCGTGCTCGGTGGAGATCCGGTCCGCGAGCGCTTGTACGGCCGCGCGGTCGAGAAGGTCGACGTCGTCCCTGCCGACCCCGATCACAGTGTGCCCATTTTTCCGGAAAAATCCGGAGACGGCCTGACCCGTGGGGCCACCGGCACCCGTAACCAGAATGATCATGCCCGGATCCCCCTAGTCGATTCGACCACTTCGGCCAGCTTACGGCGCAGTGCCTCATAGAACATGCTCAGCGGGAACTCGTCCGGCAGCACCGCGTCCACCTTGGCCTTCTGCTCCTCCGGCAGCGCCTGGATCCCCTTGGCCCACGTCGATCCGGGGCTCGGCTCGACGTACCCGCTCACCAGCTCGTACGCGGCCAGCCAGTGCGCCAGCTTGGACCGGTCGATGCTGTCCCGGTACAGCTTCTCGACCTCGCCCCGCAGATCGGCGACGCCGCCCGCCACGCGCTCCCAGTCGACCGTGAGCCGGTTGTCGGTCCACCGCACCACGTCGTTGCGGTGCAGGTACGCGAAGAGCAGCTGCCCGCCGAGCCCGTCGTAGTTGCGCACCCGGTCACCGGTGATCGGGAAGCGGAACAGCCGGTCGAACAGGATGGCGTGCTGGACGTACCGCGCGTGCGGCACACCCTTCTCCTCCAGCCGCACGGCCTCGCCGAACGCCGTCAGGTCGCAGCGCAGCTCTTCGAGCGAGTAGAGCCAGTACGGCATGCGCTGCTTGATCATGAACGGGTCGAACGGCAGGTCACCGTGGCTGTGGGTACGGTCGTGGATCAGGTCCCACATGACGAAGGTGTCCTGGGCCAGCCGCTGCGACTCCAGCAGCCGGGCCGCGTCCGGCGGCAGGTCGAGCTTGAGCGTCGCCGTGGCGGCCGTGGCGACCCGCCGGAACCTGGCGGCCTCACGGTCGGCGAAGATGCCGCCCCAGGTGAACCGCTCGGGTGCCTGACGTACGGCGACGGTCTCCGGGAAGAGCACGGCCGAGTGGGTGTCGTAGCCGGAGGTGAAGTCCTCGAAGGCGATCGGCACGAACATCGGGTTGTCGTAGCCGGACGACTCCAGCTCGGCCAGCCAGTCCGGCCAGATCGTCCGGAGCCAGACGGCCTCCAGGGTGCGGTTCGGGTTGCCGTTCTGGGTGTACATGGGGAACACGACGAGGTGCTCCAGGCCGTCCACGCGCTGGGTGTCGGGGTGGAACAGCTCCAGGGAGTCGAGGAAGTCCGGTACGCCCAGATCCTGGGCGCTCCACTTGGCCAGGTCGGCGCGGACGGCGGCCAGGTAGGCGGCGTCCTGCGGGAAATATGGCGATATTTCGGCTAGCTGGCTGTCGATCGCAGCCACCAGCGCCTTCGCCTGGGGCTTGTCGGCGGGCACCGAGCCGTCCTTGACCTGGAGCGGGCGGAGCTCTTCGACCGTCGCCTTGAGGGCGGCGAACAGGCCCGCCTTCCGCTCGTCCCGGGAGCCGGTGGCGCCGTCGTCCGGCACGCGGGCCGCCCAGGTGACCACATTCCCCCACAGGGTGCGGTGGTCGTAGTCCTCGATCGAGTCGTCGCCGAACAGGTCCGAGTCGGCGAACACCACGACCCGGCCGCGCCCGTGCCGCACCGCCACCGCCAGCGGCGCCCCGGCCGGATCCGCACTCCCGGAACTGGTGAACAACACGGTCGCGTCCACCGACGAATCCGCGTCGGCCGACGCCGCGTCCGCCAAAGAATCCGCAAGGGTCAGCGCGCCGGAGCGGTAGAAGCAGGCGGTCTTGACCCCGGCCAGCAGCCCGTCACTCGTGGCGCGCTCGCCGAGCACCCAGGTCGCCACCCCACGGTGAGCGTGCCCGGGATCCCGCACCGTGGCGTGCGTCACACCCACCCCGAACCGGCCCAGCAACTCGGCCAGGTTGTTGCCGTACTTGTCCTGCTCCTCCTCCGCCAGCACGACCAACCCGCCGCCACCGGCGACGAACGCCGCCACCGCGTCCAACTCGGCGGCGGAGAACACCGGGCTCCCCTGCCCCGTGGTGCGCTCCCACCGCTCCCCCGACGGATGCGCGATGACCAGCACGTCCTGCTCCTGGAGCGTTCCCGCGTCGAGCGGTCCCGTCTGACGGGCCGTCACCGTGTGCCCCAGACGCCGCAGCAGCTCGGCCGCGCGGGCGTAGCTGTTGTCGTCGGGGTGGGCCGGGTTGATGGCCTCGGCGACCTCGCGCCGGATGGTCCACGACTCGCTGTGGGCCTCGTCGAACAGCACCCTGGGGAACGCCTGCATGAAATATCTCCCGCCATAAGCATCTTCTACGGGAAAATATACATATAGGGATGCCCAAAACCGCCAAACCTGTCCGCATGGTGAGATGTCAGGAGAGGTGGACGCTCTGCCTGACGCGGCCCTCGGTGGCGTCGTCGCAGCGGTTCTTGGCGCAGAAGTACAGCACCAGCAGCGGTTTGGGCCGGCGGTCGATGACGTAGCTGACGAAGCCGAGCCGGTTGCCGCTGTTGCGGTCGCGCAGGGAGCCGTCGTACCGGGTGGCGTCGCTGTCGCCGGCGCGGTCGGGTACGGGCTGGTCCACCACGATCTCGCCGGGCAGCAGCCCTTCGAGCATGGCCTTCATCTGGGCGGCGGTCGCGCTCGCGCTGAGCGCGTCGGAGACCTGCACGTACACGCCCACGGCGTTGTCGGCGTCGCCGGTGATGACCTCGTTCACCGCGGTCCAGTCCGCGGCCGCCCCGGAGACGAACATCGACTCGAACTCGGCGGCGTGCGGCGAGGCCACCACGAACAGGTCGCCGTGTGTTCTGACGGTCCAGTCGGCCGGGTACTCGAAGGTGAGCGGGGCGGCGGTTGTGCTCTGGTAACGGGCCCAGGAGTCGCCCTTCTGGGTCATGACGAGCAGCACGACGAGCGACAGCGCCGCGATGGCCGCGATCACCGTGGCCACCACGAGCGGCAGCTTGCTCGGGCCGCCGGACCCGGCGGAGGTCGCCTTCCGGCTCTGGCGTACCGCCGACGACGGGGTGGGCGACGGCGCGGCGGGCTGGCCGCTGATCGCGTCGCGCAGCGCGGTGACGAACGCGGTGCACGACGGGTAGCGCTGCTCGGGCGACTTGGCCAGCGCCCGCATCATCACACCGTCGACCTCGACCGGCAGTTCCGGCCTGACCTGTGACAGCGGCGTGGGCTGCTCGGCCAAGTGCGCCCAGAGCAGCGCGATGTCGTTGTCGCGCGGGAACGGCAGCCGCCCCGACAGCGCCTCGTAGGCGACGCAGGCCAGCGCGTACTGGTCGCACCGCCCGTCGATGTGCTCCTTGTTGATCTGCTCGGGCGCCATGTAGCGGGGCGTGCCGATGAACTGGTCGGTCTGGGTCAGCCCGGAGATCGACGTACGGTGCTTGGTGATGCCGAAGTCGGTCAGGTATACGTGATCCCCGGCCAGCAGGATGTTGGCCGGTTTCACGTCGCGGTGGATCAGGTCGTGCGCGTGCGCGGCGTCGAGCGCGGCGGCCACCTGGGAGATGATCTGGTTCGCCTGCGCGATCGGCAGCGCCCCCCGGTCGTAGATGAGGCGGCGCAGATCGAGGCCGTCGACGTAGCGCATGGCGATGTAGAGCACGCCGTCGGCGTCGGCGTTCGCCTCGTAGATCGGGATGATGTTGGGGTGCTCGATGCTGGCGACCGTCCGGGACTCCAGGATGAAGCGCTGCCTGAACCGGTCGTCGACGCTGAGCACCGGGTTCAGGATCTTCAACGCCACCCGCCGGCTCAGCCTCGGATCGAGCGCCAGGTAGACGACGGCCATGCCGCCCTTGCCCACGATGTCCTCGATGTAATAGCCGGCCACCTCCTGGCCCACGAGCGATCTGTCGTTCACGGGCATCACGTCTCGATGGGGTGGCCGCAGTAGCCGCAGAAGCGGTGCGCGGCCCCCAGCCGCATTCCGCACGCGGTGCAGTATTTGACCGACGGCTGGTCCTGCTCGGTGAGCACCTGCTTCTGCTGCGGGATCACCTGGAAGGGCTGCGACCTGCGGACCACGACGGTCTGGTTCGCGCCCTCGTCGAGCGGCACCGGCGGTGAGGTCGGCGCGGACGACACCGACGAGGCCGCGGCCGCCGCCGCTGCCGCCGCGACCAGCGGTGGTGGCTGCTCAGGTTGGTCGTCAGGAGTACGGCGGCGCCGCCACAGCAGGTACGCCCCGGCGCCCGCGGCCACGAACAGCACCCCGGCGGCGACGATGAACGGCCACAGCGGCATGCTCCTGGGCGCCGGTGCCACGGCCTGCTTGCTGCCCGCGTCCTCCTGGCCGCCCCGCTTCTGCAGGGAGGTCTGCAGCAGCTTGGCCGCCACCACGTTGCCGGGATAGAGCTCCAGCACGCGCTGGAAGCCCGGCGCGGCCTCGGTGTAGTACTTGGTGTGGTAGCGGGTCAGCGCCGCCTCGAAGGCGGCGTCGATGGCGCCACGGCGCGGCGCGACCCCGGCCTTGGCCAGCGCGGCGAGGATCTCCCTGACGCCGATCATCCTGGCTTCCTTGCCGCCGCCGATCAGCATGCCGATGACGTGGCCGTCCTTGTCGCCGATGACCGGCGCGCCGAGCAGGCCGCGATCGACCAGGGCGCCGAGCTTCACGGGCTCGTCGACCTTCTTCTCCGGATCGGCGAAGCTCCGGCCGGCGTCCTGTCCGCCGCCGCCTTTGCCCAGGTGCGCGATCTCCACCGTCTCCTTGACGTTCGCGCCGGGCCGGTCGGTGAACCCGGCCACGTTGGTGGGCGAGCCCTGCTGGTCGGGCACCTTGTCGGCGAGGGGCGCGGTGGGCATGCCGACGCTGCCGACGGCCCGGCCCGTGGGGATCAGGACGGCGGGGCTGTCGGGCTGCGGGCCGGTCTTGACGATGTCGGCTTTGATGCCCTTGGGGTCGGCCGGGGAGACGTTCGGAAATATCGTGACGTTGGTGGTGACGTTGATGATGCAGGTCGACACGTTGGTCTTGGGCGGGTAGCACTCTTTCAAGTGGTGCTCGAGCAGGTCGTCCTTGACCTTGTGCCGCTCGAAGTCGATCGGGATCTTCACTTTGTGGTGCTCGGCGAAGATCTTGTTGGCCGCGTAGACCGCCACGTCCTTGTCGGTCTTGACCACGCGGGTGAGGGTGACGATGGCGCCCTCGGGGTTGACCACGATGCCCGTTCCCACTCCTAAGGGGACATCGTAGGACCGTTCCACATGCATCAGCTCGCCTATGTGATCGAGCAGAGTGATCTCGACGTGCGAGGAGGCTTCCACGCGAACCACGGCCGGGGTGACGAGGTCGGTGATCCCGCTGGGATGCTCGTGCGCCGCCGCGGGCAGGGCAAGCAGGACGAGTGTCGCCGCGACACCCCCGGCAAGAGCTGTGAGACGTGCCATCTCCGCTCCAATTTCGCAGTTATCGAAATAAGGGTCTCAATCACCTGCCGGAAGTCAATAGACGTGCTCATAGACAAGCGCTTGCTTGGACGTCTACGGTACCGGAATGGGCTACGCGATCGGCATCGACGTAGGCGGTACCTTCACCGACGTGGTCCTGCGCGGTCATGTGGGCGAGGTAACGGTAGCCAAGTGTTTGAGCACCCCCTACGACCCCATCGCCGGAATTACGGACGGTGTTACACGCGTGCTCGCCGGCGTGGACCCCGCGTCGGTCACCCGGGTCGTCCACGCCACCACGCTGGCCACCAACGCCGTGCTCGAACGCAAGGGCGTGCGGGTGGCCTACGTCACCACCCAGGGCTTCCGTTCGGTCGTCCCCCTGGGCCGGTACGCCCGGGTCGAGGAGGACCGCTACGACCTGCGCTTCACCCCGCCGCCCCCGCCGGTGGCCGCGGGCGACTGCTTCGAGGTGGTGGAGCGGGTGTCGGCGCGCGGGGCCGTACTGACGCCCCTCGATCTGGAGTCCGTACGGCGGGTGGCGGCGGAGATCGCGCGGCGGGGCATCACGTCGGCTGCGGTGTGCCTGGTGCATTCCTACGCCAATCCCGACCATGAGCGGCAGGTGGCCGCGATCCTTCGCGAATCGGTCGAGAACGTGGTCGTCTCGTCCGAGGTGTGGCCGGAGATCCGCGAGTACGAGCGGGCCACGACGACCATCATGTCCGCCTATATCGGACCGATCATGGCCTCGTACCTCTCCAGGCTGCGCGACCAGCTGGCCTCGCTGGGTGTGGAGGCGCCCGTCCACGTGATGGAGTCGAGCGGCGGCGTGATCTCCGCCGAGCTGGCCGCCAGGCGAGCCGTCGCCATGATCGAGTCCGGCCCGGCGGCCGGGGTGCTCGCGGCGGCGGGCAGCGGGTTCGCGAACGTCATCTCCTTCGACATGGGCGGGACGACGGCCAAGACCTGTGTGGTGCGTGACGGGCGGCCGGAGATCACGCACGAGTTCCACGTCGGCGGCAAGGGCAGCTTCGGCGGGCGTCGGGCCGGGACCGGGGTGCCGATCAAGACCCCGGCCATCGACCTGGCGGAGGTGGGCGCGGGCGGCGGCAGCATCGCCTGGCTCGACGCCGCCGGCGCGCTGCGCGTCGGCCCGCACTCGGCCGGCTCCGACCCGGGGCCCGCCTGCTACGGACTGGGCGGCTCCGAGCCGACGGTCACGGACGCGAACCTGGTGCTCGGCTACCTGACATCGGCGTCGATCCCGCTGTCCGCGCCGCTCGCCGACAAGGCGCTGGAGCGGCTGGCCGGGCCGCTCGGGGTGTCCAGAGCGGCGGCGGCGCATGCCGTCCACGAGATCGTCAGCGCCTCGATGGCCGCGGCCGTGCACGTGGTGACCGTGCAGCGGGGGATCGATCCGCGGGGGTACGCGCTGGTGGCCTTCGGCGGGGCCGGGCCGATGCACGCGGCGCGGGTGGCGGAGCGGTTCGGGATCGGGACCGTAGTGGTGCCCGCCCACTGCGGGGTCGCGTCGGCGGCCGGGCTGCTGGTGGGCGACCTTTCGACGGACCGGGTGCTGTCGCGGCTGGACGCCGGGGATCCCTCGGACGTGTTCGACTCGCTGGCCGGGGCGGCGGCGGAGGATCTCGGGGTGTCGCCGTCCGATCCGGGGGTGCGGGTCTCGCGGTCGGTGGACGTACGGTTCCGGGGGCAGTCGCATGATCTGACCGTGCCGTGGAGCTCGTCGCGTACGGAGCTGGAGGGGCGGTTCTTCGACCGGTACGAGCGGGTCTACGGGATCTCGCAGCGGGGCGAGGTGGAGATCGTCAGCTACCGGGTCCGCGTCACCCTGCCCGCCGCCCCGGTCCCCGGGGCTCTTTCGGAGCCTGTTGGAGTGCGCTCCGGCCCGGTTGGAGTGCGGTCCGCGTACTTCGCGGAGCTGGGCGACTATGTCGAGGTGCCGGTGCACACCCGCGACACGCTGGCGGTGCTGCCCGGTCCGGGGATCATCGAGGACGCCGAGTCCACGATCGTGGTGCCGCCCGGGTGGACCGCCACGCTGGGCCCGGCGCGGGCCGTACATCTGAGCAGGGAGCCGCATGAGTGACGTGCTGACCGCCGAGGTGCTGCGGAACGCGCTGGTGGTCGCCGCCGAGGAGGCCAGCATCGTCGTCGTGCGGTCGGCGTACTCGACGTTCATCGTGGAGGGGTCCGACGCGTCCGCCGCCGTCCTGGACGCGCGCGGACAGCTGATCGCGCACTCCATGGCCACCACGCTCATGAACAGCATGGCGCTCAAGGTCGCCCTGCCAGAGCTCGTCCGGGACGTGCCGCTGGAGACGATGCGGCCCGGTGACGTGTACGTGCTCAACGACGCCTACCGGGGCGGCGTGCACACCAACGACCTGCTCGTCTACCGGCCCGTCTTCGTCGAGGACCGGCCCGCGTACTTCGCCGCGACCATGATCCACGTATCGGACCTGGGTGGGCTGTCCGCCGGTGGCATGGCGCCGCTGGCCACCGACATCTTCCTCGAAGGGCTCCAGCTGCCTCCCGTACGGCTGGCCACCTCCGCCGGTCTGGAACCGGCCGTGGAGGCCATCCTGCGGGCCAACAGCCGTACGCCGGACAAGGTCATGGGCGACGTACGGGCGCTCGTGGCGGGCACCGCCGTGGCGGCCGCCCGGGTCGGGGCGCTGGTGGCGGAGTACGGGGCGGCGGGGCTGGCGAGCGGGATCGACGATTACCTCGACTACACGGAGGCCAGGACGCGGACCGCGCTGGCCGACCTCCCGGAGGGCCGCTTCGAGGCGTCGTACCCGATCGACGACGACGGAATAAGTCTCGAAAAATCGCATGATGTCCGGGTGGCCATCACCCTGGAACGCCACTCCTCCGATGGCGGGCGCGTCGAGCCTCAGGCGCCCGAGATGAGGGCCGTGCTGGACTTCGCCGGGACCGGGGCGCAGGTGCCGGCGGCGATCAACGCGTCCGCGTCACAGTCGCTGGCCGCCGCCGTCTTCGCGGTGCGCTGCTTCCTCGATCCGACGATTCCCATGAACGACGGCTGCCTGCGCGCGATCGAGGTACGGCTGCCGGAGGGCTCGCTGCTCAACGCCCGCTCTCCCTACCCGTGCGGTGGACGGTACGTGCCGATCTACGCGGCCATGGAGGCCATCTTCCAAGCGCTGTCGGATGCCGTACCGGAGCGGGCCATCGCGCCCAGCGGCATCCTCCAGCCGTTCTCGATCGCGGCCGTCGGGGCACCGTACTGGATCCACCTGTCGTACGACTTCGGCGGCGTCGGCGCGCGGCGGGGGCTCGACGGGCCGGACGCGACAGGCGTGCACTTCGGCATCGGCCGGAACTCGGTGCCGCAGGCGGAGCCGGTGGAGAGCCGCTGCCCGCTGATCGTGGAGTCGATCGAGACCATCCCGGACTCCGGCGGCCCCGGACGGCATCGCGGCGGGCTGGGCTCGCGGACCGTGTACCGGTTCCTGGCGGATTGCCACGTCACGACGCGCGGCGACCGGCTGCGTCTGGCCCCGCCGGGCCGCGACGGCGGGCTGCCGGGACGGGTCGGCGGCTTCTTCAAGCGCCACCTGGACGGGACGGTCGAGCGACTGGCGTCGAAGGTGAACAACGTACGGTTCGCCGCGGGTGAGGCATTCGTGGTGGAGACGACGGGCGGGGGCGGAATGGGCTCCCCGTACGAGCGGGACCGCGAAGCGGTGCTCGCCGACCTCGACGCGGGCCACGTCACGGAACGCGGCGCCCAGGAGGACTACGGCCTCACCCGCTGATCCAGCGGCTGCGGACGTCCACTCTTCCCCGCCCCCGGATCCCACCGAAGGTGGCATCCCTCCACAAGGACACCAACCTCCACGGCCCGTCACAGGAGATCGAGGCGGTCGTGGGACGAACCACCCCGGGGGACCATCGTCCTAGCTCCGGGGGCGCCAGGAGGCAGCGCCCTGGTGGACGGCGGAGTGGACGGCGCGGGCCAGGCGGGCGCCCCAGGTCGAGCGCGGGCCGCCGAAGAGCTCCTGCTGCCCCTCAACGCGTACGGCCAGGCACAGGGCGTCCGAGGCGGTACCGGTGCACGGGAAGCCCGCCTCGATCAGCGCCTGCGACTTGGCCTCCGTCATCGTCATCACGGCGTTGACCAGGGCGGCGTCGGTCATCGCGACCGGCACCACGGCCATCAGGTTGATCGTCCCCACGGGCGGCGCGGGGGTGGCGAGCATCGGGGCCAGTTCGGGGTCGGTGGCGCCCTCGGGGGCGGCCGCCCAGGTGGGGACGCGTAACCCGACCGTCGCCACGACCTCCGCGCCGCCGTCCACCGACCGCGCGTAACGCTCCACCGAGGCGGCGGTCATCATCCCCACCCCGCTGCCATCAGGCCCGAGATCGAGCAGGTGCTCGACCGGGTCCATCCGCGAGTAGCCCGCCACGACCTGCGCGTTCAGCACCCACGTACGCTCCCCGATCCCCCCGCCCAGCAGCGCCGACGAGATCATCCGCCACCCCGGCCCGAACTCCCACAGCAGCGACCCGAGCCGCGCTCCGTCCTCGACCCGATACGTCAGCTCCACGAAACCCCCTTCAGGACAACGCCCTCGACCCGGTAGGCCACCAGATCCCCTTCAGGACGACATCCTCGACCCGATAGGCCGACGCCACTTTCACGAGACACCCCTGACCAGGTGCACCACGGGCCGGCCTCCGGGACCCGGCGCGATCTCCACCCGGGCGTCGAAGTGGGTGCCGACCAGCGCCTCCGTGAGCACCTGTCCCGGCCGCCCGGCAGCGATGGCCCGGCCGCCGGCGAGCAGGAGGAGCCGGTCGGCGTACTGGCCGGCGAGGGTCAGGTCGTGCAGCGTCGTCACCACGGTCAGCTCGTCGGCGAGCCTGAGCCGGTCGACCAGTTCCAACACCTGCTGCTGGTGCCCGAGGTCGAGCGCGGTCGTTGGCTCGTCGAGCAGGAGCGCGGGCGCCTCCTGGGCCAGTGCCCTGGCCAGGACCACCCGCTGCCGTTCGCCACCGGACAGCTCCCCCAGCCGGCGCGCGGCGAACTCGGTGAGGTCGAGGCGTTCGAGCACGGACCTGGTGACCTCCTTGTCGTGGCGGCTCTCGCTGCCGAGGTAGGGGATGTACGGGGTGCGGCCGAGCAGGGCGTAGTCGTACACAGTGATGTCGGGTGGCAGCGAGGGCGTCTGGGGGGCGTAGGCGACCAGCCTGGCCCGGTCCCTGGGCCTGAGCGTGTTCGCGGCCCGGCCGCCGACGGTGACGTCGCCCCGGTGGGCGACGACGCCCATGACGGCCTTGAGCAGGGTGGACTTTCCGGCGCCGTTCGGGCCGATGATCGCCAGCCATTCGCCGCGCCGTACGGAGAGGTCGACGTCGCTGAGCACCTCGCGCTCACCGAGCCGTACGGACAGGCCGCTCGTCTCGATCATCCGGGCCGGCCGGGCCGTGTCGGCGGTCATGTGGCGGTCTGCCGGGTCATGCGCAGGACCGCCACGAAGAACGGCGCGCCGACGAACATGGTGACCACCCCGATGGGCAGTTCGGCGGGGGCGATGACGGTGCGCGCGACCAGGTCGGCGAGCACGAGGAAGGCGGCGCCGCCGATCAGCGACAGTGGCAGCACGATCCGGTAGGAGCCGCCCGCCAGCCGTCTGACCACGTGCGGGATGACGATGCCGACGAACCCGATGAGCCCGCTCACCGCCACGGCCGCCGCGGTGGCCAGGGAGGCGGCGAGCAGTACCGCCAGCCGTACCCGCCCGGCGCGGACGCCGAGGCTGGTGGCCTCCTCGTCCCCCACCGAGAGCACGTCCAGCATCCGCCCGTGCGCGAGCAGCAGCACGGCCGAGACGGCGGCGTACGGCAGGACCAGCCAGAACTGGTCCCACCCGCCGCCCACGTCGCCCAGGATCCAGGAGTAGATGCGCTGCAACTGCTCGACCTTGAACTGCTGGATGAACGTCTGGATCGCGGTCAGGAACGAGGTGACGGCCACCCCGGCGAGCACCAGCGTGGCGGTGCCGCCCGAGCGCCCGGCGGTGTTGCCGAGCACGTACGCGAGGAACACCCCGCCGACCGCACCCGCGAAGGCGGCCACCGGGATGCCGACGGCCGGGGTCGGCACGAGCACGATGACCACGGTGGTGGTCAGCCCGGCTCCGGCCGCGGCGCCCAGCAGGTAGGGGTCGGCCAGCGGGTTGCGGAACACCCCCTGGTAGCCGGCCCCCGCGATGGCCAGCAGTCCGCCGACCACGGCCGCCACCAGCACTCTGGGCAGCCGCAGCTCGAACAGCAGCCCCTGCTCCACGGGGGCCAGCCCCGAGTCCACGTGTACGTACGGCAGCCAGTCGAGCGCCTGGAGCACCACCTGCCACGGCGAGATGTCGGCGGCCCCGCCGAGCAGCCCGGCGACCATGGAGACGGCGAGCACGGCCAGCGCGCCCGCCGTCCACATCGGTCTGGACCTCACTGGCGGGTGGCCGCCTTGCCGACGGCGTCGCTGATGGTCTGTGCCAGGTCGACGACCCGCGGGCCCCAGCGCGAGGCGATGTCGTCGTCGAGCTGGATCACCTGGTCACCCTTGACGGCCGACAGTCCCTTCCAGCCGGGGCGCTTGGCCAGCGTGTCCTTGCTCTGCTGGCAGCACTTCACGTCCGCCAGGAAGATCAGGTCCGGGTCTGCCTGGGCGACGAACTCCGCCGACAGCTTGGGGTAGCCGCCCGCCGGGTCCGGCGCCTTGTCGGCGATGTTGGTGAGGCCGAACATGGCGTAGATCTGCCCGATGAACGTGCTGGACGTCGCCGCGTAGGGGGTCTGGTCGAGTTCGTGGTAGTAGGTGAGCTTCTTGTCCTTGGGGGCGTTCGCCGAGAGCTTGTCGAGGGACGTCTTCATGCCAGTCACGACTTGTCCGGCCTTTTCGGTGTTGCCGGTGGCGGCGCCGAGGTCGGTGATCTCGTCGTACGCCTCGTCGAGCTTGGTGGCGGCGGGCTCCAGGAGGACCGGCACGTTCACCTTGCCCAGCTTGGCGACGATGCCGTCGATGTCGTTGGAGACGATCACCAGGTCGGGCTTCTGGGCGACGATGGCCTCGACGTTCGGCTTGAAGCCGGACAGGTCGGTCTTGGGGACACCGGCCGGGTAGTTGGACTGGTCGTCCACCGCGATGACCTGGGGGCCCGCGCCGATGGCGAAGAGCGTCTCGGTATGGCTGGCGGAGAGCGAGACGATCCGCTCCGGCTTTTTGGCGATGCTGACCTTGCCGTTGCCCGCCTCGACCGTCACGGGGAAGGCGGCGGAGCTGGTCGAGCCGGTCGTGCCGGTGGGGCTCGCGGGTGACGGGGTGGTGGTAGTGCTGGTCTGACCACATCCGGCCAGAACGAGCGTTCCCAGCAGCGCGCCCGCGAAGGCCGTGCGTACGGGCCTCACGAGAAGTCCTTTCACACTGTCGGAACCGAGAGACCCGCTTGAGAGCGACGGATCACCCTTTTCCACGAGGGTTGATGACGTCAGCGCGGAGGCAGGCGACCTGGCTATGACAGTTGCGGGACAGCGCCGGACTCGCACCGGACTTCGCTGCAACTCTGCGCGTCGGACAGACGCTATCAATGCGCCAGATGCGCGTTAAGTCAAGGGGTGCCCAATTGGGCTTCCGCCTCGGCGATGATCTCTTGCAACCTGAGCCCGTGGGCCGCGTCCAGCGGGTGGCCGCCGCCCTGGCGTACGGTCCGCGCGAACTCCTCGGCGATGGTCTCGAACGGATCGTCGTCATCACTGGGCAGCAGCGTCGCGCTGCCCGTCCTGCCGTACACCGCGACGCTGGCCGGCGGCAGGTCACCGGCGGCGGCCATGCACAGCGACGCCTCGCTGGCCGCGCCGCCCTCGTGATCGAGCAGCAGTCCGGTCCAGCCGAGCGGGTTGCCGTGCGCGCGCACGCCGGTCACCCGGCCGAGCGCGGCGTCGAGCAGGTCGACCACGTGCGGCCCGACGTCCAGGAGCGCCCCGCGCTCGAGCCGCCACGGGGTGCCGAAGAGGTGGCCGCCCAGCAGGACATCGGAGATGTTCGCGGCGTGACCGCCGAACGCCTCGATTTCCGCGCAGCGCGCCAGGAACTCCCTGACCTGCTTCATATAACGCATGCTGAGCACCATCTGGGAGGCCACACCGGCCTCACGCACGGCATCGGCGAGCCGCCGCGCGTTCTCCAGCGAGTCGGCGAGCGGCTTCTCCAGCAACAACGCCTTCCCGGCCTTCGCCGCGCGCACCCCCAATTCGGCCTGTACGCCCGGCGGCACGCAGAACGCCACGGCCTCGCACGCCTCGAACAACTCCTCGACCCGCTCGAACACCGGCGCCCCCAGCCGAGCGGCAGCCTCCGGACGCCGAGCCCACACGCCGGCGAACCGGAGATGCGGGCTGTTGACCAGCATGGGCGCATGCGCGCGCTCCGCCCACGGCCCCGCCCCGACCAACCCGACCGACACCGGCTCCATTCATCCCCCTTGATCCGCCACAACCCTAATGCGGTTCCTAGGAATGTTCTCCGGGTATCCGGGCTTCCGCTCCCCCGCAGGGGTGTCCGCTCCGAGGGACTCCTGCCACGACAAACCGTCACAGGGATCGAGACAGTCGTGTGACGGACCGCTCCGGGGAATTCCGGTGGTCACCCCGCCGCGTCGCGCCATTGGCGCAGGGCGTGTTCAGGGCGGTGGGCCACCGTGCCGGAGTCGATGACGATGGTCTGTCCCGTGATGCACCGGGACTCAGCCGAGGCGAGGAAGGCGACGAGGTCGGCCACGTCGTCCGGGGTGCAGGCCCAGGGCAGCAGCCGTTCGGCCGCCTTGTCGGCCAGCCGCTCCCGGCCGAGGGCCTGCGCGGCCGCGTCGGTCAGGACCAGTGCGGGCGCGATGGCGTTGCAGCGGATGCCGCGCGAGCCGTACTTGGTGGCCACATAGCGCACGAAACCGGTCAGCGCCGCCTTCGAGGTGCCGTACGCGACGTGCGCGACGTCGCCCAGCAGGCCCGAGACCGACGAGGTGACGACGAACGCGCCGCCGTCGGCCATCACGGGGGCCGCGTGCTTGACCATGAGCAGGCAGCCGCGCAGGTTCACCGCCATCGTGCGGTCCCATACGGCGACGTCGAGGTCCTCGAGGTCGCGGTCGCGGCCGTAGGTGCCGGGGTCGAGCGCGGCCGCGTTGGAGTGGACGATATCCAGGCGGCCGAACGAGGCGAGCAGGTCACCGATCGCCTCGGCCACCTGCTTCTCGTCCGACACGTCACAGACGAGCGCCGTGGCCGTGCCGCCCCTGGCGCGGATGGCGGTGGCGACCGACTTGGCCCCCGCCGCGTGCACGTCCAGGACGCCCACGCAGGCACCCTCGGCGGCCAGGCGCGACGCGCACGCCGCGCCGATGCCCGACCCCGCGCCCGTCACCAGGGCAACCCGCCCATCGAACCGACCCGGCGCGGCACTCACCACGTCACCCGCAGAGCCGTCAGCCCCCGGCCCACGAGGGACTTGCGGTAGACGATGGGCTCGTCGGCGAGCCTCAGCGAGGGTAGGCGGCGGCCGAGCACGTCGAGCGCCGTCCGAAGCTGCAGTCGGCCGAGCGCGGCGCCCACGCAGAAGTGGATGCCGTAGCCGAACACCATGTGGGCGTCGGCGTTGGGCCGGTCGATGACGAACCGGTCCGGGTCGGGGAAGACGGTCTCGTCGTGGGCGGCGGAGTCGGTGGAGAGGAGTACCAACGACTTTTCCGGAATTATCACGTCGTGTAGCGAAATATCCGTGGTGGCGTACCGGAACGACCCGAGGGAGGCGCCGTCGATGCGCATGCACTCCTCCACCGCGTTCTGGATCAGCGGCGGCGCGACTGGCCAGGCGTCCTCGCGCAGTAGCCGCAGGACGCTGTTGGCGAGCTGGTTCGGCACGGTGTCGTTGCCGCCGAGCAGGATCGTGGAGATCAGCTCCACCACCTCGCGGTGACTGAGCTCGGAGCCGATCAGCGAGGTCATGAGCGAGGTGAAGTCGTCGCGCGGCTCCTTGGCGCGGGCCGCGACCAGCCGATCCACGTAATCCAGATAGGTCAGGAAACTGTCGGCCAGTTCGAGCTGGCGGTCGGGCGGCTGCGGCGACAGGAAGAGCTGGAACCAGTCCTTCACATGCGCCTGTACGAACCCCTCGTCCGACTCGGGCACCCCGATGAACCGGGCGGTCAGCTTGATCGACGGCTCGTGCCCGATCTCGGACACGAAGTCGGCCTCGCCCCTGGACGCCACGCGGTCGAGCAGGTCCTCGTTGAGCCGCCGGAAGTGCTGCTCCATGGCCGAGACCGCCCGTGGCGTGAACGCCTTCGACACCGAACGCCGCAGTCTGGTGTGGTCGGGCGGATCGACGTTCGCCACGAAGCTGGACAGGAACGACCCGTGCTCGCCCAGCCTGTCGCGCGTCTCACGGGTGAGGCTGCGGGAGATGGTCAGCGAGCCCTCCGAGGAGAACCGCCTCGGATCGCCGTACGCCGCGCGCACGTCGGCGTGCCGGGTCAGCACATAGGCGCCGAGGTGCTCGCTGCGGAACACCGGCCGCTCCCGGCGCAGCCTGCCGAGGAACTCGTACGGCGAGGCGACGTGCCAATCCGAGCCGACGTCGAAGTCCTCGATCGCGTCCCCGATCGTGCCGTGGGTCGCGCCGTAGCTCGTGCCGCCGGCCGTCCCGCCGGCCGTGCCATCGGTCGCGTCCTTGAGCGTCCCGTCGGTCGTGCCCTCGATCATGCGAAGATCCTCCGGGGATTGTCGACGAGCATCTGGTGGATCTGGTCCTCGGTGACGCCTCTCTTGCGCAGCTCGGGCAGGACGTCGCGGGAGATGTGCAGGAGGTGGTAGTTCGGGTGGCGCTGCCGTACGACCTCGGCGTCAAAGCGATCGTTGAAGCAGTACGAGTCGTGACTTAGCACCATTTGGTCGGCGTGGCCGCGCGCGCACATCGTCGCCACGATCGACACCCGGTCCTCGAACGGCGAGAGCGTCTCGATGCCGAAGCGGTCCATGCCGAGGTAGGAGCCGTTCGCGGCCAGTTCCTCCAGGTAGGCGACGTCGGTCGAGTCGCCCGCGTGACCGATGACGACCCTGGTGAGGTCGACGCCGAGCTCGCCGAGCAGCCGCTGCTGCTCCAGGCCGCCCCTGGAGGCACTGTGCGAGTGGGTGGTGATGGGCACGCCCGTCTCCAGGTGCGCCTCGGCGACCTCCCGGAACACCCGTTCGGTCCCCTTGGTCATGCCGAGATGGTCAGTGGCGCATTTGAGCATGCCCGCCTTGACCCCGGTCCGGCCGATGCCCTGAACGATGTCCCGTACGAAGAACTCCGCGAGCCGATCAGGCCCGCCGAACAGCGAGCCGGGACCCCGGTTGCCGAAGTACGGGGGGAGGGCGTCGTAGGTGTAGAGGCCGGTGGCGGCGACGATGTTCACGCTGGTCAGCTCGGCCACCCGCTGGACGGCGGGGATATACCTGCCGAGCCCGATGACGGTCAGGTCCACGATCGTGTCGATGCCCTCGGCCCGGAGGTCGTCCAGTTTGGCCGCCGCCTCCCTCGCCCGCCGCTCGAGGTCCCACCCTTCCGGGATGTCCGGCCAGTTCCAGAGAATCTCCGGGCTGAGCCCGAACACGTGCTCATGCATGAGCGTGGCGCCGAGCCCGCCCACCGGCCCTCTCACCGTCTCAGGCATAGGCGTCGTCTCTCATCTGTACGTCTGGTCTCATCTGTACGTCTGGTCTCATCTGTACGACTGGTCTCATCTGTACGACTGGTCTCATCTGTACGACTGGGGCGCTCACACGCACGGGAACCTCGGATGGTCGAACGGCCGGTTCACCTCTAGGTCGAGCCCGTCCGTCTGCTGGTACGGCGTGCCCGTGTAGAGGGCGTTCGCGTCGAAGTACGTGACAGTGAACGACAGGCGCGGCTGGTCACGGTGGTTGGCGGGTGCTCCGTGCACGGTCAGCGCGTGATGCACGGTCGCGTCGCCCGCCGCGAGGTCAAGGGGCGGCGACAGCTCCAGTTGCTTGAGCCACGGGTGCTGGCTGAGCTGATCGTCCCCCGTCCGGGTGAAGCTCCGCCCGAGCAGTCCGTACCGGTGCGAACCGCTGAAGAAGCGCAGCGACCCCATGTCCGCCGGTACGTCCACCAGCGCCAGCCAGACCGTCAGCATCGCCGAGCGGTCCATCGGCATCCACGGGAAGTCCTGGTGGAACTCGGTCGCCGCGTGCTCCCCGGGCTCCTTGACGAGCAGGTTCGTGACCTGCACGCGCACGGCCTCCACACCGTGCAGCAGCCGGGTCGCGTTCACGCCCATGGCCGGGCTCAGGGCCAGCGTCCGGAACGCCTCGTCGCTCTCGGCGATGTCGCGCGACTGCCCGAACGCCTGGTCCACCAGTGTCCGCCGCTCCTTCGCGCGGGCCGCCAGATAGCCGGTCGCCCGCTGCCTCAGCTCGGCCACGGCGTCGGGGGGCACGAGGGCGGGCAGCCGCACCCATCCGTGCTCATGAAAGAAGCCCGCCTCGTCGTCCGACGCGGCGCGCACGGGGATCTCCATGCCCCACAGTCTTGCACCTGAGCAAGCGCTTGGTAAGTGCCCTTGCCCCTTCGGTCAACTAGAGCCCTCAAATACGGAAGGGGAAGCATAAAACGGATACACGGCCATAAAAGTGGGCAGGGAACTCTTGTTCGTCGCGCGCGGGGGAGGCGTTCGACGTCCGCGATATGGGGGAGGAATCATGGCCGTTGCCCAGTCTCGAGCGCGTTCGTCCAAAGAACTAACGATTGATCTGCCGATGATGAGCGTCCAGGTCCATCCCCCGGATCTGCGGATGCCGCACGTCGAGATGCCGCATCTGGGTTTGCCACGTCTTGGGCTGCCGCGCCTTTCCCGGCGGGAGCTCGGTCACGCCGTGGACGTGGCGCGGACGTTCCTTCCGCCGCCCGAGCGCCTCGCGTACTACGGCGCGCTCGGCGCTCTCGCTGCGTTCGGCGTGCTCGACTGGCCGGTGGCCGCCGCCATCGGCGCCGGTGCGCTGATCGCGCGGCGCGGCCAGCAAGGGGAGAGCGGGACACCCGCCCGCGGTACGCAGGCGTCCCCGCCCGCCACCGCCCGCGCCACGACCTCCACCGCCCGTCGTCGCGCCACGACCTCCGGAACCCGCAGCCGCACCACGTCCGCCACGACCCGCGGCCGTGCCACGACCTCCGCCGCGCGCAGCCGCACCGCGACCGCCGCGACCGCCACACCGAAGAGCGACACCGAACAGAAGAGCGCCACCACGTCCAGGAGCTCAGCCGCACCGAAGAGGACCACCACGTCCAGGACCACCACCTCCAGGACCACCACCTCCAGGAGCGCCACCACGCCGAAGAGCACCGCCACCTCCAGGACCACCGCCACACCGAAGAGCACCACCGCCTCCCGGAGCTCCGCCGCATCCAAGAGCACCACCACGTCCAGGAGCACCGCCACACCAAAGAGCACCGCCTCGGGCGGGACCGCCACCTCGGGTCGGCGTACCGCTTCCGGCAGGCGCAGCACCTCCTCGACGAGCGCCGCCGCGACCACCGGCTCCTCGAAGAGAGCCTCCTCCCAGCGCAGAACGGCCTCCTCCACCACGTCACGAGGTGCTCGGGCGAGCACCACCGGGCGTGCGCGGTCGGGCCGGTGAGACCGGGTTGCCACGTGTTCTGAGTAGCCTGCGCGCCCGGACGGTTCAGCGTGTTCTGAGCGGCCCGCGCGCCTGGACAGTTCCGCCGAGCAGCCTGCGCGCCGCCCGGACGGTTCCGCTGAGGGGACGACATGTGGCCGTTCTCCGCTGACACGGTCCTGAGCGTGCTCCCCGAGCCGGTACGGAGCCTGCTCCCCCGCCCTCGCCGGATACAGAAGTGCGCGGGTGGCGTACGCATCGAACTGCGGCACGTCGGCGGCCCCGGCACGGAGTCGGCCGCCCGCGTCCTCGAAGACCGGCTGCGCGCGGCCGGGGTGGACCGGGCCGAGGTGAACGGCGCGCTCGGCTGCGTGTTCGTAGGCTGCGACGCGGCCACGGCCGATCTGGACAAGCTCACGGCCATCGTCGACGAACTCGACCTGGACGGCGCCGGTGGCCCGGTGGCGCTCGACGGGGTGCAGCAGCAGGCCCGCGCCGCGATGAGCCTCGGCCTGCACGTCCTGGGCACCGGGCTCGCGCTGGCCGGCCGGGTCGCCCGCCTGCCGAGTCTGCCGGCGGCCGTGCCCGCCGTCCTGTCGCTGGCCGAGCACACCCCGCGGATCCGGCGCGAGCTGGAGCGGTACATGAGCGTTCCCACCGCGGAGGCGGTGGTCGCGTCCACTCGCCTGGTCTCCCAGACGTTGGCGGTACGGCCCGTGTCGATGCTCGTCGACTCCGTCGCGGCGGCCATCCGCTTCGTCGACTCGTGCGCCGGGCGGCGGGCCTGGGAGCTGCGCGAGGAGGAGTTCGCCGACGCCGACGGGGCGTACCGGCACATCAAGGTCGCGGAGCGGCCTCGGCCTGTTCCGCTGCCGCACGGGCCCGTCGAGCTGTACGCCAACGCCGCGAGCACCGCCACGGTGGTGACGCAGGCGGTCACGACCGTGGTGGGCGGCGGCCACGAGCGGGGGCTCTCCGTGCTCATCACGGGGATCCCGAAGGCCGCGCACTTCGGCAGGGACGCCTTCACCAGCGTTCTCGCGCGCGCCCTGGCCAACCGCGGTGGAATGGTGCTCCACCGCCGCGCGCTGGGCCGCCTGGATCGCGTCGGCACGGTCCTCCTCGACGCCGCCGCGCTGACCACGGGCGGGTGGACGATCGACGGCATCGTCCCGCTCGGCGAAAACCTTGGCACGGACCACCGCGCGAACCTCGGCACAGACCACCGCACGGACATCGGCGCGGACCACCGCTCGGACATCGGCGCGAACCTAGGCACAGACCACGGCGTGGACAAAAGCCTGGACGAGCTGCACGCGCAGATCTACACGCTGCTCGACCTCACCGATCCGGCGGCCCGGCGCGAGCGGGACGGCTGGTCGGCGGGGCCGTACTCGGCGACGCGCGAGCCCGCGGAGGTGCGGAAGTGGCGCCGCCAGGGGATCCGGCCGATCAGCGTCTCTCGGCAGGGAGTCCCGGTCGCGCTGGTCGGGGTGGCGCCGGAGCTCCACCCGCTGGCCGAAGCCGTGGTCGCCGCCGCGAAATGCGCCGGTGACGTGGTCCTGGCCGGTGGGGAGGCGTACCTCGGCCCGCGACTCGGTGTGGACCGGGTCGTCGACGGCGGCTCCCGGCTGGTCGCCGCACTTCGGTCGCTGCAGTCCGAAGGACACGTCGTGGCCCTGGTGTCCCGTACGTCGAGGCGCGGCCTGCGCCAGGCGGACCTGGGCATCGGCGTGCTCAGGGGGGCGCGGCGCGTGCCGTGGGACGCCGACGTGATCAGCGACCTCGACGGGATCCACCTGCTGCTGCGCTGCGTCCCGTACGCGAAGAAGGCCAGCAGGCGCAGCGTGCGGGTGGCCGCCGCGGCGGGGGTCGTCGGCGCGGGCCTGGCCGTGCTCGGCCCGGCCCCGACGGCGGTGGCGCGGGCGAACCTGGTACGCGACTGCGCCTCGGTGGCCGCCTTGGTCACCGGGGAGTGGGTGGGACGGAACGTCAGGCGGACGGCGCCGCCGGTGCCCGCCGATCGCACGCCGTGGCACGCGATGGCGGTGGCCGACGTCCTCGACCTGCTGCGTACGTCGCCGCACGGGCTGAACGAGAGGGAGGCCGAGCGCCGCAGGACGAAACCGGCGCGGCCGGATTCCGCCGGGCCCACCTCCCTGGTCATGGCGTCTCTGGAGGAGCTCGCCAACCCGTTGACCCCGGTCCTGGCGGCGGGCGCGGGGCTGTCGGCATCGGTCGGTTCGGTCCTGGACGCCGTACTGATCGGCGGCGTGATGGTGGTCGACGCCGTCATCGGCGGGGCGCAGCGGCGCGGCGCCGACCGGGAGGTGCACCGGCTCACCGAGGTCACCGCCGTCCGGGTCCGCCTGCGCAGGCCCGGCGGCGGCGTCTCCGGCGTCGCCGACGACCTGGTGAAGGGGGACGTGATCGAGCTGCGCGCCGGTGACGCCGTACCGGCCGACGGCAGGCTGATCCAGGCGGTCAACCTGGAGATCGACGAGTCCACGCTGACGGGCGAATCGCAGCTCGTGTCCAAGACCGCGGCGCCCACCGTGGCCGCCGCCGTCGCGGATCGCCGATCCATGGTGTACGAGGGCACTACGGTGGCGGCCGGTCACGGACTGGCCGTGGTCGTGGCGACCGGGGAGGAGACCGAGGCGGGCCGGACCGCCGGGCTGGCCACCGAGAGGCCGCCGGTGAGCGGTGTGGAGCTGCGGCTGCGCAGGCTGAGCCGCCGCATCCTGCCCGCCGCGATCGGGTCGGGCCTGGTCCTGATGGTGACCAACCTGCTGCGCGGCTCGCCCCTTTCCGCGGCTCTCGCCCCCGCGGTCAGCCTGGCCGTCGCCGCGGTCCCCGAAGGGCTGCCCTTCATCGCGACCGTGGCCGAGCTCGCCTCCAGCAAACGGCTCTCCCAGCGCAACACGCTGGTCCGCAACCCGTCGACGATCGAGGCCCTGGGCCGGGTCGACGTGCTCTGCTTCGACAAGACCGGGACGCTGACCGAAGGCCACATCAGCCTGCGCCAGGTCTCGGACGGAAGCCACGCCCGGCCGGTCGAGACGTTGACGCCGGAGCTGAAGGTGATCGTCGGCGCGGCGCTCCGGGCGGGCCCCCGCTTCGAGGGCGGGCGGGCCATCCCCCATCCGACGGACCGCGCCGTCGTGGACGGTGCCGCCAAGCTCCACGTGGCGCCCAAGGACGGCCTTCGGGAGTGGCACCGGGTCGACGAGCTGCCGTTCGAGCCCGCCCGCGGCTACCACGCGGTGCTCGGCCTGTCCGAGTCGGGTCACCTGCTGAGCGTCAAGGGAGCCCCCGAGGTCGTCCTCGACCGCTGCACCCACCTGATCCGCGGTGGCGAGCAGGTGCCCATGGGCCCGAGGACCAGGCGTGAGCTGGAGAAGGAGGTGGAAAGGCAGGCGTTGCAGGGCTTCCGCGTGCTCGCCGTCGCCGAGCGTGAGGCGTCCAGCCGCGCCGATCTCGACGAGGCCCGCATCCAGCGCTTGTGCTTCCTGGGCTTCCTCTGCCTGGCCGATCCCGTACGGCCCACGGCGAAGCGGAGCGTCGAGGGGCTGATGGGCGCCGGCGTGCGGGTCATCATGATCACTGGTGACCATCCGAGCACGGCCGAGGCCATCGCCGCCGAGATCCACGTTCTGAACGGTCAGCGGGTGATGACGGGACCCGAGCTGGAGCGGCTGGACGACGACGCCCTGGCCGAGGTGCTGCCCGAGGTGGCGGTGTTCGCGCGTACCACGCCCGAGCACAAGGCCCGCATCGTCTCCTGCCTGCGGCGCGCCGGCAAGGTGGTGGCCGTGACCGGTGACGGCGCCAACGACGTCCCCGCGATCCGGCTCGCCGACATCGGCATCGCCCTCGGACCACGTGCCGTCCCGGCCGCCAGGGCCGCCGCCGACATCGTGGTGATCGACGATCGCATCGAGACGATCATCGACGCGATCTCCGAGGGCCGGGCGATGTGGGGCTCCGTCCGCGACGCGCTCGGCATCCTGCTCGGCGGGAACGTCGGAGAGATCGCCTTCACGGTCGGCTCTAGCCTGCTGTCCAGGCGCAGCGCGCTGAACGCCCGCCAGTTGCTCCTGGTCAACCTGCTGACCGACATGCTGCCCGCCATGGCCGTGGCCGTTCGCCCGCCGAACGCCGAGACCCCGGAGAAGCTGCTCGCCGAGGGGCCGGAGGTCTCGCTCGGCGCCGCCCTGACCCGGGACATCTACGTACGCGCGGTCACCACCGCGGCGGCGGCGACCGCGGCGTGGCTGCTCGGCCGGATGACGGGCACACCGCGCCGCGCGTCCACCGTCGGGCTCATCGGCCTGGTGGGGGCGCAGCTGCTGCAGACGCTGTCGGTGGGGGATGGGGATCGGCTGGTGTTCCTCGCGTCGGTGTCGTCGCTGGCGGCCCTCATGGTGATCATCTCCGTCCCGGGGCTCAGCCAGGTCTTCGGCTGCCGTCCGGTCGGCCCGTTCGGCTGGGCCATCGGGCTGGGCTGCGCCGGGGCGGCGGCGCTGGTGGCGGGGCTGATGGAGCGGGCGAGCACGGGGTAGTCATCAGCGGTTCACCATATAGACACCTGAATTGTGGCCTTATCGCAACTTTTGTGGCTGATTATCCTCATAACGGTAGGTTTACTGATGTGAGGTACTCAGTGTCTGAATTTCTGGCCTCTGTGCTCGCGAAGGCGGGCATGATGCTCCTGGAAATGCTGATCGCGCGGATCGTCCAGGCGCTGGTCACGTCCCTCGCGGGCCGCACCGCGCTCCGCCTGGCCTGATCTCGCCGCGCGCGTCTTCCGGTCAGGGCCTTTGTTTCCCGTACGGCACAGCCGCCCCACCCGCCACCCGCCGCACATGACTGGGGGCCTCCAGGAAAACGGCCGCTGAACCCGCACGTGGCCGGGCGCCGTTACGTGCGCATAGTTGACCATCTCCATGGTTTCGCCGCGTGATCGCCTCTAGGCTGGCAAGCGTAGCTACACAAGCGCTTGCTCAAGCAAGGAGAGGCACGTGCGGCGGTTCAGGTTCGGGGCGGTGGTGCGGCAGGCGGAGTCGGGCAAGGCGTGGGCGGACAAGGCCAGGCGGCTGGAGAGTGCCGGGTTCGACGTGCTGCTCGTGCCCGACCACCTGGTCGGTCCGCGATTCGCCCCCGTTGCGGCGCTGGCCGCCGCCGCGAGCGTGACGACGCGGCTTCGGGTGGGGACCCTTGTGTTCGCGAACGACTTCCGGCATCCGGCCGTGCTGGCCAAGGAGACGGCGACCCTCGACGTGCTGTCCGACGGGCGGCTCGACGTGGGACTCGGGACCGGCTGGATGGCCGAGGACTACCAGCGGGCCGGCCTGCCGTTCGAGCCGCCCGGGGTGCGCGTGGACCGGCTGGCCGAGGCCGTGGCGGTGCTCAAGGGGCTGTGGGGCGACGGGCCGTACACCTTCGACGGGGCGCACTACCAGATCCGGGCGCTCGACCAGCAGCCCAAGCCCGTGCGGCGGCCGCACCCGCGGCTGCTCCTGGGCGGCGGCGGGCCGCGGATGCTGCGGCTGGCCGCCCGGGAGGCCGACGTGGTGAACCTGGGGATGCGGGTACGCGCCGACGGCACCGGACCCGACGGGAACGACGGCGGGCGGCAGGCGTTCATGGACAAGCTGCGGACGGTACGCGCGGCCGCCGGCGACCGCTACGACCGGCTGGAGCTGGGCACGAGCGTGGTGCAGGTGGGCGTACGCAAGCCGGAGGAGACCTGGAGCGCCGCCGACACCTCACAGCTGGACGAGACACCGCAGGTACTCCTCGGCACCCACCACGACATCGTCGACAAGCTCCGCTACTGGCGGGACGAGCATGATATTTCGTATTTCGTGGTGCACCACGAGCGCGACCTCGACGCCTTCACCCCGATCGTCGAGGAACTCGCTACGGGGTGAGGATCACCTTACCCATGGTGTTCCTGCTCTCCAGCGCCGCATGGGCGGCCGCGGCCTGCTCCAGCGGGAAGGACTGGACGGCCGGCGTGAGCTCGCCGTTCGCCGCCGCCTCCAGCGCCCGCTCCTGCAGGTCGTCCATGCCGCCCTGGCGGCCGAGGAGGTAGGCGAGAGCGTCGTACGAGGTCACGCCGCGGGCCGTCAACTCGTCCTTCTCAGGATGGAACCACTCCCCCGACGCCTGCCCGAACACAACCTGCCGCCCACCCTCGAGGAGTTCGAAGGCGGTCCTGCCGAGTGCGCCACCGACCCCGTCGAAGACGATCGTGACGTCGCCGACCGACTCCCGCACGACATCCGTCCAGCCGGGCGTGCTGTAGTCGACCGCCAGGTCGGCGCCCAGCGAGCGAACTCGGGCCGCCTTCGCGGGGCCGCCCGCCGCTCCGACGACCGTCGCGCCCACCCGGTGGGCGTACTGGACGAGCAGCGTGCCGATCCCCCCGGCGGCGGCCATGACCAGCACCACGTCCGAGGCCGTCACGGGCGCGACCTCCAGCAGTCCCAGCGTGGTGGCGCCGGTTGAGAGCATGGCGACCGCAGCGCCGTACTCCAGCCCGTCAGGAAGCACCGTCAGACCGGCGGCGGGCGCGACGGCGAGCGACGCGTAGCCGCCCGACGTCACCTCGGAGGTCACCACACGACTGCCCAGCAGGCCGGGGCCGACGCCCGCACCGACCGACTCCACCACCCCGGCCACCTCGTGGCCGAACGTCGTGGGCAGGTCGGGCGCGGGGTGCGGGCCGATCGGGATGCCCCGCCTGAACAGGGTCTCGATGAAGTGCACACCGACAGCGTGTACGGCGATGCGGATCTCGCCGGGGCCCGGCAAGGGATCGGGGACGGACTCATAGCGGAGGTTCTCGGCAGGGCCGTAGGAATAGAGCTTTATCGCGTGCATGCCGCCCAGCCTGCTACCTGAACCACGGTTGAGGTCAACCGTGCCGGATGATGGAAGTCATGGACGAGATGGTGTTGCTCAGGCACGGCGCGACAGAGTGGAGCAAGGCGGGCAAGCACACGGGCCGCACCGATGTGCCGTTGCTGCCCGAGGGCGAGGAGCAGGCGCGGGCGCTGGCGCCGCTGGTCAAGGAGATGACGTTCGATCTGGTGCTGGTGTCCCCCGCCCAGCGAGCCCGCCGGACGGCGGAGTTGGCCGGGCTGGAGGCGTACGAGGTGGACGCGGATCTGTGGGAGTGGGACTACGGCGGCTACGAGGGCATCACCACGCCCGAGATCCGGGAGACCCGGCCGGGCTGGTACCTGTGGCGTGACGGCGTGACCCCCGGCGACGCCGAGCATCCCGGGGAGAGCGCGACCGACGTGGGCGCGCGCGCCGACCGGGTGATCGCCAGGGCCAAGGCGGCCGAGGGGCGGGTGGCGCTGGTGGCGCACGGGCACTTCCTGCGCGTGCTGACGGCCCGCTGGCTGGACCTGCCGCCCACCGACGGCCGCCTGTTCAAGCTCGACACCGGCACGTACTCACGGCTGGGCTACGAACACGCCGAACCCGTGGTGACCACCTGGAACGCACCGGTCGCCTGACCCCGGCGAGCAGCCCGACGCTAACCCGATGTGCCTCCGGGCGCCAGACGGCTGCCGGGGAAGGGCGACAGGAGGGTCTCGCGCCACGGCCCGTCGAGGAAGTCGCGGGCCCGCCTGGCCCAGTCGAGCAGGCGCGGGTCCGGCGGCACCTCGTCGTCCAGCCCGAGGGCGGCGTCGCGGGCCCGCTGGGTGCGCAGGTGGTCGTCGAGCGACACGCCCCAGACCGTGACGGCCTCGGTGTCGCAGAACAGCACCTCGTACAGGCCGACCAAGTGATGCCCGTGCTCGGCCAGCAGCGGGGCGCGTTCGGTGCGGACCGCCTCCAGGTAGTCGAGGGCGGCGCCGGGTCGTACGCGGGCGCTCTCGAACACGTAGAACTCGGCGGTGGCCACCTCGCTCAGGTCCGGGCAGCCCGGCACGGCGCCGAGCGGGCGGGAGAAGGCGGAGAAGCGCAGGTCGTCGATGTCGGACAGGAACAGACGGTCGTCCACCCCACGGTAGATCTCCATCATCTGGCGCCAGCCGCCGTCCCAGCCGCCGTGGCAGTCCCACAGCGTGACCGCCTTGAACTGCGGGTGCCCGGTGATGCCCACGGCGTAGAAGGCGCCGGCCAGGTCGATCTCGCGGGACCTGATGGACATGCCGGAGGTCAGCGTGGGCGCCTGGCGGGCCTCGTCCTCGCGCTTGTAGCGGGTCAGCCAGGTGAGGTACTCCATCGGGCGCCGGGAGTTCATCGGCCGGAAGTCGACCTCTTCGAGAAGGTAGATCCCACGCCGCATCCAGGGCTCCTTTGACCAAGCGATTGCTCGGCCTCAACCCTAGCCGATCAAGCGACCGCTTGGGTAGGCTGCGGCCCTCTCCCCGTCAGCCACTCCAGCACCCTGCGGTGCCCGGAGGTGGCGTCCTCGAAGTGTCCCCAGTGCCAGTAGCGCGGCTGGTCACGAAGACCCGTGACCCACGTGCGATAGGAGACGGCGGCACCGGAGGGCGCGACGCCGTAGGTGCGGATCACGACCTTGCCGCCGGGTGCGAAGAGCACGTCGTCGGCGATCGGATAAAGGGTCATCTGGTCGAGCATGTGCTGATCATGGAGTCCGCCGGAGGCGGGGCGGTTACGCCTCCGGCGCGCCCCCGTTAAGGGGGCCCGCCGGAGGTTAACAACCTGTTACACCAGGAGGCCGTCGAACTCCCCATCCTTCACTCCGAGCACGAGGGCTCGGATCTCGTCGCGGGTGTAGATCAGGGCCGGGCCATCGGGGAAGCGCGAGTTGCGCACCGCCACCCCGCCGTCGGGGAGCTTCGCGAGCTCGACGCAGTTCCCCTGTGAGTTGCTGTAGTGGCTCTTGCGCCAGGCGACCTGCTGCAGGTCAGTCGCGGGCATGCCGTTGTAGGTCTGCTTCATCTACATCTTTCTGAGAAGACCGCCGATGAGCTCGACGGTGCCCCCTGGCGTGGTGCTCTCCACGCATAACTGCTCCATAGCCGTGAGATATGGATCGATGTCCTCACGCTTGTCCAGGTACAGGGCACCCCAGAGCTGCTCGACATAGACAACGTCCGACAAGTCGGACTCGGGAAATCGCAAGATGCTGAACGCGCCACCTTCAGCGGCGTGCATGCCATATCTGAAGGGCATCACCTGAATGGTGATATTGGGAAGGGCAGCGACTTCCAGCAAGTGCTGAAGCTGCTCGGACATGACCTCCCGCCCGCCGATGGTCCTCTTGAGGGTCGCTTCGTCGATGACCGCCCACAGTCGCGGGCCGTCCTTCTGCGTGAAGCGCTCTTGTCGCTGCATGCGCAGATGCACGCGGCGCTCGATCTGCCCAGGGGTCTCATCGGGGTTGCCGAGTTGGTATACCGCGCGTGCGTATGCTGCCGTCTGCAACAGACCGGGCACGAACTGCACCTCATAGGTACGGATCACGCTGGCTGCTTCCTCTAGCCCCACGTACGTGGTGAACCACGCGGGCAGAACGGCTGAATACTTGTGCCACCACCCGGGGGTGTTGGCTTCGCGGACCATCTCCAGCAGGGCACGGCGCTCGGCGTCGTCGACGACGCCGTACAGGGTGAGCAGGTCCTCCACATCGCGTGTCTTGAATCCGACGCGACCGAGTTCCATACGGCTGATCTTCGACTCGGACGCCCGGATGTGGAATCCGGCCTGGTCGCGGGTGAGCTCGCTGGCTTCACGCAGCCGCCGCAAACTGGCGCCAAGCATGATGCGCCGAACGGTCGAACCTGAACCGGGCGGATCGAGGGACACGTGCTGCTCCTTGGTCGTTTCCTTAGCACACAGTCTGTCACTCCACGGCCGAAAGATCATATGCCGCGGACAAGATCCCCTTTCCCACTGATTGACCTTTTGGGGCAACGGTAGCGCTTGCACACGGTGTCTGCACGTGCATTCGCTCTTGCACCTGCACGAGAGTTTGCTCCAGAATGATCAACGTGCAATCCACCACGGCGACGCAGGGCTCGTGGACCACGTTCGACTGGTGGCCCCCGGTCGGGTGGTGGCCGGAGGCCGCGCGTGACCTGCTGGTCCCAGGCCCGGCCTCGAGCGCCACGTTCGTCCTCCCGCCCACGGCGTCCTCGATCCACTCCGTCCGCAGCTTCACCAACGGCACCCTGACGGGATGGGGGCTCGGTGAGCTGATCGAGAACATGGAGCTGGTGGTCTCCGAACTGGCCACCAACGCCCTGCGACACGGATTACGCCTGGCCGAGCCGCATTGCCATCGCCCGGTCCACATGTCCCTGGTGCGCCGCGGCGCGCTGGTTACCAGCGCCTTCACCGATCCAGGCTCATCGGTGCCCGTGCTGAGATACCCTGGCCCTCTCGACACCGGCGGCCTCGGACTCCACATCGTCGAATCGCTCAGCCACCGATGGGGCTGGTCCGCACTCGCGCCCCACGGGAAGATCGTCTGGGCAGTCCTCTCCTGACCGGGGGTGATCTGCATTACCGTGGATGCTCATGGCTCACGGTGAGTCCCTGCGTGCGACCCCATGAGAGTGCTGACAGATGGATGATCACCTGCTCGGCTGGCTAAGAACACTTGACGAAGACAGGCTGGGCCGCATCCTGGCGACCCGGCCCGACGCCATCGCGGCCCCCTGGCCGCGGCGGCTCGACACCCTTGCCCAGCGGCTCGGCAACGGATTCGCCGTGATGGAGGCCCTGCGCGGCCTGCCCCTTCCCTGCCTTGAGCTGGCTCAGGCGTGCCTGGTCGTGCGGCACGCCACTCCCGAGCGGCTGGCGGCCTTCCTCGGCGTGCCGGCCGAGGAGCTGACCCCCTGGCTCGACCTCCTGCATGACCACGCGCTGGCCTGGCCCGACGGCGAGGGCGTCATCCGCCTGGCCGAGCCCGTGTCGCGGTGGTGGACCGCGCCCCTCGGCCTGGGCGAGCCGCTCGACCACTACCTCAACTCCTGGACGATCAGCAACGACACGCTGCGCTCGCTCGCCAGAAACCTGGGGCTCCCGCCCGACGGCAACAAGCGCCGCACGGTCAGCCGGGCCAGCGAGGTGCTCGGCGACCGGGACCGGCTCGACGCGCTGCTGCGCACCGCCCCCGAGGGCACGGTCCGGCTGCTGGACAGCTTCGCCTGGGAGGGCCCCGTACGCGATGTCGACGGCGGCCGGTTCGTCATGCCCGGCACGCCGGAGAAGTGGGCCGCCGACCACGGGCTCCTCTACCGGCCGAGCTGGCACGTGGCCGAGATGCCGCGCGAGGTGGCGCTCGGCCTGCGCGGCAGCGACTACCACCCGCCCTTCACCCCCGAACCACCCGAGGTGGCCACAATCCCGATCGACCCGGAAGAGGTCGACCATCTGATGACGCTGGCCGCTCCGCACGTGGTGGAGCGGTGCGCGGCACTGCTCGACAACGCCTCCAAGGCGCCGCTGCCGCTGCTCAAGACCGGCGGCGTGGGCGTGCGCGAGGTACGCAGGATGGCCAAGGAGACCGGCTGCGACGAGGACGAGACCCGGCTGCTGCTGGAGATCTGCACCGTGGCCAGGCTGCTGGCCTGGGACGAGCCGTCCGGCGGCATGATCCCCACCGAGCGGTTCGACCGCTGGCGGCTCGACGAGGGCTCGGCCAGGCTGCGGGTGCTGCTGTCGGCCTGGTGGCGCATGGAGCGCTCGTCGCTGCGCAAGATCGACGGCAAGTACGGCACCGTGCTGGGCGACGACCAGTCGGGCGCCGCCGTGGCGCGCGTGCGCCGGGCGGTGCTGTCGGTCCTGTCCCACCTGCCGGCCGGCACGGCCTTCGCCGATCGCGCCGGCCTGGTCCGCAACGTCCACTGGCACTCCCCGATGCTCGACCAGGACCTGCTGGCCGAGTGCGCGTCCGCGGTGCTCGTCGAGGCGCGGCTGCTCGGCCTGCTGGCCAACGACTCGCTGACCGACCTGGGCAGGGCGCTGGCCGGGCTGGCCGCCAAGGCGGGCGAGGAGAGCGACGACGCGGTGCCGCTGGTCGAGCACGACCCGATACTCGCGGAGGCGTCGACCAGGGCGCTGGCCAGCGTGCGCAGGAGCGCGCTGTTCGGCCCCGACCTGACCGCGGTGGTGACGGGACCGCCGTCGGCCGAGCTGGCCGCGCTGCTCGACCGGGTGGCCGAGCGGGAGTCGCGGGGCGCGGCCTCGGTGTGGCGGTTCACCACCGAGAGCGTGCGCCGCGCGCTGGACCACGGCTACGAGGCCGACGAGCTGCTGGAGGAGCTGTCCGGCGTCGGCACCGTCCCGCAGCCGCTCGAATACCTCGTACGCGACGTGGCCCGCCGGCACGGCGAGGTGACGGTGACCACGGTGGGCTGCGTGGTGCAGGCCTCCGACCCGACCCTGCTCGCCGAGATCGCCGCTCACCGGCGGCTGAGCCGGCTCGGCCTGCGGTTGCTCGCGCCCACCGTGCTGGTGAGCTCGGCGGGCGCCGAACGGACACTCGCCGCGCTGCGCGAGCACGGCTACTCGCCCGTCCCCGTCACCGACGGCGGTGAGATCACGATCCGCCGCACCCGCGTCGAGGAGCCCCACAACGGCAAGCTCATCCTGCTGCCCGGCGGCCAGGTGGCCGAGCTGTCGGAGCTGGCGGCGATCGGCGGGGCCGAGGCGATCCCGCACATCATCGCCGAACCGATCCCCGACCCGCACGAGCACGCCGCCCGCCTGATCAGCGCCAGCCGGGCGGCGAACGAGCGCGCCGGGCGCACCTGGGCCGTCATCGGCCGGATGGCGACCAGGCTGCCCACGGCGCAGCAGTCGCTGCTGGGCTTCGTCGTGGACCGCGGCGTGCGGGCCGGCATCACGCTGACCGACGGCCTGACCGCGACGATCAGCCATGGCGAACTCAAGGGCGGCGCCCTCGACGCCTGGTGCGAGGAGGCCGGCGACTACCTGGAGTTCCCGCTGGCCGAGATCGTCGAGGTCACGGGAGCTTATTAGCGTCTGCGATTCTCTGTGTTTGCCGGGGGATTTCCGGCATTCCGGGCGGGCGTGGCGCGTGGCGGGCCACCTGCGTACGTTCCCAGGGGGAGTACGGGGGTGGCTGCGACACGGTGGAAGCCAGTCCGGTGGTGAGAATTGCGTACAGGCCCTGTACGTCCCGCCGGTGAGCGGGATGCCTGGGGTGCCTGGCCCGCCGGACGCTTTCCCATCCCGGGCGTGCCGGGGTCGGGGGCGGGCACCGTGCGCCGGTCGGGCACACGGCTGAACGTCTTGGTGCGGCTGACCTGCCGCCGTTTGGGGGTCGGCCGGGTCTTGGCGCGCGCCCGGGCCGGTGGGCGTGGATGCACATCGGTCTGGGTGCGCCGGGCCCGACGAGCCGCGCGGGTGGGCCTGTTGCGGCGGCGCGCCCGGGTCACGTTGCCTTCCACCACCACCGCGATGGTGCGCACGCCGGTGCCCGGGGCGGTCCGGGTGTGGCGCTGGCCGAGCAGGCCGCGGGCGGCGATCCGCTCGGCCGCGGCATGATCGCGGTCGCACGACAGCCCGCACGCCGGACAGTAGGCCCACTTCCAGCCACGCTCGCCCGGCCGGTCAGGCGCCGGAACATGCCGCAGCACGCTGCCACCCTCACCGCAGCGTGGACAGTAGCGGGAGGTGCCCCGTGCGGGCACCGTCACCACCGCGACACCGTCCTTGGCGGCCAGATGCCGGATCGCCTCGATCACCATGCCGCGCACCTGCCCCGACAACGCCGCATTGCCCCGGCGGACCCCACGCGCCTCCAGCGTGGCCAGATCCTCCAGATAGATCGCCCCGGCACCGAGCGCGACCGCCTGATCCACCGCCCACCGCGCCGCCGACCAGGCCAGCGCATGATCAAGCCGCCGGATCCGGGCACACACCCGCTCATGCTCCACCGCCACTACCCGTAGCCCGCGCTCCAGCGCCACACGGCGCACATCATGGGCATCGGCGGTATTCAGCCCGGACAGCAGTGCCGCGCAGTGATCGCGTTTGGCGGCCAGGTGTTCACGGTGGCCGCGCAGCCGGTGCAGCTTGGCCGAGATCACCGTGGCGTCGTAGCGCAGCATCCGCCCGTCGGTGCACACCCGGCCCTCGCGCGGTTGGCCGTCGCGCAGCCGGGCGACGGAGCCGGTCAGCAGCGTGTTCACGCCCCAGTCCAAGCCCAGAGCCACCGTGTGGCCGACTGCCCGCGCTGAGGGGATCGGGCTCTGGAACGGCAGATCGATACGCACCCGGCCGTCGGCGATGCGCACCGTGGGAGTGCACGGCCGGGCCTGGGCTCCGACAGTGGGCGGCAGCGTCATCGCGATGGCATGCCACGCCCAATCCTTGCGGGAGGCCGGAGTCGCCTTCAGCGGCAACTGCACCCGCAACATCGCGCTGGACTCGCCGGTGCGAATCAGGGTGACCAGTTGCCTGTCGGCCGCCGCCAGCACTGCCTGGGCGGCCACCCGGGGCGGCTCCTCCACCTCGGTGAGGTCACCCGGCAACACGCCATCGCGCTCCAGCACGGCGCGGATCTGCCGGGTACGGTTACGGATCTCGGCGGCGCTGACCCCCTGCGGCAGCGCCGCGCGCAACGCCTTCCGCTCCACCTCGTCACGCCGCCGGGGATCCCGCGGCCACGTGGCCAAGATCGCCGCCACGACGCCCCGCCGATGCACCGCCGCCCGCAACATGCGAGCCGCCTGCTCCTCCGCGCACCGCCGCACCCGATCCGAGAGATACACCCCACCACTGCCCGCTGCGGCAGCACACCCCCAGCCCAGCCGGCGGATCGCCACCCACCCCTTGATCGGCAACACCCGCCCATCCGGCCCCACCCCACCGGCCAGAAGATCCAGATCCCGCGCATCCCACCGTTCAGCGACGATCCCGGCCGTCATCGCCTGGGTCAGCGCGGTCAGCCAGGCCACCCGCTCACCCAGCACCGGCCCGGCCACCACCTCCCCACTCGCCTCCACCACAGCCCGATACCCGGTACAGGATGCGGTCGCCACCAACGCCACCATGCGCACCCGCCCCTCCCCGAACCATCAGTCACATCATGTGCACGCGACGCTACACACCGCCACCGACAATCCCGGAGTCACCCAACCCCACCGCTCGCCGATCCCGGCACGAAACAGACGATCGGATGATCCGAAACACATCTCCACCCACATTCGCTCAGCGAATCAGGACAAGCGTTCATACCTTCTTCAGGTTGGCCACGAGGCCTTCCACGAAGTCGGCGTAGCCCTGGTAGCTGTAGGGGGCCTCGGCGCTCCACGGGTAGAGATGCCCGGCCTTGACGGCGGGCAGCTTGGCGAAGGTGGGCTTCTTCATCATCTCGGCGGGCTTGAGCGACTGGGTGCGGGTGTCGTAGAGGATGACGTCGGCGTCGTAGGTGTCGGCGTTCTCCCAGCTCAGCGTCTGGAAGAAGCCGCCCTCGTCGACCTTGGCGGGCGTGACGACGGTCAGGCCGTTCTGGGTGAGGTGCACGATGTCCGGATACTCCGGCGGGTTCACCACCCACATGGCGTCGGGGCCGGCCGAGACCATGAGGATCTTGAGGTCCTTGAACGCGGCCAGCTCCTTGCCGGCCGCCGCCAGCCGGGCCTTGGCCTCCGGCACCCCCTGCAGGTCCGCGCCCAGCGACGTGGCCAGCTCCTCGTACTTGCCGATCACCTCCATGGCGCTGCGCCCGGTGAGCATGATGCCGGCCGTCGGGGCGATCTGCTCGATCGTGGCCTTCGACTTCTCCGGTACGTACCAGAGCGTGCCCTTGATGTACATGCTGCTGACCAGCAGGTCGGGCTGGAGCGCGATGTACTGCTCCACGTTGAACTCGTCCCACACGTTGCCCAGCCCCGTGACCTTGGTGATGTCGACGTTGCCCACCTGGGGGTCCCTGGCGCCGTCCTTGAGCTTGTGCGGGCCGAAGACGCCGACCGGGCGCACGCCGAAGTCCCACAGCGCCGCCGCGGCGCCGACCTGGGCGACCACCCGGGTGGGGCGCTTGGGCAGGCTGAGCTTCTTGTCCCGGTCGTCGGTGAACGTCCACGCGCTGGCCGCGCCCGACGCGCCGGTCGGGGCCGCCTGGGTGGCGGCGCCCTCGCCGCCGCAGGCCGCCAGCGTCAGGGCCGCCGCGACGCCCGCCGTGGCCGCGAAAAAGCCCCTGCGAGGCAGTACCGGTCCCGACATGTCCATCTCCTAAGGTTAGGCTTGCCTTGGTTGTGGGGCTTTACCTTAGCCTCGCCTAAATGTGACCGTGACGAAAGGGGTGCGGGTTGCCCGCGGTAAAAGAGCGCCCGGCCGAGGTCGAGCCCGTGGCGTCCCGGGGGCGTCCGGCGGCGCTGGCCGGTGGGCTGGTGGTCGTGTTCGGCGTGCTGGTGCTGGGGGCGATGGCCAGCGTGGCGCTGGGCGCCCGATCGGTGCCGCTGTCCACGGTGCTGGACGCGCTGACCGCCCCCAACGGGTCCGGCGACCACACGGTCATCCGCGAGTTACGCGTCCCGCGGACCCTCCTGGGCATCGGCGTGGGGGCCGCGCTCGGGCTGGCGGGCGCGCTGATGCAGAGCCTGACCCGCAACCCGCTGGCCGATCCGGGCCTGCTCGGCATCAACGAGGGCGCCGCGCTGGGTGTCACCCTCGCGCTCGGGCTGTTCGGGCTCACGGACCCGGCCGTCTACGTGTGGTTCGCCTTCGGCGGCGCCGCCGTGGCCTCCGTCGTCGTCTACGCGCTGGGCTCGGCCGGCCGCTCGGGCGCCGGTCCGGTACGCCTGGCGCTGGCCGGCATCGCCGTCGGCATGGTGTTCACGGCGGTGGCCTCGGCCATCCTGCGCATGGACCCGCAGACGTTCGACCGGATGCGGTTCTGGCTCACCGGCTCGCTGGCCGGGCAGACCTCCGACGTGCTGCTGCGGATCGCGCCCTTCATGGTCGTCGGCCTGGTGGTGGGGCTGCTGCTGGCAAGGCCGCTGAACATGCTGGCGCTCGGCGACGACGCCGGCAAGGCCCTGGGCGTGGCCGTCACCCGTACGCGGGTCCTCACGGCCGTGTCGGTCACGCTGCTCTGCGGCTCCGCCACGGCGGCGGCCGGGCCGCTGTGGTTCGTCGGGCTGGCCGTGCCGCACGCCGTACGCGCGGTGGTGGGCCAGGATCAGCGGTGGGTGCTGCCGTACACGCTGCTGGCCGCTCCGGCGCTGCTGCTGGCGGCGGACGTGGCCGGGCGGCTCATCGCCCGGCCCGGCGAGGTGCAGGTGGGCATCATGTGCGCCGTGGTCGGCGCGCCGATCTTCATCCTGATGGCCAGGCGCAGGAGGCTGGCCGCGCTATGAGCTTCCGCTTCGGTCCCTGGTCCGTACGGCTGGCGCCGCGGGCCCTCGTCGTCGCCCTGGTCCTCGTCCTGGTCGCGTTCGCCGTGACCGTGGCTGCGATCTCGACCGGCGAGTTCACCGTGTCCGTACCCGACGTGCTGACCGCGCTGTTCGGCCAGGGCACGCCCGTCGCCGAGCTGATCGTGAGCAAGCTGCGCGCGCCCCGGGTGGTCACCGGGCTGCTGGTGGGCGCGGCGTTCGGCCTGAGCGGCGCGATCTTCCAGAGCCTGACCAGGAACCCGCTCGGCAGCCCCGACTTCATCGGCTTCACCGCCGGCGCCTCGACGGGCGGCATCCTCGGCGTGATCGCGGGCGGCACGGCGCTGCAGATCGCGGGCGGCGCGCTGGCGGGCTGCGTCGGCACCGCCGTGCTGGTGTACGCGCTGGCCCATCGCGGGGGCGTGCAAGGCTACCGGCTGGTCCTCGTCGGGATCGGCGCGAACGCGCTGCTCCTGTCCGCCAACTCCTACCTGCTGACCAGGGCCAACATCAACGACGCCGCGACCGCGGGCGCGTGGCTCACGGGCAGCCTCAGCGGGCGCGGCTGGGACCACGCGATCCCGGTGGCGGTGGCGCTCGCGGCGCTGCTCCCGGTCTGCGCCGCCGTGTCGCGGCCGATGCGAATGCTGGAGATGGGCGACGACTCGGCGCGGGCCATGGGCATCAGGGTCGAGGCCGTACGGGCCACGGCCATCACCGCGGGCGTGCTGCTGTGCGCGGTCGCCACGGCCGCCGCCGGACCGGTCATCTTCGTCGCCCTGGCGGCTCCGCAGCTGGCCAGGCGGCTGACCCGGTCGCCCGGCGTGACGATGGGCGCCTCGGCGCTCATGGGCGCCGTCCTCCTGACCGGCGCCGACCTGGCCGCCCAGCGCGTACTCGCCCCCACACAACTGCCTGTCGGCGTGCTCACGGCCGCGATCGGCGGCGCCTACCTCGCCCTGCTCCTCCGAAAGGACCGCCACTGATGCTCCTCCGAAAAGCCCGCCACTGATGTTCGCGCGAAAGGACCGCCACTGATGGCAACCCCCCGGTCCGCCCGGCTGTCGGGCAGCGACCTCACCCTCGCCTACGACCAGCGCGTCGTGGCGGCCGAGCTGGACGTGACGATCCCCGACGAGTCGTTCACCGTGATCATCGGCCCGAACGCCTGCGGCAAGTCCACCCTCCTGCGCGCCCTGGCCAGAATGCTCAAGCCCAGGAAGGGCGCGGTCCACCTCGACGGCAGCGTGATCACCTCACTGCCGTCGAAGGAGGTGGCCAGGCGACTCGGGCTGCTGCCGCAGAGCTCGATCGTGCCCGACGGCATCACCGTGACGGACCTGGTGGCCCGCGGCCGCTACCCGCACCAGAAGCTGATGCGGCAGTGGTCACGCGCGGACGAGACCGCGGTGAGCGAGGCGATGCGCGCCACCGACGTGTCCGAACTGGCCGA
Source organism: Nonomuraea sp. NPDC048901 (assembly GCF_040649695.1). Taxonomy (NCBI): domain Bacteria; kingdom Bacillati; phylum Actinomycetota; class Actinomycetes; order Streptosporangiales; family Streptosporangiaceae; genus Nonomuraea; species Nonomuraea sp. NPDC048901. The sequence goes on along the minus strand of NZ_JBEZFW010000031.1, from coordinate 62,961 downwards.
CCGGATCGTGGACGAGCTGTCCGGCGGCCAGCGGCAGCGCGTATGGCTGGCGATGGCGCTGGCCCAGGAGACGCCGATCCTGCTGCTCGACGAGCCGACCACGTTCCTGGACATCTCCCACCAGATCGAGGTGCTGGACCTCTGCGCCGACCTGCACGAGGCCGGCCGCACGATGGTGGCGGTCCTGCACGACCTCAACCAGGCGTGCCGCTACGCCACGCACCTCATCGTCATGCGCGACGGCGCCATCGTGGCCGAGGGCGACCCGGCCGGGATCGTCACGCCCGACCTGGTCGCCCAGGTGTTCGACCTGCGCTGCGAGATCATCGAAGACCCACAGTCGGGCACTCCGCTCATCATCCCGGAGGCGCGCCGCCAGGTGAGAACGACGGCCTGATCCACCGGCTCCCCCCTCTCATCCCGCTCTCAGCCCACCAGGGCCCCGACCAGGGCGGTGATCGCGTCGCGGGCGCGGGCCTCGCCGTACTCCTCCCTGAGCACGCCCGCCACCTCCGCGGCGGTCGCCGCCAGGAGCGCGTGGGACAGGACGTCCGCGTCGGACCCCGGGCGCGAGGCCGCCAGCAGGATGGCCGCGTGGCGGTGCCAGAAGCGGTAGGCCCCGATCCGGTAGCGGGCGCCCGGACTGGCCGTCTCGGACATGCGTACCAGGTCGAGGTGGGCGAACACGTAGTCCAGATAGGCGTCGACGAAGGCGGTGAGCCGGTCGCGCGCGGGCGCGCCGGGGCCTAGCGGCGGCGGGCCGGACAGGATGCGTTCCTGCAGCACCCGCTCGCGCTCGTCGAGCAGCGCCACCGCCAGCCCCGACTTGTCCCCGAATCTGCGGAACAACGTGCCCTTCCCCACCCCGGCCTCCGTCGCTATCGCATCCATGGAGACCGCTTCGACACCCTTCTCAGCGAACAGTCTGGCCGCGGCGGCAAGGACCTTCTCCCTGTTGCGCGCCGCGTCCGCACGTTCGTTGACCGGGCCCCCGCGAAGCAGTTCCAGTCTCTGTCTTGACGAACCGGACCGCGGTCCGTTAGCTTTCGAGCCATCCACAAACCGGACTGTAGTCCATTTGGACCGGAGGCCACAATGACCATCACCCGCGACGAGCTCCGAGCCGCACTCGGCACGGTCACCGTGCTCGACACGCTCGGCGGCGCTTACTACGAACAGCAGCACCTGCCTGGTGCCATCGCGCTGGTCGAGAGCGAGGTCGTCGAGCGGGCGCCCGCTCTGCTGCCCGACAAGGACGCGCCGATCGTCACCTACTGCTCGAACCCGGCCTGCAACAACAGCAAGGCCGTCGCCCGCCGCCTGACCTCCCTTGGCTACACGAACGTGCGCAGGTACGTCGAGGGGATCGAGGACTGGGTGACGGCGGGCCTGCCGGTGGAGTCCTCGTAGAACATAGTTCTTGGAGCGTGCCAAAGGACGTGGAAGCGGGCGGCGGGCGCGGGTGACCCTCTGGAAGCCACAACTTTCTCAGGGGGAACCATCATGGATCACGCCATCGTGATCGGCGCGAGCATGGCGGGCCTGTTGTCCGCCGCCGCTCTGCACCGCAGGTACGCCAGAGTCACCGTGATCGACCGCGACACACTGCCCTCGGCCGACGCTCATCGCAGGGGCGTCGGCCAGAGCCGTCACGCGCATGGCCTGCTCGCCAGGGGCCGTGAGGTCATGGACGAGCTGCTGCCGGGGCTCACCGCCGAGCTCGTCGCGCAGGGCGCGCTCATGGGCGATCTGCAGAGCCGGGCCCGCTGGATCCACAGCGGGTATACACACGCCCGCGCGGAGAGCGGCCTGATCGGGCTGTCGGTCAGCCGCACGCTGCTCGAAGGGCAGATCCGCCGCCGCGTCAGCGCCTTGCCGGGGGTGCGGGTGCTGGACGACCGCCCCGTCACCGATCTGCTCGCCAACCGGGGCCGGGTATGCGGCGTAGGGCTGGCGAGTGGCGACCCGATGCCGGCCGACCTGGTCGTCGACGCCTCGGGGCGCGGCTCGCGTACGCCGTACTGGCTGGCCGAGCTCGGCTACGAGCGGCCCGCCGAGGAGCGGGTGACGATCGACCTGAGGTACGGCACGCGTGAGTTCCGCCGCCGGCCGCACGAGCTCGGCGGCGACCTGGTGCTCGTGGTGGCGCCGACGGCCGAGATCCCGCGCGGCGGGGTGGCGCTGGCGCTGGAGGGCGACCGCTGGATCGTCACCATGGCCGGGTACACCGGCAACGGGCCGGAGCTCCCACTCCGGCAGTTCGCCGCGTTCGCCGAGACGCTGCCCGCCCCTGACCTGCACCAGCTGATCACCGTCGCGGAGCCGATCGGGGAGCCGCGTTCGTACCACACCCCGGCCAGCGTCAGGTATCGCTACGAGCGACTCTCGCGCTTCCCCGAGGGCCTGCTGGTGGTCGGGGACGCCGTCTGCGCGTTCAACCCGTTCTACGGCCAGGGCATGTCGGTCGCGGCGCTGGAGGCCAAGGCGCTGCTCGACCCGGATCTGCGGCCGCTGCCGTTCTTCAGGCGGATCACCAAGGTGCTCGACGCGCCATGGGACATCGTGGTCGGCGGTGACCTGCGGCTGTCCGGTGTGGAAGGTGAGCTCACGCCGAAGATCCGGATGATCAACGCCTACCTGGGGCGCTTCCACGCGGCGGCGGCACACGATGCGGACCTGGCCAGGCGTTTCCTCCGCGTGTCGAACCTGATGGACGCGCCGCCGTCGCTGATGAGCCTGGGGGCGCTGCTCAAAGTGTTCCGCAACGGCGCACCACGAGCGTTGCCAGCGCTCGTGTGACCTCGCGCAGTTCGCGCAGCTCGACCTGCTCCCTGGGGGCGTGCGCGTACCGTACGTCGCCAGGGCCGTAGTGCAGCGCCGGGATCCCGCCGGCCGCGTAGAGCCGCAGGTCGCTCCCGTACGGCGCGGCCTTCTCCATCGGCCGCGCGCCCGTCGTGTCGGCGATCGCCCCGGTCACCTCCGCCAGCAGCGGGTGTGCCTCGGGCAGCCGCCCGCTGGCGAACTGGCCGCCCGGCCAGGTGATCGCCGGCGGGTGGTCGCGCAGCCACGGGTGCGCGACCGTCAGCACCGCCTCCTCGAACGCGGCCCGCGCCGCCGCCGGGTCCTCGTCGAGCCGGACGCCCATCCGGCCCTCCGCGACGAGCAGGTCGGGCACGCTGCTGGCCCAGTCGCCCGCCCGCACGGTGCCGATCTCGATCGGGTACGGCATCGCGTTCCCGGCGAAGATGGCCGGCACGTCACGGTTGCGCTCGGCCTCCAGTCGCCGGATCGCCTCGAACACCGGCCAGAACACCTCGACCGCGTTGACCCCCTCGTACCGGGTGGCCCCGTGCGCGGCCCGGCCCACCACCTCCAGCCGGAACGTCAGCGCCCCCGCGTTGGCCGTGATGACGGCGCCACTGGTCGGCTCGGTGATGACCGCCGCCTCCGCCGTGTGCCCCCTGGCCAGCGTGGCGAACGCGCCGAGGCCGCCGTCCTCCTCGCTGACCACGCAGTGCACGGCGAGCGGCCGGGCCAGCCGTACCCCGGCCTTCTTGAGCGCGCGGACGACGGCGAGATTGGCCACCAGCCCGGCCTTCATGTCGCAGGCGCCGCGGCCGTGCAGGGTGTCGCCGGTGATCCTGGCGGCGAACGGGTCGTGTCCCGCCCACTGGGCCAGGTCGCCGATGGGCACGACGTCGACGTGACCCTGCAAGGCCAGTGCCGGGGTGCCTTCGCCGCCGGTCACGGCCACCACGCCGTAGCCCTCGGCCCGGGGCGCCTCGGTGCCGGGGAAGCCCGCGCGGCGGCCGAGGTCGTCGAGGTCCAGCTTCCAGACGTCCACGTCCAGATCGGCCTCGGTGAGCACGCGGGCGACGCGGTGCTGCAACTCGGACTCCGCGTCGGTGCCGGTCACGCTGGGCACTCTGACGGTCTCGGCCAGCAGGTGCACGGTGTCGGTGTCGTCGATGGCCTGGAGGACCCTGGCTTCCGCGTCGCGCATGGAGCCCACCATCTCATGACGTGAACCTCTGTGATGATTCGTGGCGATACATGGGAGGAGGTGCGGGTGCGAACTTTGGTGAGCGTTCTGGTGTGGTTGGTGGTGGCTCCGCTCGCGGTGTGGGCGGCGCTGCGGGTGAGTCCGTACGACGGGTTGTGGCCGTGGGTGCCGATCGTGGCGTTCACGCCGTACGCCGCGGCGGCCTCCGTGCTCGCCCTCGCCCTGGCCGGGGCGCTGCGGCGGTGGGTCGCCGGGGCGGTCGCGCTCGTCACCGTGGCGGCCCTGGCGCTGGCCGTACTACCTCGCTGGTTCGCCGACGGCGAGCCGGTCGCGGGCGGCAGGACGCTGCGGGTGCTGGCGGCCAACCTGATGGTGGGCTCGGCCGACACGGCGGGGCTGATGGACCTGGTCGCCAGGCTCCGGCCGGACGTCCTGACGCTGCAGGAGCTCACCCCGAAGGCCGCGGCGGCCCTGGACCGGGCGGGTCTGCGCAAGGCGTTGCCGCAGGCCGTGGTCCGGGCGCTGCCCGGCGTGGGCGGCTCCGGCGTCTACTCGCGCTATCCGCTCACGGCGGGGCCGGCCATCCAGTTCGGCGCGTTCGGGCAGGCCAGGGCGGTGGTCACGGATCCGGGCGGGACGAAGATCGAGGTGGTGTCGGTGCATCCGTGCGCGCCCAAGTACGAGGGACGTACGCCCTGCTGGCAGCAGGGGCTGGTCGCGCTGCCTCGCGGCGGCGGCGCCGCGCGGGTGCTCGCCGGCGACTTCAACGCCACGCTCGACCACGTACCGATGCGCGACCTGCTGGCCGCCGGCTACCGCGACGCGGCGGACGTCACCGGACGGGGCTTCACCGCGACGTACTGGCCCAGCGGCGGGCGGGCTCCCGGTGTGGTGATCGACCATGTGCTGGCCTCCGCCGGGATGGGGGTACGCGCGTTCTCGGTCGAATCGCTGGCGAAGACCGACCATCGGCCCGTCTTCGCCGAGCTCACACTGCCCTGACGTCGCCATTGCCGGTTCGCGGGAGTCCGGATGACCGTAAACTGAGCGCGTGGTAGCACCCAAGTTCGAGATCCAGATGCTCAACGACCGGGTGATGATCCGGCTTGAGCAAGAGACCGAGGAGCGGCGCAGCGGCTCCGGGATCGTCATCCCCGCGACGGTCAAGATGGCCAACCGGCTGGCCTGGGGCGAGGTCTGCGGGGTCGGCTCGAACGTGCGCGCGGTCAAGGTAGGCGACAAAGTGCTGCTCAACCCGGAGGACCAGTTCGAGGTGGAGCTGCACGCGCAGGTCTACCTCGTCATGCGCGAGCGAGACCTGCACGCCGTCGCCACGCAGGAGACCGACCACGGCACCGGCCTCTACCTCTAGCCCCGGTGGAAGGTCAGCCAGAGGTTCGCCTTCCACGTCTGGGACGGGATGTCGGCCAGCACCCGTGTCACCTTGCTCGTCAGGTCGAGCACCGACAGGCGGTAGACGCTCTGGTGGGGCATGACCGCGATGACATGGCTCTCGTCCCACCAGCCGAACAGCATCGGCGGGCTGACGGCCACCCGGCTCGCGATCTTGCCGGTGGCCGGGTTCACCACGCAGAGCTGCTGCGTGAAGCGTGCCGGGCACCACGTGGTCAGGCGGCTGCCCGACGGCGAGTAGGCGTCCTCCGGGCCGGTCGGCGGTCCGACGCCCACGAACGTGCGCAGAGTCGCGCCGTCACTGGCCCGGTAGGTCCGCAGGCCGTCGCCGAACCTGGCGACGAGGTCGCCGCCGGGGCTCCACCCGAAGTCCGCGCTCCCGTCGAGCCCGGCCGGGCGGACCGTGCGCGCGGTGCCCGCCACCACGTCGACGACGGTGAAGCCGACGGTCCGCCAGTTCCCGCCGGCCTTCTGCTCGACGGTGAGCGCCACGCGCTTGCTGTCGCGCGACCATGAGATGTACGAGGCGGCCAGGGGCTTCTTGACCGTACGCACCCGCCTGGTCTGGCCGCTGGCGCGGTCGGTGAGCAGGAGCGAGTCGTAGCCCGCCCGGTAGGACTTCGGGACGCCGGCCACTGTGGCGGCGTCGGGTGAGACCGCCGCCTCCGACAGGGCCGGCTGCCTGGCGAACGCGTTGCCGGTCCTGGTCCTGAGGTAGGTGCTCTTGGTGCCCAGGCCGTAGCTGCTGAGCCGTACGGGATCACCCGCTTTTTCCTGATATTTCACGCTGATGCCGGGAAGGAGCAGTGTGTCCGCCTGAGCGGTCGGGAGCCCGGCCTGAGCGGTCGGGAGCCCGGCCTGGACGGCGGGGAGCACGGCGGTACCGGTGGGTGAGGCCGGAGCGAGCAGGGCGAGCGACACGGCGACGGCGATGTGGGCGATCACGCCCCGCAGAATAGGCACCGGATGGCCCGAATTCCGGCAGCGATAACGACCCGGTCTAGATAACGCGCTGGGCCAGCGCGATCAGATCGATGCCGAGCGTTCTGAGCCCGATGTAGACGATCACGGCCGCGACGGCCACGGTCACGATGAGCACGATGACGCGGACCGTCCAGCCCTGCCGTTTGTACCATTCGGTCCAGTCGTGCAGCACCCGCTTGCCGAACTCCAGCGCCCGGCGCGCCCAGTGGAACTCGGTGGCCAGCACGGCCAGCCCCGCGAACACGACCAGCCAGCCCGGCCCGGGGAACGGCACCATGATCAGGCCGCCCACCACCATGATCGCGCCGATGGCGCCGATGACGATCTTCAGCGTGAGCGCGCCCGCGCGGGTGGATCGAATGCCGTCCAGCCAGCCGTGGATGCCCGACCGGCGCTCGGGCATGCTGGAACGGTCTGCCGACTCATCCTTGATCGCGTCGGCGTCTCCGGTCTCGGAGTCCTGGATCGGCAACGTACTCCCCCGCACGGTCGATGTGCCCCCCAGGATACGGCCCAGCGGCCCTGAAATAGGCTGCCTTACCAACCCGACAACCCGCCAAATCGACAAACCGCTCAAAACGTAAAATTTCATGCTTTTATAGGCGACTTCGGGCAAAAATCGGTTACCGTCTCCTATGCCCGAGGCCATGCTTCGTACCGTCACCGGTCCCGTACCCGCGACCGCCATCGACGGCGCCGTCCTTCCCCGCGAGCACCTGCGCACCGACATGCGCTGGGCGACCGGCATCGACTCCGACCCCTATCGGTGGCTCGACGAGGACCAGACCGTCACCACCGAACTCCGCGAGGTGCGCCAGTCCGACCACCTCGGCTTGATCATCGATCTTACCTGCCTGGGTATGGGCCGCGACGCCGCCGCCCTGGCCAGGATCGCGATGGGCAGCCGGGTTCCGGTGATCGCCTCGACCGGCCTGTTCGCCGGACCGTTCAGCGGTCCCCGCGACACGGACGTCGAGACGCTCACGAGGCGGCTGATGAGCGAGATCTCCGACGGCCTCGACGACATCGGCGTGTTCCCCGGCGTGATCGGCCAGGCCGGCTGCTGCGGCACCGAACCCAGCCCGGCCGAGGAGCGCGGCCTCATCGCCGCCGCCCGCGCCGCGCTGGCCTCCCGCCTGCCCGTGGCCACGTACGGGCACAACGGGCTGGCCATGCTGGAGATCCTCCTCGCCCAGGGCCTGGCGGGCGACAGGGTGAGCGTGGGCTACGCGGGCAGCGACCCGGCCGTCGCCCGCAAGATCGCCGAGGCCGGTGCGTACGTCAGCCTGGGCTCGCTCAGCCTCGGCACGGACCAGTCGGCCAGGATCGCGCTCGCCCTCATCGAGGACGGCCACGCCGACCGCCTCCTGCTCAGCACCGGCGTGAGCCGGATCGCGCAGGTCAACCGGTACGGCGGGCCCGGGTACGCGCACCTCTTCCACACGCTGCTGCCGCGCCTGCGCGAGTCCGGGGTGACCGAGGACACGATCCGCCTCGTCACCCGGGACAACCCGCTGCGCTGGCTCACCAGCGGAGCCGCCTGACCTGGACGGCGCTGCAGGTGGCCGGCGGCGCTCCAGGCGGAGTCGCTTGACCCGAACCGCGCCCCAGGTGACCGGGGTTGCCAACTGCGCCCCAGGTTGCTGGCCGCACCCCAGGTTGGCGGGCGCGCTCCAGATTGGCAGGCGCTCCAGGTGGCGGCCAGCCGAACCCCCACAAGATCGTCTCGTGGGGGTTCGGGCGGTCCAGCCGCCAACCGGAGGGCCGGAAACTGGCTAGGATTATGGGCTGAGCGAGCCTGGCCAGGTGGGGGGACGGTGACCGAGCACACGCACAGCGGTGACGGCCCGCGCGGGCCGTTCAAGGCGCTGTCCCGCATGGCCCGGCTGGGTGACGTCCCGGTCGTGATCATGCTGGCCTGGGCCGGCTGGCTGGCCGTCCCGTGGTCCTTCAGCGGCCTGGCCCAGGCACGCGCCGCCGCTGCCGCGGCCGCCGCGGAGGCCGAGCCGCCACCGGCCATCTCCACGGGCACGGCAGGAGCCGGCACTTCCACCGATGCCGCACGAGTGGGCACCGCCGCCGACACCGCACGAACCGGCCTACCTGTCGATGCCGTACGAACCGGCACCACCGCCGACGCTGCACGAGCCGGTGTCACCGCCGATGCCGTACGTACCGGCTCGCTGGCGACCGCGACGCCCGCCAGGGCCTGGGGCATCCCGGCGGCCCACAGCCTCGCCCCGGCACACCGCACGGTCCGCGCCCTCCGTGACGACGCCCCCTGCGACGGCGCCCTCCACGCCGACGTCCCCTGTGACGGCGCAGTGGGTGACGCCGCATCGGGTGGCGGGCCCCGGGAGGATGTACTCGCCGCCGAGCGGGCGCGGATCGCCGGGGAGGTGCACGACGCCGCCGGGCATGGGCTGGCGGCCATCGCCCTGCAGGCCGGGCTCGCGCTCGTCACGCTCGACGACGACCCCGAGCAGGCGCGCGCCTCGCTGCTGGCGATCAGGGAGACCAGCACGACGGCGCTCACCCAGCTACGCGCCGCACTCGACCGGCTCGACCCGCGCGACAGCACCCATGACCCGCGCGCCGGCGCCAATGACGCGCGGGACGGCGCCCACGACCTGCCGAGCCTCATCGACGGGGTCCGGGCCGCAGGGCTCGCGGTGGACGTGGAGCCCGCCGACCCCGTCGTGCCCGCTCACCTCAGCGCGACCGTCTACGGGGTGGTACGCGAGTCGCTCACCAACGTCCTGCGCCACGCCGGCCCGACACAGGCGCTCGTCCGGCTGTCCAGCGACCCGGCTGGGCTGCTTGTCCTGGAAATCGCTGACCGAGGCGCCCTCCGAAGCACTGGTCCAGCCGCCGGCCGGCTGGGAACGACCGAGGAGCACGGCCGAGCAGGGACGTCCGAGGGCCGGGGACTGGCCGGGATGCGGACCAGGGTGCTCGCCGCAGGTGGACACTTCACGGCGGGCCCACGGGACGGCGGCGGCTTCCAGGTCCTCGCCACATTCCCGCAGCAACCCGCACTCCAGACCGGCTCAGCTCGCCACAACACCGCCGACTCCCCGGCAGACCTCACGTGACCCCCGCCTCAGCCGAGGAACCCGAGGAAGCCAAAGAAGCCGAGCAGGGGCCGGTGATCCGGGTGGCCGTCGCCGACGATCAGGCCGTCGTACGGATGGGGCTCAGGGCGTTGCTGGACCGGGAGCCGGGCCTGGAGTGCGTGGGTGAGGCGGCCGACGGCGCGGCGGCGCTCCAGCTCATCCGCCGCACCCGTCCCGACGTACTCCTGCTCGACATCCGCATGCCCGGCATGGACGGCCTGGCGACCCTGCGGGCCATCGCCGGTGACCGCGAGCTGAGCGGCACCAGGATCGTGGTGGTGACCACGTTCGCCGTGGACGAATACATCTTCGCCGCGCTCCAGGCCGGAGCCAGCGGGTTCCTGCTCAAGGACAGCGCCCCCGACGAGCTGGTCGGCGCGGTCCGGGTGGTGGCCGCGGGCGAGGCGCTGCTGTCGCCCGCGATCACCAGGAAGGTCATCGGCCTGTTCGGCCGCCACGGCACCGAGCCGGTCGAGGGCCTCGACACCCTCACGCCGCGCGAACGCGAACTGGTCGCCTGGGTGGCCACCGGCAGGTCCAACGAGGAGATCGCCAAGGAGTTGGTGATCAGCCCCGACACCGTCCGCACGCACGTCAGCCGGGCCATGGTCAAGCTCCACGCCCGCGACCGCGCCCAACTGGTCGTGTTCGCGATGCGCGCCGGCCTGGCCGTCCCAACGTAACCAGCCGGCCTGGCCGTCCCAACGCAGCCAGCCGACCCGGCCGTACCAACGTCGCTATTTCCTGAGGAAGCCCTCGTAGTTGCGCTGCTGGAGCTGCGCCTCGATCTGTTTCACCGTCTCGAGCCCCACACCCACCATGATCAGGATGCTGGTCCCCCCGAACGGGAAGTTCTGCTGGGTGCTCGGATCCCGCAGGATCGCGAACGCGAGCAGCGGCAGCAGCGCCAGCACCCCCAGGTAGACGGCCCCGGGCGCGGTCAGCCGCGACAGTACGTACGCCAGATACCGCGCGGTCGGCGTGCCAGGGCGGATGCCCGGCACGAACCCGCTGTACCGCCGCATGTTGTCGGCCACCTCGACGGGATTGAAGGTGATCGACACGTAGAAGTACGCGAATCCCACGATCAGCAGGAAGAATCCGATCATGTAGAGCGGGTGCGTGCCGGCGGTGATGTTCCGCGACACCCAGCCGCCTACCTCGTCACCGAGCAGTGGAGCGGCCAGCGTCGGCAGGTACAACAGCGACGTGGCGAAGATGACCGGCACAATGCCCGCCTGATTGACCTTCAGGGGGATGTAGGTGCTGCTCCCGCCGTACATCCGCCGCCCCACCGCCCGCTTGGCGTACTGCACGGGAATGCGCCGCTGCGCCTGCTCGATGAACACCACGGCCGCCACCAGGAACACCCCGGTCACCAGCAGCATGCCGAAGGCGAACGGGCTGAGCACGAAGATGGTCGACATGTACGACGGGAAGAAGGCCACGACCTGGGTGAACATCAGGATCGACATCCCGTTCCCGATCCCCCGGTCGGTCACCAGCTCGCCCAGCCACATCACCATGCTGGTCCCCGCCACCAGGGTGACCACCACCACCGCGACGCCCAGCAGGCTCTCGTCGCGCAGCAGCGGCCGCGCGCACCCGGGCAGCAGTTGCCCGCCGCGCGCCAGCGCGACCACCGTGGTGGCGTTGAGCACGGCCAGCCCGATGGTCAGGTAACGCGTGTACTGGGTGATCTTCGCCTGCCCCGACTGCCCTTCCTTCCTGAGCGTCTCAAGTCGCGGCACGACGACGGTCAGCAGCTGCATCACGATGCTGGCGGTGATGTACGGCATGACGCCCAGCGCGAAGACCGACAGCTTCAGCATCGCGCCGCCGCTGAGCATCTGCACCATGTCGAACAGCCCGCCACGCGCCGTACCCAGGCACTGCTGGACCGCCACGACGTCCACCCCCGGCGCCGGCAGGATCTGCCCCAGCCGGAACAGCCCGATGATGGCCAGCGTGAACAGTAACTTCTTACGGAGATCCGGCACCCGGAACGCCCTGAACAGCACGGTCAGCATGAGCCGAGTCTGTCGGCGCGCCCGTCTCCGGTCGTCCGCCGAGCCGCGTCACCCGCGTACGCAGATCCGCGTACGCGACACTGACCACATGAGCACGCTTTGGGTGATCAGCGGCCCGCCGGGGGCGGGCAAGTCCACCGTCGCGGCGGCGCTGCTCGCCCGCCTCGACCCGCCGGCCGCCCTGCTCGACAAGGACACCCTGTACGGCGACTTCGCGACCGAGATCCTCCGGGGGTACGGCAGGCACCACGGCGAACGCGAAGGCCCGTGGTACGACGAGCACATCAAGGCGCACGAGTACGCGGGCATGACCAGGACGGCCAGGCAGATCCGCGAGCACGGCTGCCCGGTGCTGCTCGACGGCCCGTTCACCGCGCAGGTGCACTCGGCGCGGCTCTGGGAGCGCTGGGTCGGCGAGCTGGGTGGCGACCCGGTCAGGCTCATCTGGGTTCGCTCGGACGGGCCGACCCTGCGCGAGCGCCTGGTGGCCAGAGGGCTGGAGAAGGACGCGGGCAAGCTGGCGGCGTTCGAGGCGTACCTGGCGGCGATCCGGGTGTCCGAGCCGCCGGCCGTACCGCACCTGGAGATCGACAACCGCCCTGGCGCGCCGTCGGTCGGCGAGCAGCTGTCAAGAGCGGGCATCCCACCGCGCCCCGACAAATCAGGTTAAGGAACCCGATACTCGTCGTCGCGCGCGTCGATGATCGCCATGTGGCCCGGCAGATGGCCGATCGCGAAGTCCACGCCGCTGGCCATGATCACCGCCTGCGGCGTCACGCCGCAGGCCCAGAACAGCGGCACCTCGCCGGCCCGTACCTCCACCGGATCGCCGAAGTCGGGCCGGCCGAGGTCGGTGATCCCGATCGCGGCCGGGTCGCCCACGTGCACGGGCGCCCCGTGCACCTGCGGGTAGTGGCCGCTGACCTCGATCGCGACGTCCACGAGCGCCGCCGGGACCGGCCGCATCGACACCACGAGCGGGCCTGACAGCGGGCCGGACGGGCGGCAGGGCACGCTCGTCCGGTACATCGGCACGTTCGTCCCCAGCTCGAGGTGCCTGATCGGCACCCCGGCCCGCAGCAGCGCCTGCTCGAAGGTGAAGCTGCAGCCGATGAGGAAGGCCACGAGGTCGTCACGCCACTCGGCGACCACGTCGTCGAGGTCGGCGACCGGCCGCCCGTCGCGATAGACGCGGTATCCCGGCAGATCGGTACGCAGGTCGCCCGGGAACAGGGCGGTGGACCACGCCCCCGGCTCCCCCACGTCCAGCACCGGGCACGCCTGTGCGTTCAGTTGGGCGAACAGCAGCAGCTCGTAGCCCAGCTCCTTGGGCACGGCGATCAGATTGGCCTGCGTCCAGCCGGAGCACCAGCCCGCGGTCGGCACCCGCTCGCCCGCGCGGAAGCGCTCGCGCGCCTGCGCCGGGGTCAGGTCTGCGACATCCACACCTCGAGATTACGCCCGGTAACTGGGCCCGCAATCGCCGACATACTCTGACTTTTCGGGGTAGTAGGGAACGCCGTGCGCCTTGATGTGAACCTCCTCGACTACGCGCTCATCGCGATCTACTTCGCGACCGTGCTCGGCATCGGGTTCGCCGCCAAGCGGCGGATCAGCTCGAGCCTCGACTTCTTCCTGGCCGGCCGTGGATTACCCCCGTGGATCACCGGACTGGCCTTCGTCTCGGCCAACCTCGGCGCGATCGAGATCCTCGGGATGGCGGCCAACGGCGCCCAGTACGGCGCCATGACCGTGCACTACTACTGGATCGGCGCGGTGCCCGCGATGGTGTTCCTCGGCATCGTGATGATGCCGTTCTACTACCGCTCGAAGGTACGCAGTGTCCCGGAGTTCCTGGGCCGCCGCTTCAACGGCGCCACCCAGCTCCTGAACGCGCTCTCCTTCGCCGTGGCCCAGATCCTCATCGCCGGGGTCAACCTCTACGCGCTCGCACTGGTCATGGAGGCCCTGCTGGGCTGGCCCCTGCCGGTGTCGGTGGTGGTGGCGGCGGTGATCGTGCTGTCGTACATCACGCTCGGCGGGCTGTCGTCGGCGATCTACAACGAGGTCCTGCAGTTCTTCGTGATCCTGGCCGGCCTGATCCCGCTGACCATCCTCGGGCTGGCCAAGGTGGGCGGCGTCTCCGGCCTGTTCGACAAGGTACGGCAGAGCGCGCTCGGCGAGGCCGGCCTGCACACGTGGGCCGACAGCGCGGGCAAGAACCCGATGGAGGCCCACTGGCTCGGCATCGTGTTCGGCCTGGGCTTCGTGCTGTCCTTCGGCTACTGGACCACGAACTTCGCCGAGGTGCAGCGGGCATTATCCGCCCGCAACACCAACGCCGCCCGGCTCACCCCGATCATCGCGTCCTACCCGAAGCTGTTCATCCCGCTGGTGACCGTACTGCCGGGGTTGATCGCCCTCGTCCTGTTCAAGGACCTGGGCAAGGGTCAGGCCTACAACAACGCGATCCCGCTGCTCATGCAGGACCTGCTGCCCAACGGTGTGCTCGGCGTGGCGGTGACCGGGCTGCTGGCCTCGTTCATGGCCGGGATGGCGGCCAACATCAGCGGGTTCAACACCGTGTTCACCAACGACATCTGGCAGGCGCACCTGGCCAAGGACCGCGACGACGGCTACTACCTGCGGGTCGGCAGGATCGCCACCGTCGCGGGCGTCGCGCTGGGCGTCGGCACGGCGTTCATCGCGGCCGGCTACTCCAACATCATGAACTACCTGCAGGCGCTGTTCTCGTTCTTCAACGCGCCGCTGTTCGCGACCTTCATCCTCGGGCTGTTCTGGAAGCGGATGACGCCGTGGGCCGGCTTCTGGGGCCTGCTGGCCGGGACCGCGTCCGCGTTCGCCTCGTACATCGCGTACAAGGCCGGAATGCTGGACTTCGGCACCGAACTGAACGCCAGCTTCTGGGGCGCGGGCGTGGCCTTCGTCGTCGACCTGCTCGTCTCGGTGGTGGTCACGCTGGTCACCACGCCCAAGCCCGTGGAGGAACTGCGCGGGCTGGTGTACGGGCTCAGCGCCGTCGACCTGGCGGACGACGCGCTGGCCGGTGACAAGAAGTGGTACCGCTCGCCCGTGATCCTCGGGACGGGCGCGATCGTCCTGGCCGCCGCGATGTACGGGGTGATCCTGTGAGCGACATCAGAATGGTGATCGGCGGACTGTTCCTGATCTACGGGGTGATCCTGATCATCGCCGGGGTGGTGGGGGCGGCGGTCAATCTGTGGACCGGGCTGGTCATGGCGGTCTTCGGCGGCGCCTTCGTGATCTGGGCCCGCGTCAAGCGCATCTGACGCCGGGGGGCGGCCGGCCCGCATCCAACGCCGGGGGGCGGCCGGCCCATCGGCCCGCCGCCCCCTGTCGAGGTTTTCAGTAGTCGAGCCCGAACGTATGAGCGCCCAGGCCGAACCCGTTCCCCCGCGGCACCACGTAGCCCTGCTCGATCAGCATGGCCACGCTCCGGCGTACCTCTTCCTCCTCCAGACCGGTCGCGCGGATCAGCGCGCCGAGCTCCGCGCCGCCGGACTCGACCGCCTGCGAGGCGACCGCCTCGTACACGTGGATGTCGACGTCGGACAGTGCCTGCACATCGTGATCTCGGGCCATCAGCGTCGCCTCGCTCCCTCTCTCAGCCGCCCGGGGTCGATGTCGCGCTCCGGGTAGCGGCGCAGGTATTCGCTCTCCAGTTGGTTGGTCCGGGTGGTGTGGCGCGCGAGCGCGTCGTCCGAGCCGTGCAGGAAGGTGTCGGTCCGCGTGGTGTGCAGTTGCCGCAGCTCACGCAGCAGGTCGTCGTCCTGGAGTTGCGCTGGATCGATTCCCATCATCGTCATGGAGTAGCCCCTACCCCAGAAGGCGCCCGACAATATGTGTCACATTTCCTGACATAAGGGCATTGTCGGGAGGAGATCACCGCTTTACCTTCCCGTTATGGACCTCGAGCTCAGGCACCTCAGGATCGTTCGCGCGGTCGCGGACGCGGGAAGTGTGAGCAAGGCCGCGTCCCTGCTCGGGCTGGCGCAACCGGCCCTCACCGCACAGCTCAAACGTATCGAGCGGGTACTCGGCGGCACCCTGTTCGAGCGCGACAGGCACGGCGCCCGGCCCACCCGGCTGGGCGAGCTGGTGCTCGCCCGCGCCCGCGTGCTCCTCCCGGCGGCCAAGGAACTGCAGGACGAGGCCGTACGGTTCGCCCAGGCCCCCTCCCCCGGCTTCCGCATCGGCGCCACGAACGGGCCGATACTCGGCGGCCTCGTCGACCGGCTCGCCGCGGAACGGACGGTGAGCACGTACACCTCATGGTCGGCCGACGAACTCACCGCCATGACCGGGCTCGGCCGGCTCGACTACGCGCTGACCGGCGCCTGCGGCGACGGCGGCACCCCCACGGGCTCGCTGCGATGGGAGACGATCAGCTATGACCCGGTCTTCACCCTGCTCGCCGAGACCCACCCGCTGGCCGGCGAGAAGGAGCTGGACCTGTCCGAACTCGCCCTCGAAAGCTGGGCCGTCACGCCCGGCGACGGCTGTTTCGCCGATTGCTTCGCCACCGCCTGCGCCCGCGCCGGCTTCACCCCGGGAACGATCTATGAGACCGACGTGGCCACCTGCACCCACCTCGCCCGGGTCGGCCGGGCCGTGGCCCTCTGCCAGGCCACCCACCAGCCCGCCCCCGGCCTGGCGATGGTCCCGCTCGCGGGCGCGCCGCTGCGCTGGCGGCAACTCCTCGGCCACCACCCCGCCGCCCCGGATGCCGCCTGGGTGGCGGAACAGGCCAAACAGACCCACGCGGAGGTGGTACGGCGAAGCACGGTCTACCAGGACTGGCTGGTACGGAACACCGGCTTCGGCACCGCTCCCTAACCTGCCCTGATGTCCGACCTCCGCGCTGGGCCGCGATCTCGTAAGTGAGGGCCGGGGAGCCACGCCTCCCCGTGCCCGCCAGGGAGCTCTTGGGGGCTCTAGGCGCTTAGGCCAGGGTGTACTCCCACCCCGGCTTCCAGTCGAACGGAGCATCCACAAGCTCCTCCAACGCCACGCCCTCAAGCAGATTCTGCAACGCCCACCGATTGGCCGAGTGCGAGATCACCAGCACCGTACGCTTCTGCCACTTGTCCATCACCTCTTCAAGAAACGCCGCGGTCTCCGCGACCACCTGCCGACAGCTCTGCCCCCCGGGCCACGGCATCTCAATGAACCGCCGCCGCAACCTCGCCACCTCACTGACGGGCCGCCCGTTGTAGATCCCGTAGTCGCACTCCCGCAACCGGGAGTCGAGCCGAATCTCCCGCCCATCCCCGAACGCGACCTCCGCCGTCTGCACCGCCCGCCGCAGATCAGAGGCTTGACGTGCTCTCCCCCATAAATAGGGGAGATTCCTGTGCTGCTCACGCAGCAGCTCTCGGCGCGGGTGCGGGCGAGGCTGTGGGACAGGATGCTTGACGCTTCACCGGCCCCGCTATCGCGGAGTCTCCACGTCCTGTGACCGCCCGTCCGGCGGCGGAGTTGTACCGATGAAGCTGGTTGCGGGCGACGTTGGTATCGGCGTTGCCGATCCACCCACACCGCGGGTTCTTGCACGCGAACCGGGATTGCGTCTCCCGGCTGCCGGGGATGGTGGTGTGGCAGTGGTGGCATTCGCGTGAGGTGCCGTGCGGTGCAACCGTGGCGACCCGGCCGCCCCGCTCAGCGCACTTGTAGGTCAGGAATTCCACGGTACGGGCCCAGGCTTCGCCCGCGATGGCGCGGTTCAGGCCGCGTTTCTGGGCAACGTTCGTGCCTGGCACCTGGAGCGTCCCCGACGCCGACGCCATCATGTTCACGATCTGCAAATCTTCGACCACGATCACGCTGAACCGAGCGGCCAGGTCGGTGGTGGTCTGGTGCTGCCAGTCGACGGCGCGGCGCTTGGCTGTCGCGCGGAGCCGGGCGATCTGGTCGTAGGTGCGGTTGAGCCGGGTGCTGTTGTTCTGACCTGGCTTGCGGTGGGCTTTCTGGCGGGCGGCCTTGCGCTGCAGGCGAAGCAGGCGCTCCCGCTCTGCGGTGGAGAGCCACTCCTTGCGGTGGGTGATCTTCTCCCCGGTGGACAGCGCCAACGGGATGTTGATGCCCCGGTCGATGGCCACGACCGGCCCTTGGTGGGGGGCGGAGGGGTCGAGGAGGGTTTCGGTGCGGAACACGATGGTCCACCCATGGGCGTCCTTGACCAGGCGGGCCCCGGTGATTCGCCCGGCCGGACCGCCCTTGGTGAGGCCGGGCAGGTCTTTCGTCCACCGGAACCGTACCCGGCCGATCTTGGGCAGGTTCACCGCTGCCCACCTGCGGTTGATTCGACAGATGTGCAGGTCGCGGGCCTGGGGGACATCCACGGCCATCCGAGCGCGGAACCTGGCCTTGAACGTGGGCCGCTGCGCGGGGTGATCGGGGTTGAAGAAGTTCGCCCACGCCTGCCGGTAGGTCTTCAATACGGCTTGGGCTGCCTGGGCGGGCAGGTGCCCCAGCCAGTCGATCTCTTTGCGGGCCGCCCGGATCGCCTCGTCGCAGTCTTTGACAGTCGCGAGCTTGCCCTGCCGGAAAGTGACGTACTCGTGCAACAGGTTCCACAGGGCGCGCGCGGTGTGCGCCTGCCCCTCCAGCGCCCCGGATTGGGCCGCGCTGAGGTTCAGGCGCGCGCGGTGTGCGCGCACCCGCTTCACCATCTCCACGGCTCGGATCTAATCATTTGGTTTATGTCACCTCGGTGGAACGCCAATCCCGATGTCCGAACTGGGCGTCATGTCGTTTACAACCTCCACGCGCATTTGGTTTTCGTCACGAAATACCGGCGTGGAGTGTTCACCGACCCGATGCTGGCCCGTTGCGAGGAGATCATGCGAGACGTGTGCGCGGACTTCGAGGTCGAGCTGCGCGAGTTCAACGGCGAACACGACCACGTCCATCTCCTCATCCACTACCCGCCGAAAGTCGCCCTGTCCAAGCTGGTCAACAGCCTCAAGGGCGTCTCGGCCCGCTATTTGCGCCAGGAATACTCGACCCACGTGCGTCAATACCTGTGGGGCGGACACTTCTGGTCGGGTTCCTACTTCGCCGGATCGGTGGGCGGAGCCCCGATCTCGGTACTGCGCCAGTACATCGAGCAGCAAAGCCGACCGGTTTAAGGCACGCTCAGGCGCTGGAGCACCTTCCCGCGTGGGCCTTCACCCCCGGCGTAAACGCCGGAGCACTGGCCCACATCCCGGTAGATCAGCTTGACCGCCATGGCCCGACGCTACCCATGGATCCCGGTGTCTGGCGTACGCGCTGAGTGAACGAGGACGATCTATGCTGGCATGAGGGCTCAGGTGTGGAAGACTGCATGTTTGCAAGGGGCGGTAGCTCAGCCGGTCAGAGCATCGGACTCATAATCCGTGGGTCGTGGGTTCAAGTCCCACCCGCCCTACTTCTCGATACCAGCAGAAACCCCCGCCTGACCTGCACTTTTGTGCCGGGGCGGGGGCCACATACGTCCGGCTGTCTACGGCTGGAGCCGATCGTTCGCGAACGTCTCTCCCCAATGCGTCCCCACGGTTCCGGGTCATGAGTCGAGGTCGGCCACCTGCGCGCGTACGCCGGCGTGGGCGCGGGTTGGACACAGGAGGGGGCCCAAGCAAGGCCGCGACTTTCGCTCTTCCCGCCAAGTCGAGCCACCCTGCTCCGGACACCTGTAGGACGACGTTCAGTTCGAGGTCATAGGGGCAGTAGCGCCATTCCCGTCGCCGAAGATCTTTACGGCTGC
Organism: Nonomuraea sp. NPDC048901; assembly: GCF_040649695.1. Lineage (NCBI taxonomy): Bacteria > Bacillati > Actinomycetota > Actinomycetes > Streptosporangiales > Streptosporangiaceae > Nonomuraea > Nonomuraea sp. NPDC048901. The sequence goes on along the minus strand of NZ_JBEZFW010000031.1, from coordinate 43,626 downwards.
GTGAGACCCCTCTCAAGGGCGATGAGGAGGAAGTCGCTCTTCAAGTTGAGACCACTCGTAGGGGCGGCTGATGGATTCTGGCTGCGCCGGCCGGTCAGGCTTCCAGGATGGCCGACTCGATGCGCTCGGTGATCCATTGGACGGTCCGGTCGACGCCCCAGCCGAATGTCGTGGGGCTCGCGCCAGCCGTACTTCCGAGTCACTGGTGCCCGCCGGCGGCCGCGAGTGACTGGAGCTTTCCGCCGTTGGCGTCGAGCCAGTGGGTCGTGTCCTCCAGCTTGCGGATCCGGTCGGTGACCTCGCCGAGCTGTGCCTTCCCGTTCAGCCAGCGGCCCGCCCGCGACAGGGCGCTGCCGACCGCCCGGGCGAGGAGCAGCCGGGGCAGCGCGTCGGCCTCGGCGGCGTCCAGCGGGCGGACCGAGGCGTACCCCCGCAGGAAGGCCATCGTGCGGAGCTGCCAGTCACGCGTCTCCAGGGCCCCGCTGTAGAACAGCGCCGCCATCATGTCCTGGACCATGAAGCCGACCCCGGCGAACTCGAAGTCAAGCAGCCCGCTCACCTCCCCGGTGTCCTCGTCGACCAGTACGTTCGAGGCCGCCAGGTCACCGTGGATGACCTGGGTCGGCAGCGCGCCACCGCCCGCAGGCCACTCCTGCCCGACGCGGCGCGCCACGGCGTCGAGGCGGGCGACCCGCTCCGCGCTGATTCCGGCGGCGCGCAGCTGATGGCAAAGGGCGCCGACGTGCGGCACGGCGGGGTGCGCCAGAGGATTACCGCGCCAGTCCCCCAGCCCGTCTTCTGGTGGCACGCCCAGCATCGCCTCGCCGAGCAGCCCGGCTGCCCGGCCGAAGCGCTCGAGTGCCGTCGGGCCCGTGAGGTCGGGCTGCACGCCGGGGATCCACCGGCAGACGGTGGCGGGCCCGGCCGCGGTCTCGATCACCGTGTCCCCGCTGGGCGTGGCGACTGGTTCAGGCACCTGGAAGGGAAGTCCGGCCGACCGTAGCCGCCGCAGGATCCGGTGCTCGGCGCCGGCCTGCGCGGCGGACTGGGTCTGGCTGACCCGGAGCACGAATCGAACGCCCCCCTGGCGAAGCAGGAACGTCTGGTTGTTGGTCCCCTGCTCGGCTCGGATGATCGTCGTGTCCGGGGGGAAACCCCACGCTGCCAGCAGCGGGGCCAGGAACTCCAGGTCGGCGGAGGCGGTCATGCGCCAATTCTGGCGGCATGCCCAGGTCGGCGGGCAACCGGTTATAGGCCCCCTTCAGAGCAAGAGTACGGCTGGTGCGAGGCCCGCGACGGAGCTCGTTGCCTCGATATTTCGCAGGTCAGAGAGTTCAAGATCCGCTCATGACCGGAATTTCTGCCATCTCGGCTCACCCCGGTCACCGGCGAGCGGTTGCCTGGTTGAGCCGAGCCATGAGTTCGCGATTGGTGGCGCGTGCGGCGGACAGATCCTCGTCGTGTTCTTCGAGTTGGAGGCGCAGATCGACGACTTGTTGCTCCAGATGGGTGATCTTCTCGTTGAGCGTGTCGACATCGGCGGGTGTGCCGAGCCCGGACTCGCGCCAGACCCGTTCGCCGAGTGCCTCGGACAGGCGTTTCTCAAGTTGCTGGGCGCGGGCGTTGAGTCGGACCGCCCGTTCGTGGGCAGCGAACAGGTCGGCTTGCAGTGATGCCCTGGTGACGGCCGGCCCGGTGCCCTGGCTGATGGTGGGTGGGGCGGCTTCGAGTGCGTGGATCGGTGCCGTGGCCGGTGGTGGACTATCTGGCCGAGCAGTTGGGGATCGGTGTTCGATGCCTGCTCGAGAGCCGATCTGGGGTCGAGTTCGCCGTTCGGTTCACCAGCGAAGAGCGGAGAAGTTGATGGGGGCCGGCGGCAGTTTGCGGGTTCGGGCGGCCAGGTTCTGGAGCCGCTGTTTCATGTCCTCGTGGGCGAGTCGTCTGCGGTCGCCGTGGCCTGGCAGCAGCCATTCGAAGTGAAGGCGTGGTGCCGTCCGTTCCAGTGCGGCTGCCAGTTCGGTGATGGAGTACCAGGTGATGCTGTCGAACACTTCGATGTCCCTGGTGGTGCGTGACCAGTAGAGGCTGTCGCCGCTGAAGCAGTAGGTGTTGTCGGCGAGATAGAGGACGCTGCCTTTGGTGTGTCCGGGCAGTGGGTGTGCGACCACCTTGTCGGCGATCTCGATCGGCTCGGTGCCATGAATGATCTCGTCGGCGTCTGGAGCCGCGTCGAGGTCGCCTTCGTGGATCCAAAGCCGTGCACCGAACCGGTCGGCGTAACGACGGCCGTGCGCGGCATGGTCGCGGTGTGTGAGCAGGACCTCGGTCACCGGGCCGAGCGCCTCGTACTTCGCGGCCGAAACGGAGCTCCACCGTGGCGTGTCGATCATCAGATTTCCGGTCGGACGGCAGAGCAGATAGGAGTTGGCGCCCGCGGTCTTCGGTGAGTTGTGCCCGCACAAGTAGAGGTGCTCGTCCAGGGCCAGCGGGAACGGGTCGAGCGTCGGATTCAGCCCCTGCGAGTCGTGCCGGATCGAGCGGGTGTGGCAGGCGTACGCGGCGGCGCGCATGGCCCGTTCCTCCGCGTCGGTGCGCGGTTGCCGGATGACCGCCGACCGGCCGTCGACCTCACCGATCAGTCCGGGGGCAAGCTGACGGGCGACGTCGCAGTTCGTGCAGCGCTGATCGATGTGCCAGCCGGTATCGGGCGGATGGCTGCTCATGGCGTGGTTGCTCCTCGCGCGACACAAATGACGTTGACCCGGTGGATCAGGCATGGACCGAAGCCCCTTGCCCACGTTGCCTCTGGCTCGGTGGACGCCCGGTCAGACGGCGCGGCCGACAGGGCTGTGCTGGCCGCCGGTGTTGTAGATCACCTGGCCGGTGATGAAGGCGGCGTCTGCCGAGGCCAGAAAGGCGACGAGATCGGCTGTGTCCGCGGGCTCGCCGACCCTGCCGAGCGCGAAAGCGGCGCCCATCTGCGCGCGCCGTTCCGGCGAGGGGTCGGCCAGGGGACCGGTCGTGGTGGCGCCTGGCCCCACTGCGTTGACAGTGATCCCCCGGGCGGCGAACTCGATCGCGGCGACCTTGGTGACCTGGTCGAGGAACGCCTTCGCGCCCGAGTAGAGCGCGCTACCCGGCAATGCTGTGTTGGTGACCCCGGACGAGACGTTCACCACCCGGCCGCCGTCGCTGAGCAGATCCGCCGCCGCTTGCATCACCAGGAACGGGGCCCGTGCGTCAACGGCCACGAGATGATCGAAGCTCTCCACCGACGTTCGCGCCAGCGGCCCCCAAGAGACGGCCCCGGCGTTGTTCACGATGATGTCCAGCTTCCCGAACTCTCCCGCCACCGCTTCCACCACCTCGGCGGCGGCCTCGGCCTCGGCCAGATCCGCTTTGATCGTCAAGGCCCGGCGTCCCAGCGCCCGTACCTGCCCGGCCACCTTCTCCGCCTCGTCCTTGCCTGTGTTGTAGGTGAAGCCGACGTCGGCCCCGTCCGCTGCCAGCCGCCGCACGATCTCCGCGCCGATGCCGCGGCTGCCGCCGGTGACCAGCGCGACCTTGCCGTCCAAGCTCATGGTGAATCCCTTTCGTTTCGGGCGGGGATCAGTCCACCAGCGCGCAAGCCTGAGCAGAAGGACACGTTGGCTCTCGTTCCATACACTGGGGATATGGATGACGTGGAAGTGCGCGAGCTTCGCTACTTCATCGCGGTCGCCGAGGAACTGAACTTCACCCGTGCTGCAGCACGCCTCGGCATGGCCCAGCCGCCCCTGTCCACCGCTATCGGCAAGCTGGAGCGCAAACTCGGCGTGACCCTGCTGGAGCGCACCAGCCGCCACGTCCACCTCACCTCGGCCGGGCAGGAACTGCTGGAACAGGGCCGGATCGCCGTCGAGGCCGTCGGCGCCGCCCTCGAGCGCACCCGCCGCACGGGCACCCAGGCCGACCGGCTCACCGTCGCCATCAAGGCGGGCGCCGGCACCGAGCTGCTCAGCAAGATCACACGACGCTGCGCGGACGATCCATTCATGCCCCAAGTGCACGTCCAGTTCGTCCACGACGGCGGACCGGCCGCCGCCCTGCGCGCCGGAACCGCCGACGTCGCGCTCCTGCATACCCCGTTCGACGACCGCGGCCTGGACACCGAACTGCTGTTCGTCGAGCCGCGTGTTGCGGTCCTGCCCGCCGGGCACCGCCTGGCGCGGCGCCGCAGCCTGCGCCGCGCCGACCTGGCCGGGGAACCAATGCCACGCTGGGCGAAGCAGACCGACACGGCCACGGCCGCCTACTGGGCCAACGGTCCCGGGGAGACACCAGACGGGCCCGAGATCAGCGACATGAACCAGCTACTCGACGTGGTCGCACTCGGCCAAGCGGTGGCCTACATACCGCTCTCCATCGCCCGCCAACACGGCCGGGCGGAGCTGGTCTTCGTACCGGTCGCCGACCTGAGCCCGAGCAAGGTCGTGGCCGCCTGGCCCGACTCCACCCGCTCCCGCACCGTCGCCAGCTTCGTCCACACCGCCGTCGAGGTCGCCGCAGACCATCCCCGGCAGGCAGCCGCACTCGCCTGAGAACCCGCAGACACATCCCAGTGCGGCCGGATGCCATAGACCACCGGCGTCCTGGGCTCGCCCAGGACGAGCCCAGGCAAGATCATTCTCATCGATAACGGCCGTCCGCCGATCGACTTTCTCGACGAGCTGCACTACCTGGACGCCCACTTGCTCGGCCAGCTGTCGCCGGCCGACCGGGCCCGCCAGGCCAGGGCACGTCAGGCGCTGTACGACTACGCCGACGCGATGTGGGACGCGGTCAAGGCGACCCCTCCCGACAGCTCCCCGGCCACCCGCAACGCCTACAACAGCGTGGCCGCGCGAAATACGTGCACCTCGGTCGCAACCTCGGCAAGAAGCCCGTCGTTCTCGATGTCGCCTACATCATGCCCCACGGCACGCCCCTCTCCACCGACGCCCCCAACCCTGGATGCGACTTCCAGTAGGGCCGGCGCGGCTGGGCACCAGCCGCGTCCATTCCGGGCCCGCCGCGTGGACCCCGCGGTGGGCCCGGTGCCCGCTCCATCACCGACCGGTCCCTCAGGGCGCTGGACCGTACCGCCTGAAAGGTTTGAGCAAGTGACCGAGATTCACTACGACGATCAGGCCGACCTGTCGATCATCCAGGGGCGTCACGTGGCCGTGCTGGGGTACGGCAGCCAGGGCCACGCCCACGCGCTCTCCCTGCGTGACTCCGGCGTGGACGTGCGCGTCGGCCTGCCGGAGGGCTCCAAGAGCCGTGAGAAGGCCGAGAACGACGGGCTGCGGGTCGTCACGCCGGCCGAGGCCGTCGAGGAGGCCAACCTCACGATGATCCTTGCGCCGGACCTGTACCGCTTCAAAACTCATCGCATTGGGCTTGAGCTGGGATTTCCCCGGAGCGTCTATGCGGCTCGGCGGTACTCGTTGATCAGCCCACTGAGCACCTTCCGGCGTTCGATCCGGCCTGCCAGCGGTACGACGGTCTGCTCGTCATGATCGGGCGGTCGCTGTCGGCGGGACTGGTGCGGCCGATGCCCGTTGTAGTGATCGACATACTCGCTCAGCACCGACCGCAGGTGCTGTTCGTTGTAGATCAGCATGCGGCCGGTGCACTCGGCCCGAACAGTACGCACGCACCGCCCGGCGTAGCAGTTGGCTCGCGGCGTCCGCAGCGGGGTCTTCACCACCGTCACGCCCTCGCTGGCGATGACCTCGTCGAACGTCACAGCGAACTTGGCGTCTCGGTCGCGGATGAGGAAGCGGAATACGTACAGGCGCTTCAATAAGGCCGTGTCGACATGGAAGAAGTCGACGGCCGGCAGCCCTTTCGCCTGGGCGTGCAGGCTCCACGAGGTGTCGGTGCTTCGGGGAGCCGGGCCGGACCGACAGCTCCGCAGGACGGTCGCTTCGCTGACCTGGTAGCCGAGCCGGACCAGTTCACCGTGCACCCGGCGATATCCCCGGGCCGGGTTCTCCCGCGCCAGGTGTGCTATCAGGTCCCGGATCTCCTTGCTCATCCGGGGCCGACCGGGTCGGCTCGTGGTGGCGGCCACGAAGAGCACCGGCGCGCTGTTCTCCAGCTTCGGGCTCTGGTTCGGCGACGACTTCGGTCCTCGGCGCGATCATGTTGCTCGCCGACTACCGGCACCCGCACTTCGGCCGGTGGGTCTCCGATGCCGGGTCGTGGGGCGGCATGCCGGCGGGCGTCACCTCAACCTGCGCCGTCACGGCGGACGGACGGCGGCTGCGCTTCCTGCGCAACTGGACCTGGCAGGAGATCGCCGTAACGGCACCGACCGCGGTGCGCGACGTGCTCGCCGGCGTCGACCACGCGGCAGGTGCGGAAATACGTCTCGGTCCATGGGATGTACGTGGGCTGCTGGAGATGCCAAAGTCCTCGCTGGACCATGGCCCGTCGGGCCGGGGCCGCTGTCCGCAATGACGCCCCCGCCGTCCAGACCGCTGGAGCCGTTGCGGAAAGGCCGGCTCCAGGGTCCGGACGGCACGTGGCATTCAGACGCGGGTCCACTTCTGGTTGTTCTGGCCGTTGCACGCCCAGATCTGCACCTTGGTGCCGTTGGCGGTGGCGGCGCCGCTGACGTCCAGGCACTTGTTCGCCCCGACGGCGGTGATGCTGCCATCGGCGTTGAACCGCCATTTCTGGTTGTTCCGCCCGTTGCAGTCCCAGATGATCACGGCGGTGCCGTCCGCCGTCCCGCCCCCGTTCACATCCAGGCACTTATTGCCGTACACCTGAAGCTCATCCGCGGCGGTCGACGTCCACTGCTGGCCGGCCTGCCCGTTGCAGTCAAAGATCTGCACCTGTGTACCGTTCGTCGGCGAGGCGGCGTTGAGGCACCGGTTCGACCCGACACCCCGCAGCGCGCCCGTGCTGCCCGGAGGCGAGCCGTCGCCCTGCCCGACGCCCTTGCCGTTGACGGTGAACGAGTCCACGTCGAACGAGTTCGCGGACGGCGACTTGAACACGACGTAGACATTGCGGGTGCCACCGGGATCGGTGACCTGCACCGCGGGCAGGGACACGTAGGTGTTCCATCCCCCGGTCGCCGGCACGGGGCTGGAGGCGATGAGGGCTCCGGTCGGCGAGTCGGCGTGCAGTTCGATGGACGCCCCGGTGTTGGACGGTGCCGAGACGCGGAAGGACACCGTGTCGATCCCGGACAGGTTGATCGGGCTGAAGGAGGTCCAGTCGTTGTTGGAGATGTCGCCGATGCGCCTGCCGCCTTCGGCTCCGGGCTCGTCGACGATCCGGATTCCGGACGAACCGGTGAAGTGCTCGGCCTGCTTGTGCTTGGGCTGCAGGGTGACGCCGGCGCTGCCCTTCAGGCCGCCCTTGTCGGTGTAGTCGGCGGACAGGGCGTAGTAGACGTTGGCGGCCTCGTCATGGCCGGAGGCGGTGGTCGTGACCGTTCCGGAGCAACCGGTGTACTGGCCGGTGTCGTGGGCGTGCTGGTCATGGCCGAGCGCGGTGATCACGTTGACCTTGGTGCAGTCGATGGCGCCGTCCTCGGGGTCGGTGACGTTCACCGTGTAGGCCACCTGGTCGCCGAAGTCGATGAACCCGCCGTCGGGCGGAGCCGAGAAGACGACCTTGGGACGGGTGTTGCCGACGGCGATGGACAACGTGACGCTGCCCGTCTTCCCGTCGGAGTCCCGTACGGTGAGCTTGGCCGTGTACGTCCCGTTGGCGTTGTAGGTGTGGGACGGGTTGGCGCTGGTGGAGGTCCCGCCGTCGCCGAAGTCCCACGCGTAGGTGATCGCGTCGCCGTCGGGGTCGGACGAGCCGGCCGAGGAGAACGCCACCGTCAGCGGCGCCGCGCCCGAGTCGGGGTTGGCGCTCGCCTTGGCCAGGGGCGCGCGGTTTCCGGCTACGTAGTCGACCCGGTAGACGCTGTCATCGGTGTTCGCGTGGCCGAAGCCGTTGCCCCAGTCGGCCATGTACAGGGCGCCGTCCGGACCGAACTTCATGTCGATCGGCGCGTGCGGGGCGAGCTGTGCCGCGAAGGGGTTGATCTTCAGGAGGTTGCCCGAGGAGTCCAGCCGGAACTCCTTGACGAAGTTGCGGCTCCATTCGTAGACGAACGGCGTGCCGTCGAAGTACTCGGGGAACTTGCGGTCAGAGCCGCCGGCGGCGTCGTAGCGGTAGAAGGGGCCGCCCATCGGGGCGGCACCGCCGCAGCAGTCGATCTCGGGGAACTCGGCCGAGGTGTGGTAGTTGTACCAGACGGTCGCGGGCTTGGCCGCGGGCAGATTGGTCAGCCCGGTGTTGTTGGGCGAGTCGTTGACGGGCGCCGAGCAGTTGAACTTCGCGCCGGAGGTGTTGGTGGCGAAGTTGTAGTCGTTGAACGGGATGTTGTTGCCGACGCAGTACGGCCAGCCGTAGAAGCCCGGCTGCTTGATCAGGTTCCACTCGACGGTGCCCTCGGGACCGCGGCTGGGGTTCGCGGCGCCGGCGTCGGGGCCGTAGTCACCCAGGGAGATCCACCCCGTCACCTTGTCGACCGAGAAGCGGAACGCGTTGCGGAAGCCCATCGCGTAGATCTCCGGCCGCGTCTTGGCGGTGCCGGGCGCGAACAGGTTGCCGGACGGAACCGTGTAGGTGCCGTCGGCCTCGGGGTGGATGCGCAGGATCTTGCCGCGCAGGTCGTTGGTGTTGGCCGCGGACCGCTGGGCGTCGTAATGCTCCCGGCCCGGCCGCTCGTCGATCGGGGCGTAGCCGCTGGAGCCGTTGGGATTGGTGTCGTCACCCGGGCCGATGTACAGGTTCCCGCCCGGCCCGAACGCGAGGTAGCCGCCGGTGTGGCCGGGCTCGTCGACGTTGCGGTACGCCGGAACCTCGATGATCTTCTTCTCGCTCGCCAGGTCGAGGCTGGTGCCGTTGAAGGTGAACCTCGACACCCGGTTCACCTCGCCGCCGTTGGACGGCGAATAGTTGACGTAGATCCAGCCGTTGGTGGCGAAGTTCGGGTCCAGCGCCAGCCCGATGCCGCCGTCCTCGCCTCCGTCGTACACCGACAGGGTGGCGATGACGCGCGTGCCCCCGCCGTTGGCGGGGATCAGGTTCACCTTGCCCGAGCGCGAAATGTAGAAGACCCTGCCGTCGCCGGCCACGTCCAGTTCCATCGGCTGGTCCGGTGCGCCGTCGAGGGTCACCTTCTGGAACCGGGCCGCGACGGTGCCGCCGCAGTCGCCCGGCGCCGCGCCCGCCGCCCACTTCACCCCGCCCAGCAGGTGCTGTTTGAACGACGGCTCCGAATAGGAGGACGCCTGGTGGCCCATCGCGGTGGCCCACACCCGGCCGCCCTCCGGGTTGTGACACCAGGAGATCGGGTGGTCGGCGCCCATCTTGTTCGGCCCCGCGTCATAGGTGGTCTCGTCCGCGGTCACCAGCACGTGCACCGAGCCGCGCAGGTTCTTGTCGAAGTTGTACCACTCCTCTGTGCGCACCCAGCGATCCGGCAGTCCCTTGGTGGAGGGGTGAACCTTGTCGGCCACCTTGGCGGTGCCCTGCAGGATGGATGAATGCGCGGTCATGTGCGCGCCGGCCAGGGCGACCTGGTCCCACCAGGGGAACTGCGCCTCGATGTTCATGTCGGTGGCGTTGTGGATCGCGACGACGCCGTGGCCGCTGCGCACGTACGCCTGGAAGGCCTGACGCTGGGCGTCGTTGTCCCACACCATGCCGCTGGTCTGGAACATGATCACCGCGTCGTAGGTGTTCAGGGCCGCGGCCGTGAAGACGGCGGAGTCCTCGCTCTGGTCGAGCTGGAAGTTGTTGTCGGCCGCCATCTGCTGGAACATCGCGACACCGGCGGGGATCGAGTCGTGCCGATAGGCGCCGCTCGCGGTCTTGGTGAACAGCAGCACCTTGAACTGCGGCGCGGCCGCGTGCGCCACCAGCGGCACCGCGGACAGCCACAACCCTAATAAGGCTGCGGCGAGGGCGGAAAGCAGGCGTGATGTTCGCATGAAGGATCTCCTGGGGGGTTACGGAGTTGACGGGTGGGAAGGCGTGCGTCATCTCGGCCGATGCCGGTCGTCTTCAGCAGTGACCCACCCATCGATCCGGGCGGCGGGGCCTGACCATGCGAGGATGTCGAATCGATTCGGAACGAAAATAGGTCGGGCCAAACATGAGTGTCAAGCATGCTTATCAAGCGAGTCCAGGACCGCCTTTCCGCTTCTACTGAGCCAGGGTCTCACCGCCTTTACCGGAAATCCGCAGGTTCAGGCCGCGTTACCGATGCCGCGCCGCTCCGCCGGCATTCAAAAGGGCAAGGAAAAAGCCTTCGATAAGTATGAAACTTTCAAGCACCATTTTGATCAGAGGGTGCGCAGGTAGGCGAGGCCGTCCACGGCCAGCGCGTCCTGGCTTTCGGCGAGGGGTCGCCAGATGGAGGCCGCGGTGGCGATGGTCTGGTTGTGCGCGGTGAAGGACTCGATGACGAGCGGCCCTTGATAGCCGGCGTCGTTCAGGGCCCGGGTGAAGCCGGGCCAGTCGAAGCGGTCGGCTCCCGGCGTGCCGCGGTCGGTGCCGCACACCTGGACGTGCGCGATCCGATCCGCCGCGACCCGCACCGCCTGGGCGGGATCCTTCTCCTCGATGTTCATGTGGTAGGTGTCGAGTGCCAGGTGGCAGTCCTCAGGCAGCGCGTCCAGCGCCTGCTCGACGGTGTTGACGAGGCTGGTCTCGTACCGGTTGAGCGGCTCGACCGCGAGCTTCACCCCACGGCCGGCCGCGTAGTCCAAAACGGGCCGCAGATGCTCACGCAACTCCGCGTAGACCGCCCTGCGCTCGTCCGGCGCCAGCCGCCACGTACGGCCGACCGAGGCGTACGCCGGCCCCCCGATCGCGGGGGAGCCGACGGTCGTCGCCACGTCGACGCAGTGCCGCAGATAGTCCTGGGTGTCGCGGATGGTCTCCGGAGAGGCGGCCACGAGTTCCCGCCCCGGCGGCATGACCAGTACCACGGACGCGGCCAGCCCGTGCTCGGCCAGTACCGTCGCGGCCTTGTCCGGGTTCCAGTCGCCGGGCTGCTCGATCGGCAGTTCGATGACGTCGAAGCCCCACCTTGCGATGCGGGGCGCGAGCCGGGCCAGTTCGTCGTCGGTCAGCGGGGAGACCCAGACCCAGGTGTTCACTCCGATGGAGAACATGCGCCCCTCTTCGTGGTCGGTTCGCGGAAGGAGCCGATCAGCTCTTCTTCCCGCCCCAGTTCTCGGGGAACCCGGGCAGGGTTTCGCAGCCGCACAACGCGTAGTGCAGCGGTGGCATGTTCGGCTTCAGGTACGCCGACAGGTTCTCCGAGGTGACCTTCGGCTGCGGCAGGTTCCACATTTTGGGCACCTCCTCGCCCTTGAGGATCTTCAGCGCGGCGATGATCGGGGTGCGCCACTGGTAGGTCGGATATGTGGGCGCGATGGCGGTGAGGTGGGCGTCCTTCCACTTCTGCAGGAAGTCCTGCTGGTCCTCGCCGTTGATGGGTGGTACCGGCAGGCCCGCGTCCTCGAATGCCTCGATCGCGGCCACCGCCGTGGCGCCTGCGTCCATCCAGACGCCGTCGATCTTGCCGTGCCGCTGGATGTAGTCGCTGACGATGCTCTTGGTCTTGGCGGCGTCGCCGTCGGTGAACTCGACCCCCACGACCTGGACCTCGCTCTTGTCGAAGACCACCTTGGCCGCCGACCAGCGGGTCTCCAGTACGTCCACGCCGGGCAGGATACGGAGCGCGAGCACCTTACCGCCGGCCGGAACCTTCTCGACCAGGAACTCGGCGGCGTCGGCGCCGAAGGCGTAGCCGCCGATCGGCTTGATGAACGTCACCGGGCAGTCCGTTTCCACGCCCCGATCGAACACGATGACGGGCACCTTCCCGCAGGCGGCCGTCACGGCCGGGGTGAGCGTGGCCGTGGTGTTCGGCGAGACGATCAGCGCGTCACAGCCCTTGGCCTGCAACTCGGCGATGTCGGAGATCTGCTTGTCGTCCTTGCCCTCGGCATCCAAGGCGGTGAACTTGGTGATCTCCTTGTGCAGGCCGGCCTCGGCCTGCATCGTCTTCCACCCGACCTGGCGCCATGGGTTGTTGACCGCGGCGTTGGAGAAGCACAGGTGGTACGGTCCGTTCTTCTTGTACTTCGCCGTATCGACCATCTGCGGAGCGATGGCCTGCTCCCAAGGCTTGTCCGTGGGACCCTGCGGCGTCTGGGAGCGCATGGCCAGCTGGGCGTCGAAGTCCGCCCGCACGAAGAACTTCGACTGCGCACCCGTGCCCGAACGGTGAGCGCTCGTGGCGGGAGCCGCGGACTGGGTAGTGGACGTCAGCTTGTCGGTGGTGCAGCCGGCGAGGGCGAGCGCGGCGAGCACGGCGACTGCGGCCTTATGACGCGGCATGTGCGTCTCCTTTGCGGGGGGTGAACGGCCGGGGAAGCCGGATTGCTCCCGCCGCGACCGCGGCGATGATGATGACGCCCTGCACGGTGAACTCCAGCGCCCCCGAGATTCCGTACAGGTTGAGCAGGGTGAACAGCGCCTCCAGCGTGAAGGCCCCGGCCATGGCGGCCAGCACGGAGCCGCGGCCGCCGCCGAGCACCACGCCGCCGAGCACGACCGCGGTGATGGCGGAGAACTCCAGTCCCTGGCCGACCTGGGCCGAGACACCGGCGAAGCCGCCGAGCAGGATCGCCGCGACGGCCGCGGCCAGGCCGGAGAGCATGAAGGCGAAGATCTTGGCTCGGTGGACCCGGACCCCGGACAGGGCCGCGGCGCGTTCGTTGTCGCCGGTGGCGATGAGCGTCTTGCCGAAATCCGCGCGCATGAGCAAGATCGCCGCCGCGCCCCCGGCGAGGAGGATCAGCACCGACCACGGCACCGGTCCGAGGCCGCCGCGGCCGAGGGCCCGGAAGCCCTCCGACAACGCGCCGCGCGGTGCGCCGCCGGTCCACAGGAAAACCGCTCCGGACAGGATGAGCAGCATGCCGAGCGTCACGATGAACGACGGCACCCGCAGCTTGGTGGTGATCACGCCATTGATCAGTCCGACGAAGAGCCCGACGGCGGTCAGCAGCGCGAGGACCGGCCAGGTGGCGGACTCGTCGCCGTCGATGAGCCGCGCGGCGATCACCACCTCCGCCGTCACCAGCGAGCCGACTGAGAGGTCGAACTCGCCGGAGACGATGACGAAGTACTGCCCCGCGGCCAGGATCACCAGCGGCGCGGCCCGTTTGAGGAACGCCAGGAACCCGGCGGGCTCCAGGAAGAAGGGGTTGGCGACCGCTATCGCGGCCAGCAGCACCAGGAGGACCGCGACGATGGGAAGTGCCCGTTTCATGCCGACCGCTCCTTGGTGCGCCGGGCGTAGACGGCCACCGCGATCACGATGACCACGCCGCGGACCACGTCCTTGACGAAGGAGTTGACCTCGAGCTGATTGAAGATGGTGTCCAGGACAGCCAGCAGCAGGACGCCGCCCACGGTTCCGGCGACGCCACCCTTGCCGCCGGCCAGCGCGGTCCCGCCGAGCACGACCGCGGCGATGGACTCCAGGTCGTAGCCGCCGTCGGTGCCGACCGTGGGCGCCCCCGCCCCGAGCCTGCCGGCCAGGAGCAGGCCCGCGATGCCGGCGCAGACCGAGCAGAGCACGTGGGTGAGCAGGATGACGCGACCCGTACGGATCCCGGACAGCCGGGCGACCTCCTCGTTCCCGCCGACCGCGTAGATGCGGTAGCCCGGCCGGGTCCTGCTCAGCAGGAACCAGGCGGCGACGGCGACGCCTGCCCAGAGCAGGGCGGAGACGGGGATCGGCCCTATTCGGGAGTAGCCGAGGATCTGGAACGACTCGGGCACCTTGCCGGCGGGGCCGTCGTACAGGTGGTCGACGATGCCCCTGATGATCAGGGCGACGCCGAGCGTGGCGATGAAGGCGTGAACCTGGAGCCTGGTGATGACCAGCCCGTTGACCAGCCCCACCAATGCACTGACGGCAAGCACCGCGGCGACCGCCGGCAGGATGTTCCCGTCCTGGCCCGCCATGATCTCCGCCGCGATCAGCGAGGTCAGGCTGATCAGGTACGCCACGGACAGATCGAGCGACCCGGCCAGGATCGCCAGCGTCTGCCCGATCGCCACGATGCCGAGGGCCGCCGAGCGCTGCTGGATCCCGACGATGCTTTCCATGGTCAGGAACTGACCGCCGTCGAGCGCGACCAGGACCCAGCCGACCGCGACCAGGCCGAGCAGCGCGAGGAACACCACCTGTGTGGGCTCACGTAACCAGGCCGCCAGGCCGCTGTGCGCCTCGCCGGGGTGGGCGGGACGGCGGACGCGTGAGAGCGTGTTCATTCAGCCACCTCTCCTGCGGCCAGACGCATGATGGCTTCCTCAGAGGGGCCGGCCGGCAGTGTGCCTGCGATCCGGCCGTCGCGCAGGACGACGACGCGATCGCTCATGCCGATGAGTTCGGGCAGCTCGGAAGAGATCATCATGATGGCCATGCCGCCATTCGCCAGCTCACGCATCAGGTCGTGGATCGCGGCCTTGGCCCCGACGTCGACGCCCCGGGTCGGCTCGTCGAACAGCAGCACGCGCGGCGCCATCGTCATCCATTTGGCGAGCACGACCTTCTGCTGGTTGCCTCCGGACAGGTAGCGGACCTCCTGTTCCTGTCGTGGAGGCGACAGGCGTACCCGTTCGAGCAGGCCGTGGACGCCGTTGCGGCCCTTGGCGCCCACCGCCCGGGCGACGAGCAGGGCGTTGTCGCGAACCGACTGGCGCAGGGCGAGTCCTTCGGCCTTGCGGTCCTCGGTCACGAGCCCGATGCCCATGGCGACGCCTTCCCGGACTGAGCGGGGGCGCGACGGGGTCATCTCGCCCGTGGTGAACGGCTCCGCGCCGAAGATCGCCTTGGCGAGCTCCGATCTGCCGGATCCCTGCAGGCCGGCGATGCCGACGATCTCCCCGGCACGCAGCTCCAGATCGATGTCGCGGAGCTTGTGGTTGCCCGCTCCGCGCAGGCTGAGCCGTACCTCACCGGGGCCCGGCGAGCGGGGCGGGAAGTAGGCGCCGAGGTCGCGGCCCACCATCAGGCGGATCAGCTCGTCGGGGGTCACCTCGCCGATCGGGAGCGTGGTGACGAGCGAGCCGTCCTTGAGCACGGTGACGCGGTCCGCCAGGTCGAACACCTCGCGTAATCGGTGGGAGATGTACACGACGGCAACGCCGCGCTCCCTCAGCCGCCCGATCAGCCGGTAGAGCAGCTCGACCTCGTGCTCGGCGAGCGCCGCGCTGGGCTCGTCCATGACGACGAGCCGGGCGTTCATCGACAACGCCTTGACGATCTCGACGACCTGCTGCTGGGCCACCGACAGGCGCTTGACCGCGTTGCGGGGGCCGAAGGAGTCCTCGCCCAGTTCGGCGAGGAGCCGCGCAGTCGCCTGCTCCATGGTGGCCCGGTCGACCAGGCCGCGCCTGAGCGGCTCGCGCCCGAGGAAGACGTTCTCGGCGACCGTACGCTCGGGCAGCAGGTTGAACTCCTGGTACATGATCGCGATGCCGGAGCGCTGCGCCTCGAGCGGATGGCCGAAGGAGACGGGGTGACCGTCGATCTCGATCGTGCCCTCGTCCGGCGGGTGAACACCGCAAATGATCTTCATCAGGGTGGATTTGCCGGCGCCGTTCTCGCCGACGACGGCGTGCACCTCGCCGGCCGTTACGTCCAGGTCCACTCCGGACAGCACCCGCACGCCCAGGAAGCTCTTGCCGATGCCACGCATGCTCAGCACCCCGCCCACCTCCCCCACCGTGGCCGATCCCGCGGACGGAGTCTTGAGGGTAAGCCTGGGCCAGCGGCAAGTTTCGGCCTTATAGCCCTCATGCTGCCGGATGCTAAGCGGGCTTATGTCGACGGTCAAGCAAAAGCTCGCACCCTTGACGGCATAATCGGTGGTCTACAGCAGGCCTTGAGCAGCACCTCGACATCCTGGCGAGCGAGCTCGGCGACCGCGCGGCCATCACCGGTGCGGCGGTGATGGCCGTAATCGGCGGATAATATGACAGCGATAAGCCTTCTTATGCTTGACCATCGACAAAAATGGCTCTTACCATCACGGAGACTTACATACCGGATGCCTTCCGCATGCGGGGATAGTCCCGACACGATGGAGCTTTCATGGACAAGCTCGGTGTGTGGCTTATCGGGGCACGGGGATCCGTGGCGACCACTGCCATCGTGGGAGCCGCGGCCATCAGGGCAGGAGCTGCCACCCCGCAAGGATGTGTGAGCGAGTCCCCCGGCTTTCCCGGGCACCTGGTTCCGCTGACCGACCTGGCCTTCGGCGGCCATGACATCACCGAGACCTCCTTACGCAAGCGCGCCGAACAGCTGGGCAGAGCAGGAGTCATATCACCGGACCTGCCGGGGCTGCTCGCCTGCGACCTGGACGCCGCAGACGCCGAGATCCGGCCGGGCCACGTCCCCGGCGACGGCGGCCGGGCCGCGACCCGGCTGATCGACGACATCGCCGGCTTCCGGGCCCGGCACGGGCTGGCCCGGGTGGTCGTCGTCAACGTGTCGTCGACCGAGCCCCCGGTGGATTCGCGTCCGGAGTTCGAGAGGCTGGCCGATCTCGAGGAGCGGCTCGCCGCGGGGGACGACGTCCTGCCGCCGAGTTCGCTGTACGCCTATGCGGCGTTCCACGCCGGGTGCGGCTATGTGGAGTTCACCCCTTCCACCGGGCCGGCCCTTCCCGCCCTGGCGGAACTCGCCGCCCGGCGGGGCGTGCCGTACGCGGGACGCGACGGCAAGACCGGCGAGACCCTGGTCAAGAGCGCCCTGGCGCCCATGTTCGCCGACCGGGCACTGCGGGTCCGCTCCTGGTCCGGGCTCAACCTCCTCGGCGGCGGCGACGGGGCGACACTCGCCGATCCGGCCGCCAGGTCCAGCAAACAGCTCTCCAAGGACCAGGTCGTCGCGAAGGTCCTGGGAGGACCCGTCGAGGGTGAGACGCACATCGACTACGTCCCGGATCTCGGAGAGTGGAAGACCGCCTGGGACCACGTAACATTCGAGGGCTTTCTCGGCGTGCGGATGACGTTGCAGTTCACCTGGCAGGGCTGCGATTCGGCGCTGGCCGCTCCGCTCGTCCTGGACCTGGCCCGGCTGGTCGCCCGTGCGCACGAGAAAGGGCGGCACGGCGTCCTGCCCGAGCTCGGCTACTTCTTCAAGAGCCCGCTGGGGACGGACGAGCACGCGCTGGCCGCCCAGTACGCCCGGCTGCGCGCCTTCGCCGAGGAGCTGTCATGAGGGCGCTGCTCGAGCTGGTCCGCGCACCGGCCGCACTGTCGGTGCCGGGGGACACCATGGCGGGGGCCGCCGCCGCTGGACGGCGTCCGGCACGCGGCCTGGCCCTGGCGTCGGTGCTCATGTACTGGTCGGGAATGGCGCTCAACGACTGGGCAGACCGTGAAGCGGACGCCGTCGAGCGTCCTGAGCGCCCGATCCCGTCAGGCCGGGTCCGCCCGGGCGCCGCGCTCGGGCTCGCGGCCGCCCTGACCGGCGCGGGCCTGGCCACCGCCGCCCTCGCCGGCGGCCGTCGCGCTCTCACCGTCGCCGGCCTGCTGGCCGGCGCGGTGTGGGCCTACGACCTGGGCCTCAAACGGACGGCGGCGGGACCGGCCTCCATGGCGGCCTGCCGCGTGCTCGACGTGCTTCTGGGCGCGGGCGAGCAGGTCAGGGCCGCCGTGCCGACGGCGCTGGCGATAGGTGCGCACACTTACGGGATCAGCGTCCTGGGCCGGGCCGAGGTAACGGGGGCGGCACGCGGGACCGCCGAGCGCGCGCTCGTGGCCAGCACCGCGGCGGCCGGTCTCGCAGCCGCCTCCTGTGTAGGCAACCGAGCCGCCGCCCGGGCCGGAGCGGGCGTCCTCATCGCCGGCTATCTCGCCTTCACCCTCCCGGTCCAGGCCGGGTTGCGGGCCCGTCCCGACCCCGAGAACGTCCGGCAGGCCGTCCGCCTGAGCATCCTCGGCCTGATCCCGCTCCAGGCGGCGGCGGTCGCCGGTGGCGGGCGGTTCGCGACGGCGGGCGCGCTGCTGTGTTCGCTGCCGCTGGGAAGGTGGCTCTCATCCCGGCTGGCGACATCGTGAAGTGGGCCTACTGCACCAACGGCTTCGCCGGCCACCGGCTCCCCGAGGCGCTGGCGGTCCTGGCCGATCTGGGGTACACCGGTGCGGCGATCACGCTCGACCACGGTCATCTCGACCCCCACTCCCCCGGCCTGGCCGCGGCGGTGTCGCGAATCGCCGGGCTCCTCGAACGCCTGGGCCTCGATGCCGTCGTCGAGACGGGCGGGCGTTACACCCTCGATCCCCTGCGCAAACACCATCCGACCCTCATCAGCGACAACGCCGAGCGCAGAGTGGAGTTCCTGACCACGGCGATGCGGGTCGCCGCCGATCTGGGCGCTCCCGTGGTGCACCTGTGGAGTGGGGTCCGCCCCGACGGCATGCCGGAGGCGGAGGCGTACACGCGGCTGGCCCGCCAGTGCGCACGGCTGCTCGACGAGGCCGACCAGGTGAGCGTCACGCTGGGATTCGAACCGGAACCCGGGATGCTCGTCGCCGACCTGGACGGCTTCGAGCGGCTGCGCGCGATGCTCGGCGGCCATGACCGGTTCGGTCTCACCCTCGACATCGGGCACTGCCACTGCGTGGAGCGGGAGGACCTGGGCACCTGTATCCGCCGGGCGCTGCCGTACACCGTGCACGTGCAGATCGAGGACATGCGCCGCGAGGTCCACGAGCACCTGGAATTCGGCGAGGGTGAGATCGACTTCGTGCCGGTGCTCGCCGCTCTGCACGGCTACTCGGGTCTGGTGGCCGTGGAGCTGGCCCGGCACAGCCATGCGGCCCCGCAGGTCGCCCGCCGCTCGATCGACTTCTTGAGGAGGGCACATGAAGGAGCCGGCGCAGGAGTGGCTGGCACAGGCCGTCCGGCAGGTCGAGGCTGACCCGTACGCGATCCACCGGCTCTTCGCGCAGGCCGAACGGCGGGGCGGCCCCGGCGCCCGACGCGCGCTGCTCGGCGCGCTGCACGGCGACCACGCGGTGATCCACGGCCTGTACGAGGCCGGCGACAGCGGCGAGAGGCTGGCGATCCTGACCGTCCTGCATGAGCTCGATTCAGAAGGGACGGCGGTCGGGCTGGTGGAGGACGCGCTGCGCACCAATGACACGCGGCTGGTCGCCGCGGCTCTCGGCCCGTACGGCTCGGCGTGGCTGGACGACCACTCCTTCCGTCAAGGAGTGCTCAAGTGCGTCTTCATGTCGATCCCCCTGGCGGCGGTGGCCGGGCTGGACCGCCGCTTCGACGCCGAACTGGCCCGGATGCTGTCGGACTACGCGGCGGAGCTGCGGGCGGCCGGCCGGCCCGTCCCGAGCGACATCCTGGAGAGGAGCTGAATGCGCATCTTCGACCCCCACATCCACATGACCTCCCGGACCACCGACGACTACCAGCGCATGTACGCCGCGGGGGTCCGGGCCGTGGTCGAACCCGCCTTCTGGCTGGGGCAGCCCCGTACCAACGTGGGCAGCTTCCTCGACTACTTCGACGCGCTGCTCGGCTGGGAGCCGTACCGCGCCGCGCAGTACGGCATCCACCACCACTGCGCGCTCGCGCTCAACCCGAAGGAGGCGAACGATGCGCGGTGCGTGGGGGTGCTGGCCGAGTTGCCGCGATACCTGCTGAAAGACTCCGTCGTCGCGGTCGGCGAGGTCGGCTACGACTCGATGACGGCGGAGGAGGAACGGGCCTTCGAGGCCCAGCTCGCCCTGGCGCAGGAGAATGACCTTCCGGTGCTCGTGCACACTCCGCATCGGGACAAGGCCGCGGGCACCCGCCGGACCCTCCACGTGGTACGGGACGCCGGGATACCCCCCGAACGGGTGCTCATCGACCACCTCAACGAGATGACCGTCGGCATGGTCGCGGACTCGGGCTGCTGGATGGGGTTCTCGATCTACCCCGACACCAAGATGGACCCGGACCGGATGGTGGCCCTGCTCAAGGAGTACGGCACGGACAGGATTCTGGTGAACTCGGCCGCCGACTGGGGACGGAGCGACCCGCTCAAGACACGTGAGGTGGCCGACGTCATGCTCGCGGCCGGTTTCGGCGAGGACGACGTGGACCGGGTGCTGTGGCGCAATCCGGTCGCCTTCTACGGGCAGAGCGGCCGCCTCGACCTCGAGACCGGCTCGGAAGCCGGCCCCGACCACGCCGGCAACACGATCAAGCGGGGGTGACCATGCGGCTGCGCCATCCGGACGGCTCGACGGTGCACCTGTCCTACTGCACCAACGTCCACGCCGCCGAGGATCTCCCCGGCATCCACGGTCAGCTGTCCGGCGTCGCCGCGCGGGTCAGGCGCCTGCTCGGCGTCGAACGGCTCGGGCTCGGGCTGTGGCTGTCCCAGCACGCCGCCGCGGACCTCCTCGCCCGGCCCGGGGAACTCGCCGGGCTGCGCGAGCGGCTGACCGCGCTCGGGCTGGAGGTCGTGACCCTCAACGGGTTCCCCTACCGCGGCTTCCACGACGAGATCGTGAAGTACCGCGTCTACACCCCTGACTGGGCCGACGCGGAGCGGCTGCGTTACACGCTCGGGCTCGCCGAGATCCTCGCCGCGCTGCTGCCGGACGGCGTCACCGAGGGCACGATCTCGACCCTCCCCCTCGCCTGGCGGACCGGGTGGACGAAAGAGAAAGCGGCGGCGGTCATGGCCAATCTCGACGCGGTCGCCCAGGGCTTGCGCGCGCTGGCCGGCCGTACCGGCAAGGTGATCCGGCTGGGCTTCGAGCCGGAGCCCGGTTGCATCGTCGAGACGACGCCCCAGGCTACCGCCCTGCTGAGCGGCGTGGATCATGACCACCTGGGCCTCTGCCTGGACGCCTGCCACATGGCCGTGGGCTTCGAGGAACCCGGCGCGGCCGCCCGCACCGGGCTGCCCATCGTGAAGCTCCAGGCGTCGTGCGCCTTGGTGGCCCCACCGGGAGCACAGCGGGCGCTGGCCGCGTTCGACGAGGCCCGCTTCCTCCACCAGACGCGCTCCGCCACCGGATACGCCGATGACCTGGGCGAGGCCCTGTCCGGCGGCCTGCCCGCGGACGAGAGCTGGCGCGTGCACTTCCACGTCCCGCTGCACGACGCGCCGCCCCCTCCGCTCGCCACCAGCGCCCCCTACCTGCGTGACCTGCTGAACGTGCTCCTCGGCGGAGAACGGCCGCTGACCAGGCACGTCGAGGTGGAGACCTACACGTGGAACGTGCTTCCCGGCGCGCCGGCCGATGTCGCGGAAGGCATCGCCGCCGAGCTCGACTGGATGCGGGGACAGCTCGCCGCCCTCGGGCTGAAGGAGACGTGATGGCACCGCTGATCGTGATCAATGTCGTCGGGCTCACCCCGCGCCTGCTCGCGCACATGCCGAACGTGGCGAAGGCGGGCGCGGCGGCCGCGCTGCGGCCCGTGCTCCCGGCCGTCACCTGTTCGATGCAGGCCACTCTGCTGACCGGTTCGATGCCCCGCGACCACGGCATCGTCGGCAACGGGTGGTACTTCCGGGACCTCGGCGAGGTGCTGCTGTGGCGCCAGCACAACGCGCTCATCCAGGGTGACCAGCTGTGGACCGCGGCGCCCGGCCTGCGCACCGCCAACGTCTGCTGGTGGTATGCGATGGGCGCGCCGACCGACCTCCTCGTCACCCCGCGCCCCGTCTACCACGCCGACGGCCGCAAGTCGCCCGACTGCTACACCCGCCCGCCCTCACTTCACGACGACCTCGAGGCCGCGCTGGGGCCGTTCCCCCTCTTCACCTACTGGGGCCCCAACGCGGGGATCACCTCGTCCGAATGGATCATCGCCGCGGCCCGCCGCATCCTGGCCCGCGAACGGCCGGATCTGCTGCTGGTCTACGTGCCTCACCTCGACTACGACCTCCAGCGGTACGGCCCCGCCGGTCCCGAGGCCATCGCGGCGGCCCGCGCCGTCGACGCCGCGCTGGCTCCGCTCCTGGCCGAGGACGCCGAGGTGGTCGTGCTCTCGGAGTACGGCATCACCCCGGTGTCCCGCCCGGTGGACATCAACCGGGCGCTGCGGACCGCGGGTCTCCTGGAGGTCCACACCCAGGCCGGGATGGAGTACCTCGACCCGTGGACGTCCCGGGCCTTCGCCGTCGCCGACCACCAGGTGGCCCACGTGTACGTGCGCGATCCGGCCGACCTCGGCCGCACCTGCGCCGTCGTCGCCGAGCTGACCGGCGTGGACGAGGTGCTCGACCTCGCGGGGAAGGCGAAGTACGGGCTCGACCACGAACGCGCCGGCGAACTCGTCGCGGTCGCGGAACCTGACGCCTGGTTCACCTACTACTACTGGCTCTCCGACGACCGCGCCCCGGATTTCGCCAGGCTCGTGGACATCCACCGCAAACCCGGCTACGACCCCGCCGAGCTGTTCATGGACCCGAATGATCCGTTCGTCAAGCTCCGTGCGGCGGCGGCGCTGGCCAGGAAGAAACTGGGCTTCCGCTACACGATGCGGGTGGTGCCGCTCGACCCGGCGCCGGTGCGGGGCAGTCACGGCCGGTTGCCCGACCTCCCCGACGACGGCCCGCTCATCATCGGCCCCTTCGACCGTGACTCCTACGAGGCGACCGAGGTCAAGGACCTCCTGGCCGGTCTGGCCCGGAGAAGCCGCTGACCGCGGACACCCCGGGCCGCCATATCGGCCTCAGACGCGGGTCCAGCGCTGGTTGGTTCCTCCGGTGCAGCTCCAGATGCGCGCCTTGGTGCCGTTGGCGGTGGCACCGACGTCCAGGCACTTGTTCGCCCCGACCGCGGTGACGGTGCCGTCGGAGTTGAGGCGCCACTTCTGGTTGTTCTGCCCGTTGCAATCCCAGATGATCACCGCGGTGCCGTCCGCCGTCCCGGCCCCGTTCACGTCCAGGCACTTGCCGCCAGAGGCCCGCAGCTCACCCGCGGCGGTCGAGGTCCACTGCTGGTTGGCCTGGCCGTTGCAGTCCCAGAGCTGCGCCTGCGCGCCGTTGGCCGGCGAGGCGCTGACGTCCAGGCACCGCCCGGACCCCACGCCCTTGAGGGCGCCCGAGCCGCCCGGTGTGCCGGCCAGTTCCTTGACGCGGATGTTGCGGAATGACACCACGTCGCCGGACCCGTGGTTCTGGATGCCGATGTAGCCCTGCTGGAGCGAGCGGACCGGATCGGCGTTGGTGAAGTCGTTGATTCTGGTGCCGTTCAGGAACACCTGCAGCCGCTCGCCCTCCACCAGCAGCTCATAAGTGTTCCACTGACCCGGCGGGTTCAGCGCCGCGTCGCGGGCGGCGATGTCGGCCGTCTTGAACCCGTAGATCGCCCCGGTCGTCTTGTCCGGGGTGTCGGTCGCGTCGATCTGCACCTCATATCCGGTGTTGAGCGCCGCGTCGGGGTCGCTGGTGGCCGGGAAACCGACGATCACGCCGGAGTTGGAGTCGCCGGTCATCTTCCAGTCGAGCTTGACGGAGTAGGAGCGGAACTCCTTGGCGTTGTACCACAGCATGCCCATGCCGCCCTGGGAGGTCAGCGTGGCGTCGCTGTTGGCGAACGACCCCGGCCCGGCCTGCGACCAGCCCGTCGTCGAGCCGTTGTACAACGTCGTGTACCCCGTCTCCGGGCGGCAGTCGGCGTTGGTGGCCTTGGCCGCGTACCGGATTCCGCCGAGCAGCAGCGTGCGGAAGTTCGGATCGGCGTACGACTCTTTGGTGTGCCCCAGGCCGGTGTAGAACGCGCGGCCGGAGGACTGAGGGTGGCACCAGGTGATCGGGTGATCGCCCATGCCGCCGCCGCTGTAGCTGCCCTCGTCCAGGCTCTGGAGCACCCGGACGTTCGGGCGGGGGTTGGTGCGGTAGTTGTACCACTCGTCGGTACGCGACCAGGTCACCCCCAGGTGAGCGGTCGCGGCGTGCGCCCGGTCCTCGTTCCGTACGGTGGCCTGCTGGATCGCCGGGTGGTTGTTGAACCAGGCCCCCATCAGCTGCCCGTAGTAGGCCCAGCTGTACTCGGTGTCCGCGGCCGAATGCACCCCGACGTAGCCGCCCCCGCCGTCCACGTACGTCTGGAAGGCGGTCTGCTGGTTGTCGTTCAGCACGTCACCGGTGGTGCTGAGGAACACCACCGCCTTGTACTGGGCAAGGTTGGCCGTGCTGAAGGCGTTCGAGTCCTCGGTGGCATCGACCGCGAAGTCGTTGGCGGCCCCCAGGTCGCGGATGGCCTGGATCCCGTTGGGGATCGAGTCGTGCCGGAATCCGGCCGTCTTGGAGAACACCAGCACCTTGTAGGCGGCGGCCTGGGCGGGGATGGCGGGGATCACCGTCGCGACGGCGGTGATCGCCGCCACCGTCACTGAGAGGCGTCGCAGCACAGATGTCTTTCGGTCGCTCGGCATGGGTGTCCTTTCAGACGCGGGTCCAGCGCTGGTTGGTTGCTCCGGTGCACGTCCAGATGCGCATCTTGGTGCCGTTGGCGGTGCCGGCGCCGGTGACGTCCAGGCACTTGTTCGCCCCCACCGCCGTGATGGTGCCGTCGGTGTTGAGGCGCCACTTCTGGTTGCTCTGGCCGTTGCAGTCCCAGATGATCACCGCGGCGCCGTCCGCCGTCCCGGCCCCGCTCACGTCCAGGCACTTGGTGCCGTACACCCGCAGCTCACCCGCGGCGGTCGAGGTCCACTGCTGGTTGGACTGCCCGTTGCAGTCCCAGAGCTGCGCCTGCGCGCCGTTGGCCGGCGAGGCTCCGCTGACATCCAGGCAGCGCCCCGACCCCACACCCTTGAACGCACTCGTGCTCCCCGAGGGCGGGGTGCCGGTGTCGAGAGTGAAGTCGTCCACGTCGAACAGGTAACCCTGTCCGGTCGGGCCGCGGAAGACCAGATAGAGCGTCGTGGTGCCGGCCGGCGCGCCGCTGAGGTTCGCCGAGACGTCGGTGAAGGTGTCCCAGCTGCCGGTGCTCGCCACGTTCACCGTTCCCAGCAGTGTGCCCGTCGCCGAGCCTGCCCGCACCTCGATCCGGCCGCCCGCGCCGGCCGAGGAGACCCGGGCGGTGATCCTCGTCGCGTTGCCCAGGTTGTACGGCTGGAAGGAGATCCAGTCGCCGTCGTCGGTGAAGCCGACCGTCTTGCCGCCTTCCGCGGTGGCGTGGTCGGCCGTCTGGATGCCCTGCTGGGCGCCGAAGTGCTCGGCCTGCCGATGCCGCGGCTGGAGGGTACGGTCGCTGGTGGAGGTCAGACCGCCCTTGTCGGTGTAGGAGGCCTCGAAGACGCCGTAGATGTTGGCCGCGGCGTCATGCTCACCGTCGACCGGCACCGAGATGGAGCCTGAGCAGCCGGTCGTGGAGGTGATCTGGTGGCGGTGGCTGTCGTGGCCGAGGAAGTAGGCGACGGTGACCCCGGCGCAGTCGATCGTGCCGTCCTCCGGGTCGCTGACGGTGACCTGGAAGGGAACGGTGTCGCCGAAGGAGAACAGCTGTCCGGCGGAGGGGGTGGTGAGGATGACCGTCGGCGCGGTGTTGCCGACGTTCACGATCACGCTTGCCGTGCCGGTGAGGCCCTGCGGGTCCCGGACCGTGAGCGTCGCCGTGTAGGCGCCGTTCGTGGTGTAGGTCTTGCTCGGATTCGCCGCCGTGGAGGTGGTGCCGTCGCCGAAGTTCCACGAGTACGTCAGCGCGCCGCCCTCCGGGTCGGAGCTGCCCGCCGAGGAGAAGTTCACCGTCAGCGGAGCCGGTCCAGACGTCTTGTCGGCGGACGCCTTGGCGATCGGATTGCGGTTGGCACTGCCGATGTACTCGATGCGATACAGCGCCTGGTTGTTGTTCCCGTCGCCGTAGTCGAGGACGTACAGGGCCCCGTCAGGACCGAAGGCCATGTCCATCACCTGCGTCCCCGACCAAGGGAACGCCGAGATCTCCCCATAGGCGCCGTCCGGCTTGACCTCGATCGCCTTGATCCAGCGCCGGCCGTACTCACCGGCGAAATACCGCCCGTCGAGCGCCTGGGGGAACTTGACGGCCGAGTTCAGGTTGGGGTCGTAACGGTAGACCGGACCACCCATCGGCGACTCCGATCCGGAGCCGAACTCCGGCGGGCTTCCGGCGTCCCCCGCGTACCTGATCCACGCCGGCTTCGCCGCAGGCAGCGTGGTCAGGCCGGTGTTACGGAAGGAGTTGTTGGTCGGGCCGCCCGCGCAGTTGTACTTCGGACCGGTGCTGTTGGTGGCGAAGTTCCATTCGTTGTAGGTCTCGCTGGTGGTGTTCGTGCCCGTGCAGTACGGCCATCCGTAGTTGCCGGGACCGGTGATGCGGTCGAACTCCACCTGCCCGCTCGGCCCCCGGTTGGCGTTGGTCACCCCCGCGTCCGGCCCGTAGTCGCCGAGGTAGACGATGCCGGTCGCCTTGTCCACGCTCATCCGGAACGGGTTGCGGAAGCCCATCGCGTAGATCTCCGGCCGGGTCTTCGCCGTCCCCGGCGGGAACAGGTTGCCGCTGGGGATCGTGTAGGTGCCGTCGGGCTGCGGCTTGATGCGCAGGAGCTTGCCGCGCAGGTCGTTGGTGTTGCCGGCCGAGCGCTGGGCGTCGAACTGCGGGTTGCGGTCGGTCCGCTCGTCCAGCGGGGAGTAGCCGCTCGACTCGAAGGGGTTGCTGTCGTCGCCGGTGGTCAGATAAAGGTTTCCGGCAGCGTCGAAGTCGAGGTCCCCGCCCACGTGACAGCACAGGCCGCGGTCGTTCTGGACCTGCAGGACCACCTTCTCGCTGGCCATGTCGAGAGTGTCGTCCGCCTTGAGGATGAACCGGGACACGTGCAGCTCGCCCTTCCACTGGTCGAACTGCGCCTGCGTGCCGTTGCTCGGCGCATCACCGTTCGGCGTGCTCAGCCGCGGCGAGTAGTAGAGCCAGATGTACCGGTTGGACGCGAAGTCGGGGTCCACCGCCACACCCTGCAGGCCCTCCTCGTCGTGACTGTAGACGTTGAGCCTGCCGGCCACCTTCGTGTTGCCGTTGACATCGGTGACACGTACCGTGCCGTCGCGCGCCGTGTGCACCACCGACCGGTTCGGCATGACGGCCAGCGACATCGCCTCACCCAGCTCGGCACCTCCCGACGCGAGAGACACCTGCTGGTAGTCGGCCGCCGGAATGGCGAGGGCGTTCGCCGGGGAGGCGTCGAGCGCGAGCGCTCCGGGAATGATCAGCGCCATCGTGGTCAGCAAGGTGAGCCACGGACGTCGGGACATGAGCGTTCCTCTGCTATCGAATCGATTCGAGCGAAAGCTTTCTCGTCCCCCGCGAGTGGGGCGCCGAGGGCGCGTCGCCAGACGGTGTCAGGCGCGCGCCCACTTCTGGTTGGTGCCTCCGGTGCAGGTCCAGATGCGTGCCTTGGTGCCGTTGGCGGTGGCACCGACGTCCAGGCACTTGTTCGCCCCGACCGCGGTGACGGTGCCGTCGGAGTTGAGGCGCCACTTCTGGTTGTTCTGGCCGTTGCAGTCCCAGATGATCACCGCGGTGCCGTCCGCCGTCCCGGCCCCGTTCACGTCCAGGCACTTGCCGCCGTACACCCGCAGCTCACCCGCGGCGGTCGAGGTCCACTGCTGGTTGGCCTGGCCGTTACAGTCCCAGATCTGCGCCTGCGCGCCGTTGGCCTGCGAGGCTCCGCTGACGTCCAGGCACCGCCCCGACCCCACACCCTTCAAGGCACTCGTGCTCCCCGAAGGCTGGCCCTGGGGACCGGCGGACGCCATCACCGCCTGGGCGCCCGCGGGCCAAGCGCCGTTGGTGACGGTGACATTGTTGTTCACCACGTTGCCGCGGTCGCCGTTGGTCACATTGGTGCTGCCGTTGGTCGACCAGTTGCCGGTGACGGTGAAGTTCCCCATGTTCTCACCGCCCCAGTAGTTGGCGGTGGCCCAGGTGCCGGTGTTCGAGAGCACGTTGCCGGTGACGGTGTAGTACTTGGAGCCCTCGTCGAAGTAGATCCCGAACCAGCCGTTGGTCCGCAGGCAGTGGTTGCCGCTGATCACCGCGTTCGGGTTCCACGACAGCGTGTAGATACAGCCCCCATCGGTCATCTGCTGCATGACGTCGTGCACGTAGTTGCCGACGAGCTTGTTGCCGGACGCGGTGGTGGGAGTGGTGTAGCGCGGCTGGTAGTTGTACAGGCCGCGGTTGGCGTACTGGTTGCTGCCGCCCGGCTCGTTGGCGCCCCAGCCGTACCCGATCGACATGCCGGTGTACGGCAGGTTGTAGACCTCGTTGTGTGACACGTCGGTGTTGGTGACGTAGGTGGTCAGGACCGAGACGATGCCCCGGTAGTCCAGGCCGAGGTCGTGAATGCGGTTGTTGCTGACGGTGATGTTCCGGTTGACCATGCGCTGGTCACTGGGGTGGTGCGCGTCGGCGCGCACGCCACCGACCACGATGCCGCCGGCCGAGCTCTGGGCGATCTCGGACCGGGTGACGGTAATGTCGCCGGCGCCCAGGCCGACCCCGCTGGCGTGCGCGTTGGCGTCGTTGCCGATGCCCACGGCCGTCTGGCCGAGGTTGACGAACCGGGAGTCGGTGAAGGTGATGTTGCCGGCCGCGGACACCTGCACCGCTGCCGGCATCTGCTGCCAGTGCGGCCGCGCGGCCTCGAACTGCTGGCAGCCCTCCTGGCAGGAGGTCAGCCTGTCGGCGGGCCAGTTCCAGTTACCCGCGATGTAGGCGCCGGTCTGCTGGTCCGCATAGCCCTGGTTGCCGCTGGGTCCGAGCCAGGTCGTGCCGGTGAACGTGATCCCGCTGAACGTGATGTGGTGCGCGGGTGCGTCGTAGGTGCCTCCGACGTTCACCAGGGACTGGAGAACCGGCAGCTCAACGTTGACATTGCTCATGTTCTGCCCGGCAGCCGGGATGTAGTACAGGACGCCGGTCCCGGGGTTGATGTACCACTCCCCCGGCGCGTCCAGGAACTCGTAGGCGTTCTCCAGGTACAGCGGACCCGCCCGGTGCGGCTGCGTGAAGGTGTCGTACCCGAAGGTGTTGTTGTTCCAGCCGGGCTGCTGCATCGTGATGAAGTTCCCGCTGATGCTCTGCACCGTCACATAGCGGTCCGTGAACGAGCCCACGCTCTCCATCTCGACCCGGTTCTGGTTGGCCAGGTTGTTCAGATAGTTCAGCGCGCTGTTGCCGAACCGCAGGCCGGTGCTGCTCGCGGTGAGGTCCGACCGGTTCACGGCCGTACGCGCCCGCGTGGCGATGGCGCCGTTGACGTACAACTGCCGGGTGTCGATTCCCGTGCCGACGTCGGCGCGCCAGATGTTCTTCCCTGAATCGGCCACGGTCCATCCGGTGACCGCCCTGGCTCCACTGATGACGGGACGGGCGCCCGCCGCGGCCTGCCATTTGACGGAGTAGCCGTTGTTCCCGGAATCGGCGGCGGCCAGCCGGAGCGGCGCGGAGAGCCGGTACACCCCGTCGGCCAGTTCCACGACGATGTCACCGGACATCGCGCCGTTCAGCGAGCGTACCGCCGTCTGCGCCGCGGACAGCGAGCACGGCTGGGTGGAGGTGCAGGCGGTGCCGGTGCCGGCGGGTGACGCGTACAGGGTCGTGGTGGCCGCCAGGGCTGGGGTGGCGGGGGCGATGAGGGCGAACGCCGCGGCCAGCGCCGCGGCGACGATGCCGATCAGAGCCGGTCTCAGTGCCGTGACGGGCGAAGATGACTGCACAGTTGTTCCTTTGGGGGGTACGGGTGTGGCCAGGTCACGCCCTGCTGCTCAGGCAGGTGACACCCTTCTGAGGGTCCTCGCCTCTAATTACGTTGTGAGTATTGATAGCCGTCAAGACCTTAAGCCCGCTTATTTCACCATTTGCACACCTGGCGCATGGCCATAGTTAGCCGCATCTCTTTCTTTACCAGCGGCAATGCAGGCCATCACGGTTACCCGCGCCGATCGCCCTCGTATGAACCGTTCATATGTGTCGTACTAATCGGCAGTACGTCTGAGCTTGGGAGGAACCCACATCAGTCATACTTTGCAGAGAACGGCGAGGAGGAAGCACGGTGACCGACACCCCGCGCGAGAGCGGATACCGGCCGGGCTACGAGGTGGCGGCCGAGCAGGTGCTGGAATTGATCGTCCGGCTCGGCCTGCGTCCGGGTGACCGCATGCCGACCGAGATCGAGCTGGCCGGGCAACTGGGCACCAGCCGCACGGTGGTACGCGAGGCGGTGAAGCTGCTCTCCGCGCTCGGCCGGGTACGCGCTCAGAAGGGCCGCGGCCTGTACGTGGCCGACGACGAGGGGATGTTCGGCACCGGGCGCTGGGCCTCCTTCTTCCTCCCGACCGACCTCGACCACGTCTACATGCTGTTCGAGTTCCGCCGGGTGCAGGAGATGGAGACCAGCAGGCTGGCCGCCCGCCGCGCCACCCCCGCGGAGCTGAGGGCCATCGAGGAGGCGGCCGGCGTGTGCCGCCACGGCTTCGAGACCGGGCAAGAAGACCTGTTCAACAAGGGCGACGACACCTTTCACACCGCCATCGCCACGGCCTCGCACAACATGTTCCTCCAGGTGGCGGTGCGGGAGGCCCGCAGGCTACAGGCTCAGTCCAACCTCATCGGGCTGAGCGGCTCGGTGGGCGGGCACGCCGCCAAGGCCGTCGAGGAGCACGACGCCATCTACCAGGCCATCCGCGCCGGCGACCCGGAAGCGGCCGCCCAGGCCGCGGCCACGCACATCGACAACACCCTCGACGACTACCGGAGAGAGATCCAGCAGCGCCTCTTCTCCTCCCAGTGATCCGGCCCTCCGAACCGGTTCGCCCTGCGGGGCACTGACGGGACCTGATCAGCCGGGCCGACGGCGGATGAACGTTTCATCGAGCCCGGCTACGAGCGTGGCCGATGAGTGCCGCCGGACAGGGGTTCCGGCAGGCAGCCGGACAGGACCGAGCCTTGACAGGCCGTCCGCCCGTCGTATGTGCTTCGCCGTACACCGCTGTCTCCCCCTCCTCAGTTGATCAGTACGTTGGCGAATCGATTCGCACCGGTCTCCGAGCGCGGCTGTCTCCGTCTCGCCCTACCTCCAAGGAGTACGACAATGCAGCCTTCATCCGTTCCCTTATCGGGCCGTGTGAGGCGTTCTCGGGCGGCCGTCGTCGCAGCTGTGGTGGCGGCGCTGGCAACGCTCCTGGCCACCGCCCTGACCTGGTCGGCACCGGCCTCGGCAGCGACAACGCCGCTGGTGGGCGTGGGCTCGGGGCGTTGCCTGGATGTCAGCGCCTCGCAGACGAACGGCGCGCAGGCGCAGATCTGGGACTGCAACGGCCAGGCCAACCAGCAGTGGACCTCGACCGCCGCGGGTGAGCTGCGGGTGTACGGCACCAAGTGCCTGGACGTTTACGGCGCCGGCACCGTCGACGGCACCAGCGTGATCATCTGGGACTGCAATGGCCAGAACAACCAGAAGTGGCGCCTCAACGCCGACGGCTCCGTCACCGCGGTCGGCGCGAACAAGTGCCTGGACGTCAGCGGCGCCGGCACCGCCAACGGCACGAAGGTGCAGATCTGGACATGCCACGGCGGCACCAACCAGAAATGGACCACCGGAGCCGAGCCCACCCCGACGCCGACCCCGACCCCGCAGCCGCCCGGCGCGCGCCCGTGCGACATCTACGCCTCCGGCGGCACGCCGTGCGTGGCCGCGCACAGCACGACACGGGCGCTCTACGGCTCCTACAACGGCAACCTGTACCAGGTCAGGCGCTCCGACAACACGACCAGGAACATCGGCGTGCTGACCGCGGGCGGTGTCGCCGACGCCGCGGCCCAGGACTCGTTCTGCGCCGGCACCACGTGCGTCATGACCGTCGTGTACGACCAGTCCGGGCGGGGCAACGACCTGTGGTACCAGGGATCCAGCGTGGTCCCCGGCTCCCCTCAGAGCAGGCCCGCGATCGCGACCACCGAGTCGCTCACCGTCGGCGGCGGCAAGGCGTACTCGCTCTACATCAACCCCGGCAACAGCTATTGGCGGGACGGCCACCTGACCGGCGTGCCCACGGGGACCGCGCCCGAGGGCATGTACATGGTGACGAGTGGCACCCACGTCAACGGCGGCTGCTGCTTCGACTACGGCAACAGCGAGACGACCAGGAAGGCCGACGCCGCCGGCGCCATGGACGCCATCAACTTCAGTACCCAGTGCTGGTTCGGCGGCTGTTCCGGGGGCGGCCCCTGGGTCCAGGCCGACCTGGAATGGGGTCTGTACCCCGGCGGCAGCCAGTCGTGGAACCCCAACCAGCGGGCCCTCCCCCACAAGTTCGTCACCGCCACGCTGAAGAACAACGGCACCAGCCGGTTCGCCATCAAGGGCAGCAACGCGCAGTCCGGCAACCTGTACACCCTGTACGACGGGCCGCTCCCCAACGGCTACAACCCGATGAAGAAGCAGGGGGCGATCATCTTGGGCAGCGGCGGCGACTGCTGCAAGCCCGATGGCGGCGCCAATCTCAGCGCCGGAACCTTCTACGAAGGAGCCATGACCGCCGGCTATCCCACCGACGCCACCGAGAACGCCGTCCAGACCAACATCATCGCCGCCGGCTACCGCTGACCCGGTCTCCCGAACCTTCGACAGACCCGGAGGCCGGCGAGAGGCGCATGACACTAGGTCTGATGGAAGCCGCCGGTGACCGCCAGCAGCCGTCGTCCGGCGTGCTCCGGCCGGATGTTGGGGCCTTCCGCGGCCCTGGCGTCCGGTCGGCGGGTGAACGCGTTGATCGCGTTCTCGTCGATCGTGATGCCGAGACCCGGCGCGTCTCCGAGGATGAAGGCGCCGTCCTCGATGTACAGGTCGAGCGAGATCCCGATCGGCGGGTGCAGATCCTGCAGCTCGCTGGCCAGGTGGTTCGGCACCGACGTCGCGGCGTGCAGCAGCCCGACCGGCGTGGTGCCGATCGGGCTGACCGGCAGGTCATGGGCGTGCGCCAGGGCGGACACCCGAAGGAAGTGGGTCACCCCCCAGACCGCGGCCGTCTGTACGATGTCGACCGCTCCCGTGGCCAACAGCGGACGGAACTGCTCGAGCCCGGTCAGGTTCTCCCCGGTGGCGACGGAGGCGCGGATGCCGTTGCCGACGACGGCCAGGCCTTCGGCGTCCCACCTCCGGACCGGCTCTTCGATCCAGGTGAGATCCAGGGTGCGTTCGAGCTCGCAGACGTGCCGGACCGCCTGCTTGCGGGTCCAGGCCTCGTTCACGTCGAGCATCAGGCCCGGCCGTGATCCGTGCCTCGCCTCGGTCAGGACGTCCCGTACCAGTGTCAGGCGGTGCCGGTCGCAGTCGATGTCGAGGCCGCCCTTGAGCTTGGCCGCCCGCAGGCCGTGCTGGGCGTAGAGCTGGTACGCCGAGACGAGTTCGTCGTCGGTCAGGCCGATGTCGAGGCCTGAGGCATAGGCGGGGACCCGCCGGTCGCGTCCGCCCAGCAGCCGCCAGAGCGGTTCACCGGCCGCCTGTGCCTTGATGTCCCACAGGGCGGTGTCGAGCGCGCCGATCGTGCCGAACACGGCTCCGGCGTGGCCGGCCTTGAACGTCTGCCGCAGCATGCGGTCGTAAAGAGCCGTCACGCCGCGCGGGTCCTCCCCCTCGATCGCGGCGAACACGGTGTCGATCTCGACGTGCGGCCCGAGGCCGATGCCGGTGATCCCCTCGTCCGTGTCCACCATGACGACCGGCACCGACACGACACCGTCGGCGAAGACACCGTTGGCGTCACCGACAGGACGGCCCCATCTCTGGACCGTCGTCGTGGTCCGATATGCCGTGATGCGCATGTCAGCCTTTCGTGGAACCGGCGGTGACGCCGTCGGCGATCTGCCGCTGGAGGAACAGATAGATCATCAGTACGGGTATCGCGGCGATCAGGACTCCCGAGGCGAAGGTGGGGATGTCGTCGGAATACTGTCCGCGCAGCGCGTTGACCCCGATCATGAGGGTGCGATGCTCGGGCGACGGCATCATCAGCAGGGAGATGAGCACGTCGTTCCAGCAGAACAAGGCGTCGAGGATGCCGACCGACAGCAGCGCCGGAACGCCCAGCGGCAGCATGATCCGCCGGTACACGCCGTACACCGTGTTCCCGTCGATCCTGGCCGCGTCGACGATCTCCGCCGGAATGGTCCTGTAGTGGCTCGTCATCAGGAAGACGGTGAACGGCAGGAACTGCGCGACGTAGGCCAGGATCAGCCCCGGATAGGTGTCGATGAGCCCGCTGTCGGCCATGATCCTGGTGAGCGGCACCATGATCACCTGGAAGGGGATGAACAGCCCCGCGAGACAGCCCAGGAAGATCACCGAGGATCCGCGGAAGCGCAGTTGGCTCAGCGCGAAGCCCGCCATCGAACCCAACAGCAGCAGCAGGGCCACGGCGAATGCCACGACGATGAACGAGTTGACGAAGTATCGCGCCATTCCGGCGCCGGCCCACGCCTCGGCGAGGTTGTCCCAGCGCAGGGAGCCCGCCGGGGAGAACCGGTCGAGGATGTAGTCGCGGCGGGTCTTCATCGCGACGTTGGCGGTGAACAGGAGAGGATAGATCGTCGCCAGCGCGAGAGCGGCCATGGAGACAGCGGCCACCCACCTGGCCGGACGCCTGCCGGGCATCAGTCCTGCCTGCCCGCGCGCCGGAGCAGAGTGATCTGCAGGAGCCCCACCACGAGCATGACGACGAAGAGAACCGTCGAGGCGGCCGAGGCGAGCGCCGGCTGGTTCAGCTGTCCCTGCTGGTGCCAGATGTAGAACTCCGGCAGGTAGGTCGAACCCTCCGGTCCTCCGCCGGTCATGACGAAGAGCAGGCCGAACATGGAGGTCAGCATTCCGATCATGGTGGTCACGAAGACGAACTGGATGGTGCGCGTCAGGCTCGGGATGATCACGTGCCAGATGATCTGGCCAAGCGAGGCGCCGTCCACGCGGGCGGCGTCCAGCAGCGAGGCGTCCAGGGTGCTGAACCCGGCGAGGAACACCACCAGAGCCATCCCGAACGTCGCCCATATGTGCACGCCGACAACCGTGAACATGGCGATGCCCGGATCGCCGAGCCAGTCGACCGGGCCGACGCCGACCGCCCCGAGGACGGCGTTCAACGGGCCGTCGAACCCGAGCATGAGGTTGAAGATCGCACCGACGATCACCGGTGAGAGCACGGCCGGGAAGAAGTAGACGCTGCGGTAGACCCGGTGACCGGGCACCCGCAGATAGATGAAGGTCGCGAGCAGGCCGGGGATCGCCACCGCCACGGGCAGCAGCAGCACCAGCAGCCCGACGTTGCGCAGCGACGTGCTGAACAACGGGTCGCCGAGCAGTTCCAGATAGTTGCTCAGGCCGACCGGGGCCCCATTGAGCTCGCCGTCACCGGTGAAGGAGAAGTTGACCCCCAGGACCAGCGGCCACAGCCGCAACACCACGATGATCAGTACGGCCGGCGCCACCAGGACGTAGGGCGCGAGGCGCTCGGCGCGCGCCCTACGGGTGGTACCGGCGCCCCGGTGCGTGACGGTCGCTGCGCCGGCTCGCCCGGAGCCGGCCGGGCGGACCAACGGCGACGGACCTCCGATCGGCACCCGGTCAGCCTGTCCGGTCGGAGGCGGCCAGCTGCTCCACAGCCTTGTCCACGGTGGTCGAACCACTCAGGAGCTGCTGGGACAGTCTTCCCATCAGGTCCACAGTCTTGGAGGACAGCGCGACATGCAGGGCGGGCTTGCCGGTCTTGATCTCGGGCACGATCGCGGCGACGGCCGGGCCCGCCTGAGAGACGTCGATCGTCGTGTCGGACGCGATCGCGCCGGCCTTGGCGTAGAACGCGGTCAAGGCGTCGGTCGAGGTCAGGGATCGCACCAGATCGGCGGCCAGCTTCGGGGCCTTCGTCCACTTGGCGACGGCGTAGCCGATGCCGCCGTCGTACGGAAGGCTGGGCGTGGCTCCGTCGGTGACGACCGGGGCCGGCATGACGCCGATCTTGTCGGGCGGCAGGAACTCGGCGAAGTCCTTCCAGTGCCCGACGTCCGACATCAGCCCGATGATGTGCGCGGCCTTACCGGTCTCGAAGACCCTGAAGATGTCGGTGAACATCGCGGTGGAGTTGGCACCGTCGTTGTTCAGCCCCTTGTCGCCGGCGTCCTTCCACAGCTCGAAGATCCGCTTCACGTGGGGGGAGGTCCAGTCACGCTTCCCGGCGATCCAGTTGTCGTACTCCTGAGGCGTCAAGATGCCGGAGCCGAGGCCCGACATGAAGAACTGGATGCCGATGCCTTCCTTGTTGCCGAGCGCGAAGCACGCGGCTCCGGTCGCCTTCTTGATGGCGGCGCAGCCGCTGACCAGCTCCTCCCAGGTCTTGGGCGGGTTCGCCGGGTCGAGACCGGCCTTCTCGTAGAGCGCCTTGTTGTAGTAGATCGGGTGGCCCTGCAGGGTCACCGGCGCGGCGTAGGTCTTGCCGTCCTTGCTGAAGGC
Organism: Nonomuraea sp. NPDC048901; assembly: GCF_040649695.1. Lineage (NCBI taxonomy): Bacteria > Bacillati > Actinomycetota > Actinomycetes > Streptosporangiales > Streptosporangiaceae > Nonomuraea > Nonomuraea sp. NPDC048901. The sequence goes on along the minus strand of NZ_JBEZFW010000031.1, from coordinate 6,995 downwards.
GTCCCAGCCCGCCAACCGGCTCTTGTCCTCGCTCACGTACTGGTCCAGCGGAAGGAGCGCGGCGACCCGATCGCGGAGCTGTCCGCCCCCGTTGAACAGCATGACGTCGGGTCCCTTGCTGGACTGAATGGCCGTGCCGAGCAAGGTGTAGTACTGGTCGAAGGGCTGGGCGACGAACTCGACGGTGACGCCGGGATGCCGATTGGCGAAGTCGGCCTTCGCCTTCTCGATGTAGGTGGCCGCCGCCGGTTCGCCGGACTTCCAGTCCCACACCACGAGCTTCTGCGGCTTGGACTGCGAGTCTCCGCCGGACGGGGACTCCGTCCGCGCCGCACTCCCGCAGCCGGCCACGGCCAGTCCCGCGGCAAGCAGGACCGACCACAACGCTCGCTGCCTCATAGCTGTTCACCCTCCGAGAGCGGCCGATATGCCCGTCGCCCTGGGAAACATAATTCGTATGACGTATTACGGTCAAGAGGGACATGTAGACTGATGCGGTCGCGCTGTCCTTGCCAGTCACCAGAGGGGGGATATGACGGCATCGCAGGAAACGGGCAGCGCCGTCCCGGCGCCACCGGCCTGGGCCCAGCGTCCGGCCAGTCTCGCCAGAGCGGTGACCGCCGAGCTGGTGGAGCGCATCGTTCGCGGCGTGCACCCGCCGGGGACGCCGCTGCCCACCGAGCCCGCGCTGTGCGAAGCCTTCTCCGTGAGCCGCACCGTCGTCCGGGAAGCGGTGAAAGTCCTGCAGGACAAGGGACTGGTACGGGTCCGTCAGGGCTCCGGCACCATGGTGACCCCTCCGGTGATGTGGGACATGCTCGACGAGCTCGTCCTCGCCGCGGCCATCGCCGCGGACGAGAGCCTGACGATCCTCGACGACCTCGTCGTCACGCGGCGCGTGCTGGAGTCCGACATGGCCAACGTCGCCGCCCGCCTGGCCGAGCCGGACACCATCGAGCAGCTGCGCGCACTGGTGGATCGGATGGACGAGCTCGTGGCCGACCCGGTCACCTACGCCGAAAGCGACCGCGCCTTCCACGACACGATCATGCGGGCGTCGGGAAACCGCATCGCCCGTGGCGTCGTACGGGCGATGGAAAGCCAGGTCATCAACACCGCCCGGTACATGGGCCGGACCGAGCGAGCCCTGTGCGTGGCGTCGAACCTCGGCCACCGCCGCGTCTACGAACGCATCGCCGCCCACGATCCCGCGGGCGCCGCCGAGGCGATGTTCCATCACATCACCGAGGCCTGGATCGTCCGCCGCAGCGGAACGGCCGACCCCGCCCGGTTGCAGCGTTAGCACCCGTTCGCGTCCACGGAACCGATTCGATCGAGGGCCGTGAAAGTTTCATCGCGGCGCGTCAGTGGTGACCACGGTCGCTTTTCCTGGTCAGCAGCCGGAGCGATGGGGTCGTCTCAGGCACAGGCCCGCAATGTCGAGAAGGCCGAGCCTTGACAGGTCTTGTCACGGTCATATTTGCTCCGCTGCACCATCGCCTCCAGCCGCCAGGAAGAAAGGAGGCCCCATTATGGCGGCGTTGAGTGAGCGCTAACACTCCAACGCCCTCACCTCCGGAAACGGCGGTGGAAGTGGCTTCCCTTTTACGTTGTCCCCCCAAAAAAAGGGAAAGGAAATGTGTGATGTCGAGGCTTAGATACCTCCTCACCGCTATCGCTTCCGCTGTACTGCTCGTCGTCCTGGCCACGGTGCATACGGCGCTGGGCGACAGCGCGCCCCCGCCTCTCGCACAACAGAGCGCCCTCGCGGGCACCGCTGGATGCGGCAAGACCCCAACGCTGAGAAGCGGTACGCAGTCGATTACCACCAGCGGGAAGAATCGTAGCTATATTCTGAGAATTCCAGACAACTACAACAACAACACCCCATACCGGTTGATCTTCGGATTCCACTGGAATGGCGGCACCGCCAACGATGTCGACGGGGGCGGAACCAGTGGGTATCCCTGGTCCTACTACGGGCTCAGGGCATTGTCGAACAACACCGCGATCTTCGTCGCGCCTCAGGGCTTCAACAACGGCTGGGCCAACTCGGGCGGTGAGGACATCACCTTCGTCGACGACATGATCCGCCGGATCGAGGCGGACCTCTGTGTGGACACCTCCCAGCGCTTCGCCATGGGCTTCAGCTACGGCGGCGGCATGAGCTACTCGCTCGCGTGCACCAGGGCGACGGTCTTCCGCGCCGTGGCGGTCTACTCCGGCGGGCAGCTCAGCGGGTGCAGCGGCGGCAACGAGCCCATCGCGTACATCGGGCTGCACGGCCTCAGGGATCCGGTGCTCAACATCTCCACGGGCCGGTCGCTACGTGACAGGTTCGTCAGGAACAACGGCTGCACCCCCCAGAACCCGCCGGAGCCGGCGCAAGGCAGCCTTACGCACATCGTCACCAACTACTCGGGGTGCCGGGCCGGGTATCCGGTCGCATGGGCGGCGTTCGACGCCGGCCATACCCCCGGTCCCGTGGACGGGAAGCCCGGCGATTTGGAGCCCGGCGAGAAGTCCTGGACCAGGCCAGTGGTGTGGAACTTCTTCGCGCAGTTCGGAGGCAGCGACCCGAATCCGACGCCGACGCCGACGGTTGATCCGCCGACGACAGGCGCGTTCAAGGGTGTGGGGTCGGGGCGGTGCCTGGACGTCAGCGGAGCCTCGCAGGCCAACGGCGCGCAGGCGCAGATCTGGGACTGCAACGGGCAGTCCAACCAGCAGTGGGCCGCCACCAGTTCCGGTGAGCTGCGGGTCTACGGCGGCAAGTGCCTGGACGTGAACGGGGCCGGGACGGCGGACGGCACCGCGGTGATCATCTGGGACTGCAACGGGCAGAACAACCAGAAGTGGCGCCTCAACGCCGACGGGAGCATCACGGCGGTAGGGGCGAACAAGTGCCTGGACGTGTCCGGGTACGGCACCGCCAACGGCACCAAGGTGCAGATCTGGACCTGCACCGGCGCCACCAACCAGCAATGGACCCGCGTCTGACAGCTGACCACGCGCCATCGCCGGGACGAGTCATCGCCCCGGCGATGACCACGAGCACGCAGGCACGTATGTGGTGCAGGGCTAGTGCTCGTACCCAACGGAGGCCGACCGCCCGCGAAACCCTCATGGGCTTGGAGAACCGAAAATGGCTGATTTATCGCGAAGACAAGTGCTGAGATTCGGCGCGGCTGGAGCTGGAGCCGCGCTGTTGCCCTTGCAGTGGACGGCCGCGGCCCGGGCCGCGTCGGTGGCGCCTCCGGAGGTGCGCGCCGCGAACGATCTGGCCTTGTGGTACGACGAAAGCGCCGGCACGGAGTGGCTGCGCGCGCTTCCGATCGGAAACGGTCGCCTGGGCGCCATGGTGTTCGGCAACGTCGACACCGAGCGGCTGCAGCTCAACGAGGACACCATCTGGGCCGGCGGGCCGTACGACCAGAGCAACACGAAGGGTGCGGCGGCGCTGGGGCAGATCCGGCAGCTCGTCTTCCAGAACCAGTGGAGCCAGGCCCAGACCCTTGTCGACCAGAACATGCTGGGCAACCCTTCGGCTCAGCTGGCCTACCAGCCCGTGGGCGATCTGCGACTGACCTTCGGCAGCGCCGCCGGGGTTTCGGAGTACAACCGTTTCCTCGACCTGACCACGGCCACCACGACGGTGACGTACCTGCAGAACGGCGTCCGGTACCGGCGTGAGGTGCTCGCGAGCGCGCCGGATCAGGTGATCGCCCTCCGCCTGACCGCCGACAAGCCCGGCTCGATCACGTTCTCGGCGACCTTCGGCAGCCCGCAGCGGACGACGCGGTCCAGCCCGGACGGCACGACGGTGGCGCTCGACGGCATCTCCGGCGACCAGAGGGGCCTGGCCGGCAAAGTCAGGTTCCTGGCACTGGCCCGGGCCGTCGCAGAAGGCGGCAGTGTCAGCAGCTCCGGCGGCACCCTGCAGGTAAGGTCCGCCAACAGCGTGACGGTGCTGATCTCCATCGGCTCCAGCTACGTGAACTACAAGGACGTCGGCGGCGACTACCAGGGCATCGCCCGGCGCCATCTCGACGCCGCCGCCGGCCGGACCTACGACGACCTGCGTGGCCGGCACGTCGCCGATTACCAGCGGCTGTTCGGGCGCACGACGCTCGACCTCGGCCGCACCTCGGCCGCCGACCAGCCGACCGACGTACGGATCGCGCAGCACGCGAACAGCAACGACCCGCAGTTTTCGGCGTTGCTGTTCCAGTACGGCCGTTACCTGCTGATCTCCTCCTCGCGCCCGGGCACCCAGCCAGCCAACCTGCAGGGCATCTGGAACGACTCGCTGACCCCGTCCTGGGACTCGAAGTACACCCTCAACGCCAACCTGCCCATGAACTACTGGCCGACCGACACGACCAACCTGTCGGAGTGCTACGAGCCGGTGTTCAGGATGATCAACGATCTCACGGTCAGCGGCGCCCGCACGGCCCGGGTGCAGTACAACGCCGGCGGCTGGGTGACCCACCACAACACCGACGGCTGGCGGGCCTCGTCGGTCGTCGACTTCGCCGCGGCGGGCATGTGGCAGACCGGCGGCGCGTGGCTGGCCACCATGATCTGGGATCACTACCTGTTCACTGGCGACCTCGATTTCCTGCGGCAGTACTACCCGGCCATGAAGGGGGCCGCGCAGTTCTTCCTGGAGACCCTCGTGCAGGAGCCGAGCCTGGGTTACCTGGTAACGAACCCGTCGAACTCCCCCGAACTCAACCACCACTCGGGCGTCAGCATCTGCGCCGGACCCACGATGGACAACCAGATCCTGCGTGACCTGTTCAACGGCTGCGCCAACGCCGCCCAGGCGCTCAACGTCGACGCCGACTTCCGTACGCGGGTCCTGGCCGCCCGGGACCGGCTCACGCCGATGAAGGTGGGCTCGCGCGGCAACATCCAGGAGTGGCTGTACGACTGGGTCGAGACCGAGCAGAACCACCGGCACATCTCCCACCTCTACGGCCTGCACCCCAGCAACCAGATCACCAAGCGCGGCACCCCCGCGCTGTACACCGCCGCGCGGCGGACCCTCGAACTGCGCGGTGACGACGGTACGGGCTGGTCGCTGGCGTGGAAGATCAACTACTGGGCGCGGATGGAGGAGGGCACGCGGGCGCACGACCTGATCCGCGCCCTCGTGACGACGGCCCGGCTCGCGCCCAACATGTTCGACCTGCACCCGCCATTCCAGATCGACGGCAACTTCGGCGCGACGTCCGGCATCGCCGAGATGCTGCTACAGAGCCACAACGGTGAGCTTCACGTGCTGCCGGCGCTCCCGGCGGCCTGGCCGAGCGGGACGGCACAGGGTCTTCGAGGGCGCGGCGGCTACACCGTGGACGCGACGTGGAGCTCCGGCGGGGCCACCGAGATCCTCATCAGGTTCGACCGTGACGGGACGGTCAACGTGCGCGGCCGGATATTCGCCGGGACCTACCAGGTGGTCGACACCACGACCGGCGACACCGTCAGCGTCACCAAACCCGAGAACGACGTCATCAGATTGACCGGTCAGGCCGGTCGTACATACCGCATGACCGGGTCCGGCGGCACCCCGCCGGCGACCTACGTGCGGATCACGAACGCGGCCACCGGCCTGGCGCTGGACAGCGGCGGGAATGTCGCCTCGGGGGCGAACCTCAAGCAGTGGAACTGGGACGGCAGCACCAACCTGCAGTGGCAGCTCGTGGACCTGGGCGGTGGGTGGTACCGCATCGTCAACCGTACCAACGGCATGGTCGCCGACAGCTGGGGCAACACCGCCAACGGAGCCAACGCCAGGCAGGCGGCGTGGGGCGGCGGCGACAACCAGCAGTGGCGCCTCAACAGCACGGGCAACAGCCGCTACCAGATCATCAACCGCGGCACCGGCACGGCCCTCGACGGCATGGGCAACAGCACAGCCGGCTCCACGGTGGCCATGTGGACGCCGAACAACAGCACCAACAACCAATGGACCATCACGGGCCTGTGACCTCATATCCACCGCCGATCACTTTGGAGAGAGAGGGTTACTCAACCGCCCGACGCGAGCGAATGGGCGGGGCCGAACGCGGGCGGATCAGGACGAAGGGACGGGGCCTGTCGAGTCGCGGACGCCGCAGTCGTCCTGAACTGCCACCAGTTCACGTTGAACAGGTAGCCGCTTCCGCTGCGTCGGACTTCGCCCAACTGAAGGTGGTCAGGCTCAGCGGGGAGCCGTGATCGGTCCAGTTCACCATGTCGGTGGAGGGACGCAGCAAATATGCGGCAAAAAGGTACTGTCAAGAGCGCCTTAACTTGCCGTGGCCGGAGGAGGCACCGACCAGGTGCGCTCACCTCGGATTATCCGGTCCGGACGCGATCGACCCAGCGAGAGCGGCGCCATGAAACTTCCATCCCGCCAAGCCGCCCGAAATATTTCGAACCAAGATTGCGCATCTGGCCAGTCCAGCAGATACAGAATGAGCAGGCGACTCCGAAAGTTTCACTACTTTCTTGACAAGTTTCGGCGAGATCCACACACTGAGTGCCCGAGGTGAGTTCCCCCTTCCCATGATTCGCCTATGGAGGCTCAAGCATGCGTGTCAACACCATGTCCCCGCCTGCCGCCCGGCGGCCGCTCGGCGCGCGCCGCCGGGCGCTGATCACCGGCGCGCTCGGCGCGCTCGGCATGATCACGGCACTTGCGACGGCGATTCCAGCCGATGCCGCAGCGAGCACGCTCGGCGCGGCAGCCGCGCAGAGCGGCCGCTACTTCGGCACCGCCATCGCCTCGGGCAAGCTCGGCGACTCCGCCTACACGACGATCGCCAATCGCGAGTTCAACATGGTGACGGCCGAGAACGAGATGAAGATCGACGCCACCGAGCCCAACCGGGGCCAGTTCAACTTCACCAGCGGGGACCGGGTCTACAACTGGGCCGTGCAGAACGGCAAGCGGGTGCGCGGGCACACGCTGGCCTGGCACGGCCAGCAGCCCGGCTGGATGCAGT
>NZ_JBEZFW010000030.1:0-107985 GCF_040649695.1 Nonomuraea sp. NPDC048901 | reverse complement strand
ATCCGCCACCTCATGGAGGAGATCATGAAGTCCGCGTCCACCAAATGGCCGGTCTACAGCCCCTTCGCCCGCGAACACTACGGCCGCGGCAAAGCAGAAGGCATGGCCGAAGGCAAGACAGCGGGCCGGACAGAGGGCAAAGCGGAAGAGGCCGCCAGATTGCTGCTGCTCGTGCTGGACGCCCGCGGCTTCACCGTCCCCGACGGTATTCGCGCTCAGATCACCACCTGCACCGACATTGCCCAACTCGAAACCTGGGTCACCCGCGCGGCCACCACCCAGACCCTCCAAGACCTATTCAACGAACCAGGCTGACCGCGTCCAAAAGAGCGACCGCGGCGGGGCTCGCCGTAGAGCGACGGGCCCGCGAAACGCGCGCGAATAAATCGGTTGCGGCGCGCGCCGCACACAAACCGAAAACGATCTTCAGCGATTCTCCAGGCCGACCCGGCGTCCCGAGGCGGTGGGCGACACCGGATAGTCGTCGATGATCATGGAGTTGTAGAGGCGGGCGCTCTTGGTGGTGAGACGGACGAGGGCGCGGCTGGGCCCCGCGGGCAGGGCGGAGATCAGGCGAAGGCCCTGGACCAGTCCCCGCACACCGAGGCGGGACGTGGGGACCAGGGTCTTCGCCGCGCTCAGCGCGACGGCGCGGCTGCCGCGTACGTGCTCCGTCATCGCGCGCTCGTAGGCGGGGAATGCGCGCTCGTGGTCACCGCCCGCCCGCGCCAGCTCCCCGGCGAGGACGTACGCGCCGACGATGGCCAGGCTGGTGCTGCCACCGACGGCAGGGCCGGGGCAGTAGCCCGCGTCGCCGACGAGCGCCACCCTCCCCCGCGACCAGGTGTCCATGTGGAGCTGGGTGATCGAGTCGAAGTAGAACGCCGGGGTGCGGTCGAGCTCGGCCAGCCAGCGGTCCACGTCGGCGTGCAGGCCCCTGAACGCACCGCGCAGCAACTCCTTCTGCCGGGGCACGTCGCGGCGGGAGTAGTCGAGCTCGCGCTCGCTCCGGAACAGGAACATCGCCCGCGCCTCGCCGAGGTGCCGCGCGCCGTACATGCCGGCGGTGCGGCCGACGCCGACGTGCATGAGGAGCTCGCCGTCGAGGTCGGCGGCGTTGGGCAGGGTCAGCACCCCGAGGTAGGCCCCGATGAATGCGCTGAAGCGGGACTCGTCGCCGAAGACGAGGCGGCGCACGTTGGAGTGCAGCCCGTCCGCGCCGACGACGAGGTCGAAACGGCGCGGCGCGGTGTTCTCGAACCGCACCTCGCCGTCGGGCGAGATCGCGGTGATCGAGTCGCCGAAGATGTACTCGACGTCGTCGCGCGTGGCGTCGTAGTAGATCTCGCTCAGGTCGTCGCGCATGATCTCGACGTGCCGGCCTTCGGTGGCGCCGAAGATCTTGGAGAGGTCCACCCGTACGGGACGCCGCGCGCCCTCCCCGTACGCGGTCATCCGGTTCGCGCCGGTGGCCCGCTCCTCGACACGCGGGAGTACGCCCATCTTCTCCGAGATGTTCATAGCGGGCCGGAACAGGTCGACCGCGTGGCCGCCGGTCTTGCGCAGAGTCGCCGCGCGCTCGACGACGGTGACGGAGAAGCCGTGCCTGGTGAGCCAGTACGCCAGCACCGGCCCGGAAACGCTCGCGCCGGAGATGAGAATCCGCATGTGCACGCTTCCTTTCTTAACGATAAGTAAGCGTAACATGGCTACTTACCTATCATTAAGTCAGATAGACTTACGGCATGCCTCGTCCCTCTGACACCAAGCAGCGGATCCAGGACGTCGCCCGCGAGCTCTTCGCCCAGAAAGGCGTGCAGCGGACCAGCCTTCAGGAGATCGCCGACCAGCTGGGCATCACCAAGCCGGCGCTCTACTACCACTTCTCCTCACGCGAGGACCTGGTCCGCAGCATCGTGCAGCCGATCATGGAGGAGGAAGAGGCGTTCCTGACGGGCCAGGAGGCACTGGACGAGGTCGACCCCCGCGCCCTGCTGGAGGGCTACTTCGACTTCCACTACCGCCACCGCGAAGCGATGGTGCTCATGCTCAGCGAGTTGACCACGCTCGCGGACCTGGGCCTGATCGACCTCGTGCTGGACTGGCGCAGGCGGCTGACGAAGCTGCTGCACGGCCCCGAACCCACACTCGAGCAGGCCACCCGGGCCGTGATCGCCTTCGGCGGCCTCCAGGACTGCACGATCCAGTTCACCGACGTACCGAAGGACGAGCTCCGCCAGGCGGCCGTGGACGGCGCCTACGCGGCCCTGGGCATCTCGCCGCAGCGCGAAGCCTGACGAAGTCGACTGCCTGGCGGCTACGAGGATTTGATAGCAGCGAGGTAGGCCGCCTTCAGGCGCTCGCGAACGCTCGGTGATCGCGCTGGGGAATCGGAGCCAAGGTGCGAGTGGCGAAGCTCGTCCATGAACTCTTGCCAAAGCGCGGGGCCGCCTTGTTCGAGCAGCTCGGCACGAACGCGCAGCGCGCGGCTCGTGGGCCGGTGGCGAAGCCCCCAGCTGCCGAGCTGCGCGAACACTGGTACGAGTTGGATCGCGGGTTCGGTCAGGCTGTAGCGCGCCCGCTGGCCGGCTCGCGCGTCCTCACGGGTGAGCAATCCCAACCCGACGAGTCGCTTGAGTCGGTCGGCGAGAATATTTGACGCGATCCCCTCTTCCGAGCCGGCCTGCAGCTCTCGGAAATAGCGGCGGTCTCCGAAGACGATGTCGCGGAGGACGAGCAGGCTCCAGCGATCGCCGAACACCTCGACGGTGGCGTTGATCGGGCACCCCGACCGCGGCTCATACACTTCGCCCATAGTGCTTGCAATCTACCACCACCCGGTACTACGGTCTCAAACCGGTTGCAAACCACAAGCGGAAGGGGCCACCCGTGCTGAAGCAGGTCGCGGAGGGTGTGCTGATCCACGAGAGCGAGTTCTGCCAGAGCAACGCCGTTGTCGTGCACGGCCGGGCCGGCGTGTTGCTCATCGACCCCGGGGTGCAGGGCCACGAAATGGCCTGCCTCGCGAACGACCTGTCCAATTCAAGCCAGACCGTTGTGGCAGGCTTCTCGACGCATCCGGATTGGGATCACCTGCTCTGGCACCCCCAGCTCGGCGCGGCCCCTCGCTACGGCACGGCCCGCTGCGCGGCCAGTGTCCGGGATCAGCTTTCCGACCCGGATGCGAAGGCCCACATCGCCGACCACCTGCTTGAGACGGAAATCGCCGGACAGGTACCGCTGGACCTGCTCGGCCTCATCACCGCCCTGCCCGCCGAGACGGCGCAGATCCCATGGGATGGCCCCCAAGCCCGGATCATCGAGCACCAAGCGCACGCACCGGGCCATGCGGCGCTGTTCATCGAGGAACGCGGGGTTCTCGTCGCCGGCGACATGCTCTCTGATGTCCTGGTTCCGATGCTCGACCTGAACGGCACCGCTGACCCGATCGAGGACTACCTAGCAGCGCTGCGACTGCTGGAGAGCGTGGCGGGCGACGTCGATGTCCTCGTCCCTGGGCACGGGTCAGTCGGCGGAGCTGATCAGGTACACGCGCGGATCGAGCGGGATCGGGCGTACGTGCTCGCCTTGCGTGAGGGCCATGATCCCAGTGACCCGCGGATCGGCCCATCGGCCAAGCCCGGCTGGGAGTGGGTAGGCGATGTGCACAACGGGCAAGCCCAGCGCCTCGCCCGAAGAAGCGAACGCGACGGGACGCCCGGCTAGCGATCCGCTTGCGGAACCGGCCCGGCGTCCCCGAACGCCATGCCGCCTCCCAGCAAGGGGACCGGCCATATTCCTCACTCGGTGAGGGTCATGGCGGAGAGGATGTCGCGTAATCCTCTGCACGCGGCCCCGTACACCGACACCACCGCGGAGGTACGCCCCTGGGCGGGCGCAGGGTAACGGCGAGAACGTCCGGGCGCCGCGACAACGAAAGGCCGGGCAGTAAAAGGGCCTCCCTTGCCCAACGAAAGGCCACGGGCGCTGATGCTGAAATCCGGGCGTCAGCGGTGCCACAGTCCTATTATCCGGCGAGGAGATGGTCGAAGTTGCCGTCCTTCATTCCGTCTATCAGGGCGCGCATTTCTTCCTTGTCGAGGAACACCTTTGGTCCCTCGGGGTCCTTCGAGTCGCGCACGACCACCAGATCGCCATGCTTGTGCAGCCCCGCGTCATCTGGCACGAAGACTTTCCCGAACTCGGCGCAGGCCCCACCGTTGTTGCTGAATCTCGACTTGCACCACTCGACCTGGGACAGGTCGACGTCAACTCCAGTCGCGTCGCTTGTGTCGCTCATCAAAGATCCTTTCCCACCTGGGCAATGAATGCCAGGCTGTCCTCGACCGACAAAGACTTCGCTCGTAGGTGGTTAAAGACCACGTTATACCCTTGGACTACGGCAGGATCCTCCAAATATCGGGCATCCGACTGACTCTCCAGATAGACCACCGGCGGCCAGGGGTCAGGAAACTCGATCGCGATGAACGAGCCGTCCATCGCGGCATGTGACCCGGTCTCAAAGGGCAGGACCTGCAAGGTCACGTTGGGTCGCGTACTGATCTCCATGAGGTGCCGCAACTGAGCCTTCATCGTGGCCCGGCCACCGACCATCCGCCGTATGCATGCCTCATTCATGATCGACCACAGCTCCAGCTCATCCGACGTGGTCAGACGATCCTGGCGGGCCAGGCGAAATTCAATCTTGCGCTCGATGTCCTCGGCGCTGACGGCAGCAGGCGCCGTCCCTAGGTACGCCCCGTAGTAGTCGGCGGTCTGAAGCAGTCCAGGAATGAGTTCGGAGTCGTAGTGATTCAGCCTGGACGCCGCCGACTCCATACCGACGTAAACCTCAAACCACTCGGGGATCGCCCCCTTGCCCTTGTAGCTCTGCCACCAGCCGCGCTTGCGGGCCTCGCGGGCCAGCGTTAGCAGGAATTGCCGCTGTTCGCCTTCGACCTCGTACAGATCGAGCATCACAGAGACGAACGCCTTGCTGGTTGGTCTTGTCCGCTGAGGAGAGGGGACAGCCAGGCTGGCCGACGAGATGGGTTTGGGGGCTTGGGTGTCGGCGCACACAGGTGTGGGCGCGCGTAGGGCGACAAGCCCGCATGGAACGCGGCGCAATTAAATCGGTTGCCGCGGGCGCCAGACGAGGCATAGGGTCAGTGACATGCGCTTTTACCTGTAATTCGTTGGGGTTGCCAATACCCCGGCCACTCGGCCCCGCCCAGCGGTGTGTATGCCCGCCGACCTCGTCCAGACGCGGCAGCTGAGCTTGTCGACCGGCCCTGGCCGCGTCGTGAATTACGTAAAGGAGCTTCCTCATGCGAGTACGTTCAGGCAAGAAGAAACACGGTAAGAACCTCCCCGGGCAGGAGACGCCGCCGGTGCCCCGGCAGATGCCGAGGATGCCGCAGCGGCCCATCGCGCCGCCCAGGCGGATCCCGCCCAAGGGACGCTAGTCCACTACCGGGATGGTAGTAAGTGCGGCGCGCGACCCAACGCCATGGGCGCGCCGCACACAACCCGCGGTGCCCCGGCCCCTCGTTCGAGGGACCGGGGCACCGTCGTTTCAGCACTACCGGGCAGGTTAGAGGCGCTCGATGATGGTGACGTTGGCCTGGCCGCCGCCCTCGCACATCGTCTGAAGGCCGTACCTGCCGCCCGTACGCTCCAGCTCGTGCAGCAGTTTGGTCATCAGGATCGCGCCCGTGCCGCCCAGCGGGTGGCCCAGGGCGATGGCGCCGCCGTTGGGGTTGACCGTGGCCGGGTCGGCGCCGAGCTCCTTCATCCACGCCAGCGGCACCGGCGCGAACGCCTCGTTGATCTCGGTGACGGCGATGTCGTCGATCGACATGCCGGCCTTGTCCAGTGCCCGCCGCGTCGCCGGGATCGGCGCCGTCAGCATGTACACCGGGTCGTCACCCATGAGCGCGAGCTGGTGGATGCGGGCGCGCGGGGTCAGCCCGTGGTCCTTCACGGCCTGCGCCGAGGCGATCAGCACCGCGCCCGAGCCGTCGGAGATCTGCGACGCGGTGGCGGCGGTGATCTGGCCGTCCTCCTTGAGCGTCTTCAGCCCGGCCATCTTCTCCAGCGTCGTGTCCGCCCGTGGCCCCTCGTCGTCGGAGACGTCGTTGATGGGCGCGATCTGGTCCTTGAAGTAGCCGTTCGCGATGGCCTTGGCGGCCCGCTGGTGGGATTCGAAGGCGTACCGCTCCAGCTCCTCGCGCTTGAAGCCCCACTTCTCACACATCAGCTCCGCGCCGCGGAACTGCGAAATCTCCTGCTTTCCGTACCGTTCGACCCACATGTCGCCGAACGGGAACGGCATGCCCTTCTCCAGCGCGGCCGTGATCGACGAGCCCATGGGGACGATGCTCATCGACTCGACGCCGGCCGCCACGACCAGGTCCTGGGTGCCGGACATGACGCCCTGCGCGGCGAAGTGGATCGACTGCTGCGAGGAGCCGCACTGCCGGTCGATGGTGACACCGGCCGTGGTCTCCGGCAGTCCCGCCGAGAGCCAGGCATTTCGCGCGATGTCCATGCTCTGGGGGCCGAACTGCATGACGCACCCCATGATGACGTCCTCCACCGCGGTGGGGTCGACGCCGGTGCGGTCGATCAGCGCCTTCAGCGTGTGAGCGGCCAGGTCAGTGGGGTGGACGGTGGAAAGGCCGCCCTTCTTCTTGCCGACCGGGGTGCGGACCGCCCCGACGATGTACGCCTCTGCCACAGTGCCTCCTGAAACCGAGCATTGTTCGGTTATTAGGGAGAGACTACAACAGAACGATGCTCTACGCCCCGTCACCCTGGGGGCAGAAGGTCCTCCGCCGCGTCGATCCGGAACCGCCACCGGTCCACGATCAGCCCGTTCAACGCGTCCGCCAGACGCAGCGCGAGCGCGCCGACCTTCTCGGGGTCGTCGCCGCGCAGCTCGATAGCGGTCAGTTCGGTGGCGAAGGGCAGGAGCTCCTGTACGGCGGGTGGACGGCCCTTTTCCGGGACCACGAGGACCCGTATGTCGCCGACCGTGTAGAGGAAATCGTCCGGGTTGATGTCGTCCGGCTTGATGTCGTCGCCAGGAGCAGCGGTAACCTCGGCGACTTCAGCGGCTTCGGTGGCTTCGGTGGCTGCTTCAGTCTCGGCGTCGGCGCTCGCTTCAGCTTCAGCGTCAGTTTTGGCGTCGGTTTCGGCTTTCGCGTCCGCGTCGGTTTCCGTGTCGGCGGTCGCACTCGTACCGGTCTCCGCGGGCGTGGCGTCGGCAGTGGTGGTGTCCTCGGGTGCGGTGGCGTCCGTAGCGCTGTCGTCGCTGTCGGTCTCGTCACCCACGTCGGCCTTCGGGCTGTCGTCGAGGCCGCTCAGCACCGCCCGCAGCTCATCCGGCGTCGGCCGTTCCGGAAGGATCACCGCTGGACCGCCACGATCGCTGTCGGCGGGGTCGGTCACCTCGCCCCTGCACACGGCCAGCCCGCCGAGGCGGAAGGCGATCCCCTCGGCCAGGTAGCGGTCGAAGTAGTCGAACGGCAGCGGGCCCTCCGCCACCACCCGGCAGGCCCACACCTGTTCCAGCTCGCCGCCCACCAACTCGGGGTCGGCCTCTACTGGAGCGTGCACCCGGACGTCCACCGCCACGATGTCGGCGCCGTCCTCGCGGGCCTCCGGGTCTGCCAGCCGTACCAGTCGCAGGAGATCTGCCTGGCTCGGTTTGGCGGGCAACGCCGCCGTCGGGCCAGTACGCAGTCTCCGCTTAGCCATCCAGCCCATGACGCGCCTCCGCGTTCAGCCTCGATAGGAGCTTGTCATCGTCGCATAGACGATGATGTTGTCGGTGTAGTGACCGATACTGCGGTTGTACGTGCCGCCGCAGGTGATGAGGTGGAGCTGGGCGTTGTCGTTGGGCTGGTTGCCGTAGACGCGCTGGGTGGGGAACGTCTTCTTGCTCGCCTGCTCGACGCCGCCGACGGTGAACACCGCGGTTGTACGGTCCTGCCGCTTGACCTCGATGGTGTCGCCGTTGCGGATCTCGTACAGGCGACTGAAGACGGCACTGCGCGTCCGGGTGTCCTTGTGCCCGAGCATCACGGCCGGACCGGCTTCGCCGGGGGTGGACATGTTGCGGTACCACCCGACCAGGTTGGGGTTGTCGGCCGCCGGCACCTGGATCGTCCCGTCCTTGGCGAGCCCGAGGGACTCGACCGGCGCGTTGATCCCCAGCCGCTTGATCACGATCCGCTGCGGAGTGGACGGTAGCATCGCAGGCGCCGGGTCCGGCAGCGGCAGCGGCGGCGGCGCCGTGGGGGCCGCCTTGAACAGGGCCTGCGCCGGCTGTCCCGTCGTCTTGCCGTCGGGCTGCACGGTGACGGGCAGCGTGTCACGCTGGCTGGCCAGGCCGTACTCCTCGGGCGAACGGAGCACGATCAGCAGCCCGGCCACCACGGTCACCACCCCGGCCACGGCGGCGAGGATCAGCACCGACCTGAGCACGGTGCTGCCCCTGTCCTGCGGCGGTTCGCCCCCGTAGGGGTACTGTCCGGCCACCTCGATCAGCCTCTGGTGGCGGAACGGCGACGCATGACGAGTCCTCCAACGCCGGCGGCGAGTATCAGTGCGGATCCGGTCAGCACGACCATCCTGCCGTCGGGACCCATGTCACCGCCACCACCTGTGTCTGCTCCGGCCTTGGGGGTCTTGGAGCTCTTGGTGGTGGTCTTCGTCGCCGTGGGGGTCTTGGTGACGTAGGCGGTGTGCGTCTTGGTGGGCTTGGGGGTGGGAGTGGGTGTCGGCGTGGGGGTCGGGGTGGGGGTGGTGCTCGGGGTGGAGCTGCCGGTCGGGGTGCCAGTGGGGGTGCCGGTCGCGACGGTGATCAGGGCCGCAGCGGCGGTCGCCTCGGCCTCGGAGCCGGCCCTGACCGTGCAGGTGTACCGGGTAGTCGCTGTCGTGCCGCTTGTGGGGCCCACCTGTAGGACGAAGTCGTCGGGCACCACAGCGATCACACCGGTCGCCTTGGGCGTGAGCGAGATCAGGACCGGTGGAATGGGCATCGTCGCTGTGGGGGAAACGGCGCCCGGCGTCATGGAGGCGCCAACTGACCGTGTCTCGGTCGGACTGGGATTCGGTGTCCCGGTGACGATCACTGTCGCCTGGATGACCACGCGATCCGCAGCGGCGATCGAGGATGATGCTGTGAGCGATGGAGTGGCGAGTGGCTGGCCAATCTTCCACGTCACCACCGCTGCGGAGCTGGGCACTGGTGCGGTCAGCGGCCCTTGCAGGTCCATCTCGAACTTGTAGTCGGTGCCCGTGCCCGTGCCCGATGTGCACGTATAGGTAACCGGTTTCGGCGCGGCCGCGGAGGCCACCGCCGGAACGACCCAGAAGATACCCGCACCCGCTAAGGCCAGGCCAGATGCCTTGAGGGCGAGGCGGTGCCTCGCCTTGGAGGTCAGCACTGTCCTTCTCCATTTCAGCGCGCAGTATCAACAGGCGTACCAGAATCCCAGCCGTTGGTCACGGTCAGGTAGCGATGATACGAACTCTCCCTGTGAAGTTCGCGTAAACCCTACAAGCAAGCACTTGCCACCCTTACCCCTTCTTCTTGGACAGGGTGGCGTACACGATGATGTTGTCCGTGTAACTGTGGGCCGTCTTGTTGAAGACGCCCCCGCAAGTGATCAGCCTGAGCTGCGCGTTCTTCGTGTTCCCGTAGACCCGAGCCGTCGGGAACGAGGACTTGCTGACCTGCTCGACTCCACTCACCGTGAACCGCGTCACCTTTTTGTCCGACCGGTACACGTAGATCTGGTCCCCCTTGGCCACCTCGGAGAGCCGGTAGAACACCGCCGCGCCCTTCTTGGTGCTCACGTGGCCGTTGATCACCGCGGGCCCGAGCTCGCCCGGGACCGGCGAGAACTTGTACCAGCCCGTGAGGCCGGGCTTGGTCAGCGGCGGGGTCGTGAGGTTGCCCTTGAGGTCGACGGTGACCGAACCGATCGTGGCGTTGACCTTGATCTTGGGGATCTTGATGCGGACCGGCGCCGCCTTCTTGGTCTTGGTCTTGGCCGGTGGGATCGGCGCGACGACCGGGGCGGCGGCCAGCGGCGGCGGCGCGTCGAGGCGGGCGGGGGTGAGCGGCACGTTCTTGCCGCCAGGGCCCACGGTCGGGGGCAGGACGAAGGCGCCCGCCGCGTTCTGGATCTGGACCGTGTCGCCCGGCTGGGCCTGCGGCCCGGGACCCGAGCCGTCGTCCACCGGCGGCGCCAGCGACAGCAGGCCGACCATGATGGCGCCCACCCCGCCCAGCGACCCGGCGATCAGCAGCCCGGGAAGCGCCCTGTTCAGCAGCGGCTTCTGCTCGGTCATGACTCAACTCCTCCGGCATGCTCGGCCTTGCGCCGCCGTAGCAGCAGTCCTCCTGTGGCGCTGCCCATCAGCAGCATCGAGCCGCCCGCGATCAGCCCGTACGACCCGCCGCCCGGCGGCTCGGGCGCCTCACCGGAGTCGACCCCGCCCTTGGGTGTCTTGGCGACCTGCGCCTTGACGTACTTGGTCTTGGTCGTGGTGGGTTTGGGGGTAGCCGTGCCGGTGCTCAAGGTTCCCGGCACCACGCTGACGAGATTGCGGTCCACGCCCGGGTCCACGTGCGGGATCGTGGCCGTCGGGCTGCTCGACGAGCTGGCCGAGCCGGTCGGCCTGGGTGTGGTCGGCGTCTCAGAGGGAT
Organism: Nonomuraea sp. NPDC048901; assembly: GCF_040649695.1. NCBI lineage: Bacteria > Bacillati > Actinomycetota > Actinomycetes > Streptosporangiales > Streptosporangiaceae > Nonomuraea > Nonomuraea sp. NPDC048901. Next base: position 97,262 of record NZ_JBEZFW010000030.1, on the reverse strand, counting down.
TGACCGTCGGAGAGACCGTCGGGGAGACCGTCTCCGTGGGCTTCGTGGGCTCCCGGACCGTGACGATCACCGAGACCGGCCCGCTGATCAGATGGCAGGTCGCGCGGTGGAAGCCGGTCTGCGTCCGCACCATGGTCGAGACCTTGAAGGCGTCGAGCCAGACCGGACTCGCGGACGCGCTCACGATCTTGACAACGTGGCTGCCGTACGCCAGGGTCGGCGACTTCCACAGGGTGTGGCCACCGTCCATGTTGGAGTTCCGCGGCTTGTCGTTGCCGTCTCGCGACGGGTTCACCGTGGCCCGCTTGGTGCCGTCGAGGTAGACATCGACCGGGCCCGCAGTCTTGTCCCACGGGCCGATGTACTCCACCTGGGTGCCGACGAACGCCATCTCGGCCGAGGCGCCCAGCGTGGTGGTCTCGTGCAGGTCGTTGTGCTCGTGATTCTCGGAACCGGGAAGGTCGTCGCGCGGAGTCCATGACCCGTTGTAGACGATCTCCAGGTCGCTCGGATTGTCGGTCTCGTTGCCGTCGTTGACGACGACGCTGCCGTCCGGCGGCGTGAAGTCGACGACAATGTCCTTCGGCGACACCTTGATCGTGCCCGCCTTGTTGATGAGCCCGGGGTCGGTCAGCGCCTCGGGGAGCGCCAGTTCGTTATCTGGCCGCAGCTCCTCCGTCTGGTCGGCGGAGCCCTTCGGCTTGAGAATGCCCTGCCAGCTGCTGTCGAGCTCGACGTTACCGACCGCGTGCAACAGGGCGCCGGCGGGGAAGTAGCCGGGCGACTGGAGCCGGGTGTCGTCGGCGTAGTCGAGCTTCCAGGTGAAGTTGAGCGGATCGCCGACGACGAGGTCCGTGGCGAAGTTGAGCCGGGTGGTCAGCCGTACGGGATCGCGCCGGACGATGGAGTTGGGCGTGTTGGCCGTACACCGATATTCGACCTGGAGATCGGCCGGAGCAGCGGACGCCGAGGGAACGTGCAGCGCCATCAGCCCTACGGCTGCGGGTAATCCGACCGATGCGGCGATCAACGCCTTACGCCACCGACTCACGGCACACTCCGATCAACACAGTAAGCCGAAGGTCGATCTTAGGGTCGATATCCGCCGAACACCGCAACTACCGGCACTTGTGATGAACCCGTGTCCGCCCCCCGCAAACCGGCAACAGAATCGTATTCTGTCCAGCACGACCACCCCCGCTTGGAGGCGACTGATGCGGCGAGACCTCTTCGACGAGGAGCACCTGCTCTTCCAGGAGACCGTGCGCGAGTTCATGGCCCGTGAAGTCGTGCCACACCACGGCCAGTGGGAGAAGGACGGCATCGTCCCGCGTGATGTGTGGAAGAAGGCCGGGGAGATCGGCCTGTTCGGGTTCTCCGTCCCCGAGGAGTACGGCGGGGCCGGTGTCACCGACTTCCGGTTCAACGCGGTCATCGTCGAGGAGATCATCCGGCATGGCGCGTCAGGGCTCGGGTTCGGGCTGCACAACGACATCATGGCGCCGTACCTCGTGGACCTGACCGACGAGGAGCAGAAGCGGCGCTGGCTGCCCGGGTTCGTCAGCGGCGAGCTCATCACGGCGATCGGGATGACCGAGCCGGGCGCCGGGAGCGATCTGCAGGGGGTCAGGACCACCGCGGTCCTTGACGGCGATCACTACCTGGTCAACGGGCAGAAGACGTTCATCACGAACGGGATCAACGCCGACCTCGTCGTGGTGGTCGCCAAGACCGACCCCGCGGGCGGGGCGCGCGGCACCACGCTGCTGGTCGTCGAGCGGGGCATGGAGGGGTTCGGGCGAGGTCGCAATCTCGACAAGATCGGGATGAAGGCGCAGGACACGGCCGAGCTGTTCTTCGAGAACGTCCGCGTCCCCGTGGCCAACCGGCTCGGCGCCGAAGAGGGCCAGGGCTTCTTCCAGCTGATGAACAACCTGCCGCAGGAGCGGCTGTCCATCGCGGTGGCGGCGGTCGCGGCGGCGGAGACGGTGCTGGAGCAGACCATCGAGTACTGCAAGTCCCGTCAGGCTTTCGGGCGAAATATCGGGTCCTTCCAGAACACCCGGTTCGTCCTGGCGGAGCTGGCCACCGAGACGGAGATCGCCCGTCACTACGTGGACAAGTGCATCCGGGCGCTCAACGCCAAGGAGCTGACCGTGGTCGACGCCGCCAAAGCCAAGTGGTGGACCACCGAGCTCCAGAACAAGGTCATCGACCGCTGCCTCCAGTTGCACGGCGGCTACGGCTACATGATGGAGTACCCGGTCGCCAAGGCGTGGATCGACAGCCGCGTCCAGAGCATCTACGGCGGCACCACCGAGATCATGAAGGAGATCATCGGGAGGTCCTTCGGGTTCTAGAACCCGGACGCATGACGCCCTCCAACCGAGGAGGGCGTCTTCGTCCGTGGTCAGCGTTGCCAGACGTCGTAGTTTCTGTTCTGGTACAGGTACGCCGGCGTGAACGAGCACCGGTAGGTGTCACCGGACTTGCGAATCAGGCCCTGGTGGATGCCCATGGCCATGCCACCGTGATACCAGGGGCCGCCGCTGTCGCCGCTGGCACAGTCGGTCGAGTTCGAGACGACCATGTGCCGCAGCGAGTTGACCGAGACGTTGCGGTAGCGCACGCTGGTGCAGACGCGCCCGCTGATCTTGCCGAACTTGCAGGCCGTGTCGCCGACCGCCGGCATGCCTGAACGGGAGTCGGCGTAGCGCTTCTTGCTGAAGTCGTAGTAGAAGGTGCGCGTGGGCGTAAAGCCGCCGGTGTCGTAATACCCGATGTCGCCCCACTTCCCCTGATGGGACCAGATTTCCATGACGCCCGTCGATCCGCCGTCGGCACTGTGATTCTTGTACGTGCTGAACTCGGTGGAACCGCAGTGCCCGGCCGTGCCGATCCGCTTGGTGCTGGTAGTGACGTACTTGAGGTTGAACCCCGCGGTGCATCCGGTCAGGTAGCCGCCACCACGGAGGTAATCGTCCTGCGGGACCGAGGCCGGCATGGAAGAGACCTCGACCTCGACCTTCATGCCCGTGCTGACAGTCCGTGCGGACGCGAGCCGGTCGCGTACGGCGGCCTGCTCGGCTGTCGGCATCTCCGCATCGCGCAATTCCGCGGAGACATGAATCACGCCGGTCTCGATCTCGTAGTACGTGCTCGCCCCCGCGACCGCCGGGTCCGCCATCGCGGCGACGTGCGCGTTCTCCGAAGCCGCCGCCAGCTCCGCCTCCGAGAAGCCTCGCCCGCCGACCAGCCGTACCTCTGCGGGGAGCGTCTTGGCGAGCGCGACCGCCTGCTCGGGGATCGCGTCCTTGAAACCGAACCACGCGCTGGAGCCGTCCTCGGCCCGGACCGCGCCGGAGAACTCCTGCGGGAACGCCTCCTCCAGTTCGGCCGCGACCTTCCGGTAGGCCGACGTCCAACCATGCCGATCGATCGTCTCGGCGAAGCCGGTCCCGGTGTCCCGCGCGAGGGCCGCGAGGTCGTCCAGCTCTATCGCTGACAGGTCGTCGACCATGACGTCGGGGATAGTCGCTCTGCCATCGGGCTGGTTCGCCCAAGCCGTGGGTGAGGTGGCGGCGGTCTCGGCGACGTACGCCTCGACGGCCGCCTCAAGAGTGCCGCGCTGGTTGGCGGCCGCGCGCTTGATGCCGTCCAGGGTGGGGCGCTTGATCTGGGGCTGGGTCTCCAGGGGCAGGACGATCGTGTCGTCGGCCGCCGCGGCTGGGGCATTCGCTCCGACAAGGGGGGTAACCACCAGGGCGGCCACTGCCATGACGCGGATCCACTGTTGACCACGTAATAAGTGCACGGTTGCCTTCCTCGGCAAAGAACGGTCAAAGATCGCCAAGCGTGTCGGGTTCGTCAGGCTCATGTCAAGATCAGCAGCCGGTGAGCCACGCGGGAAGCGCCCCGACACCGCATACTGGTCAGCATGTACGGCGGCCTGATCCTGCTGGTTTTCCTGGCGTTGCTGTTCGCCTGGGGGCTCAACAGCGTGCGCCGCGTGTTGCGCCTGGGGCCGGTCGGCTACGCCGGGGTGATGATCGTCTTCATCATCGTCATGCTGCTCATCTATGGCCAGACCTTCCGCTAGCCGGGAAGCTAGCCGGGGAGCCCTTCGACGAAGCGGGTGAGGAGCCGCGCGAACTCCGCGCGCTCCGCGTCCGACCATCCCGTCATCGCCTCGGCGAACGCCGCCTGCCTGCCGCGATGCGCCTGCTCCAGTGCGATCCGGCCGGCGTCGGTCAGCACGAGCAGCGCCCGGCGCCCGTCGGCCTGATCCGCCCGCCGCTCGACCAGGCCGGCCGCGACGGCCGCCGCCACCAGCCTGCTCGCCCTCGGCTGGTCGACCGAGAGCGCCTCGGCCACCGTGGAGACGGTGGCGGGCGCGCTCGCGGACTCGATCACGTCAAGCACCTCGAACTCCGGGCCCGGCGCGCCCTGCAGCCGCGCCAGCGCGCGCCTGCTCTGCCTGCGCCTGATGGCGACCATCGCGCGCTCGACTGCGGCAATTTCATTGTCATCGTACATATATTTGCTATTATACATCCATGAACCGAAGAATTGGCTTCCTTCTCCAGCATGTCCACGCCCTCCTTGAGGACACGATGGACCGCGCACTCCACGACCATGAGCTCTCGCGCCGCCAATGGCAGGCGCTCAACGCCGTGGCCGAGGGCGATGACCCGTACGAGGCGCTGAAGGCGTTCGACGGCGTCGGCGACGCGGTGCGCGAGCTGACCGCCAGAGGATGGATCACCGGCACCACCCTCACCGACGACGGCAAGGCGACCCACGCGGCGGTCCTCGCTCGCGTGCTGGAGTTCCGGCAACTCGCCACCCAGGGCGTGAGCACGCAGGACTACCAGACCACCCTCGCGGTGCTGAACCAGATGGCCGCCAACCTGGAGGCCGCCTAACCGCCGCTGCCCTCCAGCAGCACCCGAGCCACCAGCCCCGGATCGTCGCTCATCGGCACGTGACCGCAGCCCTTGAGCAGCTTTACCCGCTGCCCCGACCACCTGGCGGCGCGTACAGCCTGGCGGCGCGGCAGCAGCCGGTCGTGCTCGCCCCAGGCGATCGTGATGGGCGACTTGGGCGGCGCGGGCGGCATCACTCCGGCGAACGCCTCCAGGGTCTCATCGAAGCCGGGCGCACCGCCCAGCGCCTGGGTGGCGGCGATCAGCGCCGTCGGCGACAGCCGGGACGGATGGGCCACCAGAAGCCCGGCCGACAGGGCCCGGCCAAGGGGGTTCTCGGCCAGCCCGATGCTCTGCTCAGGCGGCAGAGACCTGGCCGTGGCCCGCAGCGCGCGCAGCACCGACCGGCAGTACAGCAGCTCGGAGCGCGACCAGAAACCCGCGGGCGACAGCGCGGTCGCGGTGCGGACCACGCCGCGCGAGGCCAGCTCCAGCGCGATGTAGCCGCCGAGGGAGTTGCCCGCGACGTGCGGCTCGCGCACACCGAGCAGCGCGCAGAACGCCTCGACCGCGTCGGCGAGCGACTCCGCGGTGTACGGCGTGCCGTCGGGCAGGCCGGGTGAGACGCCGAAGCCGGGCAGGTCGACGGCGATGACGGTGCGTGAGGCGGCGAGGCGGTCCATGACCGGCAGCCATGCCTGCCAGTGGTGCCCGATGCCGTGCAGGAGGATCAGTGGCTCGCCGGTGCCGCGTCGTTCGAAGGCCAGGTCCATGGCGTCGAGCCAATCACTCAGCGGCTACGGGTGGGAATCTCGAACCAGACCGCTTTGCCTTCCCTGGTGGGTCTCGACCCCCAGCGCCTGGCGAGTTGGTCCACCAGGTAAAGGCCCCGTCCGCCCTCGTCGTTCTCCCCCGCGCTGCGGATCCGCGGCAGGCGCAGGTCCTGGTCGAACACCTCGACCCAGACCGACTCCTCACCTCTGCGCAACCGCAGCGTGAACTCCTTGTCGCTCACCACTTCGTCCTCGAAGCCGGGTACGTCCCACGACTCCTCGAACGGCAGCGGCGGCCCCTCGACGACCAGCTCCCTGCGCGGCACGCTTCCGTGGGCCGCGTGGAGCACCACGTTGGTGACGACCTCGGAGACGAGCAGGCAGGCCAGCTCGGCGCGCTCCTCGGGGACGTTCCAGCCGCCGAACGCCTCGGAGGCCATCCGGCGCGCCTCGCCGACCATGATCGGCTGGGCCGGGAACGTGCGCTCCTCGACGTCGAGGTCCGACTCGCTCGACCGGACCACCAGGATCGCCATGTCGTCGTCGATCTCGCCGGGCACCGCGACGGTCGCCGCGTCGGCCACCCGCTCCACCTCGGCGTCGGCCATCTTCGCCAGCTTCTCACAGAGGACGCCCAGCGTCTCCTCGTCGCTCGGCATCCGGCCGTCGCGGCCGGGGCGGCGGTCGACCAGGCCGTCGGTGTAGAGGAGCAGCGCCGCGCCGGGTGGCAGCGTGCGCGTCTCCTCCTTGTAGACCAGGTCGGCGTGCAGGCCCTTGGCGCGTACGCCCAACGGCTGGCCGACCTCCTCGATGTCGAGCTCGACGCACTGGCCGTCGACGAGCAGCAACGGCGGCGCGTGCCCGGCGTTGGCGAACGACAGCTGCCGCGACCAGGCGTCGTAGACGAGGTATTGGCAGGTCACGATCGGCGGGACGCTGATGTCGGCGCCGCTGTCGTCCTTCTCGGGAGTGGCGATGATGCGGGTCCACTCGTCGAGCCTGGCCAGGATGTCGGCCGGTGACTTGTCGTCCTGCGCGAAGGCCCGCAGCGCCGCCCTGAGCTGGCCCATGATGGCCGCGGCCTTGGCGCCCCGGCCCTCCACGTCGCCGATGACGATGCCGACGCGACCGGCCGACAGCGGGATCACGTCGTACCAGTCGCCGCCGACCTGGGTCTGGATGCCCTGCCCGTGGGAGGCGAGCGGCGCCGCCGGGTAGTAGCGCACCGCGATCTGCAGGCCGTCGAGCTGGGGCAGCGCGCGCGGCAGCAGGTGCTTCTGGAAGGACTCGGCGGTGTGCCGCTCCTCCTCGAACAGCAGCGCGTTGTCGATCGCGAGCGCGACCCGGGTGGCGATGGCGCCGACGAAGTCGCGATCGAAGGCGTCGTAGTGGGGGCTGCGGCGGTCGGTCAGGTTGGACAGCCCGAGGTACATCAGGCCGAGAGTCTCGCCGCGTACGCACAAGGGGGCCACGATGGCGGAGGTCATGCCGACCTCGCCGCACAGCTTGGCGCTGCCCTCGCTCGGCGACGGAAAGCTGCTGACGGCGAAGTCCTCGACGAGGATGGTCTCCTGGCGGCGCAGCGCGGTGTCGGCGTAGTGGGAGGCGGGGTAGCGGATCTCCGCGCCCACGGGCTTCCAGGTGCCGGCCGGTGGGCTCCAGCCCTGGACGTGCTGCGAGACCCGCCGGACCAGCCGGTCGCCCTCCATCAACTCGATGAAGCAGTGGTCGGCGAACTGCGGGACGAGCATCTCGGCCACCCGCTTGAGCGTCTCCTCGACGTAAAGAGAGCCGGCCAGCCGTTCGCCGATGCGCTCCAGCAGGCCGAAGCGGTCCTTCTCCCGCTCGTTGCTGCGCAGTGCCTCGCGGGCGGTGACGACGATGCCGGTCACCGACCCCGAGGGGTGGCGCAGCGGCACGGCCTGGGCGCGGACGTAGACGATCGTGCCGTCACCCCGCCGCACGTCGAAGGTGCCCTCCCACACCCCGCCCTTGAGCACATGCTTGGTGAGCTCGATGGCGAGCGGGTGATCCTTCTCCATGATGCCCAGCGACAGCATCGAGGTGTCACGTGACGACTTCGACGGGCGGCCGAAGAGCTTCTCGGCGAACGGGTTCCAATAGAGGAGATTGCTGAAACGGTCGGTCACCACGACCGCCATCTCGGCATGATCAAGCACGGATTCGGCCGCCAGATGATCAGCCTCTTCCTGGGACACATCCCCCCAACGCTTCATCCGGAGACCACTCCTAGGGAGGGCATGTGCGCAATGCGAACCACGGGCACTCCTGCAACAGCGTCGACCGGCCGGGAGTGGAGGGCCTCCCAATAGGGATTCAACCAAGGAGTAGCGGGCGAGTCAGCGCCTGGAGACGAAAACATGCGCGGCAACGTCACGCGGAAGCTCCGCGAGAGTGTCGTTCGCGTCACCGTCACCTGTCACCCGCACACCGTCGTCGCTCGCCGCGAGCGTCACCTCGCGTCCGGGTTGTATCCCAACTTGCTTGAGTTTAAGCATCACAGCAGGATCGCTTTGCACTTGTTCGCTAATTCGCCGCACGACCACGGGTATATCTCTTGGTCCGGCGAGGTCGGACATGGACGTCAAGAGGCTGGGGCCGCCCTCGACGGGCTCTTTGGCGCCCAGCTCGCCCAGCCCGGGGATCGGGTTGCCGTGCGGGCAGACCGTCGGGTTGTGGAGCAGCGTCACCAGCCGGGTCTCCACGGACTCGGACATCACGTGCTCCCAGCGGCACGCCTCGATGTGCACGTCTTCCCAGGGCAGGCCGATCACCTCGGTCAGCAGGCACTCCGCGAGCCGGTGCTTGCGCATCACGCGCGTGGCCAGGGTGCGCCCGAGGTCGGTCATCGACAGGTGGCGGTCACCTTCGACGCGGACCAGGCCGTCGCGCTCCATCCGGGCCACGGTCTGGCTCACGGTGGGACCGCTCTGCTGGAGCCGCTCCGCGATGCGCGCGCGCAACGGGACGATGCCCTCCTCCTCGAGCTCGAAAATCGTGCGGAGGTACATCTCCGTGGTGTCGATCAGGCCGTGTGCGGTCAAGGCTCCTCCCAACTGAATGCTACGCCGGTCAGGGCATGGACTGGACCCGTCGGCGACGGGCACAGAAGTCACACGGGAACCCTATGGGGAGAACGAGCGACGATGGTGATGGACGACAACACCGGGGCAGCCCGGTTCCTTCCCGACCGCCTCGATCTCGCCGCGCTGCGGCGGGCCGCGGCCGGGTGTCAGGGCTGCGACCTGTTCAGGAACGCCACCCAGACCGTGTTCGGCGAGGGCCCGGCCGGCGCGCGGTTCATGCTGGTCGGTGAGGAACCTGGAGACCAGGAGGACCGCCAGGGCGCGCCGTTCGTCGGCCCCGCGGGACGCGTCCTGGATCGAGGGCTGGAGGAGGCGGGCATCGAACGCGACGACGTCTACGTGACGAACGCCGTCAAGCACTTCTCCTTCACCCTCAGGGGCAAGAGGCGCATCCACCAGAAGCCGACGGCCGCCGAGATCGACGCCTGCCACCCCTGGCTGGCCTCCGAGCTGGCCGTGGTCCATCCGAAGGTGGTCGTGGTGCTCGGCGCGACCGCCGCGCGGGCGCTGCTCGGCAAGGACTTCCGGGTGACGAGGCAGCGCGGCGAGCCGGTCCCGCTGGGCGAGGCGCTGGCGGTCGCCACGATCCACCCGTCGGCCGTGCTGCGGGCTCCAGACCGGGACGAGGCGTACGCGGGCTTCCTCGCCGATCTCAAGGTGGCCGCGCGCACCGCCTGATCCCCTCTCAGGGGGCCGCGCGCATCGCCTGGTCCGCGCGTACGGCTAACCGGCCCGGTAGTTCCGGAAGCTCGGCACCGACAGCCCGACGATCAGGACCGCGACGGCGCACGCCAGCCCGCCGCCCACCCACGCCCACGTCAGCCCGAACCACACGGCCGTCAGCCCGGCCCGCAGGTCGCCCAGGCGCGGCCCGCCCGCCACGACGACCATGAACGCCCCCTGCATCCGCCCGCGCATCTCGTCGGGAGCGTGCAGCTGCAGGATGGACTGCCGCCAGACCGACGAGACCATGTCGGCCACGCCCCCAACGGCCATCAGCACGACCATGAGCCAGAGCTGCTGGGCTAACCCGGCCGCGGCCACGCTGAGCCCCCAGAGCGCGATCGTGACCGTCAGCGCCACCCCCTGGCGGCGTACCCGGCCCACCCAGCCGGAGCCGAGCGCGCCGAGCACCGCGCCGATGGCCATGCCGGCCGACAGCCAGCCGAGCGCGATCGGCGAGCCGTCGAAGCGCTCGGACACGGCCTGCGGGATCAGCGCCCTGGGGAGCGCGAACACCATCGCGATGATGTCCACGACGAACGACATCAGCAGGACCGGCCCGGTCGCGATGTAGCGCAGGCCGTCGATCACCGAGCGCCAGCCGGGCCGCTGGATCTCGCCCATGGGGAGCAGCCGGGGCAGCCGGATCGCCGCGTACAGGCTGGCCGTGAAGAGCACCGCGTCGATCCCGTACGCCAGCGCGTAGCCCTGCCAGGCCAGCAGCACGCCCGCGATCATCGGCCCGATGATCGCGCCGAACCCGAACACCAGCGAGTTGAGCGCGTTGGCGGCGGGCACCAGCTCGGCGGGCAGGATCCTGGGGATGATCGCGCCGCGGGCGGGCGAGGTCATGGCGAACCCGGTGGCGCTCACGGCCGCGGCGAGCAGCAGCAGGTAGACGTTGCCCAGGCCGAGGAGGGCCTGGGCCAGGATGAAGAGCGTCGCGCCCCAGGAGATGAGCGAGCTGGTGATCAGCAGCCGGCGCCGGTCGACCGCGTCGGCGAACGCCCCGCCCCACAGCCCGAACACCATGAGCGGGAGCAGGTTGGCCAGACCCAGCAGGCCGACCCAGAACGAGGACTGGGTGAGGTCCCAAACCTGCTTGCTGACCGCGACGACGGTCACGCCGATGCCGATGTTGGCGATGGCCTGACCGGACCAGAGGCGCCGATAGGTGGGAACGGCCAGCGGCCGTATGTCTATGAGATGACGCTTGACCAACTCCCCGATTGCCACTTAAGGCACATTAAGGGGCAAGCCTCTCCAGAACCCATCCGGGGCGGGTTCGCCGGTAGCGCAGCCTGTCATGCATCCTGTCAAGCTGCCCCTGCCAGAACTCCACCTCCAGCGGGCTGACCCGGAACCCACCCCAGAAGTCGGGCACGGGCGGATGTTCCGGCCACCGGGCGGCGAGCTCGTCGTATCGGGCGTCCAGCTCCTCCCTGGACCGCACGACCGCGGACTGACGCGAGGCCCAGGCCCCGATCCGCGAGCCGTACGGCCTGGAGTTGAAGTAGTCGGCCGACTCCTCGTGCGAGAGCCGTACGACCGTGCCCTCGATCCGCACCTGGCGGCGGATCGGGTGCCAGGGGAACAGCAGCGACGCGCGGGCGTTCTCGGCCAGGTCGCGGCCCTTGCGCGACTCGTAGTTGGTGTAGAAGACGAACCCCTGCTCGTCATAGCCCTTGAGCAGGACGGTCCTGGCGCTCGGCCGGCCGCCGGCCGAGGCCGTGGCCAGCACCATGGCGTTCGGTTCCGGCAGGCCGGCCGTGAGCGCCTCCTGGAACCAGGTGGCGAATTGGGTGATCGGATCGGCGGAGAGATCGGCTTCGAGCAGCGGCTCGCCCTCATACGTACGGCGAAGCCCCGCCAGCGCGGGCGGGCGCGAGGTGGCATCCACGAGACGGTATTCTTGCGCGCTTGGTGGCAGATCCCACACAACACTCCCTACCAGCGGCTTTCGCGTTCCGGCGGGTCCGGAGACCGACCACGGGCGGGTAGGGGGTTAAATTGACCCGCCGGTATCTCGACATCAAGGCATTGCCGCAACATGGCAAGAAAGGGAGGCGGCCGAGAATGTCCGACTTCAAACCCGGCCTCGAGGGCGTTGTAGCTTTCGAGACCGAGATCGCGGAACCGGACAAAGAAGGGGGCGCCCTTCGCTACCGGGGTGTCGACATCGAGGAGTTGGTCGGCCGTGTCCCCTTCGGGCACGTCTGGGGCCTGCTGGTCGACAACAAGTTCCAGCCGGGCCTGCCCCCGGCGGAGCCGTACCCCATTCCTGTCCACTCAGGTGACATCCGCGTAGACGTACAGAGCGCGCTGGCCATGCTGGCCCCGGCCTACGGCTTCAAGGCGCTCCTCGACATCAGTGACGAGGAGGCCCGCGACCAGCTCGCGCGCGCCTCCGTGATGGCGCTGTCCTTCGTGGCGCAGTCGGCGCGCGGCCTCGGCCTGCCGATGGTGCCGCAGAGCCGCGTCGACGAGGCCAAGACCATCGTCGAGCGGTTCATGGTCCGCTGGCGTGGTGAGCCCGACCCCAACCACGTCAAGGCCATCGACGCTTACTGGACCTCGGCCGCCGAGCACGGCATGAACGCCTCCACGTTCACCGCCAGGGTCATCGCCTCCACCGGCGCCGACGTGGCGGCCGCGCTCTCCGGTGCCGTCGGCGCCATGTCCGGCCCGCTGCACGGCGGTGCTCCGGCCCGGGTGCTGCACATGATCGAAGGCGTCGAGCACCTGGGCGACGCCAAGAAGTACGTGCAGAGCGAGCTCGACAAGGGCAGCCGGCTGATGGGCTTCGGTCATCGCGTCTACCGTGCCGAGGACCCGCGCGCGCGGGTGCTGCGCCGTACCGCCAAGGAGCTCAACGCGCCTCGTTACGAGGTCGCCGCCGCTCTGGAGCAGGCCGCGCTGGAGGAACTGCACGCGCGCAAGCCCGACCGGGTGCTCGCCACGAACGTCGAGTACTGGGCGGCCGTGGTGCTGGACTTCGCCGAGGTGCCCTCGCACATGTTCACCTCGATGTTCACCTGCGCCCGTACGGCCGGCTGGGCCGCGCACATCCTGGAGCAGAAGCTCACGGGCCGCCTGGTCCGCCCGAGCGCCAAGTACATCGGCCCGGCGTCGCGTCCCCTCAGCGACGTTCCCGGCGCCTCCGAGGTCGTCGGCATCATCTGACGTCTCGATCCCGCTGTTCGTACGGCTGCCGCGTTCTGACGCGGCAGCCGTACTTCATTTCGGCTGCGAGTCGGCGGTGTCGGGCAGGCCGGCGCACACGGCGTCCTTCGGGGGCGGCTCAGTGGCGTCCAGCGAGCCGCAGCGGACGACCGGCTTCGGGTTGCCCGCCCGCGCCACGTCCACCTTCATGATCGCGAAAGCCTTGTCGACCGGGGCGTGCAGATCGGCGGAGCCGAAGTCGATCTTCCCGCTGGAGCCGTTCCAGACCCGCCGGGTCAGCCGGTACAGGATGTCGCCCCGGCTGGGCAGGCCGCCGCCCTCCTGCGCTCCGGCCCGGTAGGCGGTACTGGCCGCCTGGTAGAGCACGTTGGCCGCGTCGAAGGTGAGGATGAGGTTGTCGTCGGAGGACTTCGGGTGCGCGCCCGCGAGCAGGTCGCTGATGAACGCGGTCTGCTTGGTGGCGCTCTGGTTCCACACCGCCCGGTGCGCCAGCGCCACGTAGTAGACCTCCATCTGCTTCATGTGGGCGATCTCACCCGCGTGGTCGGCCATCGCCCTGACGACGTCGTCGCCCGCGAGCACCTTCGCGTCCTTGCAGCCGCTGCCCTCTATCGAGGCCAGGAAGCCCAGGAACTCCGAAGCCCGCCCGGCATAGAGGAACACGTCCGGTTCGAGGCCACAGGCCGCCACAGCGGCCTCCTGGATGCCGCCCGACTCGACGTTGTAGTCCTTCGGCTCCTTGACGGCGATGCCCTGCGCCTTCAGCGCCGTCTCGAAGTCGTCGGCCAGGTTCTTCGTGTACTGGTCGGTGATCGATTCGTCCTGGACGATGACCGCGGACGGCTTGTCCACGTCCGCGAGCAGCATGCGCCGGGCGAACCGCGCGCCCAGCGTCGCCTCACGGAAGTTGGTCGGCCCCACCTGGAAGTAGTAGGGGGACGGCTGGCCGGGCCGCTTGCCGTCGGCGGAGTCGCCGACGTAGCCGATCCGGTCCGCCGTCGCCGTGGTCGCCACCATCGGGATCTTCGCCAGGTGCAACTCCTCGATCGCCTGGCTGACCCCCTCCACGCTGCGCGGCAGGCCGATCACGCCCATCACGTGCGGGTCCCGCGCGGCGAGCTCGGTGATGAGCTGCGCCGTACGGCGGCCGTGGCGGAAGTTGTCACCGGCGTTGGCGATCAGCACCTGCAGCCGGGGCGTGGTGCTGGCGGTCCGCTGCTGCTCCTCCACCGCCTCCAGCTCGGACACGGCGGCCGACAGCCGGATGTCGTTCGCCTCCGTCTTGGTGATCGAGAACTCGCCGAACAGGACCACACTGACGTACCGTCCCGAGCCGATGGCGTAGCCGTTGTTCGCGTCGATCTTCTTGACCAGGTCCTTCACGGCGCCGTCGAAGAGGTCGTCCGGCGTGGCGCCGGCGGCGTTCACGATGCCGACGCATTCGGTGCCGCTCCGCTCCGCCCATTGCAGGCCGCCGCAGTGCGCGGCCCTGTCTCGCTGCACCCAGAAGACCAGGGCGAACGGCAGGACCAGCAGCAGCCCTATGGCCGTCCAGTAGGCCAGGGCCCGTTTCCTGCGCGGCAGCACCGGCGGGTACTCCCCGACGGCGGGCACGTCCGTGGCCCGGATGCCGATCCGCAGGTCAGGGACGCGGAACCGGGCCGCGGCCCGCCACCGCCCGACGACCTCGGGCAGCCGGCCCAGCTCCGCGGACCCGATCGGCGGTCCGGGCGGAACGGAGGACACGGCCGCCAGCACGACCATCGGCGGCAGCAACCCGGTCGTCCTGGTGGTCTCCTCCACCAGCCGCAGGAACCGCGCGTTGACCCCGTCGGGATCGACGACCTCGATCAGCAGCAGGGCGTACAGCCCTCTGCCCCAGCTCGGCCACGGGATGATCCACTTCTTGTACGCCTCGCGTAGATCGCGCATCAGCGCGTGGACCAATAACCGCTCGACGTCCGTGTCGTCACGCTTGACATCCGCGTCGTCATCCGCGCCCTTGGCGTTGGCCAGGCGAAGCGCGTACTTGGCGGGGCCCTCGAACGGATCCCGTCGGATGTACGGCTGATTGCGGAGCCAGCCGGTGAACAGCGTCCCCCTGATCGAGAAGAAGGCCTGGCCGGTGGTGCCGAGCGCGGCCACCAACAGGCCGAGCACCCACGGGGCGAGGCCGACGAGGTCGGCGGGACCGTTGAACCACCAGACGGCCAGCGTGCCGACCGGCACCCAGGTCGTCGCGGCGCGCGCCAGGAAGTCGGCCGAGGTCCTGCGCCCCCGGTCGCTGTCGCGGCTGCTCCGCTGCCAATCCTTGAGCCGTTCCTTGAACATCCGGTAGCCCGTGTGCGTGCCCGGAGCCGGCAGCCAGTCCTCGGACTTGTTGCCCGGCGGCGGCAGGTGCCGCTGCTTCCTCGCCCACAGCACGAACTGCGCCAGCGGGAAGCGCGGCGGCGGCAGCAGCGACCCGCCCACCGGCTTGCCCAGCTCGCCCTGCTCCCCCGCCAGAGCCTCCACGAGCGCCTGGATCGACTTGTGCTCGCCCTCCTTGACGTGGGCGTAGGGCACCGCGTCCTCGAACGGCTTGGCGAGCAGCTCGGCCGCGGCGAGCGCCTCGGGGCCCGTCACGAGCACCGTGGGCAACGGCGGATCGGCCCGCCAGAACACCGGCCGGCGAATCAACGCTTCGACGACATTCCGCAGATCGGCCACCCGGACTCCTCCAGCCGGTCCCCACCCGTGTTGCCGGACCAACGAATGATCGAGGGAAATGGTTCATCTGAATGGTGGCACGGAGACCCGGTCCTTCAGGGCCGGGAGAAAGCGCCACCCTTTCTTTCGAAAACAGTATGGAAAGTCTCGGTTACGTTCGGTAATATGTGCGGTGGGTGAGGCCGCTGTGACAGGAGGTGCGCGATGGCGATCCGCCGCTCCGCCACCAAACGCCAGGGCCTGCCCACGATCGTGCAACTGCGGCTCACGCCCACCCCGGCTCAGGCCGACTCGCTGGCCGCGGCGGTGCTGTTGTGCAATCAGGCGGCCACCGTCGTGTCCCGGCTGGCGTGGCAGCACCGCGTCTTCGCTGTGGTGGAGTTGCATCGGCTGGCCTACTACGAGGTGCGGGCGCGGGTGGCCGGGCTAGGCGCGCAGGCGGCCGTGCGGGCGATCGCCCGGGTCGCGGGGGCGTATGCCAACCGGCGCGCTTCCAAGAAACGCGCTCACATCTTCCGCCCGCACGGTGCTGTGCCTTATGACGCCCGGCTGATGAGCTGGAATCGTGACGCCCGGATGGTGTCGCTGTGGACCCCCACCGGCCGCGTCACCGTGACCTTCACCGGCCGACCGGAAGACCTCAAAGCCGTGGACACGCTGCCGGTGGGCGAGGCCGACCTGATCTGCCGGCGCGGCGTGTGGCTGTTGCAGGTCGCACTCACTCTGCCGATGCCGGTGGTGTGTGAGCCGGTCGGCGGCTTCGTGGGAGTGGATCAAGGGGTGGCGAACCTGGCGGTCACCTCCGATGGTGCGGTGTTGCCTGGCTCCGCCTTGCCGGGGCCGGTCGGCGATAACGGCCACGTTCGCACCCTGCGGGAGCGGCGCCATCGCCAACGCCGGCGCCTGCAGAGGAAGGGGACGTCTGCGGCGCGGCGGGTGCTGCGCCGCCTGTCCGGGCGTGAACACCGGATGATGACCGACCTCAACCACCAAATCAGCACGTTTGTGGTGCGTGAAGCCGAACGCACCGGCCGCGGCGTCGCTCTGGAGGACCTTCAGGGCATCCGCGATCGGGTAAGGGCTCATCGGTTCCAGCGGCGCACCCTGCACAACTGGGCCTTCGCCCAGCAGATCACCTTCACCCGCTACAAGGCCACCCGAGCCGGGATCGCCTTCCTCCTGGTCGACCCCGCCTACACCTCGCAGGCTTGTCCGGACTGCGGGTACATCAGCCGGGCGAACCGGCCGGCGCGGGGCCGGTTCGTCTGCCAGAGGTGTGGCCTCGCTGGGCACGCCGACCACATCGCGGCCCGCAACATCGCCACACGCGGCATAGCGGGCTGGGCTGCCATCAACCAGCCACACGCTACCGGCCTCCCCTCAGCCAGACGGGACCGAGAGAGCAAACCACCAGATTCAACCGGTGGTAGTTGATCCTTTCTCAGGATCCGGACCCGGGTCCAGGCAAGCTCCTCGGGTAAGTACCCTTGGTCAGGTGGCTGACATCGTGATTCCCGCTGACATCAAGCCCGTCGACGGCCGCTTCGGCTGCGGGCCCTCGAAGGTTCGCACCGAGCAACTGGCCGCGCTCGCCGCCTCCGGCGCGAGCGTCATGGGCACCTCGCACCGCCAGAAGCCGGTCAAGAACCTGGTCGGCCGCGTACGCGCCGGCCTCATCGACCTGTTCGCGCTCCCCGAGGGCTACCAGGTCGTGCTGGGCAACGGCGGCACCACCGCGTTCTGGGACATCGCCTCCTTCGGGCTCATCCGGGAGCGGTCGCAGCACCTGTCGTTCGGCGAGTTCTCCTCGAAGTTCGCCACCGTCGCCAAGAAGGCTCCCTGGCTCGGCGAGCCGACGGTGATCAAGTCGGAGGTGGGCACCTACCCGGCCGCGGTGGCCGAGGACGGCATCGACGTCTACGCGCTCACCCACAACGAGACCTCGACCGGCGTGGCCATGCCGATCGAGCGGGTCGGCTCTGACGACTCCCTGGTGCTCGTGGACGCCACCTCCGGTGCGGGCGGCCTGCCGGTGTCCATCGACGAGACCGACGTCTACTACTTCGCCCCGCAGAAGAGCTTCGCCTCCGACGGCGGCCTGTGGATCGCGCTCATGTCGCCACGCGCCCTGGAAAGGGTCGAGGAGATCGCCGCCACCGACCGCTACGTGCCGGAGTTCTTCAGCCTGCCGGTGGCGATCGACAACTCCAGCAAGGACCAGACCTACAACACCCCGTCGGTGGCGACGCTGTTCCTGCTGGCCGACCAGCTCGACTGGATGAACGGCAACGGCGGCCTGGCCTGGACCACCGCCCGCACCGCCGACTCCGCCCAGCGCCTCTACACCTGGGCCGACAAGACCTCCTACACCACGCCGTTCGCGGCTCCCGAGTTCCGCTCGCAGGTGGTCGGCACGATCGACTTCTCCGACGATGTGGACGCGGCGGCCGTGGCCAAGGCGCTGCGCGCCAACGGCATCGTCGACACCGAGCCCTACCGCAAGCTCGGCCGCAACCAGCTGCGCGTGGCGATGTTCCCGGCCATCGACCCGGCCGACGTCGAGGCACTGACGGTCTGCATCGACTACGTGGTCGAGCGTCTTTGACCCGTCACTTGGTCGAGCGCTTTTGACCCGTACGGCGCTCTAGCTCGTCCAGCAGGGCCAGGGCGTCCTCCTCCTCGACGCTCTGCGCGAACCTCGCCAGCACCGGCAGCCGGTCGGTGCTGGCCGCCAGCGCCTCCAGCATGAGCCGCGTGACGTGCTCGTCCCTGGAGTAGGCGGCCGCGTACTTGAAGGCGTTACGGTACGGCGTGCGGACGAGCAGCCCCTTCTTCACCAGCCGTTCGGCGACGGTCTGCACCGTGGTGTAGGCGAGTTCGCGCACCTCGTTGAGCGTGGCGAGCAGCTCGCGCACCCGCATCGGCTTACCGGCATCCCACAGCACGTCCATGATCGCGCGCTCCAGGGATCCCAGGTTCGCCAACAGACCAACCTCCGGCTCGGTGAGTTAGGAAACATTCTTCCCTAAAAGGCCCGCGCGCGACCAGGGCTGATCTCCCTTTGCGCCCAGTTGTGGCGACATATCCTCATGTGACAGGGGTTATACCGGATGAGTATGAGCAGGCGGCCCACTGGCCTGGGCTACCTGATGTTCGCCAGCCGCTGGCTGCAGGTCCCCCTCTACCTGGGGCTCATCGTGGCCCAGGGGGTGTACGTCTGGCAGTTCATGGTCGAGCTCTGGCACCTGATCGAAGGCGTTCTCCACGGCGGCGGCAAGGACCTGGAAGTCACGGTCATGCTGTCGGTGCTGGGCCTCATCGACGTGGTGATGATCTCCAACCTGCTCATCATGGTCATCGTCGGGGGCTATGAGACGTTCGTCTCGCGCATCAACCTCAACGAGCACCCCGACGAGCCGGAGTGGCTGTCCCACGTCAACGCGAACGTCCTCAAGGTCAAGCTGGCCACGGCCATCGTGGGCATCTCGTCCGTGCACCTGCTGCAGACGTTCATCAAGGCCCAGACGATCGAGGACAGCAAGATGATGTGGCAGACGATCATCCACCTGGCCTTCGTCCTGTCGGCCATCGGGCTGGCGCTGATAGATCGCCTGCTGTCCTCCTCCCCGGCCGAACGGGTGCACAGCTCCTAGAGTCGTGGCCGAGGGTCCCTGGAAGGGACACCCCTTCGGCGGGGAGAAGGGCGAGCGTTCGTGGATACCGCGCCGGCTACTCGCCGGTTACCGGGTTCTTCCTGAGGTGCTTCTCCGTGACCAGCAGTCTCACCGTGCCGGCCTGCTCGGGCTCGGCGGCCCAGACGTACCAGTGGTCGCCGACCTTGGCCGACTGGTCCCGGCCCATGCCGAAGCCGTTACCGTCCGGGTTCGGCTCAATGATCCGGAAGACCACCCGCAGCCCTCGCCTGCGCGCCTCGGCGGCGACCTTGCCCACGGTCCGCCCGTCGGCGTCGTAGCCTTCGAGCATCTCGCCCTTCCTGCCGGCCTCCGCGAAAGCCTGGTACTTCTCTCCGGGCTTGGCCGGCCGACCCAGGTAGAAGACACCCCGGCCCTTGAATCCCTTGCTCACCGTGGCAGTGAGGAAGCAGCCTTCCTGGTCGAGCGTGCATCCCTCCGGCTTCAGACCACCGCCGAGCCTGTCGGCCCGGGTGGTGCCGGCGAATCCGTAGCGCACGATTTCGCCCACCCGAGTCGGTGAGGCGGGTATCAGGTCCACGCCGATATTGAGGCCCAGCGCCTGGAAGCCCTCGCCGTACAGGGCGTGGTCGGCGAACGGGTCCTTGATCCTTGCGATGTACTCGTCGCCCCGCAGTTCGATGTCGATGGCGGTGTTCGCGTACGAGGTGGCGGTGCCCGGGATCCGCTCCAGCAGGACAGGCCCCATGACGGCGGCGGCGGCGAGCGCGGCGGTGGCGGCCAGCCCCACGAGCAGGCGGCGGGCACGGCGTGATCTCGGCGCCCGCCGCCCAGCGGCTGCGGCAGCCGTTGCGGTTGCGGTTGCCGGGCCTGGCTTCTCTTCGACGATGGCCGCCAGCAACGCACGGGCCCCCGCACCGGACGCTTGGCCGGCCAGCCGCTCGTCCGTGACCCTGGCGAGTTCGCTGATCCTGGCGAGTTCACCGGCCTCGGCCAGTTCGCTCAACTCGTTCATCTGGACTCCACGGGGAGACGGTTGACGGAGACGCCCGCGCCGGCCAGCGCCTTGGAGAAGCGCTTGCGCGCGCGATGGAGCCTGATGCGTACGGCGTTGCGCGAGCAGTCGAGGACCTTGGCGAGCTGGGCGTGGTCCAGCCCTTCCCAGGCGACCAGCGACAACAGCTCGCGATCGTCCTCGTGCAGCTCCTTGAACGCCTGCGCGATCGCGCCCAGCTCGACGCTGCCCTCGGGCGAGTGGGCGTAGAGGTCGGCGATGTCGGCGTCGAGCTCCACGGTCCTGGACCACCGCCTGACCTGGCCGCGCCGCTGGTTGGCCAGGACGTTCCTGGCGATGCCGTACAGCCAGAGCCTGGCCTCCGCGTGGGGCGGCAGGGCGTCGACGCGGCGCCAGGCGATGGCGAACGTCTCGGCGACCACGTCCGCCGCGTCCTCGGGAGAGTCGCAGCGGCGCAGGGTGTATCCGAGAATCGGCTCGTACGTCTGGGCGTACACGGCCTCGAACCGGCGTCTTCGGTCGTCATCCACCGGCGGTTCCCATGGTGGCCTCCTCATGCGGGGTTGCGGACACCCCTTACATGTCTGAGGCCGTATCGGCATTTCACCCTGATTTTGCGAGCATCAGGGTGAGCGCCGTTCTACACCACTTCGCGCTTGCGGCGCACTCGACGTCGCGCCCGTTTGGGCGTGTTACACGTCGGTTGACGCCGGCTCGTGACGGACCTGGCGACCCGGCCGGGCGGGCTCACCGGTCGGCGGCGCCCAGCACCCAGGCGCTCGCGTCATCGGCCGATCCGGGCGCGTACATGCCCTGCAAGGCGACCGTGTACTCCTCGCGGGAGATGCGCCCGTCGCCGTCGGTGTCGACGCGGTCGAAGAAGCCGTTGGACGTCTCGGCGGACTCGCCGGCCGCCACGTACAGGCGGGCGAGCTCCTCCCGCGAGATCGAGCCGTTCCCGTCGGCGTCGATGGCGTCGAACGCCGCGTCGGCGAGGGGCTTCAGGCCGTTGTCATAGTAGTGGGGGTCCTCCGCCACGCCCGCCTGTACGAGGGCGACGTACTCCTCGCAGCTCACCCGGCCGTCCCCGTCGGTGTCAGCGCTGCGGATCTGGTCCCACCATGCCCGGTAGGCCGCCCGCAGTCTCGTGTGCGAGGGCGAGCTCGGGTCGGGCGCGATCACGGCGCACATCCGATCGGCGAGGCTCTCGAAGTCGGCGGCCTCGAGGTATCCGCTGCCGTTGGCGTCGACGATGGCGAACGCGGCCTTGAGGTTGGCTTCGGCCAGAGGGTTCGACACGGGGAGGCTCCCTTCGTGGACACTTTGCGTAATCATTCCACTACGAAGAGTCTGGCCTGTCGAGATGCGGCCAAGCGTCGATCCAACTAATCGCGTAGGAGGGTGTGCGGCGTCCTACACCACTTCGCGCTTGCGGCGCAGCAGCCAGGCGGCGACGACGCCGCCCACCAGGCCGAACAGGTGGCCCTGCCAGGAGATGCCCTGCTGGTTGGGCAGCAGGCCCCACAGGATCGAGTAGTAGGCGATCCCCACGCCGATCCCGATGACGATGTCGAAGACGCGCCGGTCGAATATCCCGCGCGCCAGGACGTACCCGAAATATCCGAACACCAGGCCGCTCGCGCCCACCGTGATCGTGTCGGGGCTGGTGAACCAGGTGCCGATACCGCCGATCACGATGATCAGCAGGCTGGCCGCGAAGAACCGCCCGAGCCCGCGCAACGCCGCCAGGAATCCCAGGATCAGCAGCGGCAGCGAGTTGGCCATCAGGTGTCCGAAGCCCACATGCAGGAACGGGGCGAAGAAGATGCCCACGAGTCCCGACGGGTCCCAGCCGATGATGCCGAACTCGCGGTCCAGGCTGCCGTTCGTCGTGTAGTCGACGACCTCGACGGCCCACATCACGGCGAGCATCACGACCATGACGAAGGTCGCGCTCAGGGCGCCGGCGAGGAGGGTGCCCGCGCCGCGCTTGGCCGACTCGTACGCGGACCTCGAATAGTCGCTCATGAGCCCCTCCCGCTAGACCTTTCCTTCTTTACCGTACGCAGAAGAAGTTATGCGCGCGCGGCGAAACCCCCTCCCAAAAAGGGGAGGGGGTCGGGAAAAGGACTACTCGCCCTTCCACTGGGGGGCGCGCTTCTCGGCGAAGGCCGCCGCGCCCTCCATGGCGTCCTTCGAGCTGAACACCGGGCTGATGATGCCGCCCTGCTTGGCGAACATCTCCTCCAGCGACCAGTCCTGCGACTCGATGATCACTTTCTTGGTCGCCGCGAGGGCCAGCGGGGCGTTGGCGGCGATCTTGCGGGCCAGTTCCAGCGCCCCGTCCAGCGCCTCGCCCGCCGGGGTGATCCGGTTGACCAGCCCCAGCTCGTACAGGCGCGAGGCCGGGTAGTGAGCGCCGGTCAGGGCGATCTCCATGGCGACGTGGTACGGGATCCGGCGCGGCAGCCGCATGATGCCGCCCGCGCCCGCCACAAGGCCCCGCCTGGGCTCCGGCAGGCCGAACGTGGACTCCGACGACGCCACGATCACATCGCACGACAGCGCGAGCTCGAAGCCGCCCGCGAGCGCGTAGCCCTCGACCGCCGCCACGATCGGCTTCTTGGGCGGCGACTCGGTCAGACCGCCGAAGCCGCGGCCCTCGACCACGGGGAAGTCGCCGGACAGGAAGCCCTTGAGGTCCATGCCCGCCGAGAAGTAGCCACCCGCCCCGGTCAGGACGTAGGCGGAGATGTCGGGGCGAGCCTCCAGCGCGTCGACGGCTGCCGCGATGCCGCGGGCCACCGCGCCGTTGATGGCGTTGCGCGCGGCGGGCCGGTTGATCGTGATCACGGCGACGCCGTCGGACTCTTCGACGAGCACTTCGTCAGACACGTGACCTCACTTGGGCTGGAAGCGGATGCCGCCGTCGAAGCGGACGACCTCGGCGTTCATGTAGTCGTTCTCGATCAGGGACCTGATCAGGTGCGCGAACTCGTCGGGCCGCCCCATGCGCTTCGGGAACACCACCGGCGCCACCAGCTTGGCCTTGAACTCGTCGGAGTTGGGCGAGAAGCCGTAGATCGGGGTGTCGATGATCCCCGGGCAGATGGTGTTCACCCGGACGCCGATGGCCGCCAGGTCGCGCGCGGCGGGCACGGTCATGCCCACGATGCCGCCCTTGGAGGCCGAGTAGGCCAGCTGCCCCGTCTGGCCCTCCAGCGCCGCGACGGAGGCGGTGTTGATGACCACGCCCCGCTGCCCGTCGGCGTCCACCGGCTCGGTCTTGGCGATGGCCGCCGCGCCGATGCGCATGAGGTTGAACGTGCCGATCAGGTTGACCTCGATGACCTTGCGGAAGGAGGCGGGGTTGTGCGGGGCGCCGTCACGGTTGACGGTGCGCTCGGCCCAGCCGATGCCCGCGCTGTTGACCACGACGCGCAGCGGCTTGCCGGTGGCGACGGCCGCGTCGACCGCCGTTTGTACCTGCTCGTCGTCCGTCACGTCGGTCCGGGCGAAGACCCCGCCGAGCTCGTCGGCGATGCTCTTGCCGCGTTCCTCGTTGAGGTCGGCGATGACCACCGTGGCGCCGTGGGCCGCGAGCTCGCGGGCCGTCGCCTCGCCGAGGCCGCTGGCCCCGCCGGAGATGATTGCTGCAGATCCGTTCACGTCCATATCCCGGACCCTAACCCGCCAACCGAATGAAGTTCTACTCGGGGTGGGTTAAATCTCACCTACGGCCGTGTCGACATCGGAATATACCTTGATCCGCCGGTCGAGCCCGGTCGTGCGCAGGATGCGGGCCACCGGGGCCTGCGGCCCGGCCAATGACACGCCGCCGCCCTCTCCCGTGGCCAGCCGCCATGCCTCGATGAGCACCGACAGCCCGCTGGAGTCCATGAACGACAACTGCTGGAGATCGAGCACCAGCCAGGCGCCATCCTGTTTGATGGCGTCGCGCACCTCGTCGCGGAGGAACGGCGCCGTGAACAGGTCCAGCTCACCCTCAACGGCCACCACCACGGCATCGCCAAGGGCATGTCGCGCAAGCCGCAGCTTCATTTGGCCCCTCCTCGATGAGCCACTGTACTTCGACATCCCCGGGTACCGGGCATGCACAAACTCGGATCATCCGTATGTGAGGCCCGAAACAGGAAAATGACCTTCCTGGATCAGCCATGCTCCGCCGGTGCGGGGATGGCGAAGCCGTACGGGAGCTCCAGGCGGTGGCGGGCGAGCAGTTCGGCGTCGGCGAGCAGCTCGCGGGTCGGCCCGTCCGCGACGATCACGCCGTCGGAGAGGATCAGCGAGCGTTCGCAGAGCTCCAGCGCGTACGGCAGGTCGTGGGTGACCATGAGCACGGTCACGTCGAGCGAGCGCAGGACCTCGGCCAGCTCCCTGCGGGCGGCCGGGTCGAGGTTGGAGGACGGCTCGTCGAGCACCAGGATCTCCGGCTCCATCGCCAGCACGGTCGCCACGGCCACCCGCCGGCGCTGGCCGAACGACAGGTGGTGCGGCGGCCGGTCGATGACCTCCAGCATGCCGACCCGCTCCAGCGCGCCCTTGACCGCGCACTCCAGCTCCGCGCCCGACACGCCCGAGTTGGCCGGGCCGAAGGCCACGTCGTCCCTGACCGTGGGCATGAAGAGCTGGTCGTCCGGGTCCTGGAAGACCAGGCCGACGCGCTGCCTGATCTCCTTGAGCGTGTCCTTGCGCACCGGCGTGCCCGCCACGCTCACCGAGCCGTGCCCGGCCGTGAGGATGCCGTTCAGGTGCATGACGAGGGTGGTCTTGCCGGCGCCGTTGGGGCCGAGCAGCGCGACGCGCTCGCCGCGCCGGATCGTGAAGTCCACGCCGAACAGGGCCTGCGTCCCGTCGGGGTAGGCGTAGGCGAGCCGGTTGACTTCGAGGGAGTTGACGGCCGGAGAGTTCACAGTGACAGTCCTTGTACGGCGGACAGGCCTAGTACGGCCAGAGCCATGCCTGGCAGAGCGAGGGCCGTGGCCCATTGCCCCACGGATCCCGAAATTTCGTCCATCATCGGCATCCGTCCGGAATAGCCGCGGCTGAGCATCGCGAGGTGCACCCGCTCACCCCGTTCGTACGAGCGGATGAACAGGGCGCCCGCCGAGCGCGCGATCACCGGGATGTGCCGGAAATTCCGGGCCTCGAAGCCACGAGACTCCCGCGCGACCCGCATCCGCCGCATCTCATCCATGATCACGTCCATGTAGCGGAGCATGAACATGGCGATCTGCACCAGCAGGCTGGGCAGCCGGAGCCGCTGGGCGCCGATGAGGATGACCCGCGGCTCGGTGGTGGCCGCGAGCAGGATCGAGGCGACCACCCCCAGCGTCGCCTTGGCCAGGATGTTCCACCCGGCCCAGAGCCCGGCCACGCTCAGCGAGACGCCCAGCACGGTCGTCCGCTCCCCCAGCCCGATCACCGGGATGAGGAAGGCGAACAGCACGAAGGGCAACTCGACCACCATCCGCCGCAGCACGTACGTCAGCGGCACCCTGGCGGCCAGCGCGACGCCCGCGAGCAGGACCGCGTAGAGCCCGAAGGCCCAGAACCGCTCCCTCGGCGTCGCCACCACCACGATCGCGAAGGCGGCGACGGCCAGCAGCTTGCACTGCGGCGGGAGTCGGTGCACGACCGAGTCGCCTGCCAGGTAGAGCTGATGATGGTGCCCCGCGCCCACCCGACACTCACCGTCTCTCGTTCACTGGCGTCAGACCCGGGCCTTCTCGCGGCCACGGGCGGCATAGGCGACGCCCCCGGCGATGAGCAGCACGAGCCCGACCCCGATGATCCCGGCGACACCCACCGGGATGCCGCCCACATCACCGTAGTCGGCCAGCGCCCACGAGCCGAACACGTGGTGGGTGGCCTGGTCGAGGAATCCATGGTTCTCGGCGACCGCCTCCAGACCGTCGGGATTGGAGGAGGCGAAGAAGGACACGATCCCGGCCAGCACCAGCGTCAGGCCGAGGCCGCCGAGCAGGAACGCCCGCAACGGGCCGCGGGCGGCGGTCACCGGCTCCTCGGCGGCGCCCACCGTGACCGTCGTCCCCGCGGTCGTCCCCACAGTCGCCCCCGCGGTCGTGTCCTCAGTGCCCCTCAGCACGAGAGGCGTGCTCAGCCCGCGCGCGCCGTACACGAGGTCCGGCCGGACGGCCAGCACCGCGCCGACGGTCAGGGCCGTGATGACGCCTTCGCCGATGCCGATCAGCACGTGCACGCCGCCCATCGCGGCCGCCACCGCGGAGACCTCGATCGGCGCGGTGCCGCCGACCCAGAACAGCGCCGAGAACACCAGGGCGGCGGACGGCACGGAGACCAGCGCGGCGAGGAACGCGGCCACCGTCACGCCGCCCTTGCCCTTGGCGAGCCGCGCGACCAGCCGGAAGACGCCCCAGCCGACCAGTACGGTGACGATGCCCATGATCGTGATGTTGATCCCCAGCGCCGTGAGACCGCCGTCGGCGAAGAACACGCACTGCACCAGCAGAACCACGGCCATACAGAGCACGCCCGTATAGGGCCCCACGAGGATCGCGGCCAGCGCCCCGCCCAGCAGATGCCCACTGGTGCCCGCGGCGACGGGGAAGTTGAGCATCTGGACGGCGAAGATGAACGCGGCCACCAGCCCGGCCATGGGCGCGGTCCGGTCGTCGAGCTCGCGGCGCGCGCCGCGCAGGCAGACCGCCAGGCCCGCGGTGGCGACCGCGCCGGCGGAAACGGATACGGCCGCGTTGAAGAAGCCATCGGGTACGTGCACGGCAAAGCCCTTCGTCAAGCGGTGTCGCAACACGCCTACTTTAGGACATTGTCTTGCACCTGCACATAGATGGCAATTAGCGGAGAATTCTACGGAAGACCGTACGGGTGGTCATCTTGAGCACGACTGTGCTCAGCCGTCCCTTGCCCGACGTCGCGTACGGCCGCACGCTCCGCAGCACGGCACCGCCGCGCAACCGCCCCCACAGCCGGCGCGGCGCCGCGACGGTCTGGGCGTCGGTCTCGATCCGGAACCTCGCGGGCGGCCCGCCCAGCTCGACCTCCAGATAGGCGTCCCAGATGCCCGGCGCGAACTTGCCCATCGCGGGCCGGGCCGCGAACCCGCCGCCCGGCAGCGCGACCACCCGCTCGGCCCGTTCGTTGCCCGTACGCCGCTCGCGCCAGACCAGCCGGGTGATCGCCGAGGCCGCCGGGATCACGCCCACGACCGTGACCTCGCCGTCGATGAGCAGCCGCCGCCCGAGCGTCCAGCGGGTCCGGTGGATCCTGGCCCGGCCCGGCACCGTCATCAGGTGCCCGCCGACGTCGATGCTGAGGTTGCCGTTGTCCTTGGTGAAGTACGGCAGCGCCACCACGGCGCCGATGAGCCGGGGTGTCGGGCGGGTGACGCAGCTGTCGCGGTCGGCGCCGAGCCGGCCGTACCGGACCACGCCCTCCATCTCGACGGCCACCCGCAGATCCCAGATGCCGGAGTCGAGCGCGGCCACGTCGACGCTGGCGACGAACGCGGCGCCCTCGCGCTCGGCGGGCACGATCAGCTCCTGCCCGCGCACGTTGCGGGCGCGCAGCACGAGCGCGACACCGTCGTGCTCCGGCATGCCGTCGAGCCCGGCCACCCCGGTCACGACCAGCCGGTTCGCCTCCCAGCGCAGGCCGGTCAGCCGGCGGCGTACGGCGGCGCCCTCGATCTGGGCCAGCCGCACCAGGCGGTGGATGTCGCCGAGTGCGGCGATCCGCTGCTGGTCGGTCCGGCTGAGCTTGGCGTAGACGCCGGGCGTCAGCCACCGGTCGCAGAGCGCGGCCACCTCCTGCGCGATCTCCTTGCGCTGCACCTCGTCCGACTTCAGGAACGGCACACCGAGCTGCTCGAACACGTCGAGCCTGAAGTGCCGGCGGAGCAGGTGGTCGCGCAGCGGCCCCGGCGGGACGTGCTCGGTCATGAGCTGGATCGGCCCGCGGATCATGCCGAGCCAGCCGCGTGGGTCCCGGCTGCCCGGCTGCTGCATGATGCTGCTGCCGTCGGACCTGGAGACCAGGTGGTAGCAGTCGTAGTCGGCGACCACGGAGATCACCTTGGCGTGGCAGTAGGCGTGCACGGTGAAGTGGATGTCCTCGCCGACCAGCATGCCCTCGCCGAACTTGATGCCGTGGCTGATCAGCATCTCCCTGCGGAACAGCTTGAAGCAGCTCAGGCTGTTGTAGACGGCGCTGTCACCGAGCTCGGCCCGCTCGGCGCCGCGGTGGAACATGGACGTCGGAGCGCGCCTGCCGTGCCCGACGACCTTGCCGAGCACGATGTCGGAGCCGTTGCGGTCGGCCATGGCGACCATGCGTTCGAGCGCCTCGGGGCCCAGGTAGTCGTCGGCGTCGCAGAAGAACACGTAACGGCCGGTGGCGTGCTCGATGCCGATGTTGCGCGGCCGCCCGGCGCCGCCCGAGGCGGCGATGCTGACAACCTTGACGTTGCCCTTGTGATAGGTGGCGTAGAGGTCGAGCAGCTCGTCGCTGCCGTCGGTCGATCCGTCGTCGACGACGATGATCTCTTTCCTGATCCGCTGCACCAGCGCGGCGGTGAGACACCGGTCCAGATATTCACGGCAGTTGTGGGCCGGGATGATGACGCTGACGTCCACCGCGTCCTCGTCGCCGTTAGATGTCGCCATAGCCACAACCGCGCCCCTCAGCCGCCATCACTTACCGCAGTCACGTCGTTTCAGTATGTGATGACGACCGGGCATCGCGTGGCCGATCTCGCCTCTTCATCCGCGCCTTTTCCCCAGACAGAAGATTCGCCGCACTCATCGCATAAGCGCAGGTGAACCCGCCAATCCGCACAATCCGGCGGGACCGAACGGGGTTCAGGGACGCTGTTTTCCCACCCGGATGGAGAGAACCCCCTCCGGGGGAAGGATGCCCTACCCCCACGCGAGGTCAGGTGATCCACGGGAGGGGGTGACGCGTCTACAGTGAGGCAACCTTGACCGGGGAGGTGGCGAGAGTGGGATCCGATCTTCGCGGGCCCAGGGTGACCGGCTCGGCCGTACACGATGCGGAGTTCATCGTCTCCTCAGCGCGACTGGGAGAGCTCCATGAATGCTCCGCCCTGCTCCGCCGTACGCGGATCAGGGCGGAAGAGATCGTGGACGAGGCACGAGCGCTGCTCGCCGAGGCCGAGGCACAGGGCGACCATGAGCGGATCGTCATCCGTGGCGCCCAGCTCGACGAGGCGCGCCAGGCGTACTGCAAGGTGCTGAACGCGTACGTGACGATCTGCCGCCGGATCAACGAGGAGCGACAGGAGATCATGCAGGCGCTCACGGGGTTGTCAGGCATTGCCTGACGAGCTAATGTCAGGCCATGCCTGACTGGATGGACAACCTGCGCTGCTCGTTCTGTCACAAGAGCAGCGCCGACATCGCCAAGCTCATCGCCGGACCCGGTGTGCACATCTGCAACGAATGTGTGGGTCTGTGCGCCGACATCCTCAAGGAAGTGGGGCTCGACCCCTCCCCCGAGCCCCGCCTGCCCATGTGGGAGAGCATGAGCGAGGACCAGATCCTCGATCATCTCCCCAAGATCGCCGCCGTGCAGGTCCAGGTCGACGACAATCTGCACGACTGGGTACGACACCTCCGCACCAGGAACGTCAGCTGGGAGCGCATCGGCGCCTCGCTCGGCATGACGCGGCAGTCCGCCTGGGAACGGTTCAGGGAATGACCGTTCAGGGATTGATCGGTAAACCCCTGTGACTTGTGGGGCGTCCTTGATGCCAGGGAGGCCCACCATGCAAGTCCTCGATGGCCTCGCGGCGCCCGATCTGGCCGAGCTCCATCTGGAGCTGATCCTCATCGCGGCGTTGCACGAGGAGGCTGAAAGCCTGTCCACCCGTTGAACGGGCTCCAGCTCCCCGATCGCACCGGGGAGCTGGAGCAGGGGTCAGTATCTCATCGACCCGCTCGGCCTGATCCGGGGAACGGGCGTCAGCAGGTCACCAACCCCACCGGGGAGCGGCTTCAGTGAGTCGCGGACCCGCCGCCCCCGCCGGGGAGCTGGCCGCGGATGGCGCCGTCGGGATACTTCGCGTTGTGCACGTTGACGTAGTACCGATCCGGCGACGTGACGATGCCGTGCAGCTCGTTCTGGGTCAGGACGAGCGCGGCGTTCGAGCCGCTCTGTTGCTTGGCCGCCTTGATGCAGCCTTTCGCGGGACCCTTGGTCGGGGCCTTCAGGGTGACGGTGATCGGACCTGCCACGCCCCTCTTGCCCCGGTGGATGTGGGCGGCCGTGGCGGGCAGGATGCGGTCGGCGGCGATGGTGTAGCAGAGCGTCTCGCCCTTCACCTGGTAGGTGAAGGCGCCATGCCCGTCCGGGTCGCCTGGACCCGGCACCTCCTGCCGACCGGTCATGACGACGCGTTGCCCGCGGTCGGCGGCGCCGGCGGGGCTCGCGGTGGCGGCCTGGCTCGCGGTGCCGGTCGGGCTCGCGGTGCCGGTCGGGCTCGCAGTGGCGGGGCCAGGGAGGGCTGCGAGGCCGGCGACGAGGGCCGCGGTGGTGAGGGTGGCGACTGCCAAGGGTCTGCTCATGGGATGTGGTCCTCTCCCATCACACTTCAGGACACCCTGCCGCACTCATGTGTCGGTATTTCGAGGCGGCGAATCATGGGCGAAGCGGCTTGACGGTAAGCACCTGTACCTGCCGGAGACAGCGCCGGTAATATCCGCATTTATGCTGCGCTGTGCCGTATTGGATGATTACCAGGATATCGCACTCGGCCTCGCCGACTGGTCCCCGGTGCGGGCGACGAGCTTTCGCGAGCACTTCGCCACGCAGGACGACCTGGTGCGGGCCGTACGCGACCACGAGATCCTGGTGATCATGCGGGAGCGCACGCCGTTCCCCGCCGAGCTCTTCGCCCGGCTCCCGAACCTGCGCCTGCTCATCACGACGGGCATGCGCAACGCCTCCATCGACCTCGACGCCGCCCGCGCCCACGGCGTCACGGTCTGCGGCACCGCCGGCAGCTCGGCGCCGCCCACCGAGTTGACCTGGGCCCTCATCCTGGGCCTGGCCCGCCACCTGATCCCCGAGGCCACCGCGCTGCGGACGGGCGGTCCCTGGCAGCACACGATCGGCCTGGACCTGCGCGGCAGCACCCTCGGCCTGCTCGGCCTCGGCAAGATCGGCTCCCAGATGGCCGCCATCGGCCGCGCCTTCGGCATGGACGTGGTCGCCTGGAGCCGCAACCTCACCGCCGACCGCGCGGGCGAGCTGGGCGTACGGTACGCGGCCACGAAGGAGGCACTGCTGGCCGAGTCGGACATCGTGTCGATCCACCTCGTCCTCGGCGACCGGACCCGCGGGCTGATCGGCGCTCCGGAGCTGGCACTGATGCGTCGCACGGCGTATCTGGTCAACACCTCGCGGGCGGCCATCGTCGACCAGGCCGCCCTGATCGAGGCGCTGACGGAGGGCCGCATCGCCGGCGCCGGGCTGGACGTCTTCGACCAGGAGCCGCTTCCGGACGACCACCCGCTGCGCACGCTGCCGAACGTCCTGGCCACGCCGCACCTCGGCTACGTCACCCAGAGCAACTACCGCACGTACTTCCAGGAGGCCGTGGCCGACATCGCGGCATTCCTCGCGGGCGCTCCGATCCGGCTGCTCACGTAACCCCCCTCGCGGGCAGCCCAGTCCAGCTGCTCACGTGGTCTTCCCCCGTGCCCGGAAGGCCGCGGTCTTGACCCGGTTCTGGCAGGCGGTGGAGCAGAAGCGGCGTGTGCCGTTGCGCGACACGTCCACGTAGACCCGGTCGCAGTGCGGCGCCGTGCACACGCCGAGCCGGTCGAAGAACTCGCCGCCGAGCACGATCGCGAGCCCGGTGGCGCAGCTGGCCGCCCAGTCGCCGGCCAGGGTGCCGCCCGTGCCGTGGAAGTGGAGGTGCCACGGCTCGCCGTCGTGCCGTTGGAGCGTCGGCCGGGCGTGCGACTCTTCGAGCAGGCTGTTGACCTGCGTCGCCGCCGTGTCGATGTCGTCCGCCGCGACGGCCTCGAAGACCATGCGCAGACGCGCCGCGATCTCGGCGTACGCGCCGCCCTCCGCCTCGGTGACCTCGGGATGCGTGGGGTAGACGGTTCGGAGCACGTCCGTGGCGGCGGCGGCGAGATCGTGCGGCGCCGGCCAGGGCCGCCCCCGGCTCTCGCCGGGGGTCAGCACATTGACCACCGCGACGGCGACTCGGACGACCGCGTCCGTGTGACTGTTGAAATCCACTTGACCAGTTACATCCAATGCTTTAGCTTGTGACTGTCTAAAGCTTAAACGAGGGTCACAAGGAGACGACGTGCTCACTCACGAGATCGCACTCGACTGGATCGCGCGCTGGGACCGGCAGCAGGAGGGCTACCTGCCCGACCGCGAGGAGCGCTTCACCGCGTTGATCGACGCCGTCGAGGCGCTGGGCCGCCCTGACCCGCTGGTCATCGACCTGGGCTGCGGGCCGGGCTCGCTGTCCGCCCGCCTCCTGGAGCGGCTGCCCAAGGCCACGGTGATCCCGGTCGACGCCGACCCGCTGCTGCTCGGCCTCGGCCGGGCCGCGTACCCGCGGCTCGGCTTCGTCGACCTCGACCTGCGTACACCGGGCTGGACAGACTCGCTGTCCCTGGACCGCCCGGCCGACGTCGCGGTGAGCACCACCGCGCTGCACTGGCTCGCCGTGCCGGAGCTCCGGAAGTTGTACGCCGATCTGGTCTCCGTGCTGCGGCCGGGCGGGCTGCTCCTCAACGGCGACCACTTCGACTCCGACGACGCCACCACTCCGGCCATCGCCCGGCTCGAACGCGCCGTCCACGACCGCCACACCGACCGGGTGTTCGCCGACGGCCGGCCCGAGGATTGGCGGCAGTGGTGGGACGCGATCGCCGCCGAGCCGGCCTTCGCCGAGCTCAACGACGCCCGCACCGCTCGCACGACCGCGGGCGCGAATCACAGCGGCACCGAGTCCGGCCTGCTGTCCCAGCACGTCGAGGCCCTGCGGGCGGCGGGCTTCGCCGAGGTCGGCACGCTCTGGCAGCGCGGCAACAACCGCCTCCTCTGCGCCGTCCGCGCTTGACAGCCGTCCGCGCCTGACCGGGGTTCCTAGCCCCACACCTCCCGCGCGGTCTCGGCGATCAGGGCCAGCTTGGCGAACTGTTGGTCGGCGTCGAGCACGTTGCCCTCGACAGTCGAGGAGAAGCCGCACTGCGGGGACAGGCAGAGCTGGTCCAGGTCGATGAACTTGGCGGCCTCGTCGATGCGCCGCTTGAGCGCGTCCTTGGACTCCAGCTCGCCGTGTTTGGTGGTGACCAGGCCGAGCACCACCATCTTGCCCGGCGGTACGTAGCGCAGGGGTTCGAAGCCGCCCGAGCGCTCGTCGTCGAACTCCAGGAAGAACCCGTCCACCGCCAGCTCGCCGAACAGCGCCTCGGCCACGAAGTCGTAGGCCCCGGAGGCCGCCCAGGAGGAGCGGAAGTTGCCGCGGCACATGTGCGTGGTGATCGCCATGCCCTCGGGCTTGGCCGCGAGCGCGATGTTGATCTGCTTGATGTAACGCAGGTGCATGTGCTCGGCGTCGTCGCCGCGTTCGGCGAGCTCGGCCCGCTGTGCCGGGTCGTTCAGGTAGGCCAGGCTGGTGTCGTCGAACTGCAGGTAGGTGCAGCCCAGTTCACCGATCTTGCGCACCTGCTCGGCGTAGGCGGCGCTGAGGTCGCTCCAGAACTCCTCGACGTCGGGATAGACGTCCGGGTCGATGGAGGCGGGACCGCCGCGGTAGTGGACCATGCTG
This sequence comes from Nonomuraea sp. NPDC048901, assembly GCF_040649695.1. NCBI lineage: Bacteria > Bacillati > Actinomycetota > Actinomycetes > Streptosporangiales > Streptosporangiaceae > Nonomuraea > Nonomuraea sp. NPDC048901. The sequence goes on along the minus strand of NZ_JBEZFW010000030.1, from coordinate 63,331 downwards.
GGCGAGGGGATGGTCAGCTTGGGCATCGCCGTGGTCACGGTGTCGCGCAGGAACGTGAAGTGGTCGGCGAAGATCGGCTCGGTCAGCCTGATCTTGTCGTGCACCCGCATCGCCGCCGGGGTGTACTCGAGGTCGCCCTGCTCGTTGTGGAAGCGGACCGTGATGTGCTCGCCGGTGGCCTGGCCGATGCCGCCGAGCTGGTAGATGAAGTCCATGTGCCAGGAGGCCCGGCGGAACTCTCCATCGGTCGCCGCCTGCAGGCCCAGCTCCTCCTGCCTGCGCACGACCTCGCGGATCGCCTCGTCCTCCACCTCGCGCAGCGCCTCGCCGGTGAGGCTCTCACGGGCGCTGAGCAGGGCGGGTGGCCGGAGCAGGCTGCCGACATGGTCCGCGCGGAAAGGTGGGGAGGTGCGCATGTGGATCACCTTCTCTAGGCGTACGTAGTACGCCCAAAGTTAGGCCACTGTGCAACGACTGTCACTATTCTGCCCAACGTCCTCCTGATCACAATGTTGGGCACTCTATTGACAGCCGTAAAGGGCCTGCCTACATTCAGGGCCACATTCGCGGTCCTGGAGGTCCTGATGCGCAGGTTTCTCCCGTCTTTGGCCTGTCTCGTTCTCGCCACGGCCGCGTGCGGCAGCGGTGGCGGGGGCGGCGGATCCAGCGCTCAAGACCCGATCAAAGTGGGCCTCATCGTCTCGCTGACCGGCAACTACACCCCACTCGGCAGCGAGGACAAGAAGGCCGTCGAGCTGGCCGTCGAGCAGATCAACAACGGCGGCGGCCTGCTGGGCCGCAAGGTGGAGCTCGTCGCCCGCGACGACAAGACCGCGCCGGACCAGGGCATCGTGGCCTACAACCAGATCAAGGGCGAGATCGACGCGCTGATCGGCCCGGTCTTCTCCAACTCGGCGCTGGCGATCGAGCCCCTGGCGCAGCGCGACAAGATGCCCTACCTGTCGCTGGCCCCCGCCCAGGAGCAGGTCGAGCCGATCAAGTCGTACGTCTTCGTCACCCCCGCGCTGTCCAGCATGTACGCCGAGCGCTACCTGCAATACCTCCAGGCCACCGGCCTCAAGACGGTCGCGGTCGCCTACGACTCCAAGAGCGCCTACTCCGTGTCCGGGCACAAGGCCATGGTCGCGCTCGCCCCGAAATACGGCGTCAAGATCGCCGTGGACGAACCGTACGAGACCACGACCTCCGACTTCAGCCCGCTCTTCACCCATGTACGCGGCTCCGCGGCCGAGGCGCTGGTCTTCTGGGGCTCCGGCGCGCCGGGCGTCACCGCCGCCAAGCAGTACGCCGCCGCGGGGTTGAAGGTGCCGCTGTTCCTGACCGCCTCCCAGGCCAGCAAGCTCTGGCTGGAGCCGATGGGCGCGGCGGCCGAGGGGATGACCGTGCAGAGCGCCATCGGCGTGGTGGGCGAGCAGTTACCCGATGGCAAGCAGAAGCAGGTCATCGAGCAGATGGCCAAGCCGTACCAGCAGAAGTACGGCTACCCGCCGCCGCAGTTCGCGCAGGACGGCTACAGCGCCGGCCTGCTGCTGTTCGAGGCGATCAAGAAGGCCGGCGGCACCGACAAGGCCAAGATCCAGCAGGCACTGGAGACCATGGACCTGGTCACCCCGAACGGCCGGTTCCGCTACTCTCCCACCGACCATTCCGGGCTCTCCCCCGAGTACATCTCGGTCAACACCGTGAAGAACGGCCAGTTCATCACCACGCCGTGGGCCAAGGCGCAGCTCGCCAAGACCGTGGCCGCGGAGTAGCGGTGCTGGCGGTCACCGGGATATCGCGCTCCTTCGGAGGCGTCTACGCCGTCGACGACGTCACGCTGAGCGTCGCGGACGGCGAGGTGTGCGGGATCATCGGGCCCAACGGCGCGGGCAAGTCCACGCTGTTCAACCTCGTCACCGGCCACCTGCTCGCCGACCGCGGCGAGATCACCTTCCTCGGGCGCCGGGTCGAACGGCTGGCGCCCCACAGCCGGGCCCGGCTCGGCATGTCCATCGTCTTCCAGGGCGCCCGGGTGTTCCGCGGCATGACGGTCAGGGAGAACGTCATGGTCGGGACGCACAGCCGTACCCGGGCCGGGTTCGTCTCGGCGGCGCTGCGGCTGCCACGGCATCGCGCCGACGAGCGGGAGATCGCCCGCGAGGCGGACCTCGCCCTCGACCGGGTGGGGCTGGCCGAGTGGGCGGACCGGCCCGCCGACCAGCTCCCGATCGGCCAGCAGCGCGCGCTGCAGCTGGCCCGCGCCCTGTGCGCGCGGCCCCGGCTGCTGCTGCTCGACGAGCCCGCCTCCGGGCTGCGCGGCGGCGAGCGCGAACGGCTCGCCGCCCTGGTCGAGGAGCTGCGCGCGAGTGGGCTGACCATCCTGCTCATTGAGCACGACGTCGCCTTCGTGACCCGGCTCGCCGACCGCGTCGTCGTCCTCGACCTCGGGCGGGTCATCGCGGACGGCTCCCCCGCCGAGGTGCGCGCGGACCCGCTCGTACTCGCCGCCTATCTCGGACAGGCTTCATGATCGACGTCCGCGACCTGGTCGTCTCGTACGGCGCCGCCACCGCGCTCGATCACGTCACACTCTCGGTACGGCGCGGCGAGATGGTCGCGCTGCTCGGCCCGAACGGCGCGGGCAAGTCGACACTGGCCAACACCCTGGCGGGCCTGCTCACTCCGGCCTCCGGGACCGTGCGGATCGATGGCCGGCTGGCGCTCATCCCCGAGGGCCGCCAGGTGTTTCCGGATTTGTCGGTCGCCGACAATCTCGCCCTCGGCGGCTGGCGCTCCCGGCAGCGCGACCCGTCGTTCGTCTACCAGCTGCTGCCGCAGCTGGCCGAGCTGGCCGGCAGGCGGGCGGGCGTGTTGTCGGGCGGCGAACAGCAGATGGTGGCCTTCGGCCAGGCCCTGATGGCGCGGCCCGACGTGCTCGTGGTCGACGAGCTGTCGCTGGGGCTCGCCCCCCTGCCCACCGCCAAGCTGGCCGAACACCTGGTCGAGCTCAACCGTACGCATGGGCTGACGGTGCTGCTCATCGAGCAGAACGCGCGGCTGGCCTTCGAGCTGTGCCAGCGGGCCTACGTCTTGGAATCCGCGCGCGTGGTGGCCGAGGGCGAGTGCGCCGAGCTGGCCGACGACCCGCGCGTGGCCGGCGCGTACCTGGGCGGGGCGATCACATGAGCGCGTTCATCGGTTACCTGCTCAACGGCCTGGCCGTCGGATGCGCGATCGCGCTCATCGCCAGCGGGCTGGTCACCATCTACCGGGTCACCGGGGTGGTCAACTTCGCCCAGGGCACCTTCGCCGTCGTCGCCGGGCTCTGCACCTCCTCGCTGCTGGGGCTCGGGGTCCCCCACGGGGTCAGCGAGGTCGCCGCCGTCCTGGTCGCCGCGCTCGCGGGCCTGCTGACCGGCCTGGCCGCCACCGGCAAACGGGACACCACCCCGCTGTCGTCGCTCATCGTCACGCTCGGCGTGGGCGTCCTCGCGTACGCCGTCGAGATCGTCCTGTGGGGTGACCAGCCGCGCTCGGCCCCCGGCCTGGCCGGTTCGGTGACCATCGCCGGGGCCCACGTTCAGACCCAGCATCTGCTCGTCATCGCCGTCACCGCGGCGACGTTCGTCCTGCTCGTCCTGTTCTTCGGCCGTACGTACCTGGGCAAGGCGCTGACCGCGTGCGCCTCCAACCCCTTCGCCGCCCGCGTCATCGGCATCGACACCCGGCTGATGGGCCTGCTGGCCTTCGCCCTGGGCGGGCTGCTCGGCGGCATCGCCGGAGTGCTGGTCACGCCGCTGCGGCCCATCTCGTTCGACACCGACGTCACGCTCATCGTCAACGGCTTCGCCGCCGCCGTGTTCGGCGCGCTCACCCGTCCCGGCGTCGCGCTCGGCGGCGCGCTGCTGCTCGGCGTCGCCGAGACGATGGCGGCGGGATACGGCTACGGGTCTCACCAGCTGGAGGTCGCTCTGGGTCTCATGCTCGTCGTCATGGTCGTACAGGCGAGCCGCCGATCGACGATTCACCAGGAGACGGTGTGAAGCGGGCGGCCGCCGGGCTGCTGATCGCCGCCGTCACGCTCGTCCTGCCCGCCGTGCTCGACGACAGCTCACTGGCCGTGTACATCCTGCTCGGCCTGGCGGCCATGGTCACGGTCGGGGTCTCCCTGCTCATGGGGTACGCCGGGCAGGTCTCCCTGGGCCAGGGCGCCTTCTACGCCATCGGCGCCTACACCGCCGCCCTGCTCGCGCTGAACGGCGTCCCGCCCCTGGCCGGGCTGATCGCCGCGCCCGTCGCGGCGGCGGCGTTCGCCCTCGTCATCGGTACGCCGCTGCTGCGGCTGCGCGGCCACCACCTGGCCTTCGCCACCCTGGCCATGCAGCTGATCCTGCTCTCCCTGGCCGGGCAGCTGGACTTCACCGGCGGCGACATCGGGCTGCAGGCCATCCCCCGGTTCGGCATCGGCTCGGTCGAGGCGGAGAGCGCGTCGGCGTACGCCTATCTGACGTGGGCGGGCCTGGCCCTGGTGATGCTCGTGACGCACAACGTGATCGCCTCCCGGCCCGGCCGGGCGCTGCGCGCCCTGGCCACCAGCGAGACCGCCGCCGCCTCCGCCGGGATCCCGGTCGGCCGCTACAAGCTCGTCGTGTTCGCGCTGTCGGCCGCCTTCGCCGGTCTGGCGGGTGGGATCTACTGCTTCTACACCGGGTACGTCGCGCCGGGGTCGTTCCCGGTGCTCATCTCGATCCAGTACATCGTCATGGCCGTCGTCGGCGGCCTGGGCACGATCTGGGGAGCCGTCGTCGGGGCCACCGCGATCACGCTGCTCGTGCAGGGGCTGGACCGGGTCGCGAACCTGCAGGGGATGCCGACGTACGCGCCGAGCGTGCTGTCGTACGCGGTCTACGCGCTCGTCCTCATCCTCGTCGTCCTCTTCATGCCCCGGGGGCTGCTGCCCACGTTCGCCCGGCGTAGTTCGCCGAATCCGCGCGGCAATTCCCGGTGAACCTGCCGATGAGGAATAGCGGTGAACCTGGATCGGGGGTCACTGCGTACTTCGTGGCAATCGACTTTCCGGAGACTTGCCATGAGGATCCGCTATTCGGCCATTGTCCTCGCGCTTTTCGGTGTCGCCGCGTGTAATGGCGGCGGCGAACCGGCGGCACCGGCGTTCGCGGGCGGCGCGACCGCGAATCCGCTGCCGGCCGGCGCGTCGGTCTCCCCTTCCGAGGCCAAACGCATTTTCGACGGGTACGAGCGGGTGGCCGAGCAGGCGAGTTCGAAGGGCAAGGGCTGGGAGGCCGCGGAAGCCGGGCTCTCGCTGCAACTGACCAACGCCGACGCCCGGATGGACACGCTGCTCGGCGAGCGCAGGAGAGGCCGCGCCGGGGCCACCAAGACCCGGTTCGCGATCCCGGCGAGTGGCGACTGGTTCCTGGCCGAGTACAAAACCGGGTCGAACTGGACGCAACTGATCTTCCAGCAGACCACCGAAGGGTGGCGCGTGGTCTCCGCCTCCGCGACACAGCCACCCGCCATCGCCAAGGACGGCAACGGCTACGCCACCGCGCTGAACGTGGACGAGCGCGGCGGCCTCGCCGTCTCACCCCGGCAGGCGGCCACGACGCACGCGCGCCTGATGAGCACACTCGGCGCGGACGCGGACGCCAAGCAGCTGTTCGCGGCCGGGGATTACACCACCAAACTCGTGGCGAGCCAGCGGAGTGACCGGAAAAAGGCGCAGGGCCAGTGGAATCTCAAATACCAGCCGCAACTCGCACCGGAGATCTTCGCCCTCAAGACATCGGCCGGCGGTGCCGTGGTCTGGTACGGCATGCGCGAACTGGACACCTTCACCGCCCGTGCCGGCGCCGCGCAATTGGGGCTGTCACAGCCCGGTTGGAAGGCGCTGAGCCGCGGCGCGTTCTACAAATCCAAGGTCACCATGGAGAGCGGGGCCATTTATGTCGCCGTCATTCCTCCGTCGTCCGGAAAGGTGCGGGTGATCAGCCAGTGGTTCGCACCATTCCGCGTTAGCGGATCATGAGCGCATATGGCGGCAAATGTCCCGAGGGAAAGATTCTTTTACCAGCCCTTTACCGTGCGTAGTAGATCGCTTACTGTGTGTGCATCCGGCCTGGTCACGAGCCAGACAGCCCTCCGCACGATGAAAGGTGCACAGCATGCGCGCTCTCCCTCTCGTCGCTCGAACCGCCGCACTCGTCGCCGCGATCTTCCTGGCGGCACCGGCCCTCTCCGCGGCCGCCAATCCTCTCCCGCGACCCGCCGTCCTCGGCGCCCCGCCCGTGGACAAGCTCAGCGCCGTCTGCTTCAAGCTGCCGTACTTCGGTCCGAAGGGGCACGCCAACTTCGATTTCGGGCCGAAGGTCGTCCAACTGCTCAATGACCGGGGCGTCAAGGTGGAAGGAGTCGACCCGATCGAGGCCAAGCCCGGCAACAAGGGCGTCTACATGCCGATCGGCTGGCAGCAGGACCACATCGACCCCTGCAACGGCGTGTACTACCCGGGCGGCTTCACCCTCAACGACGTCAAGAGCGGCCACAAGGTGACGATCCACGACATCCGCCTGCGCGCTGACGGCACTCACGCCGAGGTGACGATCGACGGGGTCGAGCAGGGCGAGCAGCTCGTGGCGACGTACAAGCTGCACGAGTTCCTGCCGACCGTGGCCACGCCCCGCCCGCTGGAGGGCGGCGTCGGGCCGAAGTACTGGCCGTTCTACGTCAGCCCGTACCTCAGCACCACGGTCAAGGACATCACCGGCATCACCCTGAACGCGGGCGAGTACCTCGCCAACCTCGACGCGGTCGTCCAGTACGTGTGACGTAACAGTCCGGCACCCGCGGCGACGGAGAACCCCCTTCGTCGCCGCGGACCGGCCGGAACCGCGTACGAGACCATCCGCGAAGCGAGGGACATGATGCTGAACCTCATCGGCAGACGGCCGTGGCTCATGGCCGCCGCCGCCTCCACCGCCGTACTGACCGGCGCCGTGCTGCTCGGTCCGGCGATGAACGCCGTCACGGCGACCAGCCATTGGGACGCCCCGGGGACGTTCAAGGACAAGGTCATAGACGCCAGCGACCTGTACGCCTTCACCAGCCCGGACAAGCCCGACACGGTGACCATCGTCGCAAACTACATCCCCTTCCAGATCCCGTACAAGCCCTACCAGTTCGACACCAACGTCCAATACGACCTGCACATCGACAACACCGGCAGCGGCAAGGCGGCCATCACCTACCGCTGGACCTTCCGCAACAAAGGGCTCCCGGTGCCCTCGTTGCTGCGGCGCGAACGCCAGAAGGCCGGACCCGAATCCCTGGTGGAGCAGAGCTTCACGCTGACCAAGCTGCGGCCGGGCCAGCCCGATCAGACCCTGATCAGGGATGGTTACGTCGGCCCGTCCGACATGGGCATCCTGATCACGCCCGGCTACCAGAGACTGCGCCAGAAGGCCGTGATCGACCTGCCCGGCGGGGGAAAGGTCTTCACCGGGCAGGCCGCCGACCCCTTCTTCAGCGACAACAAGGCGGTGAACCTGCTCAGGTTCGGCATACCGTTCCCGCCGCTGGCCACCGGCGTGCCGATGAACGTCGACTCGCTCGCCATCCAGGTCCCCAAGTCCGAACTGGCCCTGGGCGGCGACCCCACGGCCAACCCGGTCGTCGGCGTGTGGACCACGGCCGCCCGCAAGTCCTTGAACGGCGAATACAAGCAGGTGTCACGGCTGGGCAACCCCAACTTCAACGAGGTGCTCATCCCGTTCGCCTCGCGTGACCGCTTCAACGGCATGCGCCCGCAGGACGACGCCGGCAGCGGCCTGATCGTCGAGTCCACCCGGGACCCGGAGCAGGCCAGAACCGTCGAGCGGCAGGCCGGGGTCAAGGCGCCCGCCCCGCCGCGCGCGGACCTGGAGGAGATCTACCTCACCGGCCTGACCACCAAGCGGGGCGGCCCGCTGAAGGAAGACCTCAACTCGCAGCTGCTCAACCGGGACGCCTCCGGCTTCACGCCCACGGAGCAGTTGCGGCTCAACATGAGCACCCCCGTCACTGCCAAACCGCACAAGTACGGCTACCTCAAAGGCGACAAGCAGGGCTATCCCAACGGCCGCCGCCTCACCGACGACGTGGTCACCGTCAACCTCCGGATGCTCCTCGGCGAACCGGCGGCACCGGGCGCGCCCAATCTGATCGACGAGAACAACCCGGTCTTCCTCACCGCACCCATCACCGGCAGCTTCCCGTACGTCGCCCTGCCGGTGCACTAGACCGGCCGGGTGCATTAGACCGACAGATCGCCCTGACCGACCGAGGACTGATGAGACGCGTACGGAAAGCGCTACCGCTGCTGGGCTGCGTGCTACTGGGCTGCGCCCTCCTGGCCTGGTTCGCCCCCGGCGCCTGGCTGCGCCGGGACGAAACGCCGCCCACCCCTCCGCGGCGAACGGCGTACGAACCGGCCGCGTTCATCGATCAGGCCCAGGACCACCTGCGCCGCCATCCCGGCGACACGCGGACCTGGGCCGACCTCGGCGGTGCGTACCTGGAGCAGGCCCGCCGCACCGGCGACCCGGCCTTCTACAGCAGGGCACAGGGGGCGTTCCAGCGCTCCCTGCCCGACATCGACGCCGTGATCGGGATGGGCGCCCTGGCCAACGCCCGCCACGACTTCGCCCTCGCGCTGCGCTGGGGCACGCGGGCGCGCACTGCCGCGCCGTACCGATGGCCGCTGTACGCCGTGCTCACCGACGCGTACGTGGAGCTCGGCCAGTACGTCAAGGCCGACCGGGTGCTCCGCCACCTGCTCGACGGCCGTCCGGACCTGGTCTCCTTCACCCGCGCCGCGCACCTGTTCCACCTGCGCGGGCAGAGCGCCCGTGCGCGCGAGGCCCTGGAACGGGCCCGCGACATCGCCTCCGACCCGGCCGACTACGCCTTCTGCGTGTGGCAGCTCGGGGAGCTCGCCTGGAGCGACGGCGACCCGCGCGCCGCCCTGTCCGCCTACACCGAGGCGCTGGCCGCCGACCCCTCGCACACGCCCTCCCTGGCCGGCAAGGCCCGCGCCGAGGCCGCGCTCGGGCGCCTCGCCGACGCGCGCCGCGACTACGCCGACGCAGTCACGCGCAGTCCCTCCTTCGTCGTGGAGTACGGCGAACTGCTCCAGCACCTCGGGGACCAGGCCGGAGCTCGGCGGATGTACGCGGTGTTTCGCGCGCAGGTCAAGCTGCAGGCGGCGAACGGCGTAACGGACTCCCTCGCCGTCGGCCGATACGAGGCGGACCACGGCTCACCGGCCGTCGCCGTGCGGGAGCTGCGGGCGGAGTGGGGGCGGCGGCACAGCGTGGACGTGGCCGACGCGCTCGGCTGGGCCCTGCACCGGGTCGGGCGCCATACTGAGGCCGCCCGGTATGCCGCTTACGCCGACCGGCTCAGCGGGCGGAACGCGCTGTTCGCTTACCACCGTGGGGAAATCTCCCGCGCCCTCGGCCGGACCTCTTCCGCTCACGCCGAGCTGACCAGGGCACTGTCCATCAACCCGTACTTCTCGCCGGACGGCCCGGCAAAGGCCCGCGCGGCGCTGGGCGGCGCGGCATTGGACAGCTCGGCATTGGGCGGCGCGGCACCTCGTGGCCCGGCGAAAGCCCGTGCGGCGCTGGGCGACGTGGAATTGGACGACGCGCCACCCCATGGCCCGGCGCAGACCCGTCCGGCGCGGGGCGGCGCGGCGTGATCGGCGTTGTCGCCGCTGCCGTGATCCTGGCCGCGCACCCGCTGGGGAACCTGAGCGTCAACCACTACGACGGCCTGAGTGTGTTCCTCGACCGGATCGAGGACACGGCGATCATCGACAGCGCCGAGATCCCCACCCTGCAGCAGCGCCAGGACACCTCCGGACCGCCCGACGCCTACGCGGCACGCGCCTGTGGGGAGCTGGCCGGCGCGGTGCGCGGCCAGGTCGGGGAACGGCCGCTGGCCTGGCAGGTCACCAGCGCGTCCTTCGCCTACCGCCCCGGGGCCGCCGGACTGCCCACCAGCAGGCTCACCTGCCGCCTGACCGCTCCCCTACGCGTCGACCGGCCGCTCACTCTGACCTTCGCCAACCCATACCGTGGCGCGGCCGTCGGGTGGCGGGAGATCACGGCGTCCGGCTCCGGTGTCCGGCTCAGCGCGTCCAGTGTGCCCACCCGCAGCGTGTCCGGTGAGCTGCACACCTACCCGGCGGACCTGCTCAGCTCCCCGCTCGACGTCCGCCAGGCCCGCTTCACGGTGGAGCCGGGCAGTGGCGGCCTCGGGACACCGGCCCGTGTGCCCGGTACGGACGTGCTCACCCGCTACACCGGGCTGCTGGCCGACCGCCTCAACAGCCTGGTCGGGGCCGACCGGCTGACGGTCCCGCTCGGGCTGCTGGCCCTGCTCGTGTCGCTGGTCCTGGGTGCCGTCCATGCCGCGCTGCCCGGCCACGGCAAGACCGTCATGGCCGCGTACCTGGCCGGGCGTGACGGCCGCGTTCGTGACGCGCTCGCCGTGGCCGCGACGGTGACGTTGACGCACACGGCCGGGGTGATCGTGCTGGGCGTGCTGCTGTCGGTCTCCACCTCGGTCGCCGGGGAGACGGTGCTGGGCTGGCTCGGGGTGATCAGCGGGCTGCTCATCGCGGCGATCGGCACCGCCCTGCTGCGCTCGGCCGTCGTACGACCCGCGAGCCAGCACGCGCACGGACACGCGCAGGCGCACGGGCACGGGCATTTCGCTCCGTCCGGGCGGGGTGTGGTCGGGCTGGGGGTCGCGGGCGGGCTGGTGCCGAGTCCGTCGGCCCTGGTGGTGCTGTTGGGGGCGATGGCGCTGGGGCGCACGGCGTTCGGGATCGTCACGGTCGTCTGTTACGGACTGGGCATGGCCCTGACCCTGCTCGCCGCGGCCCTCACCGTCCGCCGCCTGGCCGACCTCACCCTGACGAACCGGCTGAACAGGCTGCGCCCGTACACGGCGACGATCACCGCCGCACTCGTCCTGCTCGTCGGCATCGGCATCGCCGCCCGCGCCCTGGCCTCCCTCCTCTGAGACCGCGCCGCTGGTCAGGTGTCAGGTGGCGGTCGCCACCCGGCCTCCGAGACGGCGCCGCGGGTCAAGTGGCGGTCGCCACCCGGCCTCCGAGACGGCGCCGCTGGTCAGGTGGCTGTGGCCACCCGGCCGACGGGAGTGAGCCGGTCGCGCCGGTCCAGCCGTCTGACTGCGGCCGCGGAAGCGAGCCCGGCGACGGCCAGCAGCAGCCAGGGCAGAGCGGCCAACCGCGTCGTACGAGCCGCGTCGAGCAGGGCGCCGGCGACCAGGTTGCCGGCCAGGATGCCCACGCCCGAGGCCAGGTTGTAGATCCCGTAATAGGTGCCGATCAGCCGATCTCCCGCCATGTCGGCGATGGTGGCCATCTCGAAGGGAAAGGCCATCAGCGTGCCGACGGTGAGCAGAAGAGTGCAGGCGAGCACGGGCAGCATCGCCCACACCGGCGCCAGAGGCAGGTTCGCCACCGCGGCCGGTGGCAGGAAGGCGAGCCCCATGAGCGCCAGACCGCGGCTGATCGCCTGGCCGCGGCTCCAGCGCGCCGCGCACCAGGTGGTCAGGTGCACCTGCCCGGCGATGCCGAGCAACGCGGAGAGGGCGTACAGCGCCATCACCCCTGCCTGGCCGCCGCCGAGCCGCTGCACCTGCAGCGGCAGGGCCAGGTACATCTGGTACGACAGCGCGTACGAGGCGATCATCGCCGCGGCGAAGGAGACGAACGCCCGGTTCCCGAACGCCGCGCGCCACTCGCGCAGCACCGGCTGGTGCTCTGCCGCCCGAGGGCGCCGGGCCGGAAGGCACGCGCCTTGCAGGACGGTCAGCACCGCGAAGATCGCCGCCGCGGACAGGCACACGGCCGGGAAGCCGACGCTCATCAGCGCGATCCCGGCCAGCGGGCCGAGCAGGATGCCCGCCTGGTAGAACACGTTGAACACGGCGAAGGCCGCCACCTTGCGCTCGCCGGCCTCGACGGCCAGGTAGGCGCGGGCCGCCGGGTTGAACAGCGCCCCGGCGAAGCCGGTCACGGCGGCTGCCGCGAGGAGCCAGGGCAGTGAGGTGGTCAGCCCGAACAGGGCGAACCCGATCGTACGCAGCGCGCACCCGGCCATGATCATCGGCTTGTAGCCGAGCCGGTCGGCCAGGGTGCCGCCGATCAGGAACATGCCTTGCTGGCTGAAGTTCCGCAGGCCCAGGACCAGCCCGATGGTCCAGGCCGCCAGGCCCGCGGCGGCCGACAGGTGCTGGGCGAGGTAGGGCATGAGCATGTAGAAGCCGAGGTTGATGCCCAGCTGGTTGATCTGCAGAAGTTGAATCGGCCGGTCGAAGGAGCGGAACTGCCGCAGCGCGCCGCTCATCGCGTTCCCGCCAGTGGGTCCATCACGTGGGCGCAACGCGTCCAGCGGTGTACCTCCCGCTCGCTCGGCGCCGGCAGGAGGTCCGGTTCCTCCGCCGGGGTCGTGTCGAGCAGGCCGTGCCGCTGGCAGTACTCGTCGTCGAAGATGGTGTTCCAGTATCGCCAGGGCCCGTCGGGGAAGATCGCGACGATGGTCTGACCGGGGGTGGTACGCGCCAGCCAGCGGGCCACCAGGGTGACCGCGCCGGTGCTCCAGCCACCCGAGATGTAGTGCCGGGCGGCCAGGGCGCGGCACGCCCAGACCGCTTCGGCGGCGCTGACCCAGTGCACCTCGCTGAAGGCGTCGTAGGCGACGTTGCGCGGGTGGATGCTGGAGCCCAGGCCGCGCATCAGCCGGGGCCGGGCGGGCTGGCCGAAGATGGTGGAGCCGACCGTGTCGACGCCGATCAGTCTCAGCTGCGGGAAGTGGCGGCGCAGCACCTTGGAGATGCCCGCGCTGTGCCCACCGGTGCCGACCGAGCACACCAGCACGTCGATGTGCGGCAGCTGGGCCAGCAGTTCGTGGGCGAGACCGGCGTAGGCGTCGACGTTGTCGGGGTTGTTGTACTGGTCGGGACAGTAGGAGCCGGGAAGGTCGGCGAGCAGGCGCTGCACGCGCTCCCGGCGGGCCTGCTGCCAGCCGCCGACCGGGTGCGGCTCGGTGACGATCTCAAGGCGGACGCCGTAGGAGGTCAGGAGCCGGCACATCAACGGCTCCATGCCGAGGTCGCCCACCAGCACGACCGGGTGGCCGAACACGATGCCGGCCAGAGCCAGGCCGAGCCCCAGGGTGCCGCTGGTCGATTCGATGATCGTCGCACCCGGTGCGAGCTCCCCCCGGGCTCGTGCCTGGCGCACCATGTGCAGGGCGGGCCGGTCCTTGATGCCGCCCGGGTTGAAGCCTTCGAGCTTGGCCCAGAATCCCCCTCCCCCCGGTACGAACGGCTCGGAAATGAACGCCAGCGGCGTATTGCCGACGGTGAGCGACAGAGTGGAATAGGCGGCCTCTTGCGGGCGCGCGAACATTGCTGGTGATGACATTGATAAAATCCCCGAAGAATACGCGAAATTCACGGCACGGCGATATGACCGCGAACTTGGGCGGGCAGTGGACGACGAAAGCAGACGCAGTCCTGGCCTATACGCGCATCACGCTTTCCTGATCGGGCCTGACCCCCCGGCCGATATCGGCCGGCGACGAAGCGGCCACGGCGGTCCGCGGTGCCGCCGGGCAGGGCAGCACGACCGCCGGCCCGGCCGGCAAGGTCGGCGCGCCGGTGGGATTGGTGGCTGAGCGGTCCTGCTCGGTTCCGTGTACATGGCCTACGGGCAGGTCACGATGCAGGCAGCGGACGCCGTGCCTGACCGGAGAGACCCCTCGGGCCGCCGGCTGAGCGCCGTGAGCGAACGCAGAAACCCCTCCGCCGGCCGGCTGAGCGCTGTGAGCGACCGGTTCCGACAGTTCCACGGCCGCGCACGCGCCGCCATGGGCGAACACCACGCTGAGGACCAAGGCGATCGCGAACACCGCGTGCGTCAGCAGCCGGCCGGTGCCACGGGCGGCCGGTCGGCGCGAACGGAGCGTTCGTGTCGCAAGCATCACCGGTGATAGTGCCCGAAAGGCAGCCGGACGCGCCCCGCAATAGCAATGCTTCCGGTAAAGCTCGTGCCGTCATCCGGTTTCGCGGGCGCGTCGATGGCCCGCTCACCGACATGGGGGAAAGAGCGTCCTACCGTACGGCCATTTCTCCCGTACCGCGATTTACGGTGGACATTCGCGCCTCGCGTGAATCGCGCGGATATCAGGTGGAGTCCCTCATGACCCTGTCCCGACGCCGGATCCTCGCCGGGCTCGGCGCGCTGGCCGCCGGCGCCGCGACCCGCCCAGCTGTGACGCCCTCGGTCCCGGCCACGACCCGCCCCGCCCCAGCCGCGACTCCCCCAGTCCCGGCCGTCACGCCTTCAGCCCCGGCGGTGACGTGCCCAGCCCCAGCCCCGGCGGAGGCGCTGACCGTACCCGGCGGCGGTCTGACCCCCGAGCAGCTGGCCCAGGACGAGGGTTTCTGGGCCACCGTCGCCCGCCAGTTCCAGGTGAGCGCCGACTTCGTCAACCTGGAGAACGGCTACTACGGCATCATGCCCGAGCCGGTCCGGCTGGCGTACCACCGCAACATCGACCAGCTCAACGAGCGCAGCTCCCACCTGCTGCGCACCGCGTACAAGCCGCGAGCCGACCAGATCCGCGACCGCATCGCCACGCTGCTCGGCGTCACCAGGGACGAGATCGCACTGACCCGAGGCGGCACCGAGGCGCTGCAGAGCCTGATCTCCGGCTACCGCCGCCTGCGCCCGGGCGACGGCATCATGTACGCCGACCTGGACTACCACAGCGCCCAGTACGCGATGAACTGGCTCCAAGCCCGGCGCGGCGTCCACCTCGCGCGGATCGTCATCCCCGAGCCTCCCACCCGTCAGGCGGTGCTGGAGGTCTACGAGCGCGCGCTACGTGAGCACCCGAAGGTGAGACTGCTGCTGCTCAGCCACATGAACAACCGCACCGGCCTGGTCACGCCGGTGCGCCAGATCGTCGCCATGGCCCGCCAGTACGGCGTCGACGTCATCGTCGACGCCGCCCACTCCTGGGGGCAGCTCGACTTCACCCTGCCCGACTTCGACGCCGACTTCGCCGCCTTCTCCCTGCACAAGTGGATGAACGTACCGCTGGGGGCCGGATTCCTCTACATCCGTGCCCAGCGCCTGGCCGACATTGACCCCCTCTACGCCGACGAGACCTATCCGGCCACCGACATCCGCTCCCGCGTGCACTCCGGCACCATGAACGTCGCCCCCTTCCTCACCGCCGACACCGCCCTGGACTTCCACGACACCCTCGGCGCCGAGGTCAAGCAGGCCCGGCTGCGCTTCCTGCGTGATCGCTGGGTCCACCAGCTGCGCGACCTCCCCACCGTGCAGATACTCACGCCGGACGAGCCCGACATGTACGGCGCCATCACCGCCATGCGACTGCGCCGCCGTACCTCTGAAGCCGACAACCAGGCCGTCGCCGACGAGCTCATGACCCGGCACCGGATCTTCACCGTCGCCCGCACCGGGATCACCGGCGGCGCCGCCGTACGCGTCACCCCGGCCCTGTTCACCTCCGCCGACGATGTGGACCGGCTCGCCACCGCACTGCGCGACATCGCCCGCAGAGAGGCGTGATCGGGCCCTGCTCCAGACCGCCGCCGCCCTTCGGAGACCGCCTAGGGGATCAGCGGAAGCTCAGCTCGTACTCGACCTGCTCGATCGGATTGCCGTCACCGAAATCATGCTTGCGAGCCGCACCCGACTCGGTGAAGCCGCTCTTGGCGTAGAAGCGGCGTGACTGGGGTGTGTCGCGCAGCGTCCACAGATGTACCCCGCTGAAGCCCTCCTCGCGCAGCCTGGTCAAGGAGGCGGCGATCAGGGCGCCCGCGCTGCCGGTGCCCCACCCGTCCGGGTGGCTGTAGAAGCCGAAGATCTCCGCGTCTCCTGGGCGCGTCGGCGAGGGACCGAAGTAGGAGAAGGTCAGCGGCCGTCCATCCAGGGCGGCGAGCAGGATGGTGCCTTGCCCGTCCGCGAGCGTGTCGTGCCACTTCTCGCGCCGGCTCCGTACGGCTTCGGCGAAGTACTCCGGGTCGAAGAAGCCGTCGTAGGCCACCTTCCAGGACTCCGCGTGGATCTCCCCCACCACGTCTCCGTCATCCGTGGTGGCCTGAAATGTCGAGATACCTTCTGCCATGAGGTGATTCTTTCATTTTGGGCCTGCCGTCACCGCCCGAGACCACGGCGATCCCGGTGCAGGCGGCGCCCGCCCGGCTCGCTGGACCAAGCTGGCGGGCAGGCGCCGCGGTCATGGGTCAGGCGCCGCGGACGGCCTCGAAGCGTGAGATGACGTCGGTCCAGTTGATCAGGTCCCAGAGCTTCTCGACGTAGTCCGGGCGCACGTTGCGGTACTGCAGGTAGTACGCGTGCTCCCAGGCGTCGAAGACCAGCAGCGGAGTGGTGTTCATGCCGACGTTACCGTGGTGGTCGTAGACCTGTTCGACCACCAGCCGACGCCCCAGCGGCTCCCAGGCCAGCACGCCCCAGCCCGAGCCCTGCACGGTCGCGGTGGCCGTGGTGAGCTGTTTGGCGAAGGCGTCGAAGGAGCCGAAGTGCTCGTCGATGGCCGCGCCCAGCTCGCCGTCAGGGCGGTCGCCGCCGTCCGGGGACAGGTTCTGCCAGAAGATCGTGTGCAGCACGTGGCCGGACAGATTGAAGGCGAAGGTCTTCTCCAAGCCGACCAGGCCGCCGTACTCGCCCTTGTCCCGGGCCTCGGCCAGCTTCTCCAGGGTGTCGTTGGCCCCCTTGACGTAGGCGGCGTGGTGCTTGGCGTGGTGCAACTCCAGGATCTCCCCGGTGATCGCGGGCTCCAGCGCCGCGTAGTCGTAGGGCATGTCCGGAAGGGTGTAGTCCCCCATGTCGGTCTCCTCATGCGGCCATTAATGCATCTAACTTGCAATAACGATATATGTGCAAGTAGATCCAAGGGAACCACAGGGCGCCCGCCCAGACGCGAGGCGCCCCCGGGCAGGCAGCCAGCAGCGGGCGAGCCGCCGAGCAGTTCGGGGCAGGCAGACGGCGGGACCCGGAAAGGCCCGTCAGCCGGACGGTTGGCGGGGGACGGCTGTCTGGGTACATGAAGGCGCAACGGAACAGGACGCCCGTACGTGCTCACGGGACGCTCATGGAAGTCCACGGCCGTGAGGAGATCATGCGGCGCGCGTCCGAATGACGCTACAGGTCGCCGCGCCGCCACCGGCTTATCTCGGCCTCCAGCGCCTGCTCGTCCAAAGGGGACACCGACACATTCTGGGCCCACGCCGCCAGCAGCCGCGCGAGCTCCGCGTCCCCATGGTCGGCCTTGCCGTGGACGTGGAACCACGTGATCAGCGGCGCCGCGTGCGGCGCATCCTCATCGCAGGCAGGGCAGAGCACGACCCCGGTACGGCCGTGCACCCACCCTCCGCCTGCGTTGGCCCAGCCGTACGGTACCCGCGCCGACAGCAGCGCTTCGCCTTCGCAGCGCGGGCACGTGGGCGGCCCCGCGGTCGAGACGACCTCGATCCGCCGTTGGGTCACAGCATGATGGCTTCCGGTCCGAACAGCTGCTTCACGTCCGCGGCGAAGCTGGGTTCGGCGTTGACCGAGAACTCCGGCAGAGCGCACACCAGGGTCTTCCCGCTCAGCCGCTGCACATTGATCCGCAGTGGCACGCTGCCCTGGTGCAGCTTCAGCACGTTACGGAGCTCTTCCACGGTTTGCTGCGTGAGGCGTTCCTCGCGGACCTGGATGGTGACGGGATGCCCGGAATCGCTGGTGATGCCGGACACGTCGAGCGGGGTGAGATCTTGCGCGAAGACGCTGATGGCGCCGTCCCGGTTGTTGATCTGGCCGCCGACCGACACCACGACGTCGCCGCGTAGCTCCGGCGCGTACAGCTCGTAGCTCTTGGGGAAGAACAGGCACTCGATGGCCGCGTCCATGTCCTCGACCGTGACGATCGCCCACACGTTGCCGGCCTTGTTGACCCGCTTGTCGACCTTGGTGATGAGGCCGCACACCCGTACGTCGCCGCGGTCGTCACGGCCGCTTTCGAGGAGTTCGGCGATGGTGGTGTCGCGGTTGCGGGCCAGCAGCCGCTCCGTGCCCGCCAACGGGTGGTCCGACACGTACAGGCCGAGCATCTCCCGCTCGAAGTCCAGCAGCGTCTTCTTGTCCCACTCCATGTCGGGAATCTGTACGGAGAACGCCGCCTCGCCCTCGTCGTCGCTCGGGCCGCCGAACAGGGAGTCCTGGCCGTGGGCCTCGTTCTTCTTGATGTCGATGACCGAATCGACCGCCTGCTCGTGCACCATGAGCAGGGCCTTACGCTGGTGGCCGAGCGAGTCGAAGGCGCCCGCCTTGATCAGCGATTCGATGACTCGCTTGTTGCAGGCCGTCAACGGCACCTTGCTGAGGAAGTCGTTGAAGTGCTCGTAGCGGCCCTTCTCGGCGCGGGCCTTGACGATGCCCTCCACCACGTTCTCCCCGACGTTACGGACGGCACCCATGCCGAAGCGCACCTGGGTGTCACCAACGGCGACGAAGTCGAGCTGGCTGTCGTTCACGTCCGGCGGCAGGACCTGGATGCCCATCTTGCGGCATTCGGCGAGGTAGACGCCCGCCTTGTCCTTGTCGTCACCCACGGAGGTGAGCAGGGCGGCCATGTACTCGGCGGGGTAGTTGGCCTTCAGGTAGGCGGTCCAGTAAGCGACCAGACCGTATCCGGCGGTGTGGGACTTGTTGAAGGCGTATCCGGAGAACGGCAGCATGACGTCCCAGAGCGCCTGGATCGCCTCGTCGCTGTAGTTGTTGGCGCGCATGCCCGCCTGGAAGTTGGCGTACTCGGCGTCCAGGATCTCCTTCTTCTTCTTACCCATGGCGCGGCGCAGCAGGTCGGCGCCGCCCAGCGTGTAGCCGGCCAGTTCCCGGGCCACGGCCATGATCTGCTCCTGGTAGACGAGCAGGTGGAAGGTGGGGCCGAGGATGGGTTCGAGCGCTTCCTTGAGCTCGGGGTGGATGGGCTCGATGTCCTGGCGGGCGTTCTTGCGGTGCGCGTAGTTGGTGTGCGCGTTGGCGGCCATCGGGCCCGGCCGGTAGAGGGCGAGCACTGCGGCGATGTCCTCGAACCGGGTGGGCTCCATCAGTCGCAGCAGCTGCCGCATCGGGCCGCCGTCGAGCTGGAAGACGCCCAGGGTGTCGCCGCGGGCCAGCAGCTCGTACGTGGTCTTGTCATCGAGGGGAAGCGTCAGCGTGTCGAGTTCCACGCCCCGGTTCTGCTTGATGATCTTGATGGCGTGGTCGATGATGCCCAGGTTGCGCAGGCCCAAGAAGTCCATCTTGATCAGGCCCATGTCTTCACAGCTCGGGTAGTCGAACCCGGTGATGATCACCTTGTCCTTGTCCCGCATGTGCATGGGGATCAGGTCCAGCAGGGGCGCCGAGGACAGGATGACCGCCGCCGCGTGCACGCCCGTGCCGCGGATCAGACCCTCGATGCCGCGGCCGGTGTCGATCACCTTGCGCACATCCTGGTCGTTCTCGTACAGGGCGCGGATCTCGGCGCCTTCGATGTAACGGGGGTGACTCTCGTTGAACATGTCCGCCAGCGGGACGCCCTTGCCCATGACGTCCGGCGGCATCGCCTTGGTGATCTTGTCACCCATCACGAACGGGTAGCCGAGGATGCGGGAGGCGTCCTTGACGGCGGCCTTCGCCTTGATCGTGCCGAACGTGTTGACCTGCGCGGTGGCCTCGCTGCCGTACTTCTGGGTCACGTACTGGACCATGCGGTCGCGCTGGCGGTCGTCGAAGTCGAGGTCGATGTCGGGCGGGCTGATGCGCTCGGGGTTCAGGAACCGCTCGAACAGCAGGCCGTGCTCCAGCGGGTCGAGCTCGGTGATGCGCGTCGCGTAGGCGACGATCGAGCCGGTGGCGCTACCACGGCCGGGCCCCACCGCGATGCCGTTGTCGCGGGCATGCCGGCAGATGTCGGCGACGACCAGGAAGTAGGAGGAGAAACCGAGTGGGCCGATGACCTTCATCTCGGTCTCGTAGCGCTCCATGACCTCGGCGGGGACCGGGGTGCCGTAACGCATCTCCAGGCCGCGTTCGACCTCCTTGCGCAGCCAGGACTCCTGCGTCTCGCCCTCGGGGACGTCCGGGTATTGGGGCATCCGGTCCACGTACGCGAACACGTCGCTGTAGTCGCCGACCATCTCGGCCACGAGCAGCGTGTTGTCGCACGCTTCGGGCAGATCGGCGAACAGCCTGCGCATCTCGTCGGCGCTCTTGAGGTAGTAGCCCGACCCGTTGAAGCGGAACCGGTTGGGGTCGTCCTTGTTCTTGCCCACGCCGACGCACAGGAGGCTGTCGTGCGCGTCGGCCTGGTCCTCGGTCACATAGTGGCTGTCGTTGGTGACCAGCAGCGGAATGTCGAGCTGCTTGGCCAGCCGCAGCAGGTCGGCCCGGACCTCCCGCTCGATGTCGATGCCGTGGTCCATCAGCTCCAGGAAGTAGTTCTCCTTGCCGAAGATCTCCTGGTATTCGCCGGCGACCCTGACCGCCTCGTCGTACTGGCCGAGCCGGATCCGGGTCTGCACCGCACCGGACGGGCAGCCGGTGGTGGCGATGATGCCGTTGGCGTATTGGGAGATCAGGTCCTGGTCCATCCGGGGCTTGGAGTAGTAGCCCTCGAACGAGGCCAAGGACGACAACTTGAACAGATTGCGCAGTCCGTTCGCGTCCTTGGCCCACATGGTCATGTGGGTGAACCGGCCACCGCCGGAGACGTCCTTGCCGCCTTCGCCGTCCGCCACACCGGTCTCGGCTCGCGACCCCCAGAAGACCGGCTTCTTCACGAACCGGTTCTCCGGCGCCACGTAGGCCTCGATGCCGATGATGGGCTTGACGGGGCTGTCCTTGGCCACCTTCTGGAACTCGTACGCGCCGAACATGTTGCCGTGATCGGACATCGCGATCGCCGGCATCTCGAGGCGGGCGGCCTCCTTGAACAGCGGCTTCAT
Organism: Nonomuraea sp. NPDC048901; assembly: GCF_040649695.1. Classification (NCBI taxonomy): domain Bacteria; kingdom Bacillati; phylum Actinomycetota; class Actinomycetes; order Streptosporangiales; family Streptosporangiaceae; genus Nonomuraea; species Nonomuraea sp. NPDC048901. The sequence goes on along the minus strand of NZ_JBEZFW010000030.1, from coordinate 42,199 downwards.
CTTCGCCGCCCCGTCAAGCATGCTGTACTCAGTGTGGACGTGCAGATGTACGAAGGACTTGCTCACCCGTTCCCCTAACCTTGCCCCGGCCCGACTGCAGCATGAGCCTATTCCGTCCCGCGAGGCTGTTGGAGCATCGAACCGAAGGGGCAGACACCCTGTTGCCGGGGTGTTGCCAGAGTGCAAGGTGGCTCCCGGAAGGTCAGCCCTTGCCGTTGGCGGCGCACCAGCCGGACCACGTGGTGGCGCCCTTACCCAACTGCTTGTTGTAGAAGGAGCTCCAGGAGTTCTCGCTCGGGCCGGGCGCGGTGGGAGCGGCTTTGAAGAGCGGGTAGGCGGTGTCGACCTCCGCCCGCAGCCACGGCTCGACGTCCAGGTAGGAATCCAGCGACCAGCTGCGGGCGTGGTAGGTCAGCTGCCCGCGAACGCCGGTCTCCGGCAGGCACATGAACGGCGCCCACGGGCTCGTCCTGGCCCAGCTGATCTTGGTGTCCATCGCGCCCTTGGGGATGCTGCCCGCGACCGTACGGGCCGCGACCTCGCGATCGTCGACGTAGAAGTCGAACATCTCCTGGGCCGCGTAGACGCCGTTCACCAGGCCGAACTGCTCGCCCAGCGTGGCCCCGAAGTCGGTACGTACCGGGATGTCGCTGGTCCACTCGGTCTCGTCGTGCATCTGCCGCAGGGGCGGGCCGACGTAGGAGGAGGTGACGTTGAACGGGCCGAAGTTCACCGTGTCGTTGTTGATCGGGACGACCGGGTAGGTGCGCTGGTCGATCGGGTTCTTCCACTCCCGCAGGATCTTCGTGGGGTCGGTGGGGTCGGTGTAGAAGACGATCTCGCGGGAGAGCTGGTAGAGCTGCGTGGTGCCGGGCACCCGGTACAGCCGCCGGATGTTGTAGCCCTCGATGTTGAACAGTTTCTGGCCATGGCGCAGCTGCGGGTCGTAGGCGTTGCCCTCGATGTTGGCGTAGACGGCCCCTGAGATCCGGAAGACCATGTCCTTTCCGTCCGGCCGCCCATTGGTCTGCAGGGACAGCAGCCCGCTCTTGTCCGTAACCGTCTTGTAGACCGGTCCCGGATATGTCGGATCCTCTGTCTGCTGGTCCGCCGCTGCTCCAGGGATGGCGACGCACACGAACAGCGCGGCGAGGGCCGCGGACAGGGTTAAGCCACGACGCTTGGACAAGGGTGCTCCTGGGATGCCGAGGGTGACAGTGATCAGGCTGATCATCCCAGGCCGCTGTTCGTGATCATTCCGCGCTTCCCGGCGGTAAGAAATCTGACCACAATTCTTCGACATAACTCGCAGGTACGGGAGGCCAGGTGTCGAGCAGCGTGCTGACCCACGAATTCCACGTGGACGCCACCGGAAAAGGTGTTCGAGCACCTGACGACGCCGGAGAGCTACATCGGTCTGTCCCCCCTCGTGGTGGCCGTCAGCGATGTGGACCGCTCGGAGCCCGACGTGATCCGGTACAGGGCCGTCGAGCGTTTCCGATTTTTACGGATCTTCACGTACGACAACGCGATCGACGTGGCCCTGCACACCGACGGCCTGTCCGTCCACGGCGAGGTGCGGAGCCCGGGACGCATACGCATGGCCTACCGCTTCGACCTTGAGCCGGACGGCACCGGTACACGGATGAGCGATCGGCTCGACCTGACGGCGCCATGGCTCCTGGCCGGGTTCGCGGCCGGCCAGGCGCGCAATGTCCAGCTCGCCCGCGCTCGGATCCTGGCAGCGCGGCTGTCTCGTAGGTAGGCCCTCAGCTGTCAGGCGCAGGTGTATCCGGACGGTAGTGCGGTGTTGCCGTTCGGGCGGGTCGCCTGGAAGCCGACGCTGGTGATGCCGGCTCCGGGGGCGAGGGTGCCGTTGTGGGCGACGTTGTAGACGAATTTCTCCGCCAGCTTTTTGATCTCTTCCCGTCGGCACCGCCAGTCGGACTTGGCGGAGATGCGCGTACCGTCCAGCTTCTTGAAAGGGTCGGGGAGCCGGGAGTTGCTCGGCAGGGATCCCGCGTCGGGCAGGCCGGTCACCACGCAGTCGGCGCCCTCGTCCTCAACTCCGGTTGCCGCCGTTGCCCCGGTGGGGGCTACGGTTAGCGCTCCAGTGAGCGAGAGTGTCACGGCTACCGCCAGCGCGACGGCCCTCGTACGGAGGGTCATTGGGCTCTCCCTTCCAGGTGGGGCGTTGGCGATCAGTCTGAGAACCCGCCTGAAACGTGTCAACGCACATCCGAAATATTTCGGAGATCGGCCGCCTATGCAGCCGTGCAACCTGGGATGACATTCACCTCGTAGCCGAAAATTTCGGAAATTAGCTGAAATGGAGCCACTCCTTCACCCGACGGTCTGGGGAGAACGGCGAGGAGCCGCCCCCAAGGACCGGGGACGGCTCCACTCAGGTGGGCGATGTCATCTACGCCCAGGATTGTTCGACGATCCAGCTCACGTCGTTGGCCCATGAGGTGGCGCTGTCGAAGGCGTTCGAGCCGCCGTTGCTGGCGATGTAGACGATGTTGTTGTAGTGGCGGATGAACCGGGTCGGGAAGTTGTAGGAGGCGAGCGAGGAGCCCTGGCCGCTCTTGCCGGCCTGCGGGCAGAAGGTGGCGTCGGCGGCGAACAGTGAGCTGCCGTCGTTGTGCTGCCGGTACAGCTGGTAGTTCTGGTGCCGCAGGAAGTCGCCGGGGTAGTTCCTCGACTCGAACGACACGCACGAACCGCTGGCCAGGCCGCTGCGTACGATCCACGAGGCGTCGCTCTTGTCGAGAGACGAGCTGCCCGAGGTGATCACCGACGTGATGGCCTGGTCGTTCTGGTGCCGGATGTAGCGGTCGGTGCAGCAGACCGTCGTCGCGCGCAGCGAGATCGACGAGCCGGGGGTGAGCGTTCCGCCGGGGTTGCCGCCGCTAGACGGCGCGTATCCGGCGGCGACGATGCCGGCCTGCACCGAGTTCTCGGTGGCGTCCGACGGGTAGCCGGAGGTCATCACGCCCTCGTAGAAGGTGCCAGCGGAGCTGTTGCTGTTGTCGCCGCCGATCCCGAGGATGATCGCCCCTTCCTTCTTCATCGGGTTGTAGCCCGCGACGTTGGGGCGCGCTCCGTTGTAGTACGTCGACAGGTTGCCCGACTGCGCGTTGCCGGCCCGGATCGACCAGTGGTTCGGCTCGCCCTTGATGATGGCGGTCAGGAACCGGTGGTTCACGGTCGGGTCGTTCGCGTTGTAACCCGGGTTCACTCCGGAGAACAGGCCGTTCTCGAGGTCGGCCATGACCCAGGGGCCGTTGCCCGGGCCGTAGCCCCAGACCTTGATGTTCCCGAAGTAGATGGCCTCCATGGTGCCGTTGCCGTTGTCACGGCTGTTGGTCTCGGCGTTGCCGTAGTCGAAGCAGCAGCCGCCGTTGTAGTGCGTGCCGTCGAAGACCGCGTACATTCCCTCGGGCTGATCGCCCTTCGCGACGCCGTTGGTGTTGTTGTTGCGGTAGCCGGTGCCGGGAGCCACGTAGACGCCGTACGCCTTGTGACCGTTGATCATCGTCGGCGCGGCGGTCGCGTTCGCGAGGTTGTCGTACCCGCCGGGAGCCGGGCCGGAGAACCCGCCGGGGGGCGCCTGGGTGAGGTTGTTACCGCGACCGGACTGGTCGTAAATGATGGTGATGAGGCAGGTCGTACCCGCGCAGAACGAATCCTGTGCCGCGGCGTTGGCGTATCCGCCCGCGCTCAGGAGGCCGATGTTCCTGGTGGTGTTGTCCGAGGTGCGGCGCACCTGGTAGAGCGAGCCGTTGTAGGCGCCGTACAGGGCGCGGGTCGTACTGTGCGCCGCGACGCACGGGGTGCCGCCGGCGGCGTAGATGTCACACGACAGCGACGTGGCGGCCTGTGACGGCGTGGAGACCCCGGCCAGGAGGCCGGCGGCGAGCGCGACGGCCGCACCGGCGGACAGCAGGACCTTTTTAAGCTGCCGTAATTGGGACCGAACAATCATGATGAACCTCTGCCTTTCAGGGGGGGCGTCGCTATATTCCAGGCACAGGTCATTAAACGAAAGACGCGAAGGACGCCGCCGTGCGACTGTGCGCACAGCGACATGCCTGCCGACCTGCGACATTGCGACAGGGACGGAAAGGAGGTTACATTGTTAGCGCTAACATTCTTGCGTGCTATAAGACCTCCAGAGACGCGCTTATGGGGTGACTGGCTCACTATGGATCGGAAGCCTATGTTGCGTCAAGGTTTCGGCGGAGTTATGAAAACGCGGCGCGGCCAGAACGATCACAGCTTGTCGCCCTAACAGCCGGGCACCCCTACCGCTTTGTCTGGTGATGCCGTGCACACGGCCGGCTCCTCCACGTGGACCGGGCCGCCTCGATCTTTGGTGACGAACGCGATCGCGAGGGCGACGAATGCCGCCACGATCACGCCGTAGGTCCATGCGCCCGCCTTGTTGTTCAGCGCCAGACTGGCGATGAAACCAACCGGCGGGGCGCCCAGCCCGAGGATCAACATGGCTATCCCGCACACCAGGAAGAGGATTTCGTTCGCCGATGTGCCCTCGGTCACGGTGAAGCCGTACGAGAACGCCAGAACACCCAGGGTGGGTGTGCCGATGAGCCATAGGAGACCGAGAAGCAGGAGCGCTGTCCCGCCCTTCGGCTGCTGATCCGGCTCCATGATCGGCTCCGTCATGCCTATTGGTCGCCGACAGCAGCTGGCGAGTTCGAGATCTGTCGCAAGGGTTGCCGAGCCGTTACCGATCAGTGGAGCGGTTGTCGTAGGTTCCGCGGGCCGCGACGGTCAACCCAGCGCGTCCTCTGCACGCGGTCGGTCGGCCTGGGTCGGGTACGAGGTGGTGGTCCAGTGCTGGCCCAGGCTCAGGTGCGCCAACCAGCGGGGATCGGTTACCCACACATCGTAATCGGTTTGGACCAGCAACTCTTCGTCGGTGAACCAATGCAGGTCGTAGCGTCTGGTTGGCAGGTTGGCGATGTCCGTCTTTGTAAATGACACGTTCTTCGACATCACGGCTTCATACCGCTCGATGAACCGCCAGGTGTTGCCATCAACCCAATCGTCGTCGAGGATCTCATCCAAGCTGACCTGCTCGCCCAGCGGACCGGCATCCTCGACCTCGTCCCATAGCACGCGTAAGAAGAAGCTCGTATCTCCATCCAACAGCGCCTGGTCGTACTCATCGGCGTCGTAATACGTGACGAAGACGCGCAACCGGACGCGCCGCTGCCCCGGTTCCAGCGCCATCACGCGAATTCCGTACAGGTCTGTACTCATCACATTCCCCGTCACGATCAAGGGCCACCGGCGGCAACGCGAAGAGCCAGTCATGACGACAGAGCTGGTCGACCACTACAGGCACTCGAAGGCGTTGTCCCTACCCGTCGAGGCACCTGTAGCCCTTGCCGTCCCAGCAGTCGTCGGCCGCCGAAGCAACAAACATGGTCACGCTATAACGTCCCTCGACCGACACGGCGACGACCCGCTGCCCGAACTTCTTGGTCAGGTCGTATGCCTCACACCGGTCCGCTGGGCAGTCTCGAGAGCGTTCGGAGGCCGGACGGCTGCTCCACCCCGCCTTCACAAAGGCCGCGACAGCATCCTTCGGCTCCGCCTTCTCAAGGTTGACATCAACCCATGAACCGTACGTAGATGAATCGCAGTCGCTCATATCCTGCATGGACGCGACCAGCCCCGCCTGAGAGAAAGTGGGGCCCAATGCCTCCCGGACAAGGGCGTTCTCGTAATCCGCCCGTTTCTGACACAGTCCCCCGCCGGTAGCCGTGTCCCAGAACCCTCCGCAACCCGCAAGGAAGACCGTGCTCAGCACGATGAGAACTAGTGTCAGCCAGCTCTTTCTCGCCGTTCCCAGTGCCGGATGTAAATTGATCACTGCGCCAGTCAACCACAGACCAGCGCAATTGACGCTTGCTCCCGCGAGTCGAACACTCACATCACCGGCCTGGCCGTCACGCATTGCGCATGGCATGAATGATTACGGATAATTCCGGAGCTGGGTGCCTCCGCGGAAGGCATAGGTTTGTCTGTCGCTGCCGCTACAGTCGGCGGCGTGCCATACGACCCTGCGCCGCTTGAGCAGCTCACCGCCCTTGTTCCCCCGCCGCCCTCACCGGTCTTCGGCGTTCGTGCCTGGGATGAGGTTTTCGCGGATATCGGGATGCGGCTTCCGGATGATTACGTCGCTTTCATAGAACGCTACGGGAGCTGCGACTTCGCTCGTTGGTTGTATGTCTGCGACCTGCGTCTGCTCACCAAAGAGCGATGTGCTGGGTTGCCTGAGGAAATGGACTACTACCGAGACCTCAGAGAGGACTCTCCCGAAGACTTCACGCTCGCCATGTGGCCCGAACCCGGGGGGTTCTTCCGCTGGGGCAGCACCATCGACGGCGATGACATCGGCTGGTTGACCTTAGGCGAGCCTGAAGCCTGGCCGGTGATCATCGTTCCGCACGAGGCCGGGCAAGAGCCGCCCATCGCGGAGACCATGACCGAGTGGCTGGTGGGTTGGGCCTCCGGTGCTCGATACGACACAAGTGGGTTCGCGCAAGGCACCGAAGGCCATCCGCTCGTCTGTGAGCCGCTGTCATAGGGAGTCAGGTGGCAGACAAGCCCAGACCGTACCGGAGCGGAGAAGGCGCTAGATCCTGGCCAGCTCAAGGTCGGTGCCGCCGGCGCGGATCCCTTCGGCGGCCGCCTCCGTAAGTGCGGCGTCGGTGATCACCATGTCGAAGGCGCTCAGCGGCGCGACCCGGTACATCCCGAAACTTCCGTACTTCGACGACCCGGCCACCAGCACCGAGCGTGACGCCGCTTCCATCGCCGCCTGCTTGATCTCCACCTTGGCGGCGGCCGGGGTGGTGACGCCGCGGATGAGGTCCCACGAGCCAGCGCTGATGAAGGCCAGGTCGAAGGCGAGCTGCCGTACGGTGGCCGCGGCCAGCCGCCCCACGCTGGAGCGGTTGTCGGGCTCGACCTGGCCGCCGGTGTGGATGACGGACAGGTGCCTGGCCGCCTGGAGCTCGTCGACCGTGGTGAAGTCGTTGGTCACCACGGTCAGCCTCTCGCGCGGCAACAGGAACGCGACCATGGACAGGATGGTCGTTCCCGCGTCGAGGTAGACGGTCATGCCGTCCTTCACCAGCTCGGCGGCGGCCCGGCCCATGGCCCGCTTCTCAGGCTGCTCGATCAGCGACTTGTCATGGAACGTCGGCTCGGTGTGCACCTGGTGGGCGATGCGTACACCGCCCGGGACGGAGAAGACCCGCCCCTGCCGCTCCAGCTCCGCGATGTCGCGCCGCACCGTCATGTGCGAGACGCCGAAGATCTGGGTGATCTGCTGGACGCTCAGCACACCCTCGCGCCGTAGCTGCTTGAGGAGCCTTTCGCGGCGCTGGTCCGGGATGAGTGGAGGCTCCTCCGGGGCGGTCATCGTGCTTTCCCTCCCTGGTCGGTCCACAGGCAGTGGTGCGATTTAACAGAAGCTAGTCATCGATTCACATCTACGTCAAGTAATGTACTTTATCTTCACATCAACGCTGTCGTCACACGCCCGGAGGGCTGATGCCGTACCTAGGGGCCGTCGCCGATGACTTCACAGGAGCGACGGATCTCGCCACGATGCTGGTCGCCCGCGGGTTCCGCACCGTGGTGGCCGTCGGTTCCGGCGGCCTTGTCGACTCCCAGGCCGATGCCGTGGTCGTGGCGCTGAAGTCGCGCACGGCGCCCGTCGCCGACGCCGTGCGCGACTCGGTGGCGGCGCTGGAGGCGTTGCGCGCCACGGGATGCGAGCGCTTCTATTTCAAGTACTGCTCGACCTTCGACTCCACACCCGAGGGCAACATCGGCCCGGTGGCCGAAGCGCTGCTGGACGCCCTCGGCGAGACGCGTACGGTGGTGGTGCCCGCCTTCCCGGCGACCGGCCGCACCGTCTATCGCGGCCGGCTGTTCGTCCACGACGACCTGCTCGACGAAAGCCCCATGCGCGACCACCCGCTGACGCCCATGCGGGATTCGCACCTCGGCCGCCTGCTGTCCCCTCAGACGCGGCGGCGGGTGCACTTCATCGGTCACGACACGGTACGGGCAGGCGCCTCGCACATCCGTACGGCCCTGAACGCCCAGGAGGCCGACGGCGCGCTGACCGTCGTCGACGCCACCACGGACGCCGACCTGCGCGCCATCGCGGCGGCCACCGCCGACCTACGGTTGGTGACCAGCGCGGCCGGTCTGGCGCTCGGCCTCGAACGCGAACCTGGACGCGAACCTCGGCTCGGACCTTGACACCGACGCGGGCCTGGGCACGGACGCGAACCTCGGCCCGGACCTTGATACCGACGCGGACCTGGGCACGGACGCGGTGCTCGTGGAACGCGCGCTCGCCCGGTGCGCGGCCGACCTGGTGGCGGCCGGGGCCCACCACCTGCTCGTGGCCGGTGGCGAGACATCGGGAGCCGTGGTCACCGCACTCGGCGCCCGGACCCTGCGCATCGGCGCCGAGATCAGTCCCGGCGTGACCTGGTCGCGTACGGAAGCGCGGTTGAACGAACGTTGCCTGCCGATCAACCTCGCCCTCAAATCCGGCAACTTCGGGGAGACGGACATCTTCCCCACCGCATGGGACAAGCTGTCGTGAGCGCCGAACTGATCGAAGCGAGCGCCCACCTGGCCGCCCTCGGCCTGAGCCCTGGCTCGTCGGGCAACCTCAGCGTCCGAGAGGGTGACCGCCTGCTCATCACCCCAACCGGCGCCGACCTGGCCGCCCTGGACCCCGAGGGGCTGTCGGTCCTGGACGAGCACGGCACGCACGTCGCCGGGCCCATGCCGTCGAAGGAGTTCCCCCTGCACCTCGCGCTCTACCGGCGCGATCCGGCCGCCAAGGCGGTCGTCCACCTGCACTCACGGCACGCCGCGGCCGTCGCCTGCCTGCCGCCGTGGTCACCGCGCAGCGCGATCCCGCCGCTCACGCCGTACTTCGTCATGCGGGTCGGACAGACGCCACTGATCGGGTACGCCGCTCCGGGGGACACGGCCCAGGCCGGGGCACTGGAACGGCTCGACTTCCCGTTCCGGGCCGCACTCCTGCAGAACCATGGCCCAATCGTGACCGGCTCGTCGATGCGCGCGGCGGTGGAGGCGGCCGTCGAGGTCGAGGAGGTCTGCGCGCTGCTCCTGCTGCTCGGCGACCGTGAACCCCGCCTCCTCGCCGACGCGGAGATCCGCGAGCTCACCGGCAAGTACGGGACTCCCTGGGGCGCGGGCGCGGACGAACATGGGCCCACGTCTTTGCGGAAAGATGTGACGCATGTTCGGCACGCCGCTGTCCGCCCGGCTTGAGCGTTCCAGCCGGATCCTCGTCGCCGGCGCTGGCGGAGGCTTCGACGTGTACGCCGGGTTACCCCTGGCCCTGTCTCTTCGGGAGGCCGGCAAGGAGGTGCACCTGGCGAACCTGTCGTTCAGCCACCTCGACGCCCTCGACCTGGGCGTCTGGCTGTTCGAGGACGTGGCGGAGATACGCCCGGACACCGCGACCCGCGACTGGTACTTCCCCGAGGGCTGCCTGGCCCGCTGGCTGGCCACGCACGGCCAGCCGTCGACTGTTTACGCCTTCCCCAAGGTCGGCGTCCGCCCGCTGCGCGCCGCGTACGCCAAGCTCGCCGAGCACCTCGACCTGGACGCGGTCGTCCTGGTGGACGGCGGCACCGACATCCTCATGCGCGGCGACGAAGCCGGCCTCGGCACCCCAGCCGAGGACATGACGAGCCTGGCCGCCGCCCACGCTCTCGACGTCCCCGAGAAGATCGTGGCCTGCCTGGGCTTCGGGGTGGACGCCTACCACGGCGTCAACCACGTACAGGTCCTGGAGAACCTGGCGGCCCTGGAACGCGACGGCGCCTACCTGGGCACGTCGTCGGTCTCCAGGTCCACGAAGGCGGGTGCGCTCTATCTCGACGCCGTCGCGCACGCCCAGGCCGAGCTGCCGACGTACCCGAGCATCGTGAACGGCTCGATCGCGGCGGCCGTACGCGGCGAGTTCGGGGACGTGCGCTTCACCGACCGGACGAAGGGCAGCGAGCTGTTCGTCAACCCGCTCATGGCCATCTACTTCGCCGTGGACCTCGACGCGCTGGCCCGGCGCTCGCTCTATCTGGACCGGCTCCGGGACACCGAACTCATGCGCCAGGTCGTCTCCGTCATCGAGACGTTCCGCGACGAGGTGACACCCCGTCCGCCAAAGGCGTTCCCGCACTAGGGACTCCGGCCCGAGCAAGTCGTGCTGTCCAACGGGAGTGTCGAACTGATGGGTCGCGACGTCCGTCTTCACACGCCGAGCTGTGGTTGCTGCGACTTCGACGATCGACCGTACAGCTCGCGGTACGCCTCGCGTAGTTCGACGACTTCGGCCAGGCCGTGCCCCTCGATGCCCGCGATGACCTCCTGGGCCCGCCAGTAGTTCGAGGGTACGAGTAGGCCGCTCATGACCGCCTGGAGGGTGATGTGACCAGCCTCTCCCGGTTCGTCCGTGGCGAGCAGGGCCAAAGCCAGATCGAGCCGAGCGGAGGCGGCTCTGCGCGGGCGCGGCCCACCGTCCTCCGTGGACTCCAACCGAGCGAGTACCTGCCGTGCGTAGCCCACGGCCGCAGGATCGCCCAGCCACGATAGCGTCGTCGCGGTGTATGCCTCGCTCTTGGCGGGGTCATATCGGAAGTGATGCTCTGGCTGGTCCGGGATAGGCATCGGAGAGACCATCTGGTGAATCCGGTTCAGCGCGGCCCTGGTCTCGGTTCCCTTCCCCATCCGCGCCCACGCCCGGCCTTCCTGCCCGGTCGCCTGGACGTAGGCCGAACTCCTGCGCGGAGCGACGTCTTGCGCTCCCTGGGAGAGGATCATCGCGTGCTGGTACTCGCCCTCGGTGAGAGCCTGCCACGCCTCTGTTTCCAGGCACCACGCCTTGATCTCGGAGTGCTCGGCGTGGCCGGCCAGCTGTCCGGCGGTCCGCAGGCGTGCCGCCGCAGCGGGGTATTGCCGCAGGTCGATGTGGCAGGTTGCCGCAAGCAATGACAGCCAACCGCCGGCCACGAGCAGGCGTCGATGCTCGGCGATGGTCTTCTTGCCGTCGAAGAGCCGCACGACGTACTCCAGGTGCCGCTTCACTCGTACAAGCAGCTGGCCCGGAGGCGTGCGAGGGTAAGCCGACGACAGGTCATCCACGGCGAGTTCCAGCCGTTCCAGGGTCTCCCGGCCGACGTCGCTGGCCCCCGCTCGACGGGCGAGCTCGATCGCGTCGATCTCGTCGCCGAGGTACGTCGCTTCGTCCTCGTCGTGGAAGAGAGCGTGTTCGCTCAACCCGTACACGCGGCAGTACAGCTCGGCGTACTCATCGTCCGGCCGGTGCTTCCCGCACTCGTGGTCCCGAATTCTGCGAATTATGCTCTCCGGCTCAGGCAGGACCCTGTCTGCGACCCTGGACAGTTGCCGGGCAAGATCCCGTTGAGACCATCCTCGCCTGGTCCGCTCGATGCGTAGCCGACCGGCCCAGGCCGGAACCTTGCTCATCACACGCACCTCCGGGGGACGAGCGGACACAGGCGGATGGCAGGGTGCGCCACCGGTGTCCTCTCCCGCAGTCGTACCACAGGCGAGTGTGATGGAACCGTGCACTGGGACACGAACAACCGCGACGCGATGACCGACACCGGCGCGCACGCGCTCATGGCCACTGACCCGAACGTCCGCGAGGTCGTTGCCGATGCCGCTCTCCTGCTGGACCTCCGCGGCCGTCAGCTCTCGGTGCTCCGCAACACCTATCCGGGCTGGGACATCGACTATGAGAGCGATGCGTCCGGGCGGATGTGGTGGACAGCCGAGCTCCGCAGGACGCTCACTTTGGAGATGGCGACGGAAGGCGTCATGCGGATCGTCCGGCAGGAGGACGCCATCGCGCTCGCGTCCACGCTGGCCTGGCAATCAGCCCTCTTGCACAACACGCGGTCAGGCATCAGTCCGCCGAACACCCCGTCCACTAGTGACCCCCCTAGTCCCCCGTTACGCTGCTCCGCATGAACAAAACGGCCATGATCGAGACCTGGCGTCGTCTACTGGACCCCGCCAAGTCCTGGGTGCTCTTCGCCAACGGAACCTGCGTCATCTTGATGGAGCCGACCGACGATCTCGGCCAGCAGGCGACCTCGCTCTTACGGGAGTACGGTCCCGTTCACGCGGGCACCCCGGCCGGAGACTTCGACATCGTTGACCTGGACGACGCACCCGGTTGGGCCGTAACCGGCCATCATCCCGACGTTCTCACGTACGTCGATCCCAGCGAGTTGGAGAACCACGATGATCTCACGGTCGGCCTCTTCGGCCGTAGCAAGCGCGATCAAGACGGGCACGATTTGATCGTCATTCACATCGAAGATAAACACACCGCCTGAGGCAGAGCCAGATTGAGATCTCCCTTGGAGCCCTAACCTTCGGCTGACCAGCTCACCCCCCACAAACCGGCCCCATCGTCCATGGAAATCCATGACTCTCCGTAGCTGTTGTTAGCACACCCGTTAGCAAGATCAACTGCGCGCTCAGCCCGGATCGGTCACACTGGAGGCATGGATGCGAAGGGATACGGAGAAGTCCGCCCTTACGTCATGCCCGACACGTTGGAAGAGCTCACCGGGCCCGTCAGGGGTGTCATCGTGCTTCCCCATCACCTCGGCTGGGGACCAAGGCGTAGCTGCGACCTGGAGCAGACCGCCGATGCCCAGCTGATGTATATGCGGGTGATCCGGGAAAGTGCCACGCCGGATGACCTGCGGCGCTTCCTGAACGCCTCGCTCCTGCGGGCCCTCTGGCCCGAGTTGGTCCTGCCTCCACAGGTTCGCGCCCTGTGGACCAGCCGTTTCCCCGAACTGCAGCGTCAAGCCGCATAAATGGACAACTGCCGCCCGGGAAGTGCTGGCCCGGCTGCGGATGCTGCATCCACAGTTGACGCTGATATGGGGCGACAGCGCCTACGCCGGGGTTCTGGTGGGCTGGGTCCGCCGTTTCCTCCGCCTCACCTTGAAGATCGTGACCAAACGGCCTGGCCAGACCGGGTTCAAAGTACTCGCGAGGCGAAGGATCGTCGAAAGAACGCACCCCTGGATGATGAACGCCCGCCGCAACGTGATCTTCGAGCGCAAGCCCTCGCACAGCGAAGCTCACCTGACCGTAGCCGCGATCACGCTCATGACCAGGCGGTTGACCAGGAAAAGGCCGCAGGCGTGGACCCGGAGGCCGGCATCCACTCCGCAGGCCGCCTGAGAGCGCGCCGTTGCCCACGAGGCGGTGCCGTCGCCGCCCAGATCGCTCCTACATCGATCTGCGCGACAACTATGCAGAACCTTGGTGGGTACGTTGAGTGTGCCGTTCCGCCACTCGTTGATCACCAGTCGTCGGTGATGAGGTGTTTGGGCGGGGCCGTGATCTTGACAGGTTTTCCCCATCCTCGGTAGATGATGTTCATCGTCATGGTGTAGGTGTCGCCGCCCTCCGGCCGGGTGAACCTCATGATGGCGTGGAAGCGTCGCGGCAGATGGTCCGGGCCTACCCAGAGTTTCCAGGTGATCGGCCCGCCATACACGAACTCCTCCTCCCGGGTGCCGAAGTACATCCCAGCCTGCCTCTCATCCAGCTTGGGAACCGTCACCGTGCCACTGTGAAGGGTCGTCTTCGCTCCCTCGAAAGTTCCGCCGTCGGTGCTGGTTGTTCCGTGGGAGGCGCCCAGTTTGAGGAAGCCCGGGTTGATCCCGTTGATCAGGTCCTCTCCCCAGATGACCCCGGGGAGGTTCCGCCCGCCGTAGGTCCATTTCCCCACTGTCGAAGGCGACTTCCAGGTGTACTTGCCGTCTTTGGAACGCACGTAGGCCTGCGAGTAGAAGTCCGGGCCGATGCTGATTTCCCGGGACCGGCCTGTCCCTCCTGGTTCATGGGAGATCGTCGTGGTTTCGGTGGCGTACACGCCTGAAGCACTGAAGCGGTACGCACCGGACGCCCTGATGTCCCAGGTGGCTGGGGGCCCGCCGCGTCGCTTGACGGAGAAGCGCACGCTGCTTTTCTTCGCGAACTGCTTCTTGATCGCTTTAACGACCGAGTCGAGAGTCTCCGATTCGGGTGCCGCGCGCACGGCGCCGCCGGGAATCGTGACGCTCAGCAGGCTGGCCACCACCAGCACGACGCTCATGCGTTTCATGCGCTGATCATCACAGAGGATGATCTCCATCTCATCACGGCAAGGCGCTGGGCTGGCCATCATCCGACTGTTGCGTTCACCGGTTGCTAGAAAGCCCCACGGGCCCTCCTGGCTGACGGGAAACGATCGCTTCCGTCCGTGATGTGCGATGAATTGCCCCATGGGCCCATCGGCAATTCAGCTCCACTAGTGTGCACTCCCCAACTACAGCTGACTGATCAACGGTGCAGGTTCAGAGACAACCTCCCAGAGGTCTTGGAAACCGGGGAAGAACGAGCTATCGGAAAAAGACCCAAGCCGAGTTCGGCAAGGCCGGAGTGACCGGCACCGACGTCAGGGACGTCGCCAGCCCCGAGACCCCTGACGATCCCCCGCGTTCCTCACGTTCAAGGCCGGACGGACTGCCAGGGCTGGATCAGTCCCGCTCCCGAGGGGAAGACCTGGGTGCTCCTCTCCGAGGACGAGAAGACCCGTCCCTTCCTGCATTCCGGCGGGATCGATCTCGCCGGTCCAGAGACGCTGAAGGCGATATTGGGCACAACTGATATCAAGCGACCCGGCGGCACCTACGACAACACCCGTACTACTGTCTACCAGGGGACGCTCACTTTCAGCCAGCTTTACAAGGCGTCGGCCGCGTTCCGGGCTCAGCACGACGGGAAGTACGCAAAGACCGAACTCTCGTGGCGGCTGTGGCTCGGAGAGGACCAGTTGGTGCGCAGGGTCCGTACCTCCCTGCCCGAAGGCTCGGCAAGCGCCTGATCTCCCACGTCGTCGACGCTCGCCTGACCGGGTGGGGCGCCAAGACAGACATCGCGGTCCCCTCCGCCGACGAGACAGCGGGACCGGACGACTGGAAAGACTCCCGGTACTGAACCTCGCCGCCGAAAGACCCATGTCAGCTCGATCCCGAGATCGTCCTATAGTCAGGCCAGTTCCGGCGTGCCCATCAGCTTGCCGAGATCGGTGACCGCCGTCCGGAGTTGGCCGGTCAGCGACTCGCCGTCGTCCGTGGACCAGCCGAGGGCGTACCCGGCCCTGGCCCAGTTCGCGGTCAGTGGCGGAAGGCGGCAGCCGGCCGCGGCGAGTTGCCGGACGATCTTGACGTCCGGCAGGCCGGCGAGCACCTCCACCGGGGCGACGTTCCGGCGGACGATGCCGGAGGCCAGCAGAAAGCGCACCTCGGCCCGGCGGGCGCGGGGTGGGCGGTCCGCCGCGAGCGGCCGGCCCAGCGCCAGGTGCGCCTGGTCGAGGTAGAGGTCGCGGCCATGCACCGCGGACACCAGTTCGGTGATGTAGTCGCCTGCCGGTCGTATCGTCCCCTCCAGCAGGACGGGGCGGCCGCCGTCGAGCTTCACCTCGACGTGCAAGATGGCCGATTCGACCTGCCAGGCGGCGATCAGGTCGTGGACGAGCGCGCTGACGGCGGCGTCGGGGCGTTCGGCCTGGTCGGTGGTGTGGGCGACTTCGAGAAAGCCGGTAGGGCCACCTGTCTGCTTGCGGGTCAGCGAGCAGAAGACCAGCTCGCCGCCCCGCACCACGGCCTCGACGCTCGCCTCCGCTCCGGGCAGGTACTCCTCCACGATGCCGGTACGGCTCGGCGAGATCGCCCGTACTCGCGGCCACCGGTCCAGCGCCTCTTCGACACTGTGTACGGCGAACACGGCGGCACTCGCGGAGGCGTCCGGCGGCTTCAGCACCGCGGCCTGGACTCCGGCGGCGAAGAAGCGGACGAGATCGTCGGGGCCGGTGACGGCCGAGTGCCGGGGGCCGGTCAGGCCGTGCCGCTGACCGGCCCAGCGCTGGCGGATCTTGCTGCGGGCGATGCGCGCCGCGCCGACTCCCGGACCCGGCAGGCCCAGTTCCCGCGCCACTGTCGCGGCGGTGATCAGCGATCCCTCGGCCAGCGTGGTCACCCCGTCGTGGCTGGCCGCCATCCGTACTAGCGACTCCACATCGGCCTTCTCATCGCGGACCTCGACCGGATGGAAACGATCGACGGCGTGCTCGAAACCGCCGCCGCTGACCCCGTCCGCGAGGGTGACCGACAGGCCGGCGCGCAGCCAGGCGGAAAAGGCCCACTCGCGGCGCGGGTCCGCACCGATGACGAACAACCTCACTGGCCCGCACTCCTAACTATGCCGATGACGAACAACCTCATCCGTCGCCGCTCCCAACTGTCCGGCCCGCGCTTTCGGCGAACCGGTCGAGGTTTGCGATGGTGCTCTCCCAGAGCGCGAGGACGTCCGCCTCGCTGTAGCGTTCGGGCTTGTACCGCAGGGCCGCCCGCAGGCCGCCGACGTCGTCTTCCGACCAGTACGTCAGGAGAGCCCCGTCCGGCCGGCCGAGGTGGACAGGGAACTCCTCGATCTCGGTGCCGGCGAAGGCGGCCTGGCGCAGGGCGGGGCCCATCCGCCGTGGCTGGGCGTTGAACGAGATGTACGGCAGCGACATCGAGTGGGTGAACCATTCCGGCACGGTGTCCGCGACGACCAGCGCCCATGGAACGCGCGCCGAGTCCAGCGCCGCGACGACCGCCTCGCGGAACGACCGCAGCTGCTCCTCTGGGTCGGCATGCCTGCCCCGGTTGACGACGGCGACCTGGTCGGCGAACCAGCCCACCGAGCCGTGCAGGTCGGGGCGGGGACGACCGGCGACCGCCATGATCGTCGCGGCGGGGAAATGATCACCCAGTTCGGCCGACGCCGCGTCCAGGGCGGCCAGGACGAGCTGGAGCCGGGTCAGCCGGAACCGCTTCGCGGCCGGCAGCAGGCGCTCGTACGAGTCCACGTCGAGCTGCCGCTCGATCCGCGGGACATCGGCCTGGTCAGCAGGCCCCTGGTCGGCGGTCCTCTGGTCGGCGGTCCCGCGGCCGACGGGCCTCCGCTCGACGGTCCCCCGGTCAGCAGGCCCCCTGTCGGGGAGGAGAACGTGCCGAGCGAGCTTCCGGCGCAGGTTGAGGCCGGCTGTGGACTCCAGGTAGTCGTTCTGGCGTTCCACCCAGCCGACGTACGCGGCCGGCGCCGGGGGCAGGTTCCCGGTCGACGCACCGATCTCCAGGTCGTAGAGGCGGTACAGGTCGCCCAGGAGGATCCGCCGCGACCACGCGTCAGAGACCAGGTGGTCGGTCACCAGCCCGAGCAGCGTCTCCGCGGCATCCGGAAGCGGGATGGCGACCAGCCGGGTCAGCGGTCCCCGCTCTATGTCGAACGGCCGCTCGGCCTCCCGCACCAGCGCCTGCCGAGCGTCGGCGAGGCGCGGCAGCCGTACCAGGTCAACCGGGTCGGCCGGGTCCAGCCGCCACAACGGCTTGTGCGGGTCGAAGGACGTGAGCAGGATCGGGTGCCGCCGTTGCAGCCGGAGCCAGGCCAGGTTCAGCGCGGAGAGGTCCAGTGAACCGCGTACGCGCAACGCGGAGATCGTGTGCTGCGGCCGGTAGAGCCCGGCCTCCGCGTCCTCGACCAGCCGGAGCAGGCGGCTGCGCTGAGTCCACGACGGGGTGATCGGGCCGGTCACCCGAGGCTCCGGTCGGCGAGGTAGCGGGAGATCTCTTCGACGGTGGGGTGGTCGAAGACCAGACCGTACGGGATCTCCGCTTCCAGCGCGTCCTCCAGCCGGGCGGCGATCTCCATCGCGGACATCGAATCGACGCCGAGCTCGAAGAGATCCGCGGTGAGCGAGATCGATTCGACGCCCAGGACCCGTCGGCAGGTTTCGACGACCAGCACGTTCCCCCCAGATTCGCTGGGCTTAACCGAGGCCGGGGCCAAGGCCGGGGCCGGGGCGCTGGCCTGGGAGCGCAGGTCCGTGCGGTCGATCTTGCCGTTCGGCAGCAGTGGCAGGTCCGTACGTACGACGAACTCATCCGGAACCGCCGCGGCCGGCAACTCCCGCAGAACCGCCTCCCGCAACACCCGAACCGGCGGCACGGCCGGTTCCCCCACGAGATAGGCGACAAGCCGTGCATCGCCCGCGACGACCACGGCGGCCTCCCGGACGCCGGCCACACCGCGCAGCACCCGTTCGATCTCTGGCAGTCGCAACCGGACTCCGCGCACCTTGACCTGCTGGTCCAGTCGGCCGAGCAGATGCAGCAACCCTCGCTCGTCCCACCGCCCCAGGTCGCCGGTGCGGTACACCTGCTCACCCGTGGGACCCGTCTCGAACGTACTGTCCGTGCCGAGGTAGCCCAGTGACCGATACGGCGTTGTCAGCACCACCTCGCCGACATCATCGGGCTCCCAGGACCCCGGCCGCAGTACGCCGACCGAGCACCCGGGCAACGGCCGCCCGACCGGCAACGGGCCGGTGCCCGGCTCGTCGGGCACTTCGAAAGCGCACTGGGCAAGGGTGGTTTCCGTCGGCCCGTACAGGTTGACCACCCGGCAGCCGGGCGCCACCCGGCCGCGCCAGTCGTTCACCAGCTCCGCGTGCAGCGGCTCCCCGGCGAAGAAGGCGACCCGCAGGGTCGGCACGGCGGTGTCCACGGCGGCGGTCGCCAGCCACCGCCGGACCAGCGACGGAACCGTGTGAACCAGCGTGATCCCGTACGTCCGCGCGAACGAGAAGACCCGTCCGGCGTCCCGCGACCGCGATCCCGGCAGGCAGAGTGTGGCGCCGCTGATCAGCGAGGTGAAGATGTCGCGCAGCACCACGTCGAAGGACCAGCTCGTCAGTTGCGCCATACGGTCGCCCGGCCCGACCTCGAAGGTGTCCCGCTGCCAGCGGAAGAAATGGGCCAGCGAGTCGTGCGCGCCCAGCACCGCCTTCGGACGCCCGGTGCTGCCGGAGGTGAAGCAGAGGTACGCGGGCGAGCGGGCGTCCAGCTTGGCGGGCTCGGCAAGCGGCGCCACCTGGTCCGGGACGGCCATCGGCCGGGTCTGCCCAGGCTCGAAGAGGCCG
This sequence comes from Nonomuraea sp. NPDC048901, assembly GCF_040649695.1. NCBI lineage: Bacteria > Bacillati > Actinomycetota > Actinomycetes > Streptosporangiales > Streptosporangiaceae > Nonomuraea > Nonomuraea sp. NPDC048901. The sequence continues at coordinate 23,040 of NZ_JBEZFW010000030.1, read as the reverse complement.
TCCGCGCGGACCAGAAAGCGCGCCACGCTGGTCATAGAGTCACGGAGCTCCGGCGACAGCACCGGATCGATGGGGAGGATCACGCAACCGGCGTAGAGCGTGCCACGGCATGGCGGCCCTGGACGCCTTGGGCCGCGTGTCGACAGACTTCGCCGTCTCCCTGCTCGACCAGGGCTTTGTTCCGGCATACTCGACCCTGCTCGGCCCAGACCAGCCGTGGACGATGGTCCCGGTCACCGCCACCGAAGGCGGCCGCCTCAACGACGGCTTCCGCGCCACGGTACGACTCAGACACCGCTAAGCACCCTGTCCAAATCACACTATTTCCCCACAAGTTACATCTGGTCACTACCATTTCCCGATGTGTCCCCTGAGCATCACCACACGACAGCCGTCTTCGTCGACCAGAGCGGTCGCCGGCGACGGCTGATCATGATCGGCTCGACCGCGTCCGGCGTGCTGGCCCTCGCGCTGCTCGCCGTCGTCATCGGCGGCTTGTTCTCCAACACGACGCTGTCGGTGACCGGGTGGCCGGGCGATCAGAAGGGCGGGATGGGCAGCACGGCTTCGCCCGACCCTTCACCGACGCCTCGGACGAGCCGCACCAAGCGACCCACCCCTTCGGTGACCCGCATCTCGTCGCGGCCCACTCCAAGCAGCACCCGGTCCGCCGTACGGTCGCAGGACCCTGCGACCGTACGGACCCCGTCGTCGTCGCCCAGCGTGAAGCCGAGCACGGAACCGGCACCGGAGCCGACCACCGAGCCCACGGTCGGGCCCACAGTCGAGCCCACCGACCTACCCCCGGGCCAGAACAAGACGCCGCCGGGGCTCGACCCGGACCGGACCAAGGGGCCGAAGAAGTGAGCGACCTGGCCGACCAGGGCAAGCAGGTCTGGCCGCGTCCGGCGGTCGCCGCCTGGCAGGATCCCACTTCGGCCCAGGCTGAGCAGGACCGACCGATCGCGCCCACGCCCCCTTCCGCCAAACGAGCCGACCCAAGAGGGCACTGGTTCCTGCTGGCCATCGGCATGCTGCTGGCGGCCGGCGCCCTCGTACTCAACGGGTACGTGACCAACGTCGTCGGCGAGACTCGCGCCGCTCCGCCCGCCACCGACCACCCTTCCGCACAGCTGGCGGAGATGCGGCGGGGCGGACCCGTGCTGAACCTCACGGGCAGCGAGCCCTCCAGCGCGCACCTGCCGAACAGGACGATCGCTCTCACCTTCGATGACGGCCCGGACCCCGCCTGGACGCCGGCGGTGCTCGACGCCCTGAAGAAGCACGGTGCCAAGGCGACGTTCTTCGTCGTCGGCTCGAAGGTCGCGAAATACCCCGATCTGGCTCAGCGGATCGTCGCGGAAGGCCATGAGCTGGGCAGCCACACCTACACGCACGCCGAGTTGGCGACGGTTCCCGGATGGCGGCTCAGGCTGGAGCTGTCCCTGACGCAGAAGGCCCTGGCGGGAGCGACCGGGCTGCACACCGCTCTGGTCCGCCCGCCGTACTCCTCCACGCCCGAAGCGATCACGGGCCCGCAGTGGGAGAGCATGAAGGCGCTGGCGGCCGAGGGGTACCTCGTCACGCTGACGGATCTCGACACCAAGGACTGGAGCCGCCCCGGCACGCGGAAGATCGTGACCTCGTCGCTTCCGGCCGGGGGCCGGGGCGCGATCGTCATGATGCACGACTCGGGTGGCGACAGGCGGCAGACCGTCGAGGCCGTCGATCTGGTCCTGAAGGAGATGGCGGGCAAGGGCTACCGGGCGGTCACGGTGACCAAGGCCCTCGGCATGCCACCGGCACAGCAGCAGGCCGGCGGAGTGGACCGGTTCGTCGGCTCGGCCTTGAACGTGGCCCAGCGCGTATCCGGATGGTTCACCGACGCGCTGATGTGGGTGCTCGTCGCCGCGGGCGCGCTCACGCTGGCGCGGCTGGTCTTCTTCGCCGTGCTCGCGTGGGTGCATGCCCGCCGTACCAGAGGTGGAAAGCGGCGAAGGGGACGCGCGCCCGCGTGGCCCGCGCCCCCGCCGGTGACGGTGATCGTGCCCGCCTACAACGAGGCGGCGGGGATCCAGGCGACGGTACGCTCACTGGCCGACACCACCTACCAGGGCCGGTTGGAGATCCTCGTCATCGACGACGGTTCGACCGACGCGACCGCCGAACTGGCCGCCGAGCTGGGATTGGCCAACGTACGGGTGATCCGGCAGCGCAACGGCGGCAAACCCGCGGCGCTCAACACGGGCATCGCGGCGGCCGGGCACGAGTTGCTCATCATGGTGGACGGCGACACCGTCTTCGAACCCGCGACGATCGGCCACCTGGTACGCCAGCTCTCCGACCCCACGGTCGGCGCGGTGAGCGGCAACACCAAGGTCGGCAACCGGCGCGGCATGATCGGGCGCTGGCAGCACATCGAGTACGTCATCGGGTTCAACCTCGACAGGCGCGCCTTCGAGCAACTCGACTGCATGGCGACCGTACCCGGCGCGATCGGGGCGTTCCGGCGCTCGGCGCTGGTGGCGCTGGGCGGCGTCAGCACCGACACGCTGGCGGAGGACACCGACCTCACGATGGCACTGTGCCGGGCCGGATGGCGGGTGGTCTACGAGGAGAAGGCCCTGGCCTGGACCGAGGCCCCGACCACGCTCGGCCAGCTGTGGAAGCAGCGCTACCGCTGGTGCTACGGCACCATGCAGGCGATGTGGAAGCATCGACGCGCCGTGCTCGACCAGGACCCGTTCGGCCGCCGCTGCCTCGGCTACCTGGCGCTGTTCCAGGTGCTGCTGCCGCTGCTCGCACCCGTCGTCGATCTCATGGCGATCTACAGCACGGCCGTGGGCGATCCCCTGCCGGTGGTCGCGGTGTGGGCCGGGTTCGTCGCGGTGCAGGCGGTGACCGGCTGGTACGCGCTCCGCCTGGACGGCGAGCGCGCCTCGGCCCTGTGGGTGCTCCCTTTGCAGCAGTTCGTCTACCGCCAGCTCTTGTACCTCGTGGTGATCCAGTCATTGGCGACCGCGGTGCTGGGCGTACGGCTGCGCTGGCACACGGTACGCAGGGAGGGCACGTTCAGCGCACCCACCGCTCCCGGTCTCTTGCGCTGACGGCTTGACTCTTCCTCTGTGGGAGACCCCATGCTGCACACACCGATCGCCCGGCTACCGAGGAGAGCGACATGACCACCGTGCACGGCATCGAGGGCCGTGGCCTGCAGCACTGCGAGACGACGGCCCTGGGAGTGTTGCTGCGGCATGAGGGACTTGATCTGTCCGAGCCCATGCTGTTCGGGCTCGGCTCGGGCCTGTCCTTCATCTACTGGGACAGCAAAAGCATGCCGTTCCCCTTCCTCGGCGGGCGCGTCAAGCCCTTTGAACTCACCAGAAACCTGGCTGCCAGGCTCGGGCTGACGCTGTCGGTCGATGAGACCACCTCACTACGCAAGGCGTGGGAGAACGTGGCCGCCCAGATCGACGCCGGTCGTCCGGTCGGCCTCCAGCTCGACTCCTTCCACTTGGCCTACTTCCAGTCCAAGGTGCACTTCGGCGGCCACATCGTCGCCATGTACGGCTATGACGAGCACGATGCCTACCTGGTGGACACCGCGCAGCAGGGAGGGGCCGTACGTACGAGCCGGAACAGCCTGGCCATGGCGAGGGCCGAACGAGGCCCGATGACCGCCAGGAACCGCTCGTTCTCCATCACCCTGCCGGCGCACGCGCCCTCCTGGCAGGACCGGATCATCCCCGCGATCAAAGCCTGCGCCGACGCCTTCCTGGCCCCTCCCATCGCGAACCTGGGCCACCGCGGCATCGAAAAAGCCGCGAGCCAGGTGCCCAAGTGGCTGCTGCGTACGGACGATCCGCAGCGTGACCTGCCGCAAGCCGCCGTACTCATGGAGAAGGCCGGCACCGGCGGCGCCCTGTTCCGCGCCCTCTACCGTGATTTCCTCGGCGAGTGCGCCGAACTCATCGACGATGACCGCCTGCGCACAGGTCACCGGCTGTACGCCGAGGCCGCCGCCTTGTGGACAAGCGTGGCCGAGTGGATCGCGAAGGCCGGAGAGAGCGGCGACGCGGCGCAGCTTGAGCAGGCCGGCGCCATCCTCCACGACCTTTCACGGATCGAGCGGGACGCCATGCACGTGCTGAGTGAGCTCTAACACCCGCCGCGGCCCTCCACCAAGACGGCGAAACCATCGAGATGGCGTGCGAGGGCGTACTCGAACAGTCCGTTCAGGTCCGACGCCGCTTCCTCTGGGATCGCGGCCAGCAGTGGGAAGCGTCCGCTGTGGAGGAGTTCGTCGGTTCGCTTCCGCTGGGCCAGCCACCAGCGGTCGAGCGTCACGCCGGTCTCCTGCTCCGCTTCGACCTCATCCGCCATGGACAGAGCGATGGTGAGGACCAGCGTGTGCAGCGTGAGCGCCTCTTGGATCCCGGTCGCCGCGGGCAGCCCGAGCCCGTCGAGTGCGCGCAGGGTCCACTCTGTGTGCTCCATCATGTTGGGGACGAGCGACGGGCGAGTGAACGAGATGGCCCTCGGCAGCCAGAGGTGTCGCCGGCACAGCTCCCACTGACTGCGAGAGATCAGTTCGAGCTTGGCTCGCCACCCCTCCGGCCCCGGGATGGGCAGATCCGGTTCGCCGAAGGCTTCGTCGACCATCTGCGTCACCAGCTCGTCCTTGTTCGCCACGTGCCGGTACAGCGACATCGGACCGACGCCGAGCTCGGCCGCGAGTCGCCGCATGGAGACGGCGTCGAGTCCCTCGGCGTCGGCGGTCGCGATGGCGGTGCGGAGAACCTGCTTCCGGTTCAGCCTGGTGATGCCGCCCTGACGCGGCTTCAGTGACGCGCTCGGGCCGGTCGGCTGCTGCCGGGCCGCGCGTGCGCTGACCACCGCGCCAGAACCGACCTTCGTCTCGACCAGCCCGTCGTCGCGGAGCGTCGCCATCACTTTGGTCGCGGTCGCGACCGCGACGCCCCATCGCTGGGCGATCTGCCGGATGGACGGCATCCGCTCGCCGGGCCGCAGGTCGCCGGTCAGGATCCGAGTACGGATCTCCGCGACGATCCGCCGGTATGGCGGGTCCGGTCGCTGCGTTGACGACGACATGTGCCCCCGATTCGTTTGGTGAGATCGCTACAGTGTACTAGTTCGATCGCTACAACACTAGTTCACTTTATTTGTCTTAAGCGCAGAATAGTGCGGCTTTCATGCCCTGCGTAGCTACTCTGTACGCATGACACTTAATACACCGTACGCACCGGCCCGATCGGAGGACCCGATGTCCTTCTCGTTAACCGAAGTGCGGTCGTGGCATCGACCATTGATGATCATGGTGGCGGCGATGTCCGCGCTCATCGTCGTCGCGCTCTTCGGCCTCCTCACAGACGGCCGCGAGCTCATGCAGCAGTCGATCTGGGTGAAGCCGCTGAAGTTCGGGGTGTCGTTCGTCATCCATGGCGCGACGCTCGCCTGGCTGTTGCCGAAGCTTCGCAAGGCGAAGCGCACGATGTGGAACCTCGGAACGGCCTTGGCCGTCGCCGGGATGATCGACGTCGGCTTCATCGCGGTACAGGCCGCTCGCGGCACCTACAGCCACTTCAACACCGGCGCCGACACGTTCAACACGATCGGACAGGTGGTCTTCTCCACAGGCGTGGTCGGGCTGTTCGGGGCGAACCTGCTCATCGCCATCATGCTGCTGTTCCAGCGGATCGGTGAACCGGCACTCACCTGGGCCCTGCGTGCCGGGATCGGGCTGGCCGTCATGGGCATGGGGCTGGCGTCCTTCATGGTCGGGACGGCCAACAGGACGCCCCGGATGGTCGAAGATGCCTATGGGAACCCGGTCCCGCTGGTCGGGGGCCACGGGGTGGGGGTGCCCGACGGCGACGGCATGCCGATCACGAACTGGAGCACCGTAGGTGGCGACCTGCGCGTTCCGCACTTCATCAGCCTGCACTCCATGCAGGTGTTCGTCCTCGCGGTGCTGGTTCTCACCGCCCTCGCGGCCCGGGTCAGCTGGCTGCGTGGCGAACGCGCCCGCGCCCAGCTGACCGGGGTCGTCATCGTGGGCTACGCCGCGCTGTTCGCCATCACGGCGTGGCAGGCGCTGCGCGGCCAGTCGCTGATCCACCCTGACCCGGCCACGTGGATCGCGCTCGGGGCGTCGGTTGCCGTGACCGCCCTGCTGGCGGTGCTGGCCATCTTGGCGGCCCGCCGCAGGGAGATGTCACCCGCCCGCCATGGGCGCACGCCCAACGTGCAGCACCTGTCCGGCAACCCCCGCTAGACCCAGCAGGCATAAAGGCGTGGGCCGACCTCAGGGGCGAATCGTATGACCAGCTGAACCTGTATCCCGCCGATGTGCGCGGGCCGCTCACGGAGCTGCTTCACACCTGACCCCGGCGCGCAGGACCGGGGCGGGGCAATTTCTGAGTAGGGGTTACTCATGGCGTCCCCGAGATGTGCGTCGACACTCGGTCCATGCGTATCCGCCGGGTGATCATGCCGCTCGTACTGACCGTCGTCGCCGTCATGCTCGGTGCCCCACCAGGGCACGCCGCAGGGTCGGTCCGTGGTGACTGTGAGTTCCTCGGGAGCTCGCCCCTCTCGGTCGCGGAAGGCGGGCGGCCTCGGGCCAGGATCACCTTTGTCAACGACAGCCAGGAGAGCGGGTGGTTCACCGCCACGGTTGAGGCCGGGTTCCACTACTGGCACACCACGCCGTTCTACCGGCAGTTGTTATCCGCCGAGACAGGGCTGGTGCAGGGTGAGTTCGACCTGCCGCCGGCGTACGGCGAAGGCCTCGGCGAGGCGAGCGGCGTACGGATAAAGATCACCTCGACGCTGTCGGGCGACACCACCATCGGCACGTGCGCCACCCAGCTGAAGGTGCACACGGGCCGTGACTCCGACCAGGACGGGCTGCTGGACGACTGGGAGACCAACGGCATCGACTACGACCAGGACGGCACGGTCGACCTCGCGCTGAACCAGCCCCCGTACAACGCCGACCCGAACCGGAAGGACATCTTCGTCGAGCTGGACGCGATGTTCTGCGTGGCGTCGTACTGCCCGCGCTCCAGGGAGCTCGACCCGACCGCAATCGGCCAGGTGGTGGCCGCCTTCGCGGCGCACGGCATCACCCTGCACGTACGCACCGGCGAGCGGGCCGCCGAGGTGGAGCGGATCTCCTTCGACACCGACACCCCGGGCGCGTTGAACGACTTCGCCGACCTCAAGTTCGGCGACCCCGATCTGCCCTGCGACGGGAACTTCGGCGACGTGCTCGACCGGCTCTCACGCAACTGCGAGAACATCCTGGGCGCCAAGCGGCTGGTGTTCCGCTATGCCCTGTCGGCGCACGGACTGACCGGGCTCGGCACCACGTCGGGGCAGGCCGAGGTCGGAGACGACTCCCAGTTCACCGTCGATGCCTCCCGCCTCGGCCGCATCGCCCTGCCTGGCGGCAACGACTTCGTCATCACGCTCGGCGCTTGGGACAACAAGCGGATAACCGACAACGGCGGCCAGGTGGCGGCAGAGGCGGGCACGTTCCTGCACGAGCTCGGCCATACGCTCGGGCTCCAGCACGGTGGCATAGACAGCATCAACTGCAAGCCGAACTACCTGAGCGTCATGAACTACTCCTACCAGTTCCCCACGGCATCCACCGCGACCCGCCCCCTGGACTACCAGCCCCAAGAGCGCGCCCCCATGGCCGAGAACAACGGGCTCGACGAGGTGGGCGACGCCGTGCCAGGGGCCAGCGGGCGGACAGTCGTGTACGGGCTGGGAGGCGTCTGGAATACCACGCCGGCCAACAAACCGGTCGACTGGAACGGCGACGGCATCAAAGCGACGGGCCAGTCCGGGGACGTCAACCACATCATCCTGGGCCCCGACACCAAATCCTGTCCCGTCTCACTGGGCCAGACCCTGATCTCATGGAACGACTGGGAGCACCTGAACCTCAACTTCCGCGAGAGCCTGTGGTTCGAGGACGGCGCGCACAAGGGCGTACTCGGCCTGGGCGACACCGAGATCACCGCCGAGGCCGCGGCGAGTCTCAACCCACCGATCGACCTCACCGCCACCAAGACCGTGGACAGGCAGGACGCCTCTCCGGGCGACATACTCACCTACACCGTGAACGTGGGCAACAAGGGACCCGCCACCGCCACGGCAGTGAAGATCGACGACACGATGCCCGACGGCACCGTCGTCCGCCGTACGACGCCCGACATCAAGACGGGGGACTCCGCACGGGAGACATTCACCTACGAAATCCCCTGTACGACTGCGGACGGAACGGTCCTGACCAACAAGGCGACAGTGTCCGGCACCAACGAGCGCGGATACGCCGAAACCGGCACCCTCTCCGACAACACCGCCGACGCGTCCACCACCGTACGAAGGCCGCTGATCGGCGTGGACGCCACCGCGCCCGCCACCGTCAACGCCGGCGAGGCCGCCGCCTATACCCTGACCTACCGCAACACCGGTGGCGCCCCCGCGCCCGCTGCCACGCTCACCGCGACGCTGCCCGCCGGCGTCTACTACAGCACCGCGCTCGACCAGGGCGCCGGACCCCGTCCCGGCTCCGTGACCAGGAACGCCGACGGCACCACCACGCTGCGCTGGAACACCGGCACGCTGCCCGCCCGCACCGGAACCGGCACGATCGTGTTCACCGCGCGACCGAGCCTGCTGCTCCTGGAGGGGGCGAAGATCACCGTACCGGTCTCGCTGAGCGTCGCCGGCTCGGGTCCGTGCCCGATCAGCCCTGTCACCGCTACGGCGGAAACCCAGATCACGACCGTCTCCCCGAGCCACGACCCCAGGCTGGTCACATTCTGGGCACTGCGGCCCGACCTGCGCACCACCGAGACGCTCGCCCGCGTCCAGGCCACCGACAGCCGCTTCGACGGCGCCGACGGCTCGGCCGCCGACGGCATGCTCTCCCGGCCGGAGTCCTCCGCGGTCCTCACGCTGCCGGTGACGCAGCCGCGCACGCTGCTGGCCGAACTCCTGGCCACCCAGCTCAACCTGGCCACCCGCCGGATCAACGCCGACACCGCTGTCGACACTCTCACCGCGCGCGCCCTGGGGTTGACGACGGTGGGCGACGCCGTCCGCCACGCCCAGGCCACCCTCACCCAGCCACCCACGCTGGACAACCTCATCCGCTACACGAAAGCCACCCAACTGCTCGCCGAGATCAACTCAGGTCTGGCGGTTTAGTACGCCTAGCCGGCCTCCCCGCGCCAGCTAGGGCACTCACCTTGCGAGTCAGGCGAGGGCCGGGTAGTGCGACCCAGGCCCTCGCCGGAGCGGTCACTTGATGTCCTGGGCGCTCCGCAGGTTCGTGAACGGGTTGAATGCCGGTGCTTTCGCCTGCAGCAGGTAGGCCTTCATGTCGCCCCCGTAGAAGGCGTTCGGGTTGGCCATCATGAAGTTCTTGCGGCGCCCGGCGTCCTCGTCGTTGCCGAGCGACAGCAGGTAGTTGATGGAGACGAAGTTGCAGAAGCCCTCCACGTAGGGCTTTTTAGAAAGCTTGTTCTCGTAGAGCCAGATGTGGGTGAGTTCGTGGACCAGGGTCTCCATGAAGGCCGCTTTGCGCATCCCGTTGAGAATAAAGATCGTGTAGCTGGTGATCTTGTTGTCCACACCCTGAGCCTTGCACAGGCCCAGCAGGGTGCCCTTCTCACCCAGCCCGTGACCCTCGGCCAGGATGACGTTCGCGGGCACCACCTTGACGCTGAAGTTCGGGACCTCCTTGGGGAAGGTCTCCTTCTTACTCTCGAACCACGAACGGATCCAGAACAGCCCGTCCTTGACGCAGGCTTCGACGTCGAAGGCCGGGCCGGAAGCGCAGAACGCGCACCGGGCGTCGTTCTCGGCCAGCAGCTTGGCCCCCCGCAAGGGGGTCTTGGACTCCGCCAGGTAGGCGGGAGTGCAGCAGGCCCGGCACGTCTGCGCGACGGAGCAGGGCTTGCAGAAGGAGAGTTCGGAGAACGTCCACGGACCCCAGACGGAGGTCATCGTCGTGGGTTTCACGGTGAATCTGATGATCTCGACGTACTCTTCCTTGCCCACGGTGAGCAGCGTCGTGCGCTCAGGACAACCGTCGCACCTCTTCGGCTGCACATCTTGCATGTCGCTGTGTTGGCTTCCATGGCGTACAGCGTCAGGTGGGCCGCTTGCCGTCCGATGCACGCGCAATTTACGCACCAGCGCAATGCCGGGATTGGGCCAGGGCGCGGCGCGGCTGCAGCACCTGGGCCTGCTGGAGACCGTCCGTGGTCGCAGTGGCGGGGTACGCCTCGCCGCCACGGCCCGCACTGCCTCGATCGGCGGCCTCGTACGCGAACTGGAGGGCGGGACCGAGGTCGTCGACTGCGACGGCGACCCGATACAGCCGCAGCGCGCAGGCGACCGGCGAGCAGAAGCACGCGCTGGCCGGTGCGGTCGCCGCGTTCGCCGGGCACCTGGTCGGCGCCGGCCCGGACGCCCCGGTCTTCGACCACATCGTGGAGCGCATCGCACAGCGACACTGCGCCCTGGGCATCCGCCCGGAGCAGTACACGGTGGTCGGCGCACCGAGGCGCACGACACAGCGTCGTTCATCCTCACGCCGGCCGACGGCGCACCCAGCCCACCCGCGACGTCACGGCCGTGCACGCCGACCGCAGCATGGAACGCCACCCGCTACGCGCCGACATGATCGCCAACGGCTCCCGGCTACTTTCCTTCCGCAACCTCGTCTGGTACGAGCAGACGGTCCCAGACGGGCCGGATGCCTTCACCGGTTTCATCGACACCGACGCGATCCCCCTGCACCCCGAGGCGGATGTCTACCTGTGCGGTCCAGTCCCGTTCATGCAGATGGTCCGGGCCGGCCTGCACCGCCGCGGCGTACCGGACGAGCGGATCCGCTACGAGGTCTTCGGCTCCGAACAGTGGCGCCCGGCCCCCGTACCGACGCCGGCCTGACCGTACCAGCCCGTGCCTGAGGTCCCTGAGAGCGCCATCAACCACCTCATCATCCGCGGGACGACCGGCGCTGCCCGCCGTCCCACCGAACCGTGATCGAATCCACCAGTGTGCTGATTCTCGACGGTGCAGTATCTGCTCAGCCGGAACGCACGCCACCGATCGTTCCGGATATTTCCGGATCATGGAGTGTGCCGCCCGAATGAGGAGGGTGGGACGAGAAGCGCTTCCGCGCCGATCGGAACGTAGCCGGCGGCGAGGAATGTTCGGACGCTCGCCGCATTGCCCGGGGCGATTTGAGCCCAGAGAGGGTGCGTGATGAGATGCCTGGCGGCGCGGGCGAGGGTTCGGCCCAAACCGCCTCCTCGGCTGGAAGGGTCGACCTCGATCGCGACCTCCCATCGAGCGGCGACGCCTCGTCCGATGACCAGCAAACCTCCTGGACAGGTCCAGACGCGTACATCGTCACGATAGCGATGGGCGCGCCGGACACGAGGATGGGCCGCATCCGTGACCTCGACCAGTTCGATCGGTGGAGGACCAACGCAAGGGACAGCCACAGCGAGCATGTCGATGTTGTTGACTCTGCGCCCCATAGCTTCCTCTAGTTCCATGAGGAAGGGCGGGTTCAGTGGCGCCGATAGGTCTCCGTCGGGAAGCCGAGATCTGATCCAGTCCTCATCGAGGTCGGCGTAGATCACATTGTGGGCGGTGAAGGCGATCACTCCCGCGTCACGTGGGGACGGCTGCGGGACGATCGTGGGGCCAGCCCCAGGCTGGGGCATATGTCCGCTAGCCGCATCGGCAAGGATGTCCTGCAAAGCGATCATCCGCAGACCGTAGTCGCTGGCCCGGCGTACTTTCAAGGGCCGTCAAATCCACACCAAACGCGCCCCCGAGCACGTACGGGAGGCTCACGGGGCCTCCCCGAAATCGGCTTGCCTTTGGTCTCGACACCGCGGAGATCGACATCACGTGGCAGCTTCAGTGGCGCTGAGCCTGGGGCCCGTCGTGCGCTCGACGACCTGCCCGGTTCCCCGGTCTCAACAGTCGCGATCTCCGGCTTGGTCCGCACCGGACACGCCGGCCGCCTGCGCGGCGATGACGGCCGCGACCTGCTCGACGACCGTCCGCGTGTGCGCCGGCCGTACCGTCCAAATGATCATGGGAAGGGACAGCCCGGCCAGCGGGCGCCATGGCCACTCGAGGAGCTGGCGGGCGGCGGTGTGCGAGCCGACGACGACAGCGTCGGCTTCCGCGGCCTCGGCGCAGGCGAGCGCGCCTCGTCGTCCGTGACCGTCCGGCCCCGTCTGTGGCCGTCGTCACCCAGCTGGTCACCCAGCCGGAGACGCCCGGCGCAGGGCTCACCTGCGCAGGCCGTCTCACTATTCTCACGGCATGACCACCGAAGATCAATGCGCCATCATAAAGGACCTGCTCTCCCTCCCCTTCCCGCAGGAGCGAGCACGGGTGGGAAACCGATCCAGCGGTCCGGGCTACCACATGCGTGTTCTCCAGGCCAGCCAGGATTTCTGGGACGATCGCAGTGAAGAGACCGTCGAAGCCGCTGAGGAGGTGATCGACACCGCTTACAGGGAGCTGGAGACCACTCTGACGGCACGCTGGGGCAGCCCCGAGACGGTCGATCTGGAACCGTACCTGTGGGCCGAGGACCCAGCCCCGGAACCGATCGACGAACTGTGTCAGCTCAGCGGGCAGATGCTCGTCTGGCGGCGACCGGAAGCGGGCCGATGGGTCGCGCTCGCCATCGGCCAAGCCGATCGGGAGTTCCCCATCGAGTTGCTGGCGGCGGTTGGAGCCCTCTCTGCCCCTTAACTCCTATGGTCGGTCGTGTCCGGTGTTAGCGCGAGCACTCCGGTTCCCCGTGCCCTCGTCTCGCGCGTCAGGGTGTACAGCTGACGCCGTACGCGGCGGCGATCTCGGGAGCCAGGTCGAAGGCGATCTCCGTCCACTCCTCGATCTGCTCATCGCTCCCGCTTCATATGCCGTCGACTCACCGCGTAGCGGCAACGGGCAGGGGACGGAGTGTCAAGCTCAGCTTGGCGTGTACGTTTGCCGGTCGCCGTTCCTCGATCATGCGTTGTCCTGCGGTCAGAGCCGGGCTTGATACGGAAGAGTCGGTCTGCTGGGCTTGCCTGAGTCGATGGTGTGCGAGGTGATCAGCCCCAAGCCACCCATCGACGTTCAAGGCCGTGTGGCGATCACCTCGGTGCCGGAGCGCTTCCGCCGGAGGCTCTGTTCTTCTTGCTTCGAGGTCCAGCGGGGTCCTCGGGCGGCCCGCTGGCGGCGAACACCGTAAAGCACGTCCACACGGTGCTCCGTAAGGCCCTCACGGACGCTGTGCTCGTGGACGAGCTGCTTCTGTTGTGGCGCGCATGTGGCAGATGGGATTTAGTACGCCCCCGCCGCCACCCGGCGGGTGACGTCCGCGCTGGACCCGCAGGGCCACTTGCCCAGCGCGCATCGCTCGGCGATGCCCAGACGCAGCAGCAGCCTGGCAAGAACGCGGGCAGGCTGGGGAACCGTCTCCACACCGCCACGCCGGCAACCAGCGCATGCGGCCTCCTCGCCTCGCGAGGTCGGCGGTGTAGCCGCAATTCCGGCAGTCGGGGCGGTCATATGGGTGAGGACTACGGCCAAGTAGCGACCGGACCAAGTGGGCATTGACTCGTGATCTTGCTGGCTGTATAAATGGTGTATTTATGTGGCATTCGTCCTGGGCGGCACCATCGACATCCGATATGGGAATCGCTTGCCTCGCATTTCTGCCTTATTGAAAGGAGGATGCTGAACATGCGCCTCCGCACAGTTTTTGTGGGTACAGGATTCTCCGTAGCCGCGGTCACGGGAGTTGGGGCTCCGGCCCACGCGCCAGCCCCACCCAGGCGACCAGGCGCATCAACCACCACTGCATCGAGCCTTGCCGGCCGACAGTGAAGGCGGCCCCGCCATCCGTCGGCGTAGATGCTCCGTTAGTGATTGCGAGCGGTTGCTGTAGATCATGGAGATGAGGAACATCGCCGCCGACGATGTGGCCCATGCGCGGATACTGATATTCGACCCGGAGAGCTGGATCAGCGCGGGGAAAGGCGTCCGGAAGGCCGCTGATGATCTGGCCGAGGGCGTGGACGAGTTCTGCCGGGCGGTGGATGAGCGCCCCTTCGGTCAGGACGATCTAGGCCGGGCGCTGTTCGAGGGCGATCCCGAGGCGGGCATGCCGGGGTTCGCCCGACTACGTGACGACCTGCTGAAAGACCTGGTCGGAGCGGTGAACCTGCTACGCGCGATGGCGGCCGGGATGGTCGTCGCCGGGTGCAGGTATGCCGCAACCGAGGACTTGAACGCCAGGATGATTGCCGGGAGCAGGTACGCCGAGGCCGAGGAGGCGACCACCGAGATCCCGTACGCGCAGGGGTACCCGGGATGGCTGACGGATCCGGATGTGTACAAGCCCCGGCTGAGCCTGAGCGGTCTGCCGACGACCACACCAGCGCCTGACTTCGTGAGCCAGGCGATCTGGTTCCTCGAATCTGTAGGAGTCGGGTCCGCGTGGCCGGATGGTGATCTCGACGGTGTGGCGCGGCTGCGGGATGCCGCGACGACGATGGGACGCGTGGTCGCTGACGTCCAGGAGCAGGTCGCCGGGCAGGCCGGGCGGGTGACCGGGGCCGGGTCCGGGCTGGCCACGGCTGTGTTCGGACGTACCGCACGGGTGGTGCACGGCGAGAATGGGCAGCTGGCCGACCTGCATCGGCGCTGCGCGCATCTCGCCGACAGCGGCCAGATCGGCTACGACGCGATCGTGGAGGCCAGACGGCGATTCCTGGCATCCGCGGCGTTCGTGGTGGCACTGATGCTCATTGCAAAGCTACTGGCCCCCCGGCTCGGCCCCCTCCTCGACGCCGTGGTGAAAAAGCTGCTCCGAACCGAGGGCCAGGTACTGCGGATCACGTTGCTGATCATCCGTCAGGCAGCGTTGGGCGCGATGTACTCCGGCGGACTGAGCGCGATCGACCAGCTGTTCGCCACCGGCACCATCAATGTCGGGAAGCTGGTTCGGGATATGTTGCACGGAGTGCTCGCCGGCGGGTTGATGGCCGGTGCGCACGGCGCGCTGCCCGCATTGCTACGCCGAGGCGGACCCGCGCTCACGGGCCTGGCCGAGGCCATGGAGTCGGCCACATGGGAGCGGGCATTCTCCCGGATCATGGTCGGCGGTGCGGTGAGCTCAACAGTGCTGGCAACCACGGGATGGGCGAGCGGCGCCGGCTGGGATTGGAAGCGCGCCGCTGAGATGGGCTTCGGCATGGCCGCACTCAGCACCGGCGCGGGTATCGCCGCTCGGTCCTGGCCTGCCCCACCCTATGCGAGCCTGAGGGGCAGAGAATGGAAGCAGAGCCCGGCCAAGCGGTGGCATGACGTCAAATGGGCCACCGGGATTGTCATGATCACCACTCCTGCGAACGCCATCTTCGCACTCGCAAAGTTCGCCGAGGACGGAAGAAATCCCTTCTTCTTCCAGAAACGGGTTGGCCAGTTCGGCCGCGAGTTCGACATGGCCAAGGGCCGTACGATGAAGATAACCGACGGCATGAAAGGCGGCAGCGGCGAACGTACGAGCGTCGGTAATGGGTGGTCGCGAACCACCCTCGACGAGACCGTCCAAATGCTCTACAACGTCATCATCAAGGGAAACATGTCGGTCGTAAACGACCGACCGCTATTGACCCCCGACAGACAGAGAACAGTAGCGGCACTCGGGCCCATCCTGGGGCCACGCTGGAACGAAGCGGATCTGGCCGGAAAGCCTGGGTGGCTCGGCCCATTCCCCAACAAGACCGTCGAGCTCAATCTCAAGCAGGGGACATTCGCGTACGACCTTCAACGAGGCTTCACGGGCCTCTGGCATGACCAGCACGCGAGCCTGAAGTTGGACCGGGAGATCGCCCGGAAATTCCTCTCCACTTACTGGAAGCGCATTCTCTAGGCTCGATCTTCCGTGCGCGTACTCCGCGACACCCAGGATCCCATCCTTGCCGAGTGGAACCCTCCGCTGCTGTGGCCACTGGGGCGAAGCAGTGTGCCCAGGGACCCCGCCCCTCGTCTCATTGATCTCAACGGACAGCGCGGCGATCGCCGAGAACAACGCCGGGCTGATCTGGGGATCCGCCAACAGCTCCGCAACACCCTCGGAGAAGTAACAGGGCCACCCCTCCGCTTCATGCTCACTCAAGCGGCAGGCCCTGCCGCTCACGGCGAGCGAGGATGTCCTCCATCGTGACGACCGGCAAGGTGCCGTCCATTGCGGCCCGGCGAATCTGCTCGGCCTCGGGGTCGGTATCCAGCATCGCCTCACACCACCACCGGCGCAGGATCGCCTCAGCCTGATCCAGCGGCGCCGTACCGAGCTCGCGGTAGAACTCCATCCGCCGGCCACCTTGAAGCGCGTCGGCGATCCCGTCGACGGTACGCGGCACCCGCGGCACCCGAGGAACTTGTGGATGGACAGGCTGAGCGCTCATACCGTGAGGATAGCCGCCAGACGCGACAGCGCACTGGGAGGAGACCAGGTGAAGCTCGCCATAGGGAAATCAAGAGGCCCTCGCGAAGATCGCGAGGGCCTCCCGCCTGTGAGCCGACGAGGGGAATCGAACCCCTGACCTTCTGTTTACAAGGTCCACAAACGATCTTCAGGACCATTCAGGTCCGTTCGCTGCGCCAGTAGGAGGTCGCCTTGCCGTTCAGGCTCGTACGGCTCAGTTCATGATCGTCCGTTCGGGTGGCTCCCCACGTAGCTCCCAAACCGGGGCCGCCGTCCTGGCCGAGATCACCCGTGTGCACTCATGAGCAAGCATGAGGCCAGGTTGATGTATTAGGCGTCACAGACCTTATGACTTCCATCCGCCCCATTCCCGTGGGTCACTGTTGCAAGGCCGTCCTCCACGGGCCACGAGGACATGCCATGAGCGATATTCTCCGTGCATGGGACGTGATGAACGTGGTGTGACTCCTCAGAATGAGGACTTCTCGGCCTGGTACAACGAGCTGGTTGCCAAGGCGCAGCTCGTTGACAGGGGACCCGCCAAGGGCACCATGGTCATCCGACCATACGGCTACCGCCTGTGGGAGCTCATCCAAGAGGAACTTGATCGCCGGATCAAGGACACCGGTCATGAGAATGCTTACTTCCCTCTACTGATCCCAGAGAGCTACCTTCGGCGAGAGGCCGATCACGTCGAGGGATTCTCCCCTGAGCTCGCCGTTGTCACTCACGCTGGCGGTAAGGAGCTCGAAGAGCCGCTGGTCGTTCGGCCGACCTCAGAGACAATCATCGGCGAGATGATGGCCAAGTGGGTCTCATCCCATCGAGACCTTCCGCTCCTGCTGAATCAGTGGGCCAACGTCGTGCGCTGGGAATTGCGGCCCCGCATGTTCCTGCGCACGACGGAATTCCTCTGGCAAGAGGGTCACACAGCACACGCCGACGAGGCGGACGCCATGCGCGAGACGATGCTGGCACTGGATCTCTACACGGAGGTTGCGCGGGACATCGCGGCGATCCCAGTAGTACCTGGCGAGAAGACACCTGGGGAGCGGTTCGCCGGCGCAGTGCGTACCTTCACCATCGAGGGCATGATGAGGGACGGCAAGGCGCTCCAAGCTGGAACCTCCCACTACATGGGCACGAATTTCGCCAAAGCCTTTGACATCCAGTACACCTCCGAAGCTGGTCGTCTCGAACTGTGTCACACCACTTCATGGGGCATGTCGACGAGGATGATCGGCGGCGTCATCATGACCCACGGCGACGACAAGGGCCTGGTCCTACCACCTAGACTCGCCCCCTATCAAGTTGTAATCGTGCCGATTGGACGTGGCGATCAGGGCGCGCAGACCTCGGCCGCGGCACTGGAGCTTGCAGGGCGACTTAAGGCGGCCGGTATACGTACCCATGTCGATGATCGCGCACAGCTTTCACCTGGCTTCCGGTTCAATGAATGGGAGCTGCGCGGCGCCCCTATCCGGCTGGAACTCGGTCCGCGTGATCTTGAGTCTGGCACTGTAGTGATGGCCAAGAGGCTGGGCGACGAAGGCAAACAAAGCATCTCGCTGTCTTCTGCACCGGAGCTCATTCCTGGCGTACTGGAGGAGTTCCAAGCCTTCCTTCTTCAGCGGGCTACCGAATACCGCGACAGTCACACTATGAGAGTGGACACCTGGGACGCCTTCACGAAGGCGGTGGCATCGGGATGGGCGTTGGTCTTGCACTGCGGCAGACCCGCCTGTGAGGACGACATCAAGGCCAAGGTCGCAGCAACTCCACGCTGCATTCCGCTCGACGGTACTCCGGAGACCGGATGGTGCGTGCATTGCGGTGAAGCATCGGCATATGGCAAGCGTGTCATTTTTGGGCGGGCTTACTGATCACGGTTACCACGATGCTCCGTGAGCCGGGGCTGAGGAACGAAGTCCCGGCTCGTCGATCGCCCCAAGCACGTACGGCGTCCAGCCATGCAGTGGCGATCGTAGGGCTGCATCTGTGCGGCGGCGCGGCAACCCCGGCCAGAGCGTCCGGTCAGTACGGCGGGGCGGGCGTGCGGTGCCCGGCCCGGTGTCCCGCCGCTGTCCGGGACCGGCCCCCAGGCCGCACGCCCGGACGGCGGGCGGGCGGAGGGCCGGTGGTACGGCGGCGCGCCGCGCCGCCGCTTGATACCTATGAGATCAATTCGGCAAGTTTTCCAGCGCCAAAGCCCAGGGGTAGCTGTCGATGCGTTTCCCGCCAGAGCTGGGCGGGTGTGGCTCGAACTGAGCTGGGCCGAGTAGGACTCGGACTCCTTCAGACCTGAGCTGGTCAACACTGCGTTGGAAGGGGGCTCGTGAGGCTAGGGCGGTGTTGACGAACGGCAGGATGACTACTGGAATGCCGAGTTCAGGGGCCTCGGAGAGCAGGCCGAGCGCGTAGGTGTCGGCGATGCCTGAGGCGAAGCGCTGCCGTTGCCTGCCGGGCTCTCTGTTAGCAAGGGTGTTAGCAAGATCTCGACTTTGTCCTGACAAACAGATGGCCTCTGAACAAGAAATCCCTGTTCAGAGGCCATCTGACGGAGAGCCGACGAGGGGAATCGAACCCCTGACCTTCTGTTTACAAGGGCAAGGCAGCACCCTGGCGGACGTATCACCGGCCTGGCCAGATGGCTGATGGTGGCTGGCGTCGAACGGCTTTGTGAGGCTGCGTTGCTGTACTTCTGTGCTGTACAGAAACGGCGAGAACCCGAATGCCCGGTGGCAAGCGGACCCGTACCGCAGGGCCGCCAGGCCCGAGGAACGGAAGCCGCGCGGCAGCCTGACCTTCCGCTTTTCAGGCGGAGCGTTCACCCTGCTCCAGTGATCAAGACCATAGTCAGGTGCGTGTGGACGGTGGCGCGGATGCGTCGGCGTGTGGGGACGTTGCTGTCAGCGCTGCTGTCACCTCTCCCATGGCCATCGGGAGGCGACGAAGAAGGGCCGCTGCAGCAATCGCCACGGCCCTCGACTACGGGAACCGAGGCCGGCGATCGTCAGGGCCTCACCGGTGACTGGTCGACAGACAGGTCATCCGTCGCCGATAACCTCTTCATGAACCTGGGCCAGGTGCTGGACTGAAACGTCCGTTGCCAGGCATCAGAGTGCGCCGACGGCTGAATCATGGGGAGTTTGTGGCATGGACTCGGCAACGCTGCACACGGCGGCACGACGGTACCTGATGGAGCGGTACGACGAGCTGACCGACAAGTACGCCGCACTGCCCAACGAGGGACGGTCCGCGTTCGGGTACAGCTACCGTCGCGAAGCGTGGCGCATCTTCCCTCACTACAACGTGATCGCAGCGATCCTGGAACACGTGGAGCGGCTCGATCCAGACCGGCTGCCCGAGTTCACCGACCTCGTCGACGCCCTATCCGAGGCTGCCGACACGGCCCAGTCACCGTTCACACAACCGGCATCAAACAAGACCGAGGCCAAGGCAATGGCCGAGGAACGCCGACTGTTTCAGTCGACCCTGCAAGACTGGGTAACGCGGGCCGACCTTCCGGCGGAACCGCTACCGTACCGACGCGTGTTGGCGCCCGCCGAGTCGTTCGAACGACAGAAACAGTTGGAGCAGCGGTGGGGGCTAGCGGGCAGGTCGTGGCACCCCATGCTCGCCGGGCCAACTCCACCCGACGTCCTCGTGCTGTCGGAGGCATCGATGTGGGACGAGCAAGGACTCGCCCAGGTGCGCGCCGCAATACGCGACATGGGCGGCGGCCGCGTGACAGAACTGCGCGAGTACGGCGCGGACTACCTCGTAGATGCAGAGGTGTTCGAACCCCAGTACACCGGCGCTGAAGGCGTGTGGAGCGATGACACGCTTACCTGGATCGCGTTCGCATCCCACGAGGGAACGGTCGCCTTCGGAGGCCAACTCGCCACCGCCCTCGAAGCAAAGTGGACCGAGCTCGACCGGTGGCGCTGGTCAGCCTAATTGAGTCATCGCACGATGCCGCGCAAAATCGAACACGGCGGCAAGTGCGCGGTAGACTCTTTACATGACAACCCCCGCGCAACAGGAGGCTTCTACCGGAACGGCTGTCAAAATGGACAATTCGATTGTCGTGGCACGAATAAGCGCGTACGCGGCCGTTCTGGTAGCAATCATCACGGTAGTGGGGCCCAAGGTGGCAGAGTACATTCCTCAAATCGCCGACTCGCTAACCAGGGCAACAGCGCCCGCCAGATTTATGTGCGCCAGAGACATTTCCCATAATCCAAGAGGCGAAATATCGGCTTACCGGCCATGTTCCGCCCCTACGGACCTGACTAGGGACCTCTGCCTGAAAGACATCTCAGCGCTATGGCCGGGTGAGGGTGCCTCGGCTTACGTCCGATGCAAGGAGACTGTCTAAAGCAGGGCGCTCGGGTCGGCGGGTTCCAGGTGTACAGCGGGGTGGCCGTACGACGATGCCCCGCGCGGCGCTCGTGCGAGAACGGCCCCCAGGCCGCACGCGCAGCCGTAGCGCGGGACGGCAGCGCGGGGCGTACTGCGGCGCGCCGAGCCACCGCTTGAGGGGCAACGCGAGTCGGACCGTGTCAGCCCCGTGACAATCACCGCTAGGAGTACGAAGAATGATTAGAGCACTCCAATTGCATGTCCTATTGTTATGGCGACGGCTAGAAGAAGATCACTCTTCTCTGTTTATGTCGGAACCATCACAGTTCAAAAATACAGTCGTATCGGCGGCGAGAATGCCCCTACGCTTTGCGGTATGACTGTGAGCGTTGCGTTGGCCTTTCTGGATCTATGGAGACTTGCTCTTGTCGGACCTCCAACTCCCGCTCCCACGCCCGTTGGTAGTAGCGCCACTGATCCTTGGCAAATTTTTTTGGGCATAGGGGCAATTCTCGGCGCCATTGCGGCCGTCCAGCAACTGATAGCGGCCGTTGCTAAATATCGTCGACGCAAAGAAGAATCCCGGCTGTTTCAAATCATGAAGGATCAGCTCGACGCGGAGCATGCGAGGTCTGAAGCGCAAACCGCTAAACAGGAAGCTGACAGCCTCTCCGAGATGCGCGAGGTTCTGCGCAAGCAAATCGAAGAAGACGTCCCACGCGAGGCTCGACGCCTATACATAGAACACAGGTTAAGCGTACTAGGCCGAGAAATTGCGGAGCAATATAGAGAGTATATATCTCTACAGAGTGAATTGAACACAGAAGTTCGCACTCAGCTGGATGAGCGCCTAGCCACAGTGATCGAGGAAACAATTGTCCCTGCCCAGGTGTCCCGCAGTAGACGCGAGAGATGGATACTGGCGCTCCTGGTAGCCATTGGGCTGTTCACTTTTACGCCATTCGATTTGCAGCGCATCTTCTCTTACTATATAACGCAACCATTTTTCATTATTAACCATTCATACCGGTTCACTGAGTCGGCCGTAGGTTGGTCGCTCGCGGGAGCGATCCTCATTTGGACGTCAGCAATTTTCCTACTTGCAAAGATTCACTGGGTGCGCAAGACCACGGCTCGTTTCATCCGCGCGCCCAGGGCCATCGTCAGAGCAGGATTGATTATGGGACCTGGCGCAAGCTTCTTGCTGTTGGTGGCGGGCTACTTTCTCGTGGCTGATGCTCGCCGAGCTTATATTGGTACCGGAAACTCCGATTGGTATGAAGCGGCCGACCGGGCGGCTATCTGTTTTCATCTCGCATCCTTTATCGTTGGCGCCCTCGTTGCCTACGGTTTCCTGTCGCATTTTCTGAATCGAATATTCCGCCTCGGCAAGAAACGCGAAAACCGGGCTTCGATTAAAGGCCGATAAGCTGCGTCGCACCCCTGCGGCGTCAATACCCTTGTTGTATTCGCCGAACCGTTTGTGCGGAGCTTATGCAAGTAGGATCATCCTGTGCGCCACGATCGCGACTTATGAATGGCGCGCCCCGCTATTCGGTGGTCCAGGGCTGAGGAACGAAGCCCTGGACCTTCGATCGCCCCTGGCCACGTGCGCTGATCAGCCACGATGTGGCGATCGTAGTGGTGCATTTGCACGGCGGGTATGGTCTGCCCCGAGTTTTAAGAGTGCTGCCGTCAATTGCGATGCGCGGCTCGCAGCCGCTGCCATCCGGGACCGGCCCCAGGCCGCACGCCCGGACGGCGAGCGGGAGGCTGCGGTGTCCTCAGCGGTCTGGTGCTGAGACACCAGGTCCAGACGGTCGAGGGCTTGGCCGTGATACGCCTTTCGACGTTCTAGCTGTTCGCCGTATTGCTGATAGCGCGTGGGTGGTGCTGGCCGCGACCGGCCGAAGAGCCGCAGCGCGGCCAGCGACCGCCCCACGCGCGCGGGACGCCACAGGCGGCACGCGCCTTGATGACGTGTAGATAAGTTGCTTTCGGCGCTGTCCGTAGGTGTGTCCTGTCTCGCTTGATGGTTGACACTCTGGCCTCGCTTGATGCTTGACACCTTGATCGTCTTCTGTGCCTGCTCGTGGCGGTATCGACGCTTC
>NZ_JBEZFW010000029.1:0-111396 GCF_040649695.1 Nonomuraea sp. NPDC048901 | reverse complement strand
GACCCAACCGCCGCGCATCCGACAACCGCTCCAACAAGACGAAGCCCACTCCCTCGGCCCAGGCGGTCCCGTCGGCCGCCGCCGCGAAGGCTTTGCACCGCCCGTCCGGGGCGAGCCCGCGCTGACGGCTGAACTCGACGAACATCCCCGGCGTGGCCAGGACCGCCACCCCGCCCGCCAGCGCCAGCGTGCACTCTTCGTCCCGCAGCGCACGGGCCGCCAGATGCAACGCCACCAGCGAGGACGAGCACGCCGTGTCCACCGTGATCGCCGGGCCCTCCAGGCCGAAGGTGTAGGCGATCCGGCCCGAGGCGACACTGTTGGTGCCACCGGTCAGCAGATAGCCGTCATGCCCGCTGCCTGCCTCGTGCAGCCGCGGGCCGTACTCCTGCTCGGTCGCGCCCACGAACACACCGGTATGGCTGCCGCGCAACTCCGACGGCACGATCCCGGCCCGTTCGAAGGTCTCCCAGGCCACCTCCAGCAGCAGGCGTTGCTGGGGATCCATCGCTTCGGCCTCGCGCGGGGCAATGCCGAAGAACTCGGCGTCGAACTCGGCCGCGCCGGACAGGAAGCCGCCGTGCCTGGTGTAGGACGTCCCGGGGTGTTCGGGGTCGGGGTGGTGCAGGGCGGCCAGGTCCCAGCCGCGGTCGGCGGGGAACCCGGTGATCGCGTCCGTACCTGAACGGGCCAGTTCGAAGAGTGCCTCAGGGGTGTCGGCGCCGCCGGGCCAGCGACCGGCCATGGCCACGATGGCAATCGGTTCGTCAGAGCGGGATGAGACGGGTTCCGCCGCGGTGTCGCCCGGCGAGGTCAGGAAGCGGACGACGGCCTCGGGGGTGGGGTGATCGAAGGTCAGCGTGGCGGGCAGGGGCGGGCCGAGTACGGTGCTGAGACGTTCGCCGAACTCCATCGCGCCCTGAGAATCCAGGCCGAGTTCCTTGAACGTTCGGTTCTGGCCGATCTCGGCCGGGGTGTCATGCCCGAGCACCGCCGCCGCGCTCTCCCGTACGAGATCGAGGAGTTCCTCGGGCGAACGCGGGGCAGGCGTTGCTTCGGGCTCGGCGGGGGCTGGGTCCGGCGTGATCCAGAACCGTCTGCGTTGGAAGGCGTAGGTCGGCAGCGGCACCCGCCGTCCAGGCACGTTCCAGGTGACGGCGGCGCCGTTGAGGTGGGCGGCGGCGATCGCGGCCCGCGCCGATTCCTCCTCGGGGCGGCCCGCGCGCAGGATCGGGACGGCGACGGCGCTGCCCGGCTCGATGCCCTCGCGTATGAGCGTGGTGAGCGCCCCGCCCGGCCCGAGCTCCAGATATGTTGTCACGCCCGCGCTCGCAAGGTTCCGCACCCCTTCGGCGAAACGCACCGTTTCCCGGATATGCCGGGCCCAGTAGTCGGCTGAGCACAGCGTCTCGGCCCGCGCCGGCCCGCCGGTCGCGTTGGAGATCACGGGGATGCGCGGCGGCCGGAATCCGATCCCGGCCGCGATCTCGCGGAAACGCGCCACAGCCGCGTCCATGTGCGGCGAGTGGAACGCGTGGCTGACACGCAGCCGCCGCGTCCTGCGGCCCAGCTCCGACAGCCGGCCCGCGACCCGCTCCACCGCCTCGGCGTCCCCCGAGAGCACCACCGAGGACGGCCCGTTCACCGCCGCGAGGGACACCCGGTCCGACAGCAGCGGGACGACCTCCTCCTCGGTGGCCCGCACGGCCACCATCGCGCCGCCCCCGGGCGCCTCCTGCATGACCTGGCCTCTGGCTGCCACCAGCAGAGCAGCGTCGGCGAGCGAGAACACTCCCGCCACATGCGCCGCCGCCAGCTCACCGATCGAGTGGCCCACCACAAAATGGGGGATCAGCCCGTATCGCCGTTCCGCCAGCCGGAAAAGCGCGACCTCGATGGCGAACAGCGCGGGCTGGGTGTGGCAGGTCTGGTCGAGCAACGCCGACTCCGCGCTGCCGGGTGCCGCGAACAGCAGGTCGCGAAGCGGGCGGGCGAGGTGGCGGTCCAGTTCGGCGCACACCTCGTCCAGCGCCTCGGCGAACACCGGTTCGGCCGCGTACAGCTCCTGGCCCGCGCCGGCCCGCTGGCTGCCCTGACCGGGGAACAGGAACGCGGTCGGCCCGGGGTTCCTGCGCCCAGCGACGGCACCGGCCCCTCCCCCGGCCTCGGCCAGCGCGTCCAGGCGGCCGAGCAACTCGCCGCGTTCGCGGCCGAGCACCACCGCACCGTGCTCGAAGCGGGTCCGGGTGGTGAGCAAGGAGTGCCCGACGTCGACCGGGTCCAGTTCCGGATGCCTTCGCACGTGCGCCGCGAGCCGTTTCGCCTGCGCGCGCAGAGCTTGATCGGTGGTGGCCGACAGCGCCCATGGGATCAGCCCGGCCGCGTTCGGGGCAAGCGGTGTGCCGGGGCCGGACGCCGGAGGCCCTTCGGAAACGATGAGGTGGCAATTGGTGCCGCCCATGCCGAACGAGCTGACCCCGGCCACCAGTGGCCGGTGCGCGCCGGGCCAGGGCCCCGCCTCCCGCCGCAGGCTCAGGTTCAGCTCGTCGAGCGGGATCCGCGGGTTGGGCGTCTCAAAGTTGAGGCTCGGCGGAATCACCCGGTGCTGAATGCTCAGGACGGCCTTGAGCAGCCCCACGATGCCCGCCGCGCCTTCCAGATGGCCGACGTTCGTCTTGGCCGACCCCACCACCAGCGGGCGCTCGCGATTCCCCCCGTACGCGGCGTGCAGCGCCCGCGCCTCGATCGGATCGCCGAGCGGAGTACCCGTGCCGTGGAGCTCAACGTACTGGATGTCGCGCGGGTCCACGCCTGCCCGTGCGGTCGCGAGCGTCAGCACCTCACGCTGGGCGTCCGCGCTCGGCACGGTCAGCCCGTCGGTCGCGCCGTCGTTGTTGACCGCGCTGCCGAGAATCACTCCGTGCACGGTGCGCCCCGCGGCGAGCGCGTCGGCCAGCGGCATCAACACGACCACGCCGCCGCCTTCGCCGCGGGCGTATCCGTTGGCGCGTGCGTCGAAGGTGTAGCTGCGCCCGTCCGGCGACAACCCGCCGAACTCGGTGGCCGCCGCGGTGCTGTCCGCAGCGAGGTTGAGGTTCACCCCGCCCGCGAGCGCCAGGTCCGCGTCGCCCGCGCGCAGGCTCTCGCAGGCCAGATGCACCGACACCAGCCCGGACGACTGGGCCGTGTCCACTGCGAGGCTGGGGCCCCGCAGGCCCAGCGCGTAGGAGATCCGGTTGGCCAGCAGCCCTCGGTTGAGTCCGGTAAGGGTGTGCCGGGTGAGGGGGCCCGCGCGATGCCTCAGCACCGCATAGTCGTAGGCCATCGCCCCCATGAACACGCCCACCCGCCGGCCTGTCAGCGTCGCAGGGACGATGCCCGCCTCCTCCAGCGACTCCCAGCTCAGCTCCAGCAGCAGCCGCTGCTGCGGGTCCATCTCGGCGGCCTCCCGAGGCGAGATGCCGAAGAATGCCGCGTCGAAACGATCGACCTCGTCCAGGAAGCCGCCCCGAGCCGGGCTGCGGCCCTCTGGCGCCCGCGTGACAGCGTCGCCGCCCTCGGCGAGCAGCCGCCAGAACGCCTCCGGGTCGGACGCGCCGGGCAGCCGGCAGGCGAGCCCGACAATGGCGATGGGCGGAACATCAACACGAGTCATCGTGCGCTGAATTCCTCTCATAGCGGGACGCGCTCCAGACGGGATCGAGTCTTGCTATTCGTTCGACATTCACAACACCCTTATCGCCCCCTAGGCGAGGACGGCTGGTAGGGGAGCCTGCCGACCTGCATTTCGCCGCGTGCCCCTAAACGGTTTGACGCCTAATAGGGGTTGCGATGAAAAACATTTCTCGTAGCGTCCTTTTTCAGGGACTTTTGGCAAGGAGAATAATGATGGACGCGCTCATCGACGCCGCGGTACGCGGTGCGACAACGGAGGAACTCCTCCGCACCCCGGTTCCTGAGAGCTACCTGGCCGCCCACCTTCGCCACGAGGACGTCGGCCTGCTGGCCGGCGAGAAGGACAAGGACGTACGCCGGACCCTGCACGTCGGCCAGGTGCCGATGCCCGAGCTGGCGCCAGACGAGGTGCTGATCGCGGTGATGGCCAGCTCGATCAACTACAACACCGTCTGGCAGTCCACCTTCGAGCCGGTGTCCACCTTCGACATGCTCAAACGGCTGGCGAAGGCGGGCGGCTGGGAGGCCAGGCACGACCAGCCGTACCAGGTCGTGGGGTCGGACGCCGCCGGCGTGATCGTGCGTACCGGGCCGGGCGTGCGCAACTGGAAGGTGGGCGACCACGTCTGCGTCAACCCCACCTACGTCGACGATCAGGACCCGGTCACGCACGCCGACGGCATGCTCGGCATCGACCAGAAGGCCTGGGGTTACGAGACCAACTTCGGTGGGCTGGCGCACTACGCGGTGGCGCGGGCCAGCCAGTTGCTCCCCAAACCCGGGCACCTCACCTGGGAGGAGGCCGCCGTCATCCCGCTGTGCGGGGGCACCTCGTACCGCATGCTGGTGAGCGAGCGAGGCGCCCGCATCAAGCAGGGCGACGTCGTGCTGATCTGGGGGGCCGCGGGCGGGCTCGGCTCGTTCGCCGCTCAGCTCGTGCGCAACGGAGGCGGGATCGCCGTCGGCGTGGTCTCCTCCGAGGAGAAGGGCGAACTCGCCAGACGACTCGGCTGCGACGTCGTCATCAACCGTGAGGAGATCGGCCTCGGCGACGCCACAGAGGACACCAACAAGCGGGCCAAGCGCCTGGGACGTGCCATCCGCGCCACGACCGGCGAGGACCCCAGCGTGGTGTTCGACTACGTCGGCCAGGCGACTTTCGGCATGTCGGTCATCGTGGCGGCCCGCGGCGGCACGGTCGTGACCTGCGGGTCGAGCACCGGCTACGCGCACACCTTCGACAACCGCTATCTGTGGATGAACCTCAAGCGCATCATCGGCAGCCACGGCATGAACCTGCACGAGGCGACCCAGATGATGCGCCTGTACCAGCTCGGCAAGCTCTCCTCGGTGCTCTCGGCCGTCTATCCGCTCGCGGAGGCCGGTGAGGCCGCCCGCCTGGTGCAGCGCAATCAGCACGTCGGCAAGGTCGGTGTGCTCTGCGCGGCGCCCGGCGAGGGCCTGGGCGTCACCGACTCGCGGCTGCGGGCCGAAGTCGGCGAGCAATGGCTGAACCCGCTACGGACCCGGCAGAACTGACAGACGCGGAGATTCTCCAGCAATGACCACCCATCGCGACATCGATGTATTCGACCAGGATCGCTACCTCGACGCCGTTCCCCATGAGGACTTCGCGCTCCTGCGCGCGAACGCACCGGTGTACCGCAACTCTGACCCGCAGCTTTCTGAGGGGCACTGGGCTGTCACCCGGCACGCCGACATCTCCTATGTCGCCCGTCATCCCGAGCTGTTCTCCTCCCATGAGAAGGGCTCGCAGCCGCTGGAGTTCGACGAGGTCGCCATCACCATGCAGCGGATGATGATGGTCAACCAGGACCCGCCCGCGCACAGTCGGATCCGGAGCCTGGTCAACCGTGGATTCACTCCGCGAGTGATCGGGCGCATGCGTGACGGCGTCGCCCGGGAGTGCGAGCGGATCGTGGAGGCGTTCCTGGACTCGGGCGAGAAGGAGTTCGTCGGCCCGGTCGCGGCCGAGCTCCCGCTCGTGGTGATCGCCGAGGTGATGGGGCTTCCACGGGAGGACCGGCACCGGATCTTCGAGTGGTCCAAGGGCATTGCGGGCGAATCCGACCATGGCGCGGGCGGCGCCGAGGGCGCCCGCGCCGCCGCCGTGGACATGATGGCGTACGCCGGAGCGGTCGGCGCGGCCAAGCGCGGCTGTCCTGCCGACGACACCGTGTCCCGGCTGGTCAGTTCCGACGACAGCGGCGCGGCCTTGACCGAGGGCGAGTTCCAGGCGTTCTTCGTGCTGCTCACGGTGGCGGGGAACGAGACCACGCGCTACGCCATCGCGGGCGGGGTGGAGGCCTTCGCCGAGCATCCGGATCAGTGGGAGCGGCTGCGGGCAGACCCAGAGCTGGCGCGGTCGGCC
The DNA here is from genome assembly GCF_040649695.1 of Nonomuraea sp. NPDC048901. Taxonomy (NCBI): domain Bacteria; kingdom Bacillati; phylum Actinomycetota; class Actinomycetes; order Streptosporangiales; family Streptosporangiaceae; genus Nonomuraea; species Nonomuraea sp. NPDC048901. Next base: position 105,329 of record NZ_JBEZFW010000029.1, on the reverse strand, counting down.
GCCGAGGAGATCGTCCGCTGGGTCACCCCGACCAAGGTGTTCCGCCGTACCGCTATGGCGGACGTCGAGCTGGGCGGGCGGACCGTCAGAGTGGGTGAGAAGATGGTGATGCACCTGACCTCGGCCAACCGGGACGAGGCGGTCTTCGACGCCCCGTTCACCTTCGACATCGGCCGTGACCCCAACCCGCACCTGGGCTTCGGCGGCGGCGGCCCGCACTTCTGCCTGGGCCGCCACCTGGCGCTGCTGGAGATCGAGCTGATGTTCCGCACGCTCGCCGAACGCGTGGCGCGCTTCGAGATCAGCGGCCCGATCCAGCGGTTGCGCTCCTACCAGTTCAACGGGATCACCGACCTGCCGGTGCGGCTGATCCCCTGCTGAATCTCCGGCTACCCCTCCGCGCGCGGGACCGCCGCGAGCAGTTCCCGCGTGTAGGGGTGGGCGGGTACGGCGAAGATGTCCCCGGTCGCGCCGGCCTCCACGACGCGGCCGTCCTTCATGACGATGATCCGGTCGCTGACGTGGCCGATCACGCCGAGGTCATGCGAGATGAACAGCATCGCCACCCCGAGATCGCGGCGCAGGTCCGCGAGCAGGTCAAGGATCTGCGCCTGCACCGACACATCCAGCGCCGACACCGGTTCGTCGCAGACCAGCACGTCTGGTCCAGGCGCGAGGGCACGGGCGATCGCCACCCGCTGACGCTCGCCGCCCGACAGCTCCAGCGGCCGTCGCCGGAGCAGCGATTCGGCGAGCCCGACTTGGCCGAGCAACTCGGCGGCCCGCACGGCGCGCTCGCGGCCCCGGGGCGCTCCGGCCGCCCCGGCCGCCTCACTCAGGATCTTCGCGACCGTGTGCCGAGGATTGAACGAGCCCAGCGGATCCTGGTAGATCGCCTGGATGCGGCCTCGCCGCCGACGCCGGGCGCGTTCCCCGACGCCGCTCCACGGCTCACCGCGCAGCCGCACCTCGCCGGCGTCGGGTTCGAGCAGACCAAGCACGATGCGCGCCGTACTGGTCTTGCCCGAGCCCGACTCGCCGACCACGCCCACCGCCTCCCCGGACCTGAGCTCGAAGGAGACCCCGCTCACGGCGTCCCGCCACCCGCCACCGGGCGATCGGAACCGCCGGGAGATCCCCTCGACCGCGAGCAGCACCTCGCCTGGCTTGGAGCCTTCGGCCGCGGCGCGTCCCGGCGGCTCGACCGGGCCGATCTCGGGGTACCAGCACAGCGCGCCGCCGTCCGCCGTCCGCGGGAGGCTCACGCGGCAGCGTTCGTCGGCATACGGGCAGCGCGCCACGTAGGTGCAGCCGTCCGGCTCCGGGGCGGGACCCTGGGCCGGCGTGCGACTGAGCCGTTCGCCCTTGGAGTGCAGCGCAGGGACGGCGGCCAGCAGTGCGCGGGTGTAGGGATGCCGCGGTTTCGCGGTGATCTGCTCGGCCGGGCCGTGCTCGACGATCCTGCCGCCGTGCATGACCGCGATGCGGTCGGCCAGCCCGGCGACCACGGCCAGGTCGTGGCTGATCAGCAACAGCGCGGTGCCGCCCCGTTTCAGCTCCCGCAGCAGGCTCAGCACCTGCGCTTGGACGGTCGCGTCCAGCGCGGTGGTCGGCTCGTCGGCGAGCAGCAGCTCAGGCCCGGCGGCGATCGCGGAGGCGATCAGCGCCCGCTGCCGCAGCCCGCCCGACAGCTGGTGCGGGTATTGGCGTGCGCGTTCGGCCGGTTCCGGCACGCCCACCTCGGCCAGCAGCGAGCGCACCTTGGCGGGCGTGTCGGCCCATGTGGTCACGCGATGCCGTCGCAGCGGCTCGGCGATCTCCGCGCCGACTCTGCGCAGCGGGTCCAGTGCCACCAGCGCGTCCTGGTGGACCATCGCGATCCGGCTGCCGCGCATCCCCCGCCAGCGGGACTCGTCCAACGCGGTCAGGTCGGTCCCGGCGAGGGAGATCTCGCGGGCGCGGATCGTGGACCGGCCGCCGGTGAGCCCCATGAGTGTCCGCGCGGTCACACTCTTGCCGGACCCCGACTCCCCGACGATCGCCAGGCACTCCCCCCGGTCCAGTTCGAACGACACCTCCCGCACCGCGGTCACCTGCTCCCTGCCATGCTGGAAGGACACGGTCAGGCCGTCCACGGTCAACAGCGGCGATCCCGTCACAGTGGGGTCCTTCCTGCGAAGCGGATTCGGGCGTACCTGCCCACGACATTGACCGCGATGACGACAAGGGTGAGGGCCGCTCCGGGGAAGACGGCGATCCACCAGGCCATGCCGAGAAACTCGCGTCCCTCGGCGAGCATTGATCCCCATTCAGGATCGGGCGGTTTGGTGCCCAGCCCGAGGAAGCTCAGTACCGAGGCGTACAGCAGCGCCGTGCCGAAACCCACGGTGGCCAGTGCCAGCACCGCGCCGACCGAGTTCGGCAGGATGTGCCGAACGATGAGCAGGGGCCGCGGCAGCCCGAGGCCGACCGCCGCCTCGACATAGCCCGCCCGCCGTACGACCAGCGCCTCCGCCCGCACCACTCGCCCGTACGCGGGAATGAGCGCGGCCGCGACCGCGAGGGCCACCGTGCCCGTTCCCGCGCCCATGACGGCGACCACGAGCAGCGCGAGCAGCAACGGCGGCAGTGCCAGGAAGATGTCGGCCAAGCGCATCAGCACCTGGTCGGCTGCCCGCCCGCCGAGCCCGGAGAGCAGGCCGAGCACGGTGCCGCCGAGCACGGCGAGCGTGGTCGCGGCCAGGGCGAGCAGCAGCGCGGACCGGGCGCCGTACAACACCCGCGCGAAGACGTCCCGGCCGAGTTGGTCGGTCCCGAACCAGTGGGCGCCGCTCGGCCCGCGCAGCGCGGCCCCCAGATCCGTGCCGATCGGCGATGCGCTCGCGAACAGCCCCGGCGCGAACGCCACCAATGTGAACAGCACGAGTGCCACGCTCGCCACCATCACCGAAGGCCGGGTCATACGGCGGCCTCCGCGCTGCGCAGCCGCGGGTCGATCACCAGATAAAGCAGGTCCACCACCGTGGACACCACGACGAACACCAGCGCGGACAGCAGGACGACCGCCATCACCACCGGCATGTCGCCACTGGTCACCGCCTGCAGGACGAGCGTGCCCAGTCCCGGCCTGCCGAACACCGTCTCAGCCGGCACCACCCCACCCAGCAGCGTGCCCGTCAGCCAGCCCGTGAGGGTCACCAGCGGCACCGCCGCGTGCCGGAAGGCGTGGCGCAGCCGTACCGCGGTCTGGCTCAACCCGCGCGCGCGGGCGGTGACCACGAACGGCTGCTCCAGCGCCGTCTCCAGCCCTTCGCGCAGCACCTGGGACAGCACGCCCGCCAGTGACAGGGCGAGCGTGAGCGCGGGCAGCACCAGCGAGGAGAGCCCGTCCGACCCGACGACCGGAAACAGCCCCAGATGGAAGGAGAAGAAGGTGAGCAGGAGAATGCCCACCCAGAACGACGGCGTCGAGACCGTCACCAGCTCGGCGGCCGAGGCGAGGGCCCGCAGGCGGGGACGCCGGCCCGCGGTGGCGATGGCGCTGATCGTCGCGATCAGCAGCGCCAGGGCCAGAGCCGCCAGGGCGAGCTGGACGGTCGGCCAGAGCTGCCGGGCGATCAGCGTGATCACCGGCTGCTGCAACTGGTAGGAGACGCCCAGGTCGCCGTGCACCAGGTTGCCGAGGTAACGCGTGTACTGCACCAGCACAGGCTGGTCCAGGCCGTAGTCGCGGCTGATCTGAGCGCGTACGGCAGGCGAGGCCGACGTCATTGGGCCGAGCAGCCGGGACACGCGGTCGCCTGGCAGGAGCTGGAGCGCCACGAACGTCAGGGTCGCGGCGCCCAGCAACACGGTGACTGCGCCCAGCAGGCGCCAGGCGACACCACGCAGCACGCTCATGCGCCGTCCCGCCAGGCGTCGTAGAACATCAGCCAGTTGTTCGGGTCGAGGCTCACCCCGTGCACGCTCGACGCGACCCCGGTAAGCGCGGTGGGCACATAGACAGGGACGGTCGCGCCGACCTTGATCACCTTATGCTGCGTCCTGGCGTACAGCTCCGTCCGGGTGGCCGTGTCGTTGGTGGCGGCTGCGGTCTCGGTCCACTTGTCCACCTCGGGGTCCTTGAGGAAGGAGGCGTTCTGCCCGGCGGGCGGGCCGTTGGCGCTGTTGAAGAAGGAGCGCAGCAGATCGGGTTCGAAGCGCGCCCAGCTGAGGTCGAGAATGCCGAACTGCCCCGCGTTGACCTTGGTGCTGTACGCGCCGACGTCGTAGCTCGGTCGAACGACCTCCACGCCGAGCTTCTTCAGGTCGGCCTGGATGGCCTGGGCCAGTACCTCGCGATTCTCCCTGGCGTCGCCGGAGGGCAGCGCGGGCCACTCCAGGGTGAGCCGCCTGCCGTCCTTGGTGCGGTACCCGGCCGCGTCCCGTCCCGTCCAACCGGCCTGGTCGAGGAGCGCGCCGGCCTTGGCCGGGTCGTACGGCCAGCTTCCTGTCAGGTCGCCGGCATAGGCCGGGGTGCTCGGCGACAGCGGACTCCATGCCCGCTTGTACTGGCCGAAATAGACTGTCCGGACTGCCTGGTCGATGTTGATGCCGCGCTGAACGGCGACGCGGACCCGTTCATCGGTCAGCGGGCCGTTGGTGGTGTTGAGGTAGAGGCTGTAGACCCCGCCGGGGAAGTCCCCCCGCAGGATCTTCACCGCCCCTCCCGCCTCGATCGTGCCGACCCGAGCGGGCGGCACCGCACGAGCCAGGTCGACCTGGCGGCTGGTCAGCGCGCCGACGCGGGTCGAGTTCTCCCGCAGGATGCGGATGACCAGGCGGTCGAGATAGGCGGGCCCCCGGTGCTTGGCCAGTTCTGACGGCCACTGGTAGCGGGGGTTGCGGGTGAATTCGATGCTCTGCCCCTTGACATGGTTGGTCTCGATGAACGGCCCCGAGCCGACAGTGACGGCCCCGCCGCCGCAGAGCTTGTCGGCGTTGGCCTTGAGCGCCGCCGGGGAGTACATGCCCAGGTAGCTGGTGCTGGCCGCCTGCAGGAAGGGGACGAAGGGCCGGGTGAAGGTGACCCGCACCTGGTACCGGCCGAGCACCTCGGTGCCCTGGTAGGGGCCGAGTAGGGTCACCGCGTACTGGGATTTGGTGTTTTTGTCGGTGATGTGGTCGAAGTTGGCCTTCACCGCTTCGGCGTCGAACGGGGTGCCGTCGCTGAAGGTCACGTCCTCGCGCAGGTGGAACGTGTAACTTTTCAGATCCTTCGCGCTGCTCCAGGACGTGGCCAGCCAGGGATGGAATCTGCCGGAGGCGTCCTCCGCCACCAGGGAGTCCAGCACGTTGCGCTGGATTTCAGCGGTCAGGTCCTGGGTGCTGACGTGCGGGTCGAGGCACAATGGTGCTGAATCGACGGCGTAAGTGAGCATTCCGCCGCTTTTCGGAACGCTCGATCCACCCGCGGAGCCGCCGCCGGACCCGCAGGCGGCCAGCAACAGCAAGGCGGCGGAAAGTCCGATGCCAAGGCTCGTTTCGTTTCGTGAAGAGCGCATGAATGATTGCTCCGGCGACTCACTGAGAAGGGGATTCCGGAATATTCTGGACCTGCCAGGGAAATGGTGGCGACCCCAGAAGTCCTGCTCCGATAAGGGTCGCGGGGACGGAATTAGGGGGTGCCGGCCTCGATTTCGGTAAGCAGCCTCCGGGCGAGGGCGTCGGCGTTCCTGAAGGCGATGCTGTTGGCGTGCGGCCGGGTGAACCCCACCGGCGTGAAACCACCGCCCACTCCGTGTCCCAGCGCGAACCGGCGAGAGTGCACGCCGTCCCGGGTAACCAGCCGGTGCGCGTCCACGGCCACCCTGCCCAGGCGGTACACCGTCCCGTCTGCGGTCAGGCTCTCCTCGGTCACGTCCCCGCGGGCGTGCAGGGCGCGCAGGAGAGGATCGCGGGTGCGGCGCAGAGAGGTCTCTGGCAGCCGGGACTCTACCAGCGCCCGTGTCTCGATCACCACGCCGGGCACGCTGGCGCTGGTGGCACGGAAGACGCCGTCGGCGGCGGTGACCGTGCCCGTCGCGCCCAGGAAACGGATGACCCCGGCCCGGGCCAGCCCGGCGAGTTCGAGCAGACGGCGAGGCGGTGGCCCGCTGGCGTAGAAGCTGAAAACGCTCTGCGCCCAGTCGCCCAGTTCGACCGCGCGGGCACGGGCCGAGAGCCGGCCTGTGGCCAGCGCGAAGCCGAGAGCGCCGAAAACGCTCAGCATCCCGTGGCAGAGGCCGAGGTCGGCGCTATGCTCGGGATCGGCGTGGCGGCGCACGTCGCCGATGATGTACCTCTGCGTCCACGCCCCGAGCTCATCCAGGCTGCCGAAGGAGCGCCCGGCCAGGGGGTCGAGCATCCGGTCCAGGTCGAACCGGTCTTCCTGCTTGATCACCGCGGCCTCGATCAGTGGCCTGGCCGCGCCGTCCGCGTCGTAGTGGCGCTGAAAGTCGGACCAGGACATGGTCACCCGGTCGGGATGACCGTTGAACAGCTCATGGTAGTAGTGCCAGCCGAGCTCCTTGATGATCAGCGGACCGAGGTCGTCCCGCAGGGACAGCGGCCCGCGCTCATCGTGCAGCGCGGTCAGGGCTTCCGGCGTGAGGTAACGCGCCCCGGCAGACTGTCCTCCCCGAAGTTTGACGGTGATCTTGGAGTGGTTGGGCACACCGCGCCGCGAAGTCACGTACATGATCGGCTCGTGACCGGTGGGCCGGTAGTCGTAGCCCGGCCCGAATCGGCCCCCGCGCCCCTCCGTCAGCAGCACCATATCGTCGATGAAACCCAGTCCCATGCCGCGCATGACGACCGGCTCGCCCGGGGCGAGAATGCTCAGATCGGTGTCGGCCGCGTAGTGCGGCGGCAGGTAGGTGAGGCCGTGAGTGGCGGCGTAAGCGGCGAGTTCCTGGTGCTCTTGGCCGGATTCGGCGTCCAGATGGCCCTGGGTCAACACGACGGCGTCGGCCTCGATCGGCCCCGCGCGGCCTGCCACCCACACGTGCTGACGGCCCGCCCGCTCGGTGAGATCGACGACCTGGCCGCGGTGCGCCCGTACGGTCACTCCGAGCGGAGCCGACTCGACGATGTGCGTGAAACACCAGGACAGGTAGTCGTTCAACTGCCTTCGGGTGGCGAAGGACCCGGGCCGGAGTTCGGATGACCATTCCCGCAGCGACGGCCCGTGCCTGATGGGTCCCGCCATCCGCACGCTGTCATCGGTGAACATGGTCACGTCGTCCGCCGTCGAGTTCATCCACAGCAGTTCGGGCTGATCCCGCCGCCACACCCGTCCGCCGCCTGGCGGGTGCGGGTCTATCAGGTGGACTTCGAGCAGTCGTGGACCGAGGACCCCGCAGTTGGCGACCAGCCGCTCCAGCATGATCGTCCCAGCTGGCCCTGCTCCCACGATGGCGATGACCAGCGCTCCACCCACGCCCTCCTTCATGATCCTCCTCGGTCGCGCCTTCAAGGCAACGTGACTCTAAAAATGACCACGAACCCGGCCAACCCTTAACACCCCCTAATGCAGGGCTCGGAGCCATTGACTGTGAACCCTTTTGTAGGAGGGTCGCGGTGTCATGGGGTGGTGGCGTGCCAGATCTGCGGCGCGCGGCCGTTGCAGGCCCATTGAGGTGATCTCAGGGAAATAATTCTGATGATGAACGATATTCGGGGCACCGGTGGTGGCGTTTCGGGCCTTTCTGGAGAAGCCGTCGAAGGCCGGAGACAGACGAACGCCGACGGGTGGGCACGCCCAAGGGCAGCCGTGCGCTGACCCCGTTCTGGCAGGCGGTGCTGATCCTGCGCTGGTTCCGGGGCGAGCACGACAGCCCCAAGCTCGGCCGGGATCACGTTGATCTCGATCGACCGCTGCACCGAGCAGACCCTACAGCGGCCCCGACAGTGGGCGGCTGATGCAACGCGAGGCGATGGAACTGAAGGTGTGGCGACCCGGCGCGGACGACCCGAAGCGTCACCCTGTCAGCAGCCTGTTGCAAGCGTCTGTAGCAGACGATCGAAGGCTGGGATATCCGCATATCCGACCGGACGAACGAAGGGAATCTCCGTCACGCCATTGTTCCGCCTTCTCGGAAATCGACGCAAACTGGAATGGTAGCGGAGGACAGCGAATGCGCACGAGAAAGCCTGTGGCTCTGGCCGCCGCAGCCCTCCTCACCGCCGCCTTCGTCGGCATCGCCACCCCCGCTCACGCCGCGCCCACCGACTGCTCCACCGGCCGGGACGGCAAGACCGTCTGGGTTTACTGCAGCGGCGGGTACGGCCAATACCGCGTGAGCATCTACGTCATCAACCCCCCGACCGGCTCCTGGCCCGAGTACGGCCCCTGCGTATACCCCGGGCAGCGCTCGGAGTACACCCCCTACCACAACTACTCCTTCCTCGGGCCGGCGGTCGCCTACTGCTGACAGGGTCAGAGCCGCCCAGTGTGGCGTTCGATGGCCGGCACCCATCGATGAGAACAAGTCAAGACCACTCGTACGCCCTGCTCGCGAACGCGCTGCGGTGCCACAACCTCTACCGGACGACCTGGCTGACCGCCAAGGCCACACTGTTCCGGCTCACCCAGGCCGAGACGATCGAGCTGTCGGAGACGAGCCTGCGTGATCGCCGGGTCGCCCGATGGTTCGTGGTTCCGTACGTCGCGGGGATCGCGGGCATGGTCTGGATATTCGCCACGGACGTGTCCGCCGCCGGCTCTGCGTGAGCGCCGTCTGCGCCGGGCCGGCGAACTCCTCTGAGGTGCGGCCCAGTTGCAGGTGTCGCGCGCTCCGCTTCCACACGAGATCCGGGATGGCCTTCACGCAGACGCCCGAACCACGGCGATGGCAGACTGTGATCGTGCGACCACCCCGAGCGAAATTCTTCAACACCACCGGCCCGTGCGATCCACGACGCCACTACATGCTGCCCCCGTGCCGAGGCTCCCAGAAGCGCGGGCGCTCATCGAGATGGACCGCTACTTCGTGCTGCACGCGCCTCGGCAGACCGGGAAGACGACCATGCTGCGCACCTTGGCTTCCGACCTGACCGCCGAGGGCGACATCGCCGCACTGTCGCTCTCCTGCGAGCGCGCCAAAATCTTCAGCGACGACATCGGCGCCACGGAGACGATTCTGCTGGACTCGCTCCGCAGGGCCGCCGACTTGTCGGGATGGCCCAAGGAACTGCTGCCGCTGGATCCCTGGCCTCAGGTTGCGCCGGGCGGTCGGTTCAGTGCGGCGCTGAGCGAATGGTGCCGCCGCAGCCCGCGCCGCATGGTCCTGATTCTCGACGAGATCGATGCCCTCCAGGGCTCCAGCATGGTCAGCATCCTCAGCCAGCTCCGCGACGGCCACCACGCCTGGAATGAGGGCCGTCCCTTCCCTTCGTCTGTGGTGCTGTGCGGGCTGCGCAACGTGCCCGACTACAAGGTCACCCCCGGAGGCAACCGCGATTGGTCGAATCCGGCCGGCCCGTTCGCCATCATCACCGAGTCACTGCGTATGGGCGACTTCACCAACGACCAGATCGCTGAGCTGTACGACCAGCACACTCAGGCAACCGGTCAGGAGTTCACAAAGGAGGCGGTGGGCCGGGTCTTCGAGCTGACCCAGGGACAACCCTGGCTGGTCAATGCCCTCGCTTACGAGATCACTTTCGAGATGGGGGTGAGCGGCACCATCACCACCGCACAGGTCGATGAGGCCAAGGAGCGGCTGATCCAGGAGCGCCCCGTCCACCTGGATGCCCTCCGGGCACGACTCTACGAGCCCCGGGTGGAACGGGTGATCCGGTCGATCATGGAGGGAACACCGCCGGGCACGGACACTTCCTCCGACGACGACGTCTCCTACGTTCGCAATCTGGGTCTCATCCGGGAAACCGGAGCGCCAGAGATCGCCAACCCGATCTACCGCGAGTTCCTGCTGCGGCACTGGTTCCTGTTCTCCGACCTGCAGAACCGGGAACAGCATGGACCTTTCACCGACGAGGAGCTGGCCGAAGCCTGCCTGAGGATCTTCGGGTCCCCAGCTCGAGATGGTGGCAGAATGTGACCATGCCACCACCCCGAGCAAGATATTTCAATACCACCGGCCCCTGCGATCCACAGCTCCACTACATACTGCCCCCCACACCACGGCTTCCCGAAGCGCGGACACTCATCGAAATGGACCGCTACATCGTCCTGCACGCCCCCCGGCAGACTGGGAAAACCACCGTCCTGGACGCTCTGGCCTCCGGCCTGACCGCCGAGGGCGACACCGCCGCCCTGATGATCTCCTGCGAGCGCGCCAAGTCGGCCGGCGACGATGTCGGCTGGGCGGAGTCGCTTCTGCTGGACTCCCTCCGCGAGGCCGCCGATCTGTCGGGCTGGCCGAAGAAGCTGCTACCGCCGGATTCCTGGCCGCAGGTCACGCCGGGTAGCCGGTTCGGTGCGGCGCTGCGGGAGTGGTGCCGACGCTGCCCGCGCCGGGTGGTGCTGTTCCTCGACGAGATCGATGCCCTGCAGGGCAACAGCCTTGTCAGTGTCCTCGGCCAGCTCCGCGACGGGCACAACAAGCGATCGAAGGGCTATCCGTTCCCCGCGTCGGTGGTGCTGTGCGGGTTGCGCGACCTGCGTGACTACAAGGTGGCCTCCGGCGGCGAACCCGGCCGGTCCAACCCGGCCAGCCCGTTCAACATCATCGCCGACTCGCTGCGCCTGGGCGACTTCACCGCCGACCAGATCGCCGAACTCTACGACCAGCACACGCAGGCGAGTGGCCAGGGGTTCACCAAGGACGCGGTGGACCGGGTCTTCGAGCTCACCCGGGGACAACCCTGGCTGGTCAACGCCCTCGCCCACGAGATCACCTTCAAGATGGGGGTGACCGGGACAATCAGTGACGGGCAGGTGGAGGACGCCAAGGAGCGGCTGATCCGGGCCCGCGCCACCCACCTGGACTCCCTGGCGGCCCGGCTGCACGAGCCCCGGGTCAAGCGGGTGATGGAACCGATCGTGAGCGGAGACTTCCCCCGTGCCGAGCTCACCTTCTCCGACGACCTGTCCTACGTCCGCGATCTGGGCCTGATCAAGCAGAAGCCTCCGATGGAGGTGGCCAACCCGATCTACCGGGAAGTCATCCTGCGCGTGCTCGGCGATGTGTCGGAACAGTACGTGCGCGCCGACCCGCACAGCTTCGTGCTCCCCGACGGCCGGTTCGACCTAACGGCGGCTACCTCGACCGCGAATACGCCGCCGGAACCAAACGGCTCGACGTCTTCGTTCGCTGGCCGTACAGGGGCCCCGACGGCGAAGGGCTGATGCAACGCGAGGCCATGGAACTGAAGGTGTGGCGACCCGGCGCAGACGACCCCAAATCCGAGGGTCTGGCCCAGCTCGACCGCTACCTCGACCGACTCACCCTCACCACCGGCGTCCTGGTCATCTTCGACCGGCGCCCCGAGGCCCCACCCTGGAAAGAACGAGGCGGATTCGAGCAGGCGACCACACCGTCCGGCCGCCAGGTCACCCTTCTGCGTGTCTAACACTGCCTTGCTTTCTGCTGGGCCGGCAGCATGCCGCGTACTCGCGATCGTCAGCCCACGTACGAGTCGTAGCCGAGTTTGATCGCGACCGCCACCCCGCACGCCGCGGCCACATACCGCAGGCTCTGGCCGGGCATCCGGCGGACGATCTTCGGTCCGAGCCACCCGCCCAGCAGGAACCCGGCCGCCAGCGGCACCGCCGCCCCCCAGTCCACCGGTCCGAACAGCGCGAACCCCAGCCCGGCCACCGCGTTCGCCAGCCCGGACAGCATGTTCTTCGCGGCGTTCAGCCGGGCCGGTGACTGGTCGAGAAAGCCCGCCAGCACCGCGAACATCAGGATCCCGCCCGCCGCCCCGAAGTACCCCACGTAGATCGACACGACGAACAGCGCCACCCGCAGCAACACCCCGTGCTCACCGCCCGGCTTGACGGTCGGCCGCCGGACCAGCAGCAACGAGGCGCCCGCGATCAACCACGGAGCGATCAGCTCGAACGCCCGCGCCGGGGTCACCAGCAGCAGCAACGCGCCCGTCGCCCCGCCGAGCGCGGTCACCCAGCCCAGCCGCAGCACCCGGGCGCCCTGCCCCACCAGCTCCGGCCGCGACCCGACCGCCGCGCCCACACTGGTGAACATCAGCGCGACGGTGTTCGTGACGTTCGCGGTCAGCGGTGGCAGGCCGAACGCCAGCAGCGCCGGGTAGGAGACGATCGACGCCAGGCTCACCACCGTACTGACCACGCCGGCGGCTACACCTACCCCGAGCAGGCCGAGCACATCACCGACGATCACCCGACCATGCTAGGCCGTGCCCGTTTTATCCAAACAAGCCGGGTATGCGCCGCCCGATGCCAGGCGTGCGCCGCGCCCCTGTAGTCAGGGCATCTGTGGTCAGGGCACCGTTTCGCCGTCGCCCAGCCCGAGCAGGTCGACCGACCGCCTGCGCATCTCCACCTTGCGGATCTTCCCGGTGACGGTCATCGGGAAGGCGTCCGCGACGTGGACGTACCGCGGGATCTTGAAGTGCGACAGCCGCCCCGCGCAGAACTCCCTGACCGCCCCGGCCGTCAGCGGCTCGGCGCCCTCCCGCATGATGACCCAGGCCATCAGCTCCTCGCCGTACTTCTCGTCGGGCACCCCGATCACCTGCACGTCCGCGACGTCCGGATGCCGGTACAGGAACTCCTCGACCTCTCGCGGGTAGACGTTCTCCCCGCCGCGGATGACCATGTCCTTGATCCGCCCGACCACGTTGACGTAGCCGTCGTCGTCCATGGTGGCCAGGTCACCGGTGTGCATCCAGCGGGCGGCGTCGATAGCCTCGGCGGTCTTGTCCGGCTCGTCCCAGTATCCGAGCATGACCGAATACCCGCGCGTACACAGCTCACCCGGCTCGCCGCGCGCCACGGTCAGCCCGGTCTCCGGGTGCACGATCTTCACCTCGACGTGCGGCAGCACCCGGCCGACGGTCTCGGTCCTGCGGGCCAGGTCGTCGTCGGACCTGGTCATCGTGGACACCGGGGACGTCTCGGTCATGCCGTAGCAGATGGCGACCTCGCGCATGTTCATCTCGCTGACGACGCGCTTCATCACCTCGACCGGGCAGGGCGACCCGGCCATGATGCCGGTCCGGAGCGTGCTCAGGTCGTACCCCTTCGCCACCCCCAGCTCGGCGATGAACATGGTCGGCACGCCGTACAGCGACGTGCATCTCTCGTCCTGTACGGCCCGCAGCGTCGCCTCGGGCTCGAAGCTGGGCGCGGGGATCACCACGCAGGCCCCGTGCGAGGTGGCGCCGAGGTTGCCCATGACCATGCCGAAGCAGTGGTAGAACGGCACCGGCAGGCAGACCCGGTCGGCCTCGGTGTAGTGGATCAGCTCACCGACGAAGTAGCCGTTGTTGAGGATGTTGTGGTGCGACAGAGTCGCGCCCTTGGGGAAGCCGGTGGTGCCGGAGGTGTACTGGATGTTGATCGGGTCGTCGCACGACAACTCCGACATGCGAGCCCGCAGCCGGTCCTCCGCGACGGTCTCGGCCAGGAGCGCGTCCCAGCCCGGATCGTCCAGGTAGATGGCGTTCGCGAAGCCGATCTCCTCGACCATCGCGCGATAGTCGCTGGTCTTGTGCGTCTGGGCGCTGATCAGCAGCCGCATGCCCGACTGCTTGACGACGTACTCCAGCTCGTGGCTCCGGTAGGCCGGGTTGACGTTGACCAGGATCGCGCCGATCTTCGCCGTGGCGTACTGCACGAGCACCCACTCCGCGCGGTTGGGCGCCCAGATGCCCACCCGGTCGCCCTTCGCGATGCCCTTGGCCAGCAGGGCGAGCGCGAGGCGGTTCACGTCGGCGTCGAGCTCGGTGTAGGTCCATCGGCGTCCGGTGGGGACATCGACCAGGGCCTCTCGGTCGCCGAAGGCCGCGACGGTCCGTTCGAGGTTCTCGCCGATCGTCTCGCCCAGGAGGGGGGTCGGCGCGGTGGCGCTGGAGTACGACTGCATGTCCACAGTGTCGGTCTCCTCCCGTCGTACGCACCAGACCCACCCGCGCACCACCACGGCGGCGGTTACGTCGCCGTCGCCGTGGTGGTGCGGGGTCTACCGATTCAGGTGGATCGGGTTCAGCACCTGCGCAGGCCGTACTTGCCGGGGTCGGCGTCGAAGGCGCTCGGTGTGTGCACCACGGAGGCCGGTACGTACCCGAAGTTGCCGAACCTGTCGCCGACGGTTCCGTACCAGGTGGTGTTGCCCCCTGGATGGAGCTCTCCCTGTGTCCAGCAGGTGAACCAGCTCTGCGTGGTGTCGAGGAAGTCCACGGCGTCGACGGGCCGGGGCTCGTGGAACACGGGGAGTCCGCCCTCGTCGTTGGTGCAGTGCAACCTGCCGTCGTGCGGGTCGACCCCGCAGGCCTCGGCGGAGGCGGCGGGCGAGGCCAGCCCGAACAGCGCGAATGCCGTGGTGGCGATGGTCGTGGCGATGACCTGACGCTTGTTCATCTTTGTGTCTCCTTCGGTGTTGTTCTCTTGGCGGGTCCGGACCTCGGCGGAGTCACGGTCCGATGAGGTCGTAGTCGGCCAAGGTGCACTCGCGCAGGCCCGGCGCGGGGTCATGGTCGGTGGCCACATGCACGGCGGGCAGGAAGCCCCAGCCGCGGTAGGGCGGCACCGCCTTGTCGCCCGCGGCGAGGTACCAGATGCTGTTGCCGCCGGCATGCGGGCCGCCCTCGACCCAGCACTGGAACCAGCTGAAACTGCTCGTCAGTACGCCGGTCTCCGCGGTCTGGTAGGAGGCGTCGTACGACAGGGTGACGTTCGGGGTGTTTCCGCAGTAGAGCTTGCCGTCGCTCCGGACCCCGCACTCCGCGGCCGCGGCCGCCGCCGGGGCCGGGATGGCGGCGCCCCCCGGGAGGGCACCGAACAGGGCCGCGGTCAGGAGGGCGTTGGCCGTGACATTGCGGATCATCATGGTGGTGGTCTGCCTTTCTGCTCCGTCAGGTGCGGCGGGTTCGCCGCGTCGAGAGCCAGCGAAGCCGCCCAGCCCAGGTGTCCAACAGGAGCTCGGACGGACTCGGACGGAATCGGGCCATCCGATGGCCAGGCCCGGACGGCAGGTCGCCACTGCCGCCATCCCTCGGACACACTCAGTAAGCGCTCGTACACTTTGCGGTACGGAGGAGCCGAAGGCCGGGAGGGCGGGGGTTCGAGGCGATGAGCGAGGGTGGCGAGGAGTCCCAGGTCGTCAGGCAGGTGTCCCGATCCGGGGTGGAGTCGGTGACCTGCCACGAGGATCTGGTGAGGTTGCTGGCCGAGCAGTTCGCGCGGGCCGATACGTCACTGCGGGAGCTGCAGCTGCGGGCGGACAAGGCGGGTGGGACCCGGCTGCCACGGGCGACATGTGCGGACATGCTGGCCGGCCGGCGCTTCCCCAAGAAGGCGTTGATGGTGGCCTTCCTGCGGGCGTGCCGGGTGCCCGAGCAGCAGCTCCCGGCGTGGGAAAGGGCATGGGAGCGGGTACGAGTCGCCCGGCTGCCCGCCGGGCCGGACGAGGCAGGGCCGGCCCCTGTCCCCCGCCGAAGCTGGCGCCAAGCCGCCGTGTCGGCCGTGTTGGCCGCGCTGGCGACCGCAGGCGCCCTGAGCGTCATCTTCGATCAGCGGGGTGCGTCACAAAGCGTCGTGTCCGACGGTTTCGGCGGCCCTGTGGCTACCGGCCGCATCGTCAGCGATGACGGCCGTGCGTTCAGCGCCGGCGGGTCGAGCCGGTTCACCGCGACCGTCGATCCCGCCAACAGCGGAGTGCGGCTGATCCGCCGCCTGGACGCGGGCGTCGCCCGGCAGTACGCCACCATCACCGTCAACGGGAATCCGGCCGGGTCGTGGCGGCAGCTGCCCGGCGACAGCACCTACAAATGGCGGGAGCAGATCGTCGAAATCCCGCGAACCCTGACCGCGGGTCGCCGCTCTCTCACCATCGTCAACACGTTCGTGTCCTCATCCCTGGGCTACAACGAGTTCCTCTACGTCATCGAGCAGAAGATCAACGGGGCCTGGGCAACTGCCGACACGGTCGACATCGGCCCTGACCACACCGCCAGTGAAGCCGCGCACGGCTATCACATTGTCGCCGAGGGCTGGGCTGGTACCCAGACATTCACCTATCCACCGCGCGAGGAGGATCGGCGAGTCGAGTGAAGTTCGGGTTATCGGAGGGCATCGGTGATGGCGAGGGCGGTGGTGCGCCAGATCGGGGCATGCGGGTCAATCACCGCGAAGTGGTCGCCGGACATTTCCAGATACGTCACGTCATCTCCGGCCTCCCGGGCGGCCCTGGCGTAGCGGCGCGCGAAGTCCACCAGGTCCAGCTCGTCCCCGGACCCTTGGACGATCAGCTGGCGGACCCGCAACGGCAACCTGAGCAGCGGACTCGCCGTACCGACCTCGAGGCCGGTACTGGAGGCTGTGCCGAGGGCGGCGGCGACCGCGCCGGAGCCGAGCCAGCGCCTGTCGGCCTCGGCGAGGTCGAGCATCCCCGCCAGCGACACGGCCAGCGAAACCCGCGCCCCGTCGGCCACCGCGCGGAAGGCCAGCTGCGCCCCGGCGGAGTGACCGACGACGGCGACCCGGCCGAGGTCGAGCGGCGCGTCCACGGTCGACAACGCGGCCAGCCCAGCGGCCGCATCCGCGGTGGTCGCCCGCCACCCGTACAGGTCGGGACGCCGGTATTCGAGGTTCCACACGGCGAGCCCTCGGCCGACGAGGTCGAGGCAGAGCGCGTCCATGAGATCGGCCGCCCAGTTCGACCGCCAGTTCCCGCCATGAACGAGCACCACGACAGCCGGCCTGTCCACCGCCCCCTCGGGAAGGTACAGCTCACCCCACTGATCGCGATGCGCCCCGTACGCGATCCGCATCCGCGGATGCCGCAGACGGTGTACGGCATGCCGAATCGCCCAGATCAACCCCTCGACGCCACGCCCGTGAACGTGCGTGGCCCCCTCCCCCACTTCAGCCCCGTCCACCCGGGCGAGATCCAGCCACACCAGAGGCCCAAGGCACTGCCCCATGAGCCGTCGCACCTCATCCACCGGCCCCGGAACCACCACGACGGCCGCGGCGGGCAACTCACCGTCGCCGCCCGCCATACACACCATGACTTCGGCCGCGTCACGAGCGTGCGCGAGCGCGCCAGAGACCCCGAGGGCGGCGAACTCGCGTTCGGCGATCTCGCTGAGCAACGCGGCGTCGGCGACCAGCCCTGGGCCGACGACCACCAGGACATCCCTCACGATTCCCGACACTACAGAACCTGCCGCCACTGGTCCGCTCTTCGACCTCGCATCGTCGGGATGAGGATGCAGGGCGATACGTCCCGATTCCAGGCGGAGGCCATCGACAACGGCACCCAGCATCGGGAGCCTCGGTGCCGGTAACCCAACGGCCGGTGTTCCGTGGGCCGGCGCGACAGCGGCTACGAGACGGCTTCCAGCGGTAGGTCGTTGCCGAGCCAGATAGCTGCCAACGCCTGAACCGGCACGTTGAGTGCCTCGCCGAGGCAGACGATCGTGCCGAATCCGGGAGAGGGCAGTCGTCCGGTCTCGATCTTGCGCAGGGTCTCCGGCGAGATGCCGGCCGCGTGCGCGACTTCCGCCAGGTCGCGTCCGGCTCGTGCGTGACGCAGCAGGGCGCCAAGACGCCTGCCGGCTTCGATCTGCTCAGGTGTGAGCGGTTGACGGACCATGCTCCCAAGATAGGGCTGGTATTACTATACCGGCAAGCTGTTAAGGTGCCGGTATAGTAATACCAGCATCCTGTGACGCGAGGTAATCATGATCGAACTGAAGACGCCTGCGGAGATCCAACGCATGCACGTGGCCGGGCGCTTCGTCGCCGAGGTGCTCTCCGAGGTCGGCCGGCTCGCCGACGTGGGCGTCAACCTCCTGGACCTGGAGCACCACGTGCGCGGCATGATCAAACGGTCCGGGGCGGAGTCGTGCTACTGGGACTACGCGCCGTCCTTCGGACGCGGCCCGTTCCGCAACGTCATCTGCCTGTCGGTCAACGACGCCGTCCTGCACGGAATACCCCACGACTACACGCTGCGTGACGGCGACGTACTCAGCGCGGACCTCGCGGTCAGCGTCGACGGCTGGGTGGCCGACTCGGCGCGCACGGTCGTCGTCGGGACCGCCGCCGAGGAGGACCTGCGCATTATCCGCGCCACCGAGGAAGCGTTGGAGGCGGCGATCGAGGTGGCGCGTCCGGGCAATCGCCTGGGTGACATCTCGGCGGCCATCTGGGCGGTAGCCCACGACTACGGCTACCCGGTCAACACCGAGTTCGGTGGCCACGGCATTGGCCGCACCATGCACGAGGGGCCCCACGTTTCGAACAAGGGCCGGGCAGGGCGCGGCCTTACGCTCCGGCCGGGCCTGACCCTCGCGCTCGAACCCTGGTTCGCCCGCACGACCGACCGGATCGTCTACGACGCCGACGGCTGGACCATTCGGTCGGCGGACGGCTCGCGCACGGCCCACTCCGAGCACACGGTAGCCATCACCGAGGACGCCCCCTTGGTGCTCACCCGCCGCACAGCTGAGTGCGGGTAGACGGGCAGAGCTTGATGGTCGTGGCCGCGGTGCTCGTTGTGGTCGGATGTGCGTGCGGTGTCCTGTCCCCGCCGAAGGACGGCTTGGTCGGCGGTGACAGTGACGCCCCGGGAGCCGATGGGCATAGGTTGACCATGTGCGGGTAAACCAGCTTCACCCCTGGCCGACGAGTACCGCGGAGGCGGAGGCGATCCAGGAGCGCCTCCGGCTTCACCTCGAGCTGACCGGCCCGACCTCGTTCACGTTGGTGGCGGGACTTGACGTGCACTACCACGGCGAGGACGAGGTGGCCGCCGCCGTGGTGGTGCTCTCCACAACCGCCGCCACGGACGACCACGCACGGGGCATGGCGGGCGATCTCGTGGTGGTCGAGCAAGTGGTGGTTCGTGGCAAGGCGCGGTTTCCGTACGTGCCGGGGCTCTTCGCCTTTCGCGAGTTGCCCGCGCTGGTGGAGGCGCTCGAACGGCTCACCGTCACCCCTGACCTGCTCGTCTGCGACGGGTACGGCCTCGCGCACCCACGCGGGTTCGGCCTTGCCTGCCACCTGGGCGTGCTCACCGGACTCCCCGCGATCGGCGTGGGCAAGACCCACTTCGTCGGCACCCACGACGCCCCGGACCCCGCTCGGGGCGCATGGACGCCGATCGAGCTGGACGGCTCGACCGTGGGCCGCGCCCTGCGTACGCAGCGGAACGTCAAGCCGGTGTACGTGTCGCAGGGCCACCGCATCACCCTCGACACGGCCTGCGCCGAGGTCCTGCGGCTCTCGCCGTACCACCGCCTGCCGGAGCCCATCCGCAAGGCCGACCACCTGGCCAGACACGGCGACCGGTAACCGTCGATCACCCGTGACCGGCTCAGCGGCGCCAAGCCCAGACCAGCAGCCACACGCTCAGCCCGAAGACCGCCATCCCGAGCGGCACGTGCACGGTCAGCACACCCGCCCCGCCCACCGCCGACTGTACGAACCCGAGCAGCAGAATCGCCAGCCCGACCAGCGCGGGCCAGCCCGCCCCACGCCCCGGCCGCCACACCAGCACGGCCGCGACGAGCAGCACCAGCCCCAGCACGTGTACGGCCAAGGCCCCCATACCGTGCGACCCTGCCGACGCCCCGCTGAGCAACTGACCGGCCGTCACGGCCTGGAAGAGCACCGCCAGCGCGTTCAGCGCGGCAATGATCTTGAACGTGGTCAGATATCCGCTTCCCTTGGCGGCCTGAGTTACCACTCGCTTCTCCTTTGACCTCGTGAGGTCTCAAGGATCTTGCCGTCACGTCAGCGCGGCATCCGACGCCCGTCGTCATCCTCTGTACGCCAGAAGGCGTACACGGCGAGGCCCGCCCCTTCGCTGACGTCCGGGCCCTGCCGATGCGGACGCCGCCGTGAACGGGGCAGCGAGCAGAGCAGCCGCCCCAGGGCTCGTTACCCAACCGATTCTTGATCAACTTGGCGGCGGCTCGTTAAGGTTGGGCGCCTTCGCCCCCCAGGAGTAGCCTCATGCGCCGCCACCGTTTCGGCCGGATCGCGGCCGTCTTCGCCATGATTTACCTGGCCGCCGTGGTCGTCCTCGCCGTCGTCGTCGAGGTCACCGGCGACATCACCCCCCTCTGGGTGGTCGTCGCGGACCGGAGTGACTTCGCGGCCGACGACCTCCGGCCGTGGTGGTGGCTCGTGGTCCTGCTGGTCCTGATCGCGGCGGTGCAGGCCTGGGCGTACTGGCAGGTGCTCCGAGGACCTGAGCGCGGCCAGCCGGCGCGGCACGGCAGGGAGGTCCGCCTGCTCCGGGCCACGCTCTATGTCAGCGTCGGACACGACCTGCTCCTGCTGCTGCCCATCCCGTACACCTGGTGGATGGAGCTGATCCCCGGAGCGATCCAGCTGCTGACGGCCTGGCTGTTCTTCCGTGTGCTGCGCGGCACCACTCTTCGATGGTTGCGGCGCATCGTCCTCGTGACGGGGATGCTCCACGCGGTGAACGGCCTGGCCACCGCCGCCACATGGAGCCTGGGCGCCGGCTCCCCCGCCTGGATGGCCGGTCTGTTCGGGGTAGGGGAACTCATCTGGCCGGCGTGGGCGATATCGGTGCTGGTGGCGCAGGCGCGGGATCCGCGCTGGAGCCGGACGACCGTGCGGATCGGCGTGGTCGCGTTGGTCATATCGCTCCTCCGGCCCAGCTCGCTGCTGACGTTCAGCTACGCGAGCGAGGTGCCCTGGGACCAGCTGGTCTACGTACTCCTCGGCGCGCTGTCCGTCTTCGGGCTGGTCTGGTGGGCCCGATCCGCGCACGACCTGGGCAGCCTCATGCCCCCGGCGCCCCGGCCGCGGTCCGTGCGAGCGCCCGCCAGACGATGGCCGCTCCCCGTAGTGGCGATCGTGCTCCCGCTGCTCCCGGCGGCCGTCAATCTCGCGCACGGAATGCCGTTCTGGCTCGGGCCGACGAACGCGTTGTGGAGCATCGTGCAGGAGCACGGCAGCTCCGAACTCCTCATCACCTGGTACGCACTCGACCTCCTCGTAGGCGTCGGCCTCCCGTCACTGCTCATCTTGGCCGCCGTCCGGCACCGCACCCAGCGCCTCATGCGGGCCACGACGTTGTCGCTGTTCTCCCTGGCCGCCGTCGCCGCCGTGAGCGCGTTCACTGAGACGGCCTCCGGCCCCCTCTTCGGGGAGCTGCCGCTCTACCCCGCCGGCCTGTTCGTCAAGGACGGCGCGCTGGTCTCCACCGGCATCTCCCCGCTGTGGTACGGCCTCGCGCTCACCGCGTCCGCCCTCATCCTGACGTTCCTGTACGCCGCCCCGCCCGCCCACCGCGGCCGACGCCACGTGCTCGTGGCGGGCATCGCCTCAGCTGCGGCACTCTGCCTTCTCCCCGCGGCGGACCAGGCCCGCGGACCCGCCACCACGGCCGAGGAATGCCATCCGCCCCCGTACTGGGAACAGGAACAACCGGAGCCGCCCCCCGAGCTGACCGCCGAGCAGCAGTTCGTCTGCGCCCTCCGCGGTCAGGGCACCGGCCTGGCGCGGTTCACCGCCACCACACCCGACCAGGCCGTGCTCGCCTACGGACGCCGGCTGTGCGAACTCCACACGCGTAACGACCCGCGCGAGCTGGCCCGCTGGAAGATCGACCGCAACACCCTGACTTACATGATCGCCGAAATCTGCCCCAGCGCCGCCGCCATCGTCAAGGCCGGACGCGCCAAGCAGGACCAGGAGATCGCGGAGATGCGGGCGGAGGCTCAACGCATGTGCGACGCGACGCCACGCCACCATCCGCGCATCAAGCCGGCCACGGCGATCCGGATAAAAGAGCCCCAGATGACCGACTACGGCGTCCTGCAGACGTACGAGAACGAGGACGGGGACCCGAACCTGGACCCTGGCAACGGGCTGGTCTCCTCCGAACCCGGCGCTCTGGCGGTCATCACGAACCCCGACTTCGACCTCTGCGTCACCGTCGAGACCTACCCGCGCCGCCCACCCGTGGAGACCAAGGGCTGGGACACGGTCGTCGAGGTCGGCTACCGCAGTCCCATGGGAGAGATCGTGCTCTCGGACAATGTCAGCGGCACCGAACTGCCGGACCTGTCACTCAACGGCCGCGCGGGCCACTACCGGATCCGTGTGCACTACGCCTGGTTCCCGTGGAAGGGCGAAGATCAGGGCGGCCAGCGGCTGCTGATCATGGCGTACCCGGCTCCCGGCGACAAGGAGGTCGTCTACCGCAAGTGAACGTCCTTCCGGCGGACGCATGCCCGACATCGTCCACATGCACGGCAAACCGTTCTCGCCGCGGTGATACAACCTGCGGAGTGACAACGGGGTCACAAGCGGTACAGGCGTTCCAGGACCGCGGCCACCCCGTGATCGTCGTTGGACAAGGTGCGCCGCTCGACGGCCGCCATCACCATGTGGTGCGCGTTCGCCATCGCGTACCCCGCCCCGGCGAAGGCGAGGACCGCGAGGTCGTTGGGCATGTCGCCGAACGCCACCACCTCGGCCGCGTCCACCCCCCGCTCCTCGCACAGCCGGGCCAGCGTGCCGGCCTTCGTCACCCCGGGAGCGCTGATCTCCAGCAGCCCGCTGCCGCCCGAGTGCGTCACCTCGGCCTGGCCCTCGACGGCCGCGACGGCGGCGGTGAACATCTCGTCCACCGCGTGCGTCGCCGACCAGGCCAGCAGCTTGACGACCGGCTCACCCTCCTCGCAGGCGTCCACGACCTCGCGGGTGAAGGGCAGGTCCGGGAGGATGCGCCTGGTGTAGCCGGGCTCGACCAGGACGTGCCGGCCCGTCTCCACCGCGAAGGCGACACCGGGCAGGGCCTCGCGGAGCGTCTCCATCAGCTTCCTCGCGGCGGCCAGGTCGAGCGCGTACGTGCTGGTGATCTCGCGGGTGTCCAGGTCGTAGACGATGGCGCCGTTGCTGCAGACCGCGGTGCCGGTGACGTCCGCCATCGCGGCGATCGGGTCCACGCCGCGTGGCGGCCGGGCGGTGACGAACACGATGTCGGCGCCGGCGTCGCGGGCGCGCCCCAGGGCGCGGCGGGTGCGCGGGGACACTGAGCCGGTGGAGTCGAGGAGGGTTCCGTCAAGGTCTGTTGCCACGATACGGGGTGCGATCACCCCACCATTAAATCCGCTGCGGCTGAGCGGCCCTTTGGGGTATATGTCGGCGTTAGGGAGGAATTCATGCCGAGCAGCCCCAGGCGTACCACGCTGGCCACCGTCGCCGCTTCGGCCGGCGTGTCCGTGGCCACCGTGTCCAAGGTGCTCAACGGCCGCCGCGAAGTCGCGCCTGACACCCGTACACTGGTGCAGTCCCTGCTGCTGGAACACGGCTACGTCCCGCGCTCGTCACCCCGGGACCTGGCCGATGGGTCGGCCACGGTCGAGATGTGGGTGGACGAGATGTGCGCCTACTCCACCGAGATCATCAAGGGCACGATCGACGCCGGCGCCGAGTCGGGCGTGGCGGTCGTCGTCAGCGGTACGAAGGGCATGGCCGGC
Source organism: Nonomuraea sp. NPDC048901 (assembly GCF_040649695.1). Lineage (NCBI taxonomy): Bacteria > Bacillati > Actinomycetota > Actinomycetes > Streptosporangiales > Streptosporangiaceae > Nonomuraea > Nonomuraea sp. NPDC048901. The sequence goes on along the minus strand of NZ_JBEZFW010000029.1, from coordinate 81,668 downwards.
GGCGGCACCTCCTGGGCTCGCGACCTGGTCGCCGCCGGGCGGCGGGCGATGATCACTCTTACCAACGGGCCGACCAAGGCCCAGCTGGCCGCGCTGTCGCGAGTACGTTTACCCGTGGTCGTCATCGACCCCCTGAACCTGCCGGACGCCCCCGTGACCAGCGTCGGCTGCACCAACTTCGCCGGCGGCCTGTCCGCCACCCAGCATCTGCTCGCCCTCGGCCACCGCCGCATCGCCTACCTCGGCGGTCCCGCGACCGCGGCCGTCAACCAGGCACGCATGCATGGCTTCCGCGCCGCCATGGAAGCCGCGGGCGTGCCCGTACCTCCGGAATATGTCCGTACTGCGGGCTTCTGCTATCCCCACGGGGTGCAAGAAGGAGCCGCCGTGCTCGACCTGCGCCCCGCGCCGACCGCCATCTTCGCCGCCGGCGACGAGAGCGCCCTCGGCGCCATCCAGGCCGCCAGGGCGCGTGGCCTGCGTGTCCCCGAAGACCTCAGCGTCGTCGGCTTCGACGACACCGAGATCGCCACCATGACCTCGCCGCAGCTGACCACCGTACGCCAGCCGCTGCGCGAGATGGGCGCCGTCGCCCTGCGCACCGCCCTGCGTCTGGCCGCGGGCGAGAAAATCGACTCCCGCCACGTCGAACTCGCCACCGAACTCGTCATACGCGGCTCCACCCTTGCCGCCTGATCACTCAGAACACTCAGAGGCGCATCTCTGACGGCATCGTCGTGGCCGCGTTGAGGAGTTCCACGCCGAGCAGTTCTCCCGACTCCGCGTAGTCGAGCACGACATCCTCCGACAGGGTCTGCCGTACCGCCTCACCTGGCACTATTTCGTGCTTCATCGCGATATAGGCGACGTCGTGCTCCTTCTCCCACCGGACGTACACCGTGTGCTCGCGTCCGTCGGTGGGCTCCTCGTCCCAGCTCAGCAACCCTTCCTTGGCCTCGTGCGAGCCGGCGAGCGCGGCCCGCACCATGGTCATGGCGAGTTCGAGCGCCTGGAGCGAGTCGACGCCGGTGACCTTGCGATCGTGCTCCCACCCGGCGAGCCCGTCGATCCGGTAAGGGCACGACCACTCCCCCGTCGGCTCCTCGATCGGCAGCCCGATCGTGACGACGACCTCGCGTAGCGGCTCGGTGCGCAGCGTCAGCGTGCGGTGGGCGATCTCGTACATGTCAGCTGATCTACCCCGGAGGCGAACTCTGGAAGACTGGAGGCGAGAAGAGGCAGCCCATACCGCCATGGTCGAAAGCCTTTCCCGCATCAGAGCGGCGCCGTTAGTCTGCGTACGTCGCGAGGGGAGTCCAGTGGTGAATGAGTCGTTCGGGACACGGTTGCGGTCCAGGCTCGACAAGTACGGCCCACTCTGCGTAGGCATCGACCCCAGCCCAGCGCTGCTCGACGCGTGGGGGCTCGACGACTCCCCGGCCGGGCTGGAGCGGTTCAGCCATACGGTGGTCGACGCGATCGGCGACGTGGCGGCGGTGGTCAAGCCGCAGTCCGCGTTCTACGAGCGCTGGGGCAGCCGGGGCATCGCCGTGCTGGAGAGCGTCATCGCCGACCTGCGTGAGGCGGGCACGGTGGTGATCCTCGACGTCAAGCGGGGCGACATCGGCAGCACGATGGCCGCCTACGCCGAGGCGTACCTCGACCGGGGCAGCCCGCTCGCGGTCGACGCCGTGACGCTCAGCCCCTACCTCGGGTTCGGTTCGCTGGCGGGCGCGATCACGTCGGCCATCGCCAACGACGCCGGCGTCTTCGTCCTGGCGCGCACCTCCAACCCGGAGGCCGTGGCGCTGCAGACGGCGGTCGCGGGCGAGATCTTCGCGGGCGCCGCGGCGGCGAACGCGGGCCGCGCCCCCCTGGGTCCGGTCGGCGTCGTGATCGGCGCCACCCTGCCGTCGCTGGAGCATCCGCTGGAGCAGCTCAACGGCCCCATCCTGGCGCCGGGCCTGGGCGCGCAGGGCGCCGCTCCGGCCGACCTGGCCCGGCTGTTCGGTCCGGTACGGCAGGCGGTCGTCCCGTCGGTGTCACGGGCCGTGCTCGCCGACCCGGAGCGGATCCGCGAGCTGGTGCAGCGCTACCGCGACGACTGCGCCCGCCACCTGTCCTCCTGACGGGCTCGCTCCCGGACTAGGGACATCCCTAGGTTCCGTCCTGACGCGGCTCGTGCTCCGGCGTACTGATCATTGAGGTTCTGACGCGGTGACCTCAGCCCGCAGGTCCTGGGCTGATCAGAACGGCCGGAGCCGAGGAGCCTTCATGTCCGCTTTCCCATACGCCGACGATCTCGCCGAAGAGCTGGCCTCGATGGCCGGGGAGGTGCCCGCCACGGTGAGCGTGCTGGGGCTCGCCGTGCCCGAGCCGAGCGCGGTCCAGCGCCGCCTGGAGGAGCTGGTCCTGGCCGTCGCCGGTCCGCGCGACGGCATCTCCTTCGAGACGGTGACCCACCAGGATCGGACCACGGTGTGGCTGCCGGGCCGGTTGCGGGCCGTGGGATTCCACGCGTCGGGCTCGATGACCGTGCATCTCGACCTGCCGCCGTCCGAGGACCTCTTCGAGAACGACCCCGGTGACGCGGAGCTGACCGGCATGCTGCGCGCCGCCGGGGATCGGATCGGGCTGCCGTCCCTCGTACCGGCTGAGGACGAGTTGGCGTTCGAGCGCCTCTGGCGGGTCAAGGCGGCGGCCGGGGAGCGCTGGACCGAGCCCAGCCTGTGCCGGGCGCTCGGCTCGTTCCGGCATTACGTACGTGATCTTCCGGTGTACGGCAGGGCGTCGTCCACCGTGGAGCTGGGCGCGAGCGGCGGCGTGACGTCGCTGAGCGTGTCGACCCGCCGCTTCGCCGGTGACGGGGGCGGCGCGACGGTCGCGGAGCCCGGGGTGCGGACGCCGATCCAGGCGGCGCGGGAGGTCGCCGCCCGGGTGGCGGAGTCCTTCGCCGGTATGGAGGACACCCGGCTGACGCCGCAGTGGTTCCGTTTCGGCTACCTGAGTCTCGGTCGCAGGCGGCCGCAGACATTGCTCACGCCGTTCTACATCGCGAGCATCAGGGTCCAGAGCGAGACGGAGGTCTCCGCGCACGTGACCGCGGTGCCGGGCTGCGACGGACGGTTCTCCCCGACCCTGAATCTGGTCCCCAAGCAGCGCCGCGTGGCCTAAGCGACTGAAGCCGCTCGGTTGACGGCGGCTCGGTTGACGGCGGCGAGCAGGGCGCGGACGGAGGCGGTCAGCACCGAAGTGTCGCGGCCCGCTCCCCACCGGACCGTCTCCCCCACCCGCGCCTCCACGTAGGCGACGGCCTGGCTGTCCTGGCCCGGCCCGGTGGCATGCTGCGCGTAGTGGAGGATGTCGACCCCGCCCAGCGCCCCGGCCAGCGCCGACAGCGGGCCGTTGCCGGTCCCCCGCAGCTCGCCGCCGCCATCACGCCGGGTGCCGGCGAACTCGTGGACCCCCGGCCCGGTCTCCGCGGTGCTCCAGTCAGCGAGCGCGTACGGCCCGTCGTCCGCCGGTTCCAGGTAGGCGGCCTGGAAGAGCCGCCACAGCTCCGCGGCCGTCACCTCCGCCCCGCTGCCGTCCGTGGCCCGCTGGACGACCGCCGAGAAGTCGATCTGCAGCCGTCGCGGCAGGTCGAGCCCCTGATGGGTGCTGAGCAGGTAGGCGATGCCGCCCTTGCCCGACTGGCTGTTGACGCGGATCACGGCCTGGTAGTCGCGGCCCACGTCGGCGGGGTCGATCGGCAGGTACGGCACCTCCCAGGGCGCCTGCTCCACGGGCACGCCCAGCTCGGCGGCTCGCTTGGCGTGGTGGGCCAGGCCCTTGCCGATGGCGTCCTGGTGGGTGCCGGAGAAGGCGGTGTAGACCAGGTCACCGGCGTACGGGTGGCGATCAGGGACGGGCAGACGGTTGCAGTGCTCGACCGTACGGCGGATCGCGTCGATGTCGGAGAGGTCCAGCATCGGGTCCACGCCCTGCGAGTGCAGGTTGAGCGCGAGCGTGACCAGGTCGACGTTGCCGGTGCGCTCGCCGTTGCCGAACAGGCAGCCTTCGACCCGCTGCGCCCCGGCCAGCAGCGCCAGCTCCGCGCAGGCGACGCCGGTGCCGCGGTCGTTGTGCGGGTGCACCGAGAGGATCACCGAGTCGCGGCGGGCCAGGTGGCGGTGCATGTACTCGATCTGGTCGGCGTAGACGTTCGGGGTGGCGGTCTCGACCGTGGCGGGCAGGTTGTGGATGACCGGGCGGTCCGGGCTCGCCTCCCACAGGGCCGTCAGGTCGTCGCACACCTCCAGCACGTAGTCGGGCTCGGTGAGGTTGAACACCTCGGGCGAGAACTCGTACCTGATCGGCGGCCCCGGACGGGCGTCGGCCAGGCGGGCCACGTGCGCGGCCGCGTCCTTGATGAGGGCGCGCAACGCCTGCCTGTCGTGGCCGAGCACCACGTCACGCCAGACGGGAGCGGTCGCCGTGTAGAGGTGGACGACGACGCGCGGCAGTCCCTCGACGGAGGCGAAGGTCCGCTCGATCAGGTCGCGCCGGGCGGCCGTGAACACGACGATCGTCACGTCCTCCGGCACCGCCCCCGGCACGGCCAGGTCGCGGACGAAGTCGAAGTCCGTCTGGCTGGCCGACGGGTAGCCGACCTCGATCTCCTTGAAGCCCATGGCCACCAGCAGCTCGAACATCCGCCGCTTGCGCGCCGGGTCCATCGGCTCGGCCAGCGCCTGGTTGCCGTCGCGCAGGTCCACGGGCACCCAGAGCGGCGCCCGCTCGATGCGCCGCGCGGGCCAGCCGCGCTCGGTCAGCGGCACCTCGACGCGGCGGTGGGCGGGCTGGTAGCGGTGGTACGGCATGGCGCTGGGGCGTTGCCGGTTCCAGTCGTGCACGGGGTTTCCTTCCGGTCGTTCTCAGGGGTTCGACCGGCACTGCGGAGCCACCGCGGCGGGGTGCCGGTCGATTCAGGCCCCGCCGCGGCGGCCGAGAAGGAGACCACGTGACGTCATGCCGGGTACACTAACCACAACACAGGTCCTCAGACAACCTGAGAGGTTCATCCGCGATGCCGCTCGGCACCCTTCGTCCCAGCCCTCTGGTCGAGCAGGCCACCGAGCACCTGCGCGAGCAGATCACCGGCGGCCACTGGCCGGTCGGCACCCGACTCCCCGGCGAGAACGCCCTGGCCAAGACCCTCGGCGTGGGCCGCTCCACGGTCCGCGAGGCGCTGCGCGCGCTGGCGGGCGCCGGGCTGGTGCAGGCCCGCCAGGGCAGCGGCGTGTTCGTCATCGCCACCGAACCGGCCGCCGACTGGCCCACCCGCCTGCGCCGGGCCGCGATCACCGACGTCTACGAGGTGCGGATGATGGTCGAGACCCAGGCCGCCCGCCTGGCCGCGGCCCGCCGTACCGACGAGGACCTCGCCTCACTGGAGGCGGCCCTGCAAGCACGGCGGGCGGCGGCCGGGGGCGGTGACGCGGGGTTCGTGGACGCGGACATCGCGCTGCACGCGGCGGTCGTGGCGGCGGCGCGCAACCCGGTGCTCGACGACCTGTTCGCCGAGTTCGCCCCGGCGCTGCGGGGTCGGCTGGTGGACGTGGTGGAGCTGCTCGGCCTGCGGGAGACCGAGCCCAATCCCGGCGACGACGCGCATGCCGCGCTGGTGGCCGCCATCCGGGAGGGGGACGGGCAGGCGGCGAGCGACATCCTCCAGGCGGAGCTCGAACAGACGCTGGCCATGCTTCATCGCAACGCCGTCTGACAATCGGCTCGGTCCATCGGGAGTGTCAACCAACAGGACAAACGGTGCTGCCGCTGTGCGGCGGGCCGTCGCGACTTCGGGCAGGTCTGTTCATCGGCGCTTCAACAATTGGACGTTTGACGTCATTAGGGTCAGGACGCTCGTATTCGCCGGTGTGAAAGGCCGTGCCATGTTCCGTCCCGTACTCGTGGGTCTGGCGCTCGTCGTGGGCCCGGCGGTCACCGCCGCCCCCTCCTTGGCCGAGGCCGCGCCGCGGCCCGTGGTGGTCAAGGACGTGAGCATCCCGCCCGTACCCCTCAAGGACCTGCAGCGGTCCATCGCCGACGATCGCGGGGTCAAGCTGGGCGGGGTCGGCAGCGGGCTGTTCCCGGCCGGGCGGCGCGGGGACTACTGGATGGTCACCGACCGCGGCCCCAACGGGCAGGTGGGCGCGGACAAGCGGCGCACGTTCCCCATCCCGGAGTTCGCCCCCGCGATCGTGCAGGTGGCCACCCGGTTCGGCGTCGAGATCAAGAAGTACGTCCCCCTGGTCGGCACCTCCGGCAAGCCGATCACCGGACTGAGCAACCAGGCCGGCCACGACGAGGTGCCCTACACCTGGGACGGCCAGACCGCGCTGCCGTACAACCCGAGCGGGGTGGACACCGAGGACCTGGTGCGGACCCCGCGCGGCGACTTCTGGCTGGTCGACGAGTACGGGCCGTCGCTGCTGCACGTCTCCGAGCGGGGGCGGGTGCTGGCCCGGTACGTCCCCAAGGGGCTCAACCTCACCGGCGCCGACTACCCGGTCAAGGAGACGCTGCCGGCCATCCTCGCCTCCCGCCAGCAGAACCGCGGGTTCGAAGGGCTGGCGATCGACGGCGACACCTTGTACCTCGCGGTGCAGAGCCCGCTGGCCAATCCGGACAAGAAGACCGGCAAATCCTCCCGCGTCGGCCGGATCCTCACCTTCAGCATCCGCGCGGCGCGGGTGACCGGAGAGTACGCCTACCGCTTCGAGGACGTCACGACCTTCGACCCGAAGGTGAACGGCGACCAGAGCGAGATGAAGGTCTCCGGCCTGGCGTACGTGGGCGGCCGCCGGCTGCTGGTGGACGAGCGGACCGATAATGTCGCCCGGATCTACCAGATCGACCTGGCCAAGGCCACGAACCTGCTGGGCGGGCGGTACGACGACCCGGCCACCGCGCCGTCGCTGGAGGCGCTGGCCGACCTGGGGGATGTCAAGGTCGCGGCCAAGTCGCTCGTCGCCGACCTGTCCGAGGTCGCCCCCACTCTGCCTGGCAAGGTCGAGGGCATCGCCCTGCTCGACCCGCGGACGCTCGTGGTCGCCAATGACAACGACTTCGGGCTCGGCGAGTTCGGAGCGGACGGGCGGCTGGTGGACAGCGGCGTTCCCAGCCGGATCCTCACCATCCGCCTGCCTCGCCCGGTGCGCTGAAGGATGTGCGGGCCCCGGCGATTACCGGGGCCTTCACTTGGGAGGTCAGATGTCGAACTCGCCCAGTTTCGCACCGCCCACGAAGGCGCGGAAAACGCCACCTCGCAAGATCAGCGGCTCGACGTCGGGCTGCTCAGAGTCTCTGATCGCGTATCGGTCGCCGCTCAGTTTGGCCGCGTAGAGGCAGTCGCCGCCGTTTGAACCCGAGAGAGTGGATTTCGTCCACTCAGCGGCCGCCAGTTCGGCGCGCAGCTCGTCACTGATCTTCATACTTTGCCGCCACCTCACGTACTAGTCGCTCGCTCACGTGTATGGGATGAGCCCATTTGTGGATCGCGTCGTATCTGACATTAACCCTTCGGACCATCTCCTCGCGATCGGATACGGAGCCCTGTTCAGCGCTGTCGAGGTAGATGTGATCTGGCATGCCCTGGCCTTGAGCCAGGGCGAAGCCGCCAAGCAAACCCGGCGTCGCCCCCACACCGAGGGGGACGATCTGGATTGAGATGAAGGGGGTGGCCATCATCTTCAGTAGGTGTTCGAGTTGTTCCCGCATCACCTCGGCACCCCCGAGGGGGCGGATCAGAGCGCACTCGTCGAGCAGCGCCCAGTACATCGGCGGCTTGTCGCGGTCGAACACCGCCTGACGCTGAAGCCGGGTCGCGACGGCCTCCTCGATCCAGTCCTGGGTGACTCCTGGCTCGGCGGAGAGGATCGCTCGCGCGTACGCGGCCGTCTGCAGCAGGCCCGGAACGACAAGAGGCTGCCAGGTTCGGATGGTGTGGGCGTTTTCTTCTACCTTTGGCCACTCTCTGAACCACTTCGGCCCCGACATCCTGCTGATGGGCAGCAGCCGAAGCAATTCCCCATTCAGGTCCAGGGCCGTCTCGGCCGCGAGGGTGAATTGCCGGGTCGGGTTACGCTTGCCGCGCTCGATCAGGCCGATCAAGCTCTCGCTGCACGGGATCAGCGCCCCCATGGCCATCTGAGAGAGACCGACCGCCATTCGGGCTTCCTTGAGGACCGCACCGTAGGAGTTCTGCTCGTCTGGGGATAGGGCCTGTTCATCCACGGACATGCCACGCTCCTCGAAATGCTCCGGACCGTTCTTCCCGACATCGCACACACAAAGACGCACCGCGACTGTCTGGATACGAACAGTTGCTTGCCGAATACAAAGCTAGCCGGGAAGCGGCACTCTGGCGATGTTTCTCGGAGCACAGACAGGCCCTCCGGACATGTCCGCTGCATCCTGTCTGGTTAATAAACCGGATAAGCCCGCCGCATTCCGGACAGAACATGGACGGTGACAGGGAATGACTCGCGAACCGCTGGGGAAAACGACCGAACCCTCAGAACCTCATCCACGCCATTCGCCGATCAGCGAAAGTGCCGCGGCCGAGCATGACCAGGCCCTGGCCGAGCTGCGCGAACTGCTGACCAGGCGCGGGATACACAGCTACGTCGTCGAGTGGCTCAAGCTCACGCTCCGCTCCGCGCCCTTTCCCGCCGACGCGCTCAGCAGCCTGGATCGGTATCCCCCGGAACTCGTGGTCTTCGCTCCCCAAGGGTGGCGGGTCGCCACGGTCCGCATAGCCGCCGACCGGTCAGCGGCGTATGTCGTTGAAGTGGCGCGAATAGGAGAAGATCACGGCGTGATGCCGGACATTCGCTATATCGTCCCCTCGGGAAAACCGGCAAAAGCCGCCGCTTTGATCCCCGGCTAATCCCCGCCGTCGGATCTGGCCTCTTTGACGGCGGGGGTGCGGCAAGGGCTGCCGTCAGCCGGTGGGACCCGCTTCGGGCCGCACCTCCTTTTCGGCGCCGTCGCCCGCCTCTTCGCCGGTTTCGGCACGCCTTTCGGCGTCAACTGTGGCCTCGGCCTCAGTCTCGGGGGCGGTTATCTCGGGCGTGGGGATCGCGGGGTTCGTGTCGGTGTCGGGCCAATCGGCGGGTACGGGGCGAGGCGCCCTCGGGGTGCCGGCCCCTGACCGCTCCGCCACCACGTCGCTCTCGCCGCCGTCCCGGTTCACCGCATCAGGCAGGTCTTCATTCATCACCCCCACCTGCCCAGCATCAGGCGAGCGAGTCGTCGATCTCCGCGCGGGTGGGCATCGACGTGCTCGCGCCCTCGCGCTGCACCGACAGCGCCGCCGCCACCGAGGCGAAGCGGAGGGCGGGGGCGGCGGGAAGGCCCTCGGCGCGGGCGACCGCGAGCGCGCCGACGAAGGTGTCGCCCGCCGCCGTGCTGTCCACCGCCTTCACCTTCACGGCGGGTACGCGCAGCCGCTCGCCCGACCGTGAGCCGTACAGCGCCCCCTCGGAACCCAGCGTGATGACGGCCTCAGGGACCCGCGCGAGCAGCGCCTCCAACGCCGCCTCGGCGGAGTCGGTCCCGGTGATGTCGGCGGCCTCGTGCTCGTTCGGGACGATCAGCGTGACCGCGTCGAGCAGCGCGTCCGGCAGCGGCTGGGCGGGCGCGGGGGTGAGGATCACCGGTACGTCCGACACCTGCCCGGCCTGCGCGGCGGCGACCACCGCGTCCATGGGCAGCTCCAGTTGGAGCAGCAGCGCCCGTGAACCGGCGATCACCGCGACGTCGTCCTCGGTGGGCCCGGTGACGGTACCGTTGGCGCCGGGCACCACGATGATCGAGTTGCCGCCCTCGTCGTCGACCACGATGTGCGCGATGCCGCTCGGACCGGGCACCTGCCGCAGCTGGGCGACCTCCACTCCGGCCGCGGCCAGGGTGGTGCGCATCTCGGTGCCGAAGCCGTCGTCGCCCACCGCCCCCAGGAACGCCACCACGGCACCCGCGCGGGCCGCCGCGATGGCCTGGTTGGCGCCCTTGCCGCCGGGGATGGTACGGAATCCGCGCCCGGTGACCGTCTCGCCCCGCTTAGGGGCCTGGGACACGTAGGCGACGAGATCCATGTTCGCGCTGCCGAAGACCGAGATCATGCCCTCATCATCTCCTGTGTACGGCGCGCCAAATCGCCCAGCCCCACCCCATCGAAGCCGGTCAGGCTGCTGGCCAGGGTGTCGCGCATCCTCCACCGCTCCGGAACCCCGCCGTTCAGCGCGCCCGCGACGGACCCGGCCGTGGCGCCCGCCGAGTCGGTGTCCCAGCCGCCGGCGACCGCTCCGGCGATGGTGGCGGTGAAGTCGCCCCGGCCGTGGATCAGCGTGGCGGCGACCAGGGCGGCGTTGTTGATCGTGTGCACCCAGTGCAGGGCGCCGTGCCGCTCGTGCAGCCGGTCGACGACCCGCTCGAAGTCACTCTCCGCCGAGGCGTCCTCTGCCGCCTGCCGTACCGCCTGGTGGAGCCGTGATCGCGGCGGGACGACGGACAGCCCGGCCTCGATCACCTCGGCGGCGGAGGCGGCGACCAGGGAGCTCGCGCACATGGCGGCGGCGAACATGGCGCCGTAGATCCCGTTCGCGGTGTGGGTGAGGCGGGCGTCGCGCCAGGCGTACTCGGCCGCGGTGGCCGGATCGCCGGGATTGACCCATCCGTACACGTCGGTCCTGATCAGCGCGCCGATCCACTCGCGGAACGGGTTGCGGTACGTCGCCGTCTCCGGCACCTCCACCCCGGCCAGCAGGTTGCGGTAGGCGACCCGTTCGGCCGTGAACGTACGGCCGGCGGGCAGCTCGTCGAGCCACAGCTTGGCCACGTCGTCGGTGGTGAAGCCGCGGCCGTGCCGTTCCAGGACGGACAGGGCGAGCAGCGGGTAGTTCAGGTCGTCGTCCTCGGGGACGCCGTCGATGTTCTCGGCCAGCGAGTTGACGGCGCTGCGCCGGTTCCACGGCCAGCGTTCGGCGATGTCGGCGGGCAGGCCCTTGGCGGTGAACCAGCCGGTGATAGGCCAGTTGCCGGTGGCCTCGGCGATCTCCCTGATGCCCGCGCGGGGGATCTTCTCGACCGGCTTGCCGAGCACGCAGCCGGCCGCCCTGCCCTGCCAGGCCCCCAGCACGCGGCCCGGATCGACCTCCCGGAGAACGGCGGGCGCGGGCCAGTTCGGGCAGGCGGCGATGATGGCGGGCAGGTCGGACGGCTCATCGAGGTCGAGTGGTGACGGGATGGCGGCCAGCTCGTCCAGCAGGTCCTCGGCGAGCGGCCGCAGCCTGAGCGCGCCGGGCTCGGAGGCTCCGGCGCGCGGCGGGGCGTCGTGGCCGCCCGCGGCGTGCCACCGCTCGGCGATGTCACGCACGTCCCTGCCGTCCTCGGCGGCCTGGCGCAGCTCATGGCCCACCAGGTCCTCGGGCTGCACCCAGGTCAGGCGGATCATCGGCCCACCGGCCCTTCCGACCGCGCTCGGCTGAGGCGGATCATTGGCTGTCGAGGGCGGCGAAGGCGGATTCGACGGCGCGGCGGCGGGCCGCGTCGTCGGCGTGCACCCGGCGGGCGACCTCGGCGATCACCCGGCCGGGCGCCTCCAGGTCGGTACGGCTCGCCTCGGCCACCTGTGAGACCCACTCGCCCGGGATCGAGCCGAGCCCGCCCAGGGCGCCGGCGATGGCGCCGCCCATGGAGGCGATCGAGTCGGCGTCGCGGCCGTAGTTGACGCCGCCGAGCACGGTGTCGCGGTAGTCGCCCTTGGCCACCACGAGGAAGCCCAGCGCCAGCGGCAGCTCCTCGATGCTGTGCACCCGGCTCGGCCGCCGCGCGCCGAGCCCCTGGTCGCGGTAGGTGTCGGCGACCGTGTCGAACGGCCGCATGGCCGCCCGCAGCGTCTCAAACGACCCGTCCCAGTGGCCGAGCCCAGAGGCCGCCTCACAGACCGCCTCGATGGCGGCTCTGGTGCCGTCCTTGGCCAGCCGCAGGCAGGTGGCCACCACGGAGTCGAAGGTCGCGCCGGGCCGCATGGCCTCGGCGACGGCCGCCGCCATGACGCCGGCCGCCTCCCGGCCGTAGCTCGACTGGTGGGCGCCGGTCAGGTCGATGGCCTCGGCGTAGGCGGCGTCGGGGTCGGCGGCGTTGACGATGCCGACCGGCGCCACGTACATGGCCGCGCCGCAGTTGACGATGTTGCCGACACCGGCCTCGCGCGGGTCCACGTGGCCGTAGTGCAGCCGGGCGACGATCCACTTCTCGGCCAGGAAGATCCGCTGGAGCGGCAGCGCCTCGGCCTCCAGCTCGGGGATCCACCGGCGCTCACCCATGAGCTCGGGTACGAAGTGCTCGGCCATCGAGTACGCCCCAAGGTGACCCGCGACCTTCTCGTAGACGCGGATGAGCGCGTGCGTCATGAGGGTGTCGTCGGTGATGTGGCCGTCGCCCTTGTGGTAGGGGGCGATGGGCCGGGCGTTGCGCCAGTCCTCGTTGTACGGGGGCACGATGCCCTCCACGTGCCCGCCGTACCTGGTGGTGATCTGTTCGGGAGTCCAGCCCTCGGTGGCGCCGCCCAGCGCGTCACCGACCGCCGCCCCCGCCACGCAGCCGGTCGCCCTGTCCTCAAGCGGCGTCATGCGAGTTCCTCCAAGAGTTCGATGAGATCTTTTCCTGCCAGTTCCGGCAGACAGCAGCCTGCCAGTGTGCGCGCCGACGCGGTCCACCCCTCCGGGATCGCGTCGAGCCCGCCGCACGCTCCGGTGAGCGCCCCGGTGAGCGCGGGCGCCGAGTCGGCCAGCGTGGCCAGGCACGCGGCGGCGGGTACGGCCGAGCTCAGGACACCGCCCGCCACCTCGGCCAGCGCCAGCGCCACGGGCACCGTCTGCGCGGCGCCCACCCCGTAGCTGTAGACGTGGTCGAGCAGCGCGGCGTCGAGCGCGGGCACGGCGGCGAACGCGTCGCCCGCCTTCCGCGCCACATCCAGCGCCAGCCGGGCGTTGTGCCCGATAGCGCTGTCAGGCGGCAGTACGGCCAGCGCCGCCTCGGCCGCCGCGGTGGCGGAGCCCGTCGCCACCGCCTCGGCCACCGCGGCCGCCATGGCCAGGGCCCCGAGCAGCCCGTCACCGGCGTTGGTCACCTGGGCGTCCTCGGCCGGGTCACGGCCGAGCGCGCCGAAGGCGACGGCCCTGACGGCAGCGGCGTCGTCGAAATGGTGTGGATTGTCGTGGCCGCTGGCCGGGGGCTCGACGCCCTTGGCCAGATTGCCGAGCGCGGTGGCCACCGAGATGCGCGCCCGGATGTCGTCGCGGCCCACCAGCTCGCCGAACGCCTCGGCGCGCGGCCGGTCGATGGTACGCACCGTCCAGGCCAGCCACTCGGCATCGTCGGACGGGCCGACGGCCAGCGGCGCCACGGGCTGGTTCAGCGCGAACGGCACCGGCAACGTGGTCACCCGGTGCTCCTCCGCGAACGTGTCGAGCTCGCGCAGCAGCCGCCTGCTCCATGGCGCGTGCAGCGCCGACCGGTGCCTGGTGGCGGGCCAGCCCACGGCGTCTCCCACGGCGAGCCCGACGAAGGCTCCCGCGATCCTGTCCCCCGACATGAGTTCCTACAGTCCTTCCGCCAGTTCGTCGGCGACGTCCAGCACGTGCCTGCCGGCCACGACGGGCAGGCATTTGCCCGTCACGGGGCCAATCTTGCTCGCCCAGCGTTCCGGTACGCCGTCCCGCCCCTGCCCGGCACCCGCGATGGCGCCGGCGATGGCGCCGATGGTGTCGGCGTCGCGGCCGAGACTCACCCCGAAGGTGATAGTCGCCTCGACGTCGCCGCCGCCCGCCAGGTAGGCGGCGAGGGCGAGCGCCACGGCCTCGGGCGCCACATCGGTCCAGGGGTAGTGCTGGACCACCACGGCTTGGTGAAGCGCTTCGACGATATGCGGCTCGTCTTGGCCCGAAGTGATCACGTCGCGTGCCCGGACGATGTCGCGGGCCGTCCACGAGTCCGCGGGGATCACCGACAGCGCGGCGGCCACCACCTCGTGCGGCGCGGCCCCGGTCATCGCGGCGGCCACCGCCCCGGCGACGGCCCGGCCGCCCAGCACACCCTCACCCGACTGACTGACCCGCCCGTCCTCCTCGACAAGCCGGGCGGCCTCCGCCGGATCGCCGGGGCAGAACACGCCGTACGGCGCCGCCCGCATGGCCAGCCCGTCGGACCAGCCATGCTGGTGCACGAGCCCGGTCAGCGGCGGTTCGAGCCCGCGCCTGAGCGCCTCGACGGTGCCGAGCTCGGAGAACCCGGCCCCGCGCATCGGCCCGGTCACCCGGGGGATGATCTCCGTACGGTATGCGTGGGCCACGTCGCCCGAGGTCAGCGCGTGCCCGTGCCGTACCAGCAGCGAGGAGGCGAAGATCGCGTACTCGGTGTCGTCCGTGCCCCCGCCCTCGATCTCGGTGAGCCGGCCCCACCGCCGGCGGATCTCCGCCGGCGTGAGGTTCTCCGCGGGCGCCCCGAGGGCGTCGCCGGCCGCCAGGCCGAGCAGACACCCCCGGGCCCTGTCCCGATAAGTCACCGCTGGTACCGCTCCAACACCTTGTTGCCGTCCGCCACCAGCTTCGCCGCCGCGTCGTCGATCGAGATCTTGTTGGCGAAGTACTGCTGCAGGACCGGCGTGGCGACCTTGCTCTTCCACTCGTCGAACCCGTTGACCTTGAGGAACGGCGCGACGACGAGGTTCTTGGCGGAGGCAGTGGCCACGTCCCAGCCGTTCTCCTTGGTGGTCATCGCCGGGTCGGCGGCGGCCTTGGCGGAGGTGGGCAGCAGCCAGTCGCCCTTGGCGAGCTTGGCCTGGTTGGTGCCGTTGAGGAAGAAGGAGATGAACTTCAGCGACTCCTCCGCGTGCTTGCTGTCGGCGGCGACGGACAGGGTCTGCGAGACCGCGCCCTGGTCGCTGGTGGTGCCCTTCAGCGGCGGGAGGGTGACCCAGTCGAAGCCCTTGGGGGCCTGCTCGACGACCTGCTGGCGCAGGTAGACGCCGACCGGCAGCATCGCGTACTTGCCGGCGAAGAAGCCGGGCAGCGGGTCGGCGGTGCCCATGCCGAGCGCCGAGGTGTCGGCGGACTTGTCCTTGTAGAGCTGGTCGTGGATGCGCTGGAGGACCTGCTTCTCCTCCGGGCCCACCTTGACGGTCGTCTTGCCGTCGGTGGTCTGGAAGAAGGTGCCGCCGAAGTTGAGCGCCAGGTTCAGCGTCTTGTTGACCGGCGACTTCATGGGCCAGGCCACGCCGAAGGAGCCGCCCTTGGTGAGCTTCTTGCTGACCTCGGCGAACTCGTCCCACGTCCACGGGTTGTCGGAGGTGGGGATGCGCACGCCGGCGCCGTCGAGCAGCTTCTTGTTGGCGATGATGACCTGCGACTCCTGCAGGAACGGCACGCCGTACACGCCCTGGTTGCCCTTGCCGTCGTCGAAGGTGACGGTGTCCCAGGCGGGCTGCGGGATGTCGCTCTTGAGGTCGGCGGGCACCTTGTCCTTGATGTCGAGCAGGTAGCCCTTGGAGGCGAAGCCCGACAGGGCCGGGGAGTCGTCGTGGATGACGTCCGGCGGGTCGCCGCCCTCGAAGGAGGTGACGAGCTGGTCGTTGACGTTGTCCCAGCTGCCCTGGACGTAGGTGACCTGGATGGTCGGGTTGGCCTTGTTCCACTCGTCGACGAGCTGCTTGTTGGCCGCGACCGACTCCTTCTGCCAGGCGAGGCTGAGGAAGTTGAGCTTGACCGGCTCCCCGGGCTTGGCGGACTCGCCGGAGCCGGCGTCGCCACCGCCCCCACCGCACCCGGCGGCCAGCGCGACGATCGCCGCCGCCGCCAACGCGGATTTGATACGCATAAGAGCCTCCTAGCCCTTCACAGCGCCGGCCATCAGGCCGGACCTCAGCCGTCGCTGGATGATTGCGAAAAAGATCAGGCTCGGGATCGTCGCCATGAGCGACGCCGCGGCCAGCGGGCCGAGCCTCGACACTCCCTCAGGGCCGGTGAACCTCACCAGCGTCAGCGGCAGCGTCATCACATCGGGGTCCTTGAGGACCACGAGCGCGAACAGGAACTCGTTCCACGAGGAGATGAACGAGAACAGCAGCGTCGCCACCACGCCCGGCGCGAGCAGCGGCGCGACGATGCTGACGATCGAGCGCAGGCGGGTCGCGCCGTCCATGGCCGCGGCCTCCTCCAGCTCGCGCGGCACGGAGCGCACGTACCCCTGGAGCATCCACAGCGCGAACGGCAGCGTGAACGTCACGTGCACGACCACCAGGCCGAACAGCGTGTTCACCAGATCGAGCTGCTTGAGCACCATGAACAGCGGGATGATGATCAGGATGAACGGGAACACCTGGCTGACCAGCACCCACCCGAGCGCCACCCGCTTGAGCACGCCCTTGTAGCGGGCCAGCGCGTAGGAGGCGGGCAGCGAGACGGCGACCGTCAGCACGGAGCTGGACAGGGCCACGATCAGGCTGCGCAGCCCGGCTCCCACCAGGTCCTGCTCACCGAAGGCGTCGCTGAAGTTGGCCAGCGTCGGCCGGTCCGGGATCCACGTCGGGTGCAGGTTGGCCATCTCCTGCGGCGTCTTGAGCGCCGTGGACAGCAGCCACACCAGCGGGAAGGCCAGAAAGACCATGTAGGCCAGGAGTGCCGCGTACTGCGGGATCTTCTTCATGACGTCTCCCGCATCTGCCGCCAGAGATAGAAGCCGAGCAGGGCCAGCACGACGATCACGATGGTGACGCCCATGGTCGCCGCGTAGCCGAAGAAGCCGTAGCGGAACGCCTCCTCGTAGGCGAACAGCATCGGCAGCCTGGTCCGCCCGCCAGGCCCGCCCTGCGTCAGCACGTAGACGAGGGTGAACTGGTTGACGTTCCACACGAAGTCGAGCGAGGTGATGGTGACGATCACGGGCCGCAGCTGCGGCAGCGTGATGCTCCAGAACTTGCGCCAGGTGGCCGCCCCGTCGACCTCGCCGGCCTCGTAGAGCTCTTTGGGGATGCCCTGCAGACCGGCCAGGAGGACGACCGTGGTCTGCGGCATGCCGCTCCAGACGCCCATGACGATGATGGCGGGCAGTGCCCAGGAGAAGTCGGCGAGCCAGTTGATGTCGGTGCCGAACGTGGTGTTCACGATCCCGGCGTCGGGGTGGTAGACCAGCCGCCACATCAGGCCGATGACCACGGGCGGCATCGCCCACGGCACCACGGCCAGCACCCGGGCCAGCCCTCTGAACCACAGCTTCTGGTTGAGCAGCAGCGCCAGCCCCAGGGAGGCCAGGAACTGCAGCACGGTCACCGACACGGCCCAGATCAGGCCGATCCTGATCGACGCCCAGAAGTCCTCGTCGGCCAGCAGCGTGCCGAAGTTCTCCAGGCCCACGAAGCTGGTGACGTGGTTGCGGCCAGACTCGGCGTCGGTGAAGGCCAGGCCGATGCCGTAGAGCAGCGGGCCCACGCTGAACAGCAGGACCGGCACCAGCGCGGGCAGCATGAGCACCCACATCTCGCGGGTCTGCCGTGAGACGCCGCTGGGTCGCCTGCGCCGCGTCTGCGGGGGCCTGGTCGCGGTCGCCGTCATGAAGACCTTCCTCCCTCGGACGCCTCGCCCGCCGTGGACGCGCGGACCGCCAGGCGGGGCAGGACGGTGACCAGGCGGGGCTCGCGATCGCCGTTCTGCAGCCGGTCGAGCAGCAGCTCGGCGGCGGCCTTGCCGCGTTCGGCGGAGCCCAGCGAGACGCTGGTGAGCGACGGCCAGGAGGCGGCGGCCAGGTCGGTGTCGTCCATGCCGACCACCGCGACGTCCTGCGGCACCCGCTTGCCCGCCGCCCGCAGCACGTCGAGCGCGCCCAGCGCGATCAGGTCGTTGGCGCACATCAGCGCGTCGATGTCGGGCGCCCGCCGCAGCAGCGTCGCCACCGCGCGACGGCCCTCCTCACGGTAGAAGTCGCCGATCTCCACCAGCTTCTCCTCGTACGGCAGGCCGACCGCCGCCAGCGCCTCCCGGTACGCGGCGCCGCGGGCGGCACCCGGCACGGTGTCGAGCGGGCCGTTGACCATGCCGATCCGGCGGCGGCCGAGCATGTGCAGGTGGTCGATGGCGAGCCTGACGCCGGTACGTGAGTCCGCGCGTACGTTGTCGACCGGCGTCCCGTCGGGCACCGAGCCGATGATCACGACGGGCGCCCGGGCGGTGGCGAGCATCCGCAGGTGCGCCTCGGTGACGCGCAGCGGGCTCATGATCAGCCCGTCGACGTAGCGCTCGCCGAGGCTGTGCAGCACGTCGATCTCGTCGGCGGCGACGGCGTCGGTCGAGTGCAGGACCAGCCGGTAGCCGGCCGCCTTGAGCACGGGCTGGATCTCGCGCAGCATGGCCAGGTAGGCCGGGTTGCCGATGTCGGCCATGGCGAAGGCGACCTGGTGCGTGCGGCGCGACTTGAGCGACCTGGCCACGGCGTTGCGCACGTAGCCGAGTTCGTCGGCGGCGGCCATCACCTTGCGCACGGTCTCCTGCCTGGTCGGCAGGCCGTTCAGCACCCGCGAGACCGAGGCGATGGAGACGCCCGCGCGCTCGGCGATCGTGGTGATCGTGGGTCCGTCGGCCAAGGCTGTCCCTCCATGCGCGTCGAACGAATCCGTAAAATCGCTGTAAACGTTTACGGCGTGTGGGACATGAAACATGCACGTTACGCATGGGGTCAAGTCACGATCACATAACGCGAGGTCAACGAGCGCCGCCTGGCTCCGGGGCGGAACCAGGCGGCGCTCGTAGCGAGGTGAGGCCGGGACGGAGGCGGGGACTCCAGCCGCGGAAGCCCGTACCCGATCAGGTCAGCGCGAGTCGGCCGGGACCGGTACGGGGACGCGGCTCAGGGCGCGGATGGCCGGCGCGCCCGCGAGGGCGACGGCAGCGGCCAGCAGGGCCGGGACGATCAGCGCGAACCGCAACGTCCAGGACTCCGCGAGATATCCGAGCAGCGCGGGCCCCACCAACAGCCCGCTGTAGCCGAACGCCGTCACCAGCGCCAGCGCGCGGCCGACCCGGTTGCCCGCCGCACCCACCGCGCTGAAGATCACCGGTACGACGGTGGCCAGCCCGACGCCCACGAGCGCCCAGCCGGACCACGCGCACACCACCTGGAGCGCGTCGGCGGTGAGCGGAGCGACGAGGACGAGCACGTAGCCGCAGGTGGCGAGCACGCCGGCGAGCTGGATCGTGCGCACCGAGCCCAGACGGGCCCGGATCGGGTCGCCCAGCAGCCGTACCGTCGTCATGGCCACCGCGAAGATCGTGTAGGCGATCGGCGCGGCGGCCGGGTCGGTGTGCAGCACCCAGCGGGCGTGCAGGGCGGCCCAGTCGATGGCGGCGCCCTCGCTCAGGTGCCCGGCGAACGCGGCCAGGCCCAGCAGGGCCACCAGGCCCCAGCGCAGCGGGCTGCTCCCGGTCGCGCTCTCCTCCCGGGTGACGTGCTGGGGCGGGTCCGGCAGCAGCATCCGCGCCGCCGGAACGTACAGGAACGGCACCACGATCGCCGCCCCGACCAGCAGCGCCTGCGGGTCCACACCGACCTTCAGCGCCCCGGCGGTCAGCGCGCCGCCGACGGCGCCGCCCAGGCTCCACGTGCCGTGGAAGGCCGAGATGATCGGCCGGCCGTAGACACGTTCGACCTCGACCGAGTGGGAGTTCATGGCCACCTCGGCCACCCCCAGGCCGATCCCGAGCAGCACGGCGAGAACGGCCAGCGCCGGGTAGGAGGGGGCCAAGGCGGGACCGAGCAGGACGGCCGCCGACAGCGGGCCGCCGACCCAGCAGACGACCCTGCTCGACCACTTGTCCACCAGCGGCCCCGCCACCAGCATCGACACCAGCGCGCCACCCGAGACCAGCAGCAGGACGCTGCCGAGCCGGGCCGGTCCGAGATCCAGGCGGTCGTTGAGCGACGGCAACCCCGCCGCCCACAGGCCCATCACGAACCCGCTGAGAAAGAAGAAGGAGAAGACTGCGATACGGGCGCGCTTGGCGTCACTTTTGTTCACGGCTAGAGCATAATAACCCGGATGAGGCTTCGACAATGGTGATGAATGGGGCAACGACGAGTGCCGGTCTGCGCGCGTACAACCGGGTGCGGCTGCTGCGGGCCGTGCACGACTGCGGCGCGACCCGTACGCGCTCCCGTCTGACCCAGGACCTGGCGCTGGCCCGAGGCACCGCCTCGGTGCTGGTCAGCGGCCTGGCCGACGACCGGCTGCTGCACGAGGAGCCGTCCGCGGCGCACGGCAGAGGACGCCCCACGCAGGTGCCCGGCCCGCATCCCGAGGGGCCGCTGGCGCTGGCCGTGGACCTCCGGGAGGACTCGTGGGAGGTCGCCGCCTGCGAGCTGGGCGGACGCGTCTCCGTCCTGGACGTACGGCGCCACGACGGCACGCCTGAAGGAGCCCTGGGACCGCTCGGTGAGGTGCTGCGCGGGCAGCTCGGACGCCTCGGGTCCCGGGTGGTCGGGGTGGGCGTCGCGGTGGCGGGGCCGGTGCGCGACGGCGGCCTGGTGGACGTGGCCCACCTGCGCTGGCGCTCGGTGGACGTACCCGCCCTGCTCGATCTGGGCGCCGTGGTGCCGGGTGGCGGGCCGCGGGTGGGCAACGACACGGCCTTCGCGGCCTTGGCGGAGGCGCGGCGGGGACGTTTGCGCGGGATCGGGGTGGGGCTGCACGTCCACGTGGACTTCGACCTCGGCGGCGTGCTCGTGGTGGACGGACGCCCGCTGGAAGGGGCCGGCGGGATGGGCGCGGAGTTCGGGCACATGCCGCTCACGGGCGGCGACGCGCCCTGCATGTGCGGCGCGCACGGCTGCTGGGGGCTGGAGGTGGGGGCGAACGCGCTCCTGCGCCACATGGGCCTGGCGTACGGCGGCGGCCAGGGCCGCGACGACGCCCGCCGCATCCTCGCCACCGCCGACGCAGGCAGCGGCACGGGCGACGGGACGGACGACGCGGCGGGCGGCCGCACCAGAGGCGGCGGCACCAGTGGTGGTACGGGCGGCGGCCAGGTTCCGAGCCCGCACGACCACACGGGCGGCGGGGCGGCATTGCGCGCGGTCAGGACGAACGCGCAGGCGCTGGGCCGGGGACTGGCGGCACTGGTGAACGCGCACGATCCGGCGGTCGTGACCCTGTCCGGTCTGGGCGTCGACCTGTACGACCGGGCCCTGCCCACCCTCATGGAGTCGTTCGGCAGCGGCCTGATGACGATCCGCCACGAACGGCCGCCCGTGATCGCCCCCTCGGCCCTGGGCTGGCAGGGTCCGCTGGTCGGCGCCATGGAGTCGGTGTTCGACATGTTCCTCACCGTCTCCGGCGTCGAATCCTGGCGCGGCAGCACGTGATAGGGACCGGCTGATCGAGCCTCGGCGAATAGAGCACGGCCCCGTGAAGCGCGGGGAAGCCTTGATCCCGCATCCTGCTCCTTCCCCCGAAGAGCACCTCCATTCCGACATGGTACGCGCGCATACCCCCTGACCTGCAACAACCCGGCTTCGCCGGAGCGTTGCCGGGTCGATCGAGGCCCTCGCGACACGCCCGAACGCCGAATGTGACGGATACCACGCGCAAGGGCGGAAACCACCCACACGAGTCGTGATCTTGCCGAGCAGGCATCCCGAGAGGGACGGCACCGCACGCCGACCTGCGGCTCCGCCGACCCGGCGGAATCCCGCCGGAGAGCTCTATGACCTGGTCAGAGACCGTTTCGCGGGCCGCGAAGGCGATGTCGGCCGGTGGGCGGGCTACGGTGAGGAGAACCTCGTGGTCGGCGGCATGGGCGTCAGCGGAGGCACGCTCGCGCGGGAGGTGGCGGGCGCCGAGACGGCCGTTTCGGCGTGGCGCACACGCTGAGCGGGCGCTTTTCGCAACACGAACCGCTGGTATCCGCCATGATTAGCCACTGCACTACGGGTTACAGGAATCCCCGACCCCAAACTCCCCTAGGAGAACCGAGATGGCACTTCCGACTCTCACCCCCGAGCAGCGCAAGGCGGCTCTGGAGAAGGCCGCGGAGGCACGCGCGGCCCGCACCGCCCTGCTGGGCAAGGTCAAGGCCGGTGAGCTGACCTTCGCGCAGCTGCTGGAGCGCGACGACGACATCGCCAAGAAGATCAAGGTGTCGCAGGCCCTGCGCGCCGTCAAGGGCGTCGGCCCGGCCAAGGCCACCGCGCTCATGGAGGAGGCCGGCGTCGACGAGAAGCGCCGCCTCGGCGGCCTGGGCGCCCAGCAGCGCAAGAAGCTGGTCGACGCGCTCGGCTGACCACCGGGCGGCCAGGTCCGCGCGGAACGCCGCGCGGACCGGCCGGCGCCCTGGACGTACCGGGTGTGTCAGGATCCGCTTGGACGTACAGCGTGTGTGTCAGGACCCGCTTGGGCGTACAGGGTGGGTCAGGACCGCAGATAGGCGAGGACGGCCAGCACGCGCCGATGCTGATCGCTGTCGTCGGCGTAAAGCCCGAGCTTGCTGAAGATGCTCCTGATGTGCTTCTCAACGGCCCCGTCGCTGATGACCAGCTGCCGGCCGATGGCCGGATTGGACTTGCCCTCGGCCATCAGCCCGAGCACTTCCCGCTCCCGCGGCGTCAACTGCGCCAACGGGTCGTCCCTGCGCCTGCGCACCATCAATTGGGACACCACCTGAGGGTCGAACACGGTCCCGCCGGCGGCGACCCGCCGCAGGCCCTCCATGAACTCGTCCACGTCCACGACCCGGTCCTTCAGCAGGTAGCCCACCGCGCCTCGGGCATCGGCCAGCAGGTCGTCGGCGTAGGAGACCTCGACGTACTGCGAGAGGATCAGCACCGGCGCCCCCGGAACCCGGCGGCGCGCCTCCACGGCGGCCCTGAGCCCCTCGTCGGTGAACGACGGCGGCATCCGCACGTCGACCACGGACACGTCCGGCCGGTGCTCGGCCACCGCCTTGACGAGGCCGTCGCCGTCACCCGCCGTCGCGACCACCTCGCAGCCGAACTCCTCCAACAACCTGACCAGGCCCTCCCTGATCAGAACCGCGTCATCGGCCACGACTACCCGCACGGAACCTCCGCCACGATCACCGTCGGCCCGCCGTCCGGCGACTGCACGGCCAGCTCCCCGTCGACCGCGCGGAGCCGGTCGGCCAGACCGGCGAGACCATGTCCCTTGGCGACGTGCGCGCCGCCGACCCCATCATCCCCGATGGTGAGCATGAGAATGTCACCGATGTGGACCAGCTGGATCGTGCAGACGGTGGCGCGGCTGTGCTTGGCGACGTTCGTGAGCGTCTCGGCGACGACGTAGTAGATGGCGTTCTCGACGGAGGCCTGGTAGCGCCGGACGGTCTGCACGTCGAGATCGACCGGGATGGTGCAGCGTCCGGCCAAGGCGGCCAGGGCCGGGGCGAGGCCGCGGTCGGACAGGATGGGCGGCGCGATGCCGCGTGACAGGGCGCGCAGCTCGTCGAGCGTCTCGCGGGTGGCGGTGATCGCCGAGCTGATCGTGGCCTGCGCGGCCTCGGGGTCCCGCTGCATCTGCCGCTGCGCCCTGGACAGCTCCATGGCCAGCGAGACCAGCCGCTGCTGCGGGCCGTCGTGGATGTCGCGCTCCAGCTTGCGCAGCGCGTTGGCCTCGGCGGAGACGGCCGCGGCCCGGCCTTCGGCCAGGTCGTCGATGCGCTCCTGCAGCTCGGCGACCCCGGTCAGCAACGCCCGGCCGACCCCGGCGCGCAGCAACGCGGCGGCGCGCACCATGAACGGCAGGATGAGCATGCCGAGCAGGCCGAGCACGACGTAGAAGGCCGAGTTGACCCAGTAGTTCTGCTCGAACCCGAGCAGCTGGGGCAGCTCTTCGTTGCCGGGGATGCGCGAGGTGATGACGCCCCACAGGGGGTAGCTCAGCCCGGCGACCGGCACCGCCCAGAACACCACGGTCAGCACGAACGACACGATGGCGAGGGGGAAGTTGAAGATCCCGTGCAGCAGGTCGAGCCATGACTGCCCGCTGGTCAGCGGGTTCACCAGCCGGCGGAACCGGCCCGCGCCCGCCGGCGCGGGCTTGTAGCGGGGGCGCACCGGAGGGCGCTTGAGCACGTCGGAGAGCCAGCCGCGCTCCGCGTCCGCGAACCCCCTGGCGATCATGAGCGTCCCCGCGAGAAGGGGCACGCCGATCCATATGACCGTCGTGCCCACGCCGGCGGCCATGCCCACGACCAGCAGCACGAAGGCGATGACGGCCGTGGGGAAGCCGACCAGCGTGTAGCGCGTGTCCAGGAGGACACGTCTCATGAGGGAGCGCATGGCGTTCACGGTACGACTGTGCCATGCCCGCATCGACCCTGTGCGCCGGTATATGGCGGTAGGGCCTGCCCTACCTTCCATGGTGGTGTGATCTTCCCGGAAGAGGGCGGCTCACGGCACTGTGCCGGGCCGCCCGCGACGGAAGTCTTGAGGCCTCACGTCCATCACGAATCGAGGCCCCCATGACCGCGTTGCTCGACCATCCGGCGGCCCTGCCCGAGGCCGCCGCACCGGTCCGCCCCGCACCGGCGGCGCGGGCGACGGTCAGGGACCCGTTCATCGACCTGCTGCGGGTGTTCGGCATGGCGCTCGTGGTGCTGCAGCACTGGACGATCCCGGTGCTCGCCTTCGACGGCACCCGCCTGACCACCGGCAACGCCCTGTCGACGCCGGGCGTCTGGGTGGTGACCTGGATCAGCCAGGTGATGCCGCTGGTGTTCTTCGCGGGCGGCGCCGCCAACGCGATCAGCTTCGGCCGGGCGGCACACGGCGGGCCGCAGTGGCTCGCCACCCGGCTGCGCCGGCTGGCCTGGCCGCTCCTGCCACTGGCCGCGGTCTGGATCCCGCTCCCCCAGTTGCTGCTCACGCTGGGCGTGCCCGCGCAGCCGCTGCAGGTGGGCGCGCAGCTCACCGGGCAGCTCCTGTGGTTCCTGGCCGTCTACCTGATCGCGGTCACGGCCACGCCGTACATGATGAGCCTGCACGAAAGGTACGGCCTGCGCGTCCCCGCCGCGCTGGCGGCCGGGGCGGTGCTGACGGACGTGCTGCGGTTCTCGACGGGGGTCGACGCGCTGGGCTACCTCAACATCGTGTTCGTCTGGCTGGCGGTGCACCAGCTCGGTTTCCGGTACGCCGAGGGACGGCTGACCCGCCCCGGTCTGATGGCGATCGGCGGTTTCGGGGCCGCGGCGCTGCTCGTGGCGTTCGGCCCGTACCCGGGCAGCATGATCGGCCTGCCCGGCGCCGAGGTGTCGAACATGGCCCCGCCCACGCTGGCCATGCTGGCCGCCTCGATCGGCCAGATCGGGCTGGCCACGCTGCTGCGGCCGTGGATCCTGCGGTTGCGGACCGAGAAGCTGCTCGCCTGGGCCGGGCCGCGCATCATGACCGCCTATCTGTGGCACATGCCGGCGCTGTTCGCGGTCACCGGTGTGGTCGTCGTCGGTCTCGGCATCGACACGCCGGCGCCGGGTGGCCTGGCGTGGTTCGCCGGGTGGCCGATCTGGTTCGGGATGCTCTGCCTGGTGATGTGGCCGCTGCTGAAGGGCTTCTCCCGGTTCGAGGAGCCGCCCGCGCTGCCGTACGGGAAGGCCACCTGGCGCAGCGCGCTCACGTCGGCGGGGCTGGTCGGCGGCGGGCTGCTGGGGCTGACCGTGGCGGGGTTCGCGCCCGGCAACACGCCGTTCCTGGCGGCCCTGGCGATCCTGGGCGGCCTGCTGCTCACCGGCCCGAAGGCCCGGGTGTGACGCGCGGGTGAGGATGCGGAAACATGATGGTCACGCGAATCGTCTAAGAATGCAGTCCTATGACGCTCATTCAGCCTTTGTCTGAGACCGACCTGCCCGCCGTCGCCGAGATCTACGCGCACTATGTGACGGAGTCGGTGGCGACCTTCGACGAGACGCCCCTCGACATCGAGGCGTGGCGGCTGAAGGCGGCGGCGATCACCGAGGCGGGCCTGCCGTTCCTGGTGGCCAAGGAGGAGGACGGCCGGGTGCTGGGGTTCGCCTACTGCGGGCGCTACCGCCCCAAGCCCGCCTACCGGCACACCGTGGAGGACACGATCTACCTCTCGCCGGGGGCGACCGGGCGCGGGCTGGGACGGCTGCTGCTCGGCGAGCTGATCGCCCGCACCGGCGAGACCGGCGTCCGGCAGATGATCGCGGTGATCGCCGACGGCGGTGACCCGGCCTCGCTGAAGCTGCACGCGGCGTTCGGATTCGCGGAGGCGGGCCGGCTGAAGTCGGTCGGTTTCAAGCACGGGCGATGGATCGACACCATCCTCTACCAGCTCGAACTCCCCTAAGTCACGGGGATCGGGCGCCGTCGCGCCGGCTCGGGTTCGAGCATTCGGCAAACTTCGGCAGGATAGAGGGTGTGAGCCTCCTCGTTGACCGACTGCCGGAAGAGATCGACGCCGACCCGGACGCTATTTTCGACGCGTTCGTCTCCTGGAACTCCGAACGGGGGCTCACGCTCTATCCCGCCCAGGAGGAGGCGCTCATCGAAGTCGTCTCCGGGAGCAACGTGATCCTGTCCACCCCGACGGGCTCCGGCAAGAGCCTGGTCGCGGCGGGCGCCCACTTCGCCGCGCTGACCAGGGACGTACGCACCTTCTACACCGCGCCGATCAAGGCGCTGGTGTCGGAGAAGTTCTTCGACCTGGTCTCGGTCTTCGGCACCGAGAACGTCGGCATGATGACCGGCGACGCCAGCGTCAACCCGGGCGCCCCGATCATCTGCTGCACGGCCGAGATCCTGGCCAACGTCGCGCTGCGCGACGGCGCGGCGGCCGACATCGGCCAGGTCGTCATGGACGAGTTCCACTTCTACGCCGAGCCCGACCGGGGCTGGGCGTGGCAGGTGCCGCTGCTGGAGCTGCCGAACGTCCAGTTCATCCTGATGTCGGCCACGCTCGGCGACGTCTCGATGTTCGAGCGCGACCTGACGAGGCGCACCGGCCGGCCCACCTCGGTCGTCAAGCACACCGAGCGGCCGGTGCCGCTGATCTACTCCTACCGGATGACGCCGCTCCACGAGACGCTGGAGGAGATGCTCCGCACCGGCCAGGCGCCGGTCTACGTCGTGCACTTCACCCAGGCCGCCGCCATGGAGCGGGCGCAGTCCCTGATGTCCATCAACATGTCGACGAAGGCCGAGAAGGAGGCCATCGCGACGCTGATCGGCGGCTTCCGCTTCACCACCCGGTTCGGCCGCGCCCTGTCCCGCCTCGTACGCCACGGCATCGGCGTCCATCACGCCGGGATGCTGCCCAAATACCGGCGCCTGGTGGAGCGGCTGGCCCAGGCCGGCCTGCTGAAGGTCATCTGCGGCACCGACACCCTCGGCGTCGGCGTCAACGTGCCGATCCGGACCGTGCTGTTCACCGCGCTGTCCAAGTACGACGGCAACAAGGTGCGCCGCCTGCGCGCCCGCGAGTTCCACCAGATCGCCGGCCGGGCCGGGCGGGCGGGCTTCGACACCATCGGCTACGTCGCCTGCCAGGCGCCCGAGCATGACATCGAGAACGCCAAGGCGCTGGCGAAGATCGGCGACGACCCGAAGCGGCGGCGCGGCTACGCCCGCAAGAAGCCGCCGGAGGGCTTCGTCGGCTGGAGCGAGGAGACCTTCGAGAAGCTGCAGACCGCCGAGCCGGAGCCGCTCAACTCCCGGTTCAAGGTCACCAACGCCATGCTGCTCGCGGTCATCAACCGGCCCGGCGACTGCTTCCAGGCGATGAAGCACCTGCTCACCGACAACCACGAGGACCGCAAGTGGCAGCGGCGGCACATCAGCCAGGCCATCGCCATCTACCGGTCGCTGCTCGCGGGCGGCATCGTGGAGCAGCTCAGTGAGGCCGACGAGCAGGGCAGGCGGGCCCGGCTGACGATCGACCTACAGGAGGACTTCGCGCTCAACCAGGCGCTGTCCACCTTCGCGCTGGCCGCCTTCGACCTGCTCGACCACGACTCGCCGAGCTACGCCCTCGACATGGTGTCGATCGTGGAGTCCATCCTCGACGACCCGCGCCAGATCCTGTCGGCCCAGCTGAAGAAGGCCAGGGGCGAGGCGGTCGCGCAGATGAAGGCCGACGGCATCGAGTACGAGGAGCGGATGGAGCAGCTGGCCGAGGTCATGTACCCGATGCCGCTGGACGATCTGCTGCTCGGGGCCTATGAGACATACCGCCACGGGCATCCGTGGGTGGGCGACTACACGGTCAGCCCGAAGAGCGTGGTGCGCGACATGTACGAGCGGGCGATGACGTTCGCCGACTACATCCAGTTCTACGAGCTGGCCCGGTCGGAGGGCACGGTGCTGCGCTACCTGGCCGACGCCTACCGGACGCTGTCGCGCACGGTCCCCGAGCATCTCAAGACCGAGGACCTGATCGACCTGATCGAGTGGCTGGGCGAGCTGGTCAGGCAGGTCGACTCGTCCCTGATCGACGAGTGGGAGCAGCTGGCCAACCCGGAGGAGGCGCTGGAGCGCCAGGAGCAGCTGGAGGCCAAGGTCCGGCCGGTCACCGCCAACACGCGGGCCTTCCGGGT
The DNA here is from genome assembly GCF_040649695.1 of Nonomuraea sp. NPDC048901. NCBI lineage: Bacteria > Bacillati > Actinomycetota > Actinomycetes > Streptosporangiales > Streptosporangiaceae > Nonomuraea > Nonomuraea sp. NPDC048901. The sequence continues at coordinate 53,013 of NZ_JBEZFW010000029.1, read as the reverse complement.
GCTGGTGCGCAACGCGATGTTCCGCCTGGTCGAGCTCTGCGCCATCGAGAAGGAGGACGAGCTGGCGGAGCTGGCGCCCGACGTCGACTGGGGCGCGGCGCTCGACGCCTACTACGCCGAGCACGAGGAGATCTTCACCGACGCCGACGCGCGGGGGCCCGCGCTGCTGCGCATCGAGGAGGAGAGCGGACTGTGGAAGGTGCGCCAGACCGTCAAGGACCCGGCGGGTGACGGTGACTGGGGCATCGACGCGCAGATCGACCTGGCCGCCTCCGACGAGGAGGGCCGCGCGGTGGTGCACGTACAGGGTCTCAACAGATTGTGATATAGCCGTGTGCCGGAGCGGACTGGCAAGGGCGCTCCGGCACACGCGCGTTCCTTTAGTCTCCGACAGCTAAGTTCGTCATAAGGTCATGACAATGTCTCAAGATCGGGACATTTGGTGGGAGTCCCGCCGCAGGCGTCGATCCGGCGATCATGGGACAAAATAACCGAATGAGCGATGAAGAGAACAGGCGCGTGCTCGGGCTGCTCGCCCAGGACGACACGCTCCGGGCGTTCGCCTCTCTGGTGCTCGGTGTCACCGACGGGCTGTCGCCGAAGGTCCTCGCCCGGCTGGCCGCCGGTGGGCTGGCCGTACGGGGCGAGGACGGAGCGTGGCGGGCGGCGCCGGAGAAGTTCCGTGAGCTGCTCCGGGCACGGGCCGCCGAGCCCTCGGACGAGGTCGGCGCCGAGGAGCGGCTGCTCCGGACGTTCCTGGTGGACGGGCGGCTGACGACCATGCCCACGAAGCGGGACAAGAAGCTCGTGGTGCTGCGCTACATCTCGCGGGTGTTCGAGCCGGGCGTGCGCTATTCGGAGAAGGACGTGAACGTGGCGCTGCGGGCCTTCCACGATGACTACGCGGCGTTGCGCCGCTATCTGGTGGACGAGGACCTGCTGTCGAGGCACGACAACGTCTACTGGCGCAGCGGCGGGCCGGTCGAGATCTAGCTCCGGAGGTTGCTGGTCCAGGCGTCGATCTTGGCCTGCCACCGCGCGCGGTCCTCCGGGCGGCCGGGGACACCGGGGCGGGTCTGCCAGGGCAGCGGCCCCGACTCCGGCCGGTACTCCACCCCGATCGCGGCCAGCCGGGGCAGGTGGGCCGCCAGCCGTACGCGGAAGTCGGCCAGATCACGGGCGGGCGGACTCCACACCGTCTCCGCGAACGCCGCCACCCTCGGGAAGGCCATGTAGTCCATGTGCCGGTTGGAGTCGATCAGTTCGCTCCACAGGCCGCACTGCGACCCGAGGACCCGCGCCTCTGCCGGATCGTCGCGCAACTCCTCCGGAACCGGGTCGAAGGCATACACCTCCTCCAGCGTCAGCACGGTCCCGAACGGCACCGGCTCGTCCTCCCCCGGCCCCTGCCGGTAGTCGAAGTAGACAGAGGTGTTGGGGCAGGTGATCACGTCGTGCCCGGCGCGGGCCGCCGACACCGCCCCCAGGTCGCCGCGCCAGGAGGCCACCACGGCGCCCGGCGCGAGACCGCCTTCCAGGATCTCGTCCCAGCCCACCAGCCGGCGGCCGCGCTCGGCCAGGTAGTCGTCGAAGCGGCGGATGAACCAGCTCTGCAGTTCCTCCTCGTCCCGCAGCCCGAGCTCGCGGATGCGGCGCCGCGCGGCGGGGCTGTCGCGCCACTGGTCCTTGCGGCACTCGTCGCCGCCGACGCACACGTACGGGCTGGGGAACAGCTCCAGCACCTCGTCGAAGACGTTCTGGAAGAAGGCGATCGTGCTCTCCTCGACGTTCAGCACGTTCACCCCGACGCCCCAGGTGGTGCGCACCTCCAGCGGGGTGTCGAGGTTGCCCAGCTCGGGGTAGGCGGCGATGGCGGCCTGGGTGTGACCGGGCAGGTCGATCTCGGGCACGACGGTGACATGCCGGCGCGCCGCGTAGGCCACGATCTCCCGGATGTCGTCCTGCGTGTAGTAGCCGCCGTGCGGGCGGCCGTCCATGGCGCCGTTCCAGCCGGTCTGGCTCTCCTTGCGCCAGGCGCCGACCTCGGTCAGCCGGGGGTAGCGCTTGATCTCGACGCGCCAGCCCTGGTCGTCGGTGAGGTGCAGATGCAGCACGTTGAGCTTGTGCAGGGCCATCAGGTCGATGAAGCGCAGCACGTCCTGCTTGACCATGAAATGTCGGGCGACGTCGAGGATGCAGCCGCGCCACCCGAACCTCGGCTCGTCCGCGATCAGGACGGCCGGCAGCACCAGCGGCCCGCCCGCCGACGCCTTCCTGAACGCGGCGGGCGGGAGCAGCTGCCGCAGGCTCTGCGCGCCGTAGAACACCCCCGCCGGGCCGCCGCCCTCGATCACCACGCCGTCGTCGGCCACGCTCAGCCGGTACGCCTCGGGCGGCAGATCGTCGCGGAGCCCGAGCGTGATCGTTCCCGAGCCCGGCCCCGGCAGCAGCTCCCCGCCGACGACCGGGCTCAGCTCGCCCCGCAACCAGGAGGCGACCTCGCCCAGCGGCGGCGACGCCGTCACCGAGGTCTCCCGATCGAGGACGAACCGCCCCTGCCGGATCTCGTACCGGACGGGCTTGGGAACGATCATGAGCTCTCTTTCTACTGGCAGGTGATAGAGGCGTCGGCGAAGTCGGCGTGGTCCGACGTCGCGTTGTCGCCGCCGTTGGTCGCGACCAGCCGGACGTAGGTGGCGCCCTTCACGGACGCGATGACCTTCCTGGCGGGTTGCGCGCCGGTGACGATGCCCGAGTGGGCGACCCGGCCGCCGTCGGCCCAGACCTCGAGGTCGGCCGAGCCCGCCTGGCCCACCTCGTCGTCGATTCCGGCCTGGAACTCGACGGTCGAGCAGCGGCCGGCGGTGTAGAACTCGATGTCGGCGGGCGCGTGGGCACCGAGCCCCTTGGCGTACGTGACCCCCTCGATGGTGATCGGCTTGCCGTCTCCGGCGGCCTTCTCGCCGTTGCTGGTGTCCTTCTCGACCGGGCCGAAGTAGTTGGCGACGCGGGTCCAGGGCAGGTCGCTCAGGTACGTCCGGCCGGAGCCGGGCGCCCGCGCGACCTTGACGACGGCGGTGGCCGCGGACTTGGCGGCGGTGGCCGAGAGCTCGTAGTCCTTGAGCTCGGCTCCGGCGGGCGGTGTAACCGCCCACTTCACGGTGAAGCTCTCGCCGCCGTCCAGCCGCCCGGTCCTGGTGGCCGTGCGCGCCCTGGCCCGCCACCCTTCAGGTACGGCCAGCGCCACCTCGACGTCCCGCAGCCGGTCCGTAGCCCCGGTGTTGGTGACCCTGGTGACGGCCTCCCGCTCCTTGCCCGGCTCCAGCACGGACGGGTGATCGTCGCCCAGGAGTCCCGGGTCCACCTCCACCAGCACGGCGGGCGGGGCCTTCTCCCGGCTCTGGCTCACCCGGTAGAGCACCGACCCGTGGGCGGGCACCTGGGCCGCCAGGTCGCCCTCCGTGGTCGTGACCGCGCCGGTCCACAGCTCCTCGACGCGGTAGCGGGCGGGCTTCAGCTTGGTGGAGATCGTCGCCGCCCGGTCGCTCTCGTTGAACAGCAGGATCGCCTGATCCCCGTTCGCCAGGGGCTTGGACAGCACGTGGTACCAGCCGTCGGAGGTCACTAACCGGCCCGGTACGCCCAGCGCGTCCTGGTCGACGGCGATCACCTTGGGGTTGGCGACGATCGCCGGCGGCGCCTTGGCCGGGTCGGCCTGGAGGATGAGCGGAGCGGCGCCGACGGCCCAGAGGCTGACCTGGGTGCGGTACTCGGCGTCGGTCATGCCGCCCCGGCCCGCCTGGACCAGGTCGGGGTCCGCCCAGCTGCCCGGACCCGCGTACTGGACCCTGAGCTGGTTGGTCTCCCAGACGTCGACCATGGTCGCGTAGCTGTCGGGCAGGGGCTTGTTGTAGACGTTGGTCCGCCAGGTGGTGGCCTTCGCCTCCTTGCCCCACAGCCACGGCACGGTGCTGCCGTCCTCGTTGTTCATCGCGAACTCGATCGCGTCGCCGAGCGCCTGGCGCATGCGCGGGTAGAGGGTCTGGGCGATCTGCTGGACGTTCTGGCCGGGGAAGTCGGCGGCGGGGACGTTGCACCAGTCGTACTTGACGTAGTCGACGCCCCAGCCCTTGACCTGCTCGGCGTCGGCGGCCTCGCTCTTGTAGGAGCCGGCGCCGCCGCCGGAGCACGCCTTGGTGCCCGCCGACAGGCTCAGGCCGAGCTTGAGCCCCTTGCCGTGCAGGTAGTCGGCCAGCGCCTTGACGCCGGCGGGGAAGCGGGTGGCGTCGGGGGCCAGGGCGCCGCTCGTACGCTGGGCGGCCAGCCAGCAGTCGTCCAGGATGACGTGGTCGTAGCCGGCCGGGGCGAGGGCGGCCAGGGCGTCGGCCGCCTGCCGTACGGACGCCTCCGAGACCGAGCAGCCGAGCGTACGGCTGCTCCAGCCCATCGGCGGCCCTTGCGGGGCGGCGTCGGCATTGCCGGGTAACGGGACGAAGGGCAGGGCGATGAGGGCCGCCGCGAGGGCGGCCGTGGTTGTGCGCATGGGAGTCCCGTCAGGCTGGGTGGAGCGCCGGGTCGCCGGGCTCGATGACGAAGGAGCCGGAGGTATAGGCGGGGGCGTAGGGCTCGGTGACGCGGGACAGCGAGCGGAAGTCGACCTTCATCTCCCGCTCGGTGAGCTTGGCCCGCACGTAGCCGCGGCGGCCGTTGAAGAACTTGACGTGCGGGTTCTCCTCGAGCAGGACCTGCGTGTTCGGGTACTCGTCCAGGCCGTTGCCGGCGCTGGTGACCGAGGTGGTGACGAGTTCGACGGCGACCGACTTGGAGGCGGGGTCCTGGTAGTCGCGCTTGATCTCGCCCGCCCAGTGGGAGTGCACGTCGCCGGTGAGCACGACGCCGTTGCGCTTGTAGTCGTCGATGGCGGCGGCCAGGCGGTTGCGGGAGGCGACGTAGCCGTCCCAGCCCTCGTTGGAGTAGCCCTTGCCCTCGCCGTTGGTCCAGTCCATCTCCATGAAGAAGACCTGCTGGCCGAGCAGGTCCCAGGTGGCCTTCGAGCCGCGCAGTTCCCCGTCGAGCCAGGATTCCTGGGCGGCGCCGAGGATGGTCCGGTTGGGGGCGAACCGCTCCAGGCAGTCGGCGCCGACGGTGCCGCTCTTGCCGGTGCAGGGGTAGATGTCGCGATATTGGCGGGTGTCTAACAGGTGCAGGTTGGCGATCGCACCCCAGCGGATGCTCCGGTACAGCTTGAGCGCCGCCCCGTCCGGCTTCTGGGCGCGGCGCAGCGGCATGTTCTCGTAGTACGCCTGGAAGGCGGCCGCCCGGCGGGCGAGGAAGGGCGGGTCGGGCTGCTCGGGCACGTCGCCGGCCCAGGCGTTCTCGATGTCGTGGTCGTCCCACACCACCACCCAGGGAGCGATGGCGTGGGCCATCTGGGACTCCGGGTCGGCCTTGTGCTGGGCGTGCCTGAGCCGGTATCCGGCCAGGTCGAAGCACTCTCCCCCGGCCTGGTCGCGCACCGGGTACTTGTAGTCGCCGTACTCATAGATGTAGTCGCCGAGGAAGGCGATCAGGTCGGGCTGGTCCTCGGCCATCCTCCGGTAGGGGGTGAACCAGCCGGTCTGGTAGTCGGCGCAGGAGGTGAACGACAGGTTGAGCGCGCGGCTGCGGGTGCCGCGGGCGGGGCTGGTCAGGGTGCGGCCCACCGGGGAGATCTCGCCGGCGGCCTTGAAGCGGTAGAAGTACTCGGTGCCGGGGTTCAGGCCGTCGAGCTCGACGTGGACGCTGTGGGCCGCCTGCGGCCCGGCGATCTCGGCGCCGCGCCGTACGACATGGCGGAAGTTCTCGTCCTTGGCGAGCTGCCATTCGACCGGTACGGGCCGCGACGGCATGCCGCCGAGCCCGTCGAGGGCGACGGGGTCCATGGCCAGGCGGGTCCACAGGACCACGCCGTCGGGGGCCGGCTCGCCGGAGGCGACGCCGAGCTGGAAGGGGTCGGAGATCGGGGCACGGCGGGCCGCCGCGCGCACGGGTGAGGCACCCAGTGCGGCGGTCAGTCCCAGTCCGGCGCCCCCAGCGAGGAGTGAGCGCCGGCTGATCATTTGACGGTCGCGTTCCCTTCCGTGACGGCCTGGTCGGCGGCCTGCTTGGGGTCGAGCTTGCCGAGGTACATCTCGTTGAAGATCTGGTTGAGCTTGGTCTCGAAGCCGGTGAACCCGGTGGTGACGGGCAGCGGGAACGTGGTGCCCTTCGACTCCTCGACGAACGGCGAGACGTCGATCTTCTTCTTCTGCCAGTAGTCGACGTAGCCCTGGGTGAGGCCGTTGAGCGCGGGGAGGATGTAGCCGTCGGCGGCCATCAGTTTCTGCGGCTCCTCGCTGCCGAGGTAGGCGGCCAGCTTCATGGCCTCCTGGGGGTGCTTGCTCTTGGTGTACACGGCCTCCGACAGGCCGTTGAGGTTGACCGCGCGGCCGGCCGGGCCCTCGGGCATGAGGGCGACGCCCATCTCGAAGTTCGCCTCCGGCGCGACGTAGGGCAACAGCGCGTTGTTGGCCGGGAACATCGCCACCTCGCCCGCCTTGAACATGTCGGTGGCCTTGCCGGTCGGCGGGTTCGTCTGGGTCGCGGGCGGCGAGACGTGATACTTGTTCACCAGGTCGACGCCGAACCGCAGGGCCTGCACGGAGGCGTCGTCGTTGAAGGCGTACTTGCCGAACGGCTGGTCGAGCAGTTTGCCGCCGTTGGAGTTGACCCAGTTCATCCACTGGGTCTGGTAGTGGTTCCAGGAGGCGAAGCCGTAGGTCTTGACCTTGGCCGGGTCGAAGCCCGGGTCCTCGGGGTGCTTGCCGGCCTCGTCCACGGTCAGCTTGCGGGCGATCTCCAGGAACGTGCCGGAGCCGTCGGGCTTCCAGGTGAGGCTGGCCGGCATCTCGACACCGGCCTTCTTGAACAGATCCTTGTTGTAGAGCAGGCCGACGATGCCCCAGTCCTTGGGCACCCCATACAGCTTGTCCTGGTAGGTAAACGACCCGACCACCGTTGGATGAAATTTCGTGGCATCGAGCTTGAGGGGCGACATGTCGGCCAGGACGCCCTTGGTGACGAACTCGGGGAACTGCGACGGCGTCATCCAGAAGACGTCCGGCGCCGTGCCGGCCACCGCGTCGGCGGTGAGCTTGGTCCAGTACTCGTCGTACGGCATCAGCTCGATCTTGACGTCGATGTTGGGGTTGGCCTTCTCGAAGGCCGCCATGACCTTGTCGTAGCCCACCTTCTGCTGGTCGTCCCAGAGCCGGTAGGTCAACGTGACCTTGCCGTCTCCGCCGGTTTCACCGCCGCCGCCCGAACCGCAGGCGGTCAGGGTGAGCGTGGCGGCGGCCAGCAGTGTCACGGCATGGCGGAGCTCGCGTATGCGGGGGGATCGCATATGACCTCTCTTACTTGAGGCCGGTGAGGACCACCGACCGGACGATGTACTTCTGGAAGAAGATGAAGATCGCGATCATCGGCACCAGCGCGATCAGGCCGCCGGCCATGATCAGGTTGTAGTCCACGCCGATGCCGGAGTTGAGGGTGGCGAGGGCGACCGTCATGACCTTGGTGTCGTCACCACTGGTGATGATCAGCGGCCAGATGAAGCTGTTCCACGACGAGATCACCGTGATGATCGTCAGCGTGCCGATCGCGGGGCGGCAGAGCGGCAGCAGGATCCGGGTGAGGATCTTCAGCGGGCCCGCCCCGTCGATCCGCGCCGCCTCTTCGAGCCCGGCGGGCAGGCCGCGGAAGAACTGCCGCATCAGGAAGATCCCGTACGGCGTGCCCAGAATGTACGGCGCGAGCAGGCCGTACCACGTGTTGACCAGGCCGAGCTCCCGCATGATCAGGAACAGCGGGATCATCGTGACGGCGCTGGGCACCATCATCGTGGCCACGTACAGCCAGAAGAGCACCTCGCGCCCGCGAAAGCGCAGCCGCGCGAACGCGTAGGCGGCGAACGTGGTGAACACCAGCTGGCCCAGCGTGAGCAGCGCGGTCATCACCACCGTGTTGAGCAGGTAGCGGGGGAACTCGCCCCCGAGGAGCTTGGTCAGGTTGGCGGTGGTGGGCGGCAGGCCGGGCACCCACGGCTCGGTCGAGTTGAGCTGGCCCTGGGTCTTGAAGGCGGTCAGCACCACGAGCAGATAGGGGAAGACGGCGACGAAGGCGCCCAGGGTGAGCGTGGCGTAGAGCAGGATGCGCTTGGTCATGACGTCCTTCAGCTCATGTCGTAGGTGGTGCGCTTGCCGAAGAACCTGACCTGCACCAGCGTCACGGCCAGGATGACCGCGAAGAGCAGCATCGACAGCGTCGAGGCGTAGCCGAAGTCGAACTCCCTGAACGCGGTGCCGAAGATCTTGAAGTTGATGACCTCGGTGCTCTGGCTGGGCCCGCCGTTGGTCATCACGAAGACGGTGTCGAAGACCTGGAAGGCGCCGATCAGGTTCGTCACCATGACGAAGAACATCGTGGGGTTGAGCAGCGGCAGCGTCACCCGCCAGAACCGCTGACGCGGGGTGGCGCCGTCGGTGGCGGCCGCGTCGTAGAGCTCCCTCGGGATGCCCTGCAGCCCGGCCAGGAAGAACAGCATGTTGTAGCCGGTGTACTGCCAGACGTTGACCAGCGCGACGGCGGGCAGGGCCCAGGTGGGGTCCGACAGCCAGTCGGGGCCGGTGACGCCGATCACGGCCAGGGCGCTGTTGATCGCGCCGTCACGCGGGTCGAAGATCCAGTTCCAGACCAGGCCCATGACGATCGGGGTGGCCATCCATGGCACCACGAACAGCGAGCGGAACACCCTGACGCCCTTGATCCGCTGGTTGAGCAGCAGGGCCAGCACCAGCGCCAGGACCGTCTGCAGGGGGATGCAGAGCAGCACATAGACGACGGTGATCCCGAGGGAGTGCCAGGAGTCTCCGTCGCCGGCCAGGCGGCGGTAGTTGTCCAGTCCGGCGAAGGTCGGGGGCGACAGGAGCTCCCAGTGGAAGAAGCTCAGCACGAAGACGATGACCATCGGCAGCAGCAGGAAGGCGAGCACACCCAGCAGGCTCGGGCCGATGAACAGGTAGGCGTGCCAGTCGCGCCTCCTCCTCACTCTCATGACGGCTCCGTCGTGGTGGGGACCATCAGGCGCCGGGTGGTCTCCAGGCCCCAGTCGTCGAGCGCCGCGATCGGGTCGCTGGAGCCGCGCAGGCCGCCGGTCGCCTCGATGTGCGCGGCCCACTCCTGCCTGGCCTCCACCTCGGGGCGCATGATGATGCAGTCGGGGTCGTTCACCCACCAGCGGGCGTGCAGGAACTCGCGGGCCGCGCCGGTCAGCCGGGCGCCCAGCTGGGACGGCTGGCTGATGTCGCCCGACTTCGGGTGCAGCGTGGGCGCGATGTCCGGGCTGACCCGCATGATGTCGACCAGGCCGAGGCTGGGCAGCATGGGCGCGCCGCAGCCGTGCAGGGTGGCGTCCGGGCCGGCGCCCTCGCGGATCAGCTCCAGCCCGCGCCGGTAGGCGGCGATCGGGTCGAGGTCCTCGTGCCTGCGGCCCGCCAGCGCCCCGGCATAGATGAAGTCGAGCTTGAAGTGGGTGATGCCGTACGCGGCGAAGGTCCTGAACACCTCGACCAAGTGGGCGGCGGCATCCGGGTGAGTGACGTCGAGCACCGCCAGGTCCTGGTCCCACATGCGGCCCGCGTGGGCGCCGCCGACCAGCCAGTCGGGGTGCTCGCGGAAGATCCGGCTGCGGTGGCCGACCAGGAAGGGCGCGGTCCAGACGCCGGTACGCCGGCCCGCCTCTCCCAGGGCTTCCGCCACCTTTCGCAGCGAGCCGAAGCCGGGGCGCGGGTCCAGCCAGTCACCGATCTCGGCCTCGTAGCCGTCGTCGACGAGGAACATGTCGGCGCCCAGCCCGTGCCGCTCCGACAGGCGGAGGTTGTCCAGGACGTCGTCCTCGGTGACCTTGCCCCAGTAGCCGTACCAGGTGCACCACATGGGGGGCACGGCCGGAAACGTCCTGGGTGCGTAGCCCTCGGCCATGCCCGCTGCCCAGGTTTCCAGCGACTCGCCGGTCAGGTGGCGTACGGGCCCGTTCGCGCTCACGATCAGGCGCCCGCCCTCCTCACGCGCCCGGATGGAGGGCACCTCCAGGGGGCTCGGCGCGGACCACAGCTCCAGCGGCGCGCCGCCGCCGGGGTCGATCGCGAGCAGCCCCTCACCCTGGAACACCCCGGCGGGCACCGGCGTCTCCGGGCGGTAGCAGAGGATCTGGATGTTGTCGTCCGCGGGCCTGGGCGGGGTCTCGCCGAGGCGGTAGGCGCCGGTCGGGCTCCACGACTGCCACCCGTGCTCGAAGACCCGGGCCTGCCCTGGCTGATGGACGACCTCGCCCACGTCTGCGAACGACATCAGACCCTCAATTCCTGTTGATCTACTTACGAAGGAGCGCTTCATTAGTAGCACCGGGTCTTGCGGAGGGTCAATGCCCGATTCTGTGCAAAATTGCCGGTGTTGAAGCAGAAGCGAACGCTGGCATAATGGCGAGTTACAGAGGACACCTACGTTAGGGGCGGCGATGGCGAACCTGCGCGGCGGCGACCTGTCCCGGCTCAGGCAGCTCAACTCGCTGACCGCGATACGGGCGCTGCGCGGCGCCGGACCGCTCACCCTCTCGGCGCTGGCCGAGCGGACGGGGCTGTCGCGGCCCTCCATGAAGGAGGTCGCCGACGAGCTCATGGAGCTGGGCTGGGTGGAGGAAGTACCGCCTTCGCCGGGCACGATGGGCCGGCCGGCCCGCCGCTACCGGTTCCGCGCTGACAGCGGCTGCCTGGTCGGGGTGGACATAGGCGGGCACAACGTACGGGCCGCGCTGTCCGACCTCGACGGCGAGATCCTGGCCGAGACCCGGCAGCCCGTCCTGCCGGACGCGCCACTGGAGGAGCGCCTGGCCGCCATAGACCGCGCGGTCTCCGGCTGCCTGGCGCTCAGCGGCAGGTCGGCCGCGGACCTCTGGACGGTGGCCGTCGGCACCACGGGCGTGCTCACGCCGGAGGGCCGCATCGCGTTCTCGGCCGCGATCCCCGTCTGGACGGGCCTCGACCTGGCGGCCAAGCTGCGCGAGATGTTCCCGTGCCAGGTGCTGATCGAGAACGACAGCCGCCTGGCCGCACTCGCCGAAGCCCGCCGGGGCGCCGCGCAGGGCGCTCGGGACGTGGTGTTCCTGCACGTCGGACGGCGCATGGGCACCGGCCTCATCATCGACGGCAAGGTGCACCGGGGCTTCGGCGCCGCCGCCGGCGAGATCGTCATGCTGCCGGAGGCCCGCTGGTACGACGCTCCCGAGCACCTCAACGGCTGCGAGGTCGTGCCGGAGGGCACCGCGCCCGAGGACGCGGCGGGCTACACGCTGGCGGCGGCCCGCGACGGCCACCCCGTCGCCCTGGCCGCGGTCAACCGCTACGTGGACGACCTCGCGGTGGGAACGGCGGCCATGGTGCTGGTGCTGGACCCGCAGATGGTGGTGCTGGGCGGCGGCTTCTCCCGCTCGGCCGACGTCCTGCTGGCGCCGCTGCGGGAGCGGCTGGAGCGGGCCTGCATGCGGATGCCGGAGGTACGCGCGTCCACGCTGGGGGACGAATGCGTGGTGATGGGGGCCATCGACTACGCCGCCGACCACCTGGACAGCGAACTGTTCACCTCCGACGCACCGCTGACGCCGCTGCGCTGACGCGTTCGGCCTGTCAGGCGTGCGGCTTGTTAGGCATTTGACCGGCGGAGACGGGAGCGGAAGTCGCGGGGCGGCATGCCGTACTCGTGGCTGAAGGCCCGGCTGAAGTGGAACGGGCTGACGAAGCCCGACGCCGCCGCGACCTGGCCGACGTCCATGTCCGTGACCTCCAGCAGCCGGGCCGCGTGCCGGATCCGCGCCCTCCGTACGGCCCGCATGGGCGGGTGGCCCGTCTCGGTCGTGAACAGGTGCGCGAACCGGGAGGGCGACAGGGCGACGGCCCTGGCCAGGGAGGCGACCGAGTGGGGCGCGCCCGGTTCGGCGGCGATGAGGGCCAGCGCCCGGTGGACCCGCGCGTCACCGGGCTCCTCGGCACGCCGGGCGTCGCCGACCGGCCGCGCGGCGGCGGTGGCCAGCACGATCACCTCCTCGACCGCGTTCAGCACCAGCTCACGGGCGGGGCCGGAGACGGCAACGGCGGGCGCGTACTCGCGCGCGAGGCGGGCAGTGGGCGCCTGCGCGGGACGGGCGGCGGGCGCCTGCGCTGGGCGGGCGGCGGGCGTGGGCTCGCCCAGGGAACGGACGGCGGGCGGGAGCCAGCGGGCGTTTCTGGCGGCGCGGCCGAATGCCTCGTCGATCTGGGCGCGGGTCGGCTCGGGCACGCCTTCGACCAGGTGGCAGCCCGGAGCCCGGGCGTGCTCGGCGAGCCAGCCCAGCCAGGCCGGGCGCGGCTGGAAGTGCGCCCACCAGAAGCGCCACCGCTCCGCCCCCGGCGCGACCCGGTAGTGCTGCGCGGCGTCGGCCCCGAGCACCACCAGATCCCCCGGCCCGGCCGTGAACGACACTCCCGCCTGCTCGACCAGTCCCGCCCCGTCCTGGGTCCACATGAGCAGCCAGCTCGGCGAGCCGCTGACGCGCCGCGTGGCGTAGCCGGGCCGGTTGTCGAAGTGGCCCACGATAGTCAGCTCCGCAGCAGGAACAGACATCTCCTCAGCGGTCACAGGCATACCGTTCACCGGTCCGGCTCCTTAGCGTGAAGGTATGAGGCTGACAGATTTCCATGATCGAGGGTTCGTCCTGGTGCCCGGTCTTCTGGCCGCGGATGAGGTGGTGGAGCTGCGGGAGGAGTTCATGGCGCTGCACGCCCGGGGCCCGATCCCGGGTCACTTCTCCCCCAAGCCGCAGGATCCCGGCCAACCGTACGACATCCTGCGCGACTACCCGCGCGTCATGCACCCCCACCAGGTGAACGACGTCGCGCTACGGTACCTCCTCGACGCCCGGATCGCCGCCGTGCTCCGCGACCTGCTCGGGGAGGAGCCGATAGCAGCCCAGAGCATGTTCTACTTCAAGCCGCCCGGCGCGCGCGGGCAGGCGCTGCATCAGGACAACTTCTACTTGCGAGTCGAGCCGGGCACGTGTGTGGCCGCCTGGGTGGCGCTGGACCGCGTCGACCGGGCCAACGGCGGCCTGGAGGTGGTGCCCGGCACGCACCTGATGGACCTGTTCTGTCCCGAGGAGGCCGACAACAACGTCTCCTTCACCAAGGACTACGTCCCGCCACCGCCGGGCCTCGAGCGGGTGCCGGTGGACATGGATCCGGGCGACGTGCTGTTCTTCAACGGCAGCCTGGTCCACGGCTCCGAGCCCAACAGCACGGCCGACCGGTTCAGGCGCAGCTTCATCTGCCATTACGCGGGCCGCTCGGCCGAACGCATCTCCGCGTACTACCCGACGCTCACGATGTCGGGCGACCCGGTCCAGCTCCAGCCCGCCACCGGCGGCGGCCCCTGCGGCACAGAGGCGGCCGGCCCGCACTAGATAGACAGCTCAGCCGCCGGATATATCCGACTCAGCGTCCGACGGCACGACACAATCCCACGGGTCGTCCAGCCAGCCGTCCGGCAGCAGCACCTTGCCGCGCTCGCCCGACTTGCCGCGCGGGGTGTCGGTGTTGGGCGGCCACGGCTGGTCGTGCTCCAGCTTGGCCAGCCCCTCCCGCAGCCCGTCGAGCGAATCGGCGGTGGCCAGCTCGCGCCGCAGCTCGCCGCCGACCGTGAACCCCTTCAGATACCAGCCGACATGCTTGCGGAAGTCGGCGATCGCGTAACGCTCGATGTCGAAGCACTCGGTGAGCCCTTCGGCGTGCCTGGCCATCATCCCGGCCACCTCGCCGAGGCTCGGCCGTACCCGCTCCGGACTGCCGTTGAACGCGTTCTCCAGATCCCTGAACAGCCACGGCCGCCCCAGGCACCCGCGCCCGACGACCACCCCGTCGCAACCGGTCCGCGCCACCATGCGCAGCGCGTCGTCGGCGCACCAGATGTCGCCGTTGCCCAGCACCGGAACCTCCGGCACCGCCTCCTTCAGCCTGGCGATCGCGTCCCAGTCGGCCACGCCGCCGTAGTGCTGCTTGGCCGTACGCGCGTGCAGGGCGATCGCCGCGACCCCCTCCTCGACGGCGATCCGGCCGGCGTCGAGGTAGGTGAGGTGATCGTCGTCGATGCCCTTGCGCATCTTCATCGTGACGGGCAGCGGGCCGGCGTTCGCCACCGCCGCACGCAGGATCCGCCGCAGCAGATTCCTCTTGTACGGCAGCGCGGAGCCGCCGCCGCGCCTGGTGACCTTGGGCACGGGGCAGCCGAAGTTCAGGTCGATGTGGTCGGCCAGGTCCTCTTCGGCGATCATCTTGGCCGCGCGGCCCACGGTGTCGGGGTCGACGCCGTACAGCTGGATGCTCCTGGGCCGCTCCGACTCCGCGAACCTGATCATCCTGAACGTCTTGGGGTTGCGCTCCACCAGCGCCCGCGTGGTGATCATCTCGCACACGAACAACCCGGCGCCCTGCTCGCGGCAGAGCACCCTGAACGCCGCGTTGGTGATGCCCGCCATCGGCGCCAGCACGACCGGCGGCCACACCCCTATCGGTCCAATCTTCACCCAGTCAGTTGTAGCGCAGGTCAGGCCGTGACGGGTATTCGCGGATAGGCTGTGAACTGGCATCTAGTGGGGAGGGGACGGATGCTTCTGCGAGTACGCATCGCACTGCCCGACCGGCCGGGTTCGCTGGCACAGATCACCCGGGTCCTCGGCACGGTCGGAGCCGACATCACCCAGTTCACCGTTCTCGACAGGGGCGCCGGCCGCGCCGTGGACGACATCACCGTCTTCTGCCCCGACGGCACCCCCAAGCAGACCCTGCTCAAGAGCCTGCAGAGCGTCGCCGACGTGGCGGTCGAAGGCATCTGGACCACCCGAGAGGCCCCGGGCACCTACCCGGAGCTGGAGATCCTCAAATACATCACCACGGCGGGCGACAGGGCGCTGACCACCCTGGTCGACTCGCTGCCGGTGCTGTTCAGCGCCGACTGGGCCGCCACCGCCGCCGAGCGCGGCGTCATCTACGCCAGCTGGCGCGCGCCGCAGCAGGTGACGCTGCCGAAGGACGTACCATCTCGGCCCATGGCCCTCACGCTCGACGACGGCCTGCACGTCATCCACGCCCCGCTCCCGCCGCTGGCCCTCACCCTGCTCCTGGCCAGGAGCGACGGCCCGGCCTTCCACCGCATCGAGGTGCACCGCCTCACCCGCATCCTGGAGATCTTCCTCAGCCTGCCCGCGACGGAACGGAGCGTGGCCCGCCAGCTCCGCAAGTGAGCATCCGGTCAGAAAACCCGCTAGAGTTATGGGGCAACGCGGAAGTGGCTCAGTGGTAGAGCATCACCTTGCCAAGGTGAGGGTCGCGGGTTCGAATCCCGTCTTCCGCTCGGATGGGCGACTCGGTGGAGTGGCCGAGAGGCGAGGCAGCGGCCTGCAAAGCCGTCCACACGGGTTCAAATCCCGTCTCCACCTCCAAGGACGATTAGCTCAGCGGGAGAGCACTTCCCTGACACGGAAGGGGTCACTGGTTCAATCCCAGTATCGTCCACCACAGAGCAGGTCTGACCTGTTATAGCCCCAGCTCACGGCGGATGCCGAGAGTCTGGGGCTTTCTGTTGCCCCGGGTGGGTGGCCATCACCCCGATTGCGGCCCGCACCTCAGGTGAAGGCGACCAGCTCAGTGGCGAACCGAAAGGCGGACGCGACGCGGTCGTCCGGGTGGGGTGTGAGGGAGCATGCGCGTAACATACCGTTCGTGCTCGCGCCCCTGATCCACGCGCTCACCGATCCCAGCGACCCGCCTATTCGCCCTCTCCCTCCCCGGGTCGCCGCTCTTCTGGAATCTCTGGACACCCCGCCGCGCCTCGCGGCCCATTTGCGAGCGGTTCACGACGTGGCCTGCGAGATCCTCGATTGGCTCGACGCACAGCACACCACGGTGCGAATCGACCGGGAAGCCGTCCTGTTCGGTGCCGCATCACACGACATCGGCAAGATCCTGCACCTCGAAGAGCTGTCTGGACCGGGCTCGATCCATGAGCCCGATGGTTACGAGCTTCTCCGCGCCCACGGTGTCGAAGAACGACTTGCTCGCTTCGCCCGTACCCACGCCTCATGGACCGCATCCGATACGAACCTCGAGGACCATCTCGTCAGCCTCGCCGACAAGATCTGGAAGGCGAAACGAGTGGTCGACCTCGAGCAGCTCATCGTCGACCGGCTCGCCGCCGCGAGCGGGCGGCCGGCGTGGCAGGTGTTCATGGGCCTGGACGAGTTCATCACCCGAGTCGCGAACGACGCCGACAGCAGACTCGCCTTCCAATCCACCTACCCGATCAAGCCCTGACCGAAAGCGTGTCATCCAGTCCGCCAGGGAGTGAAACGCCTGCTCAGTAGGGCCCTACGATCTGCCGGTGATGGCGATTTTCATGACGTGCTGCTCCATGAGGTGATGGGCCGATCGTGCCGGGCGACCACGTCAGGTCCAGGGCTGAGGCCGGGGACCGCGCGCCGGATGGTTTCAGGCCCGTAGACCTTCACGACGCCTCGGGGAGCGCGCGCAGGGCGCCGGTGGCGACCATCGACACTCCTCCCCCGACGGTGACCCGTTCCACCACGTCGGGCGTCCCGTAGGCGGTGATGGCGATCCTGCTGGGCCGTCCGGTGAAGCGGCCCTGCGCCAGCGACAGTTCCTGGCCATCGCGGGCCCGGCCGTGCCGCATCAGGTAGGCGGCCACGCAGCCGGCCGCGCTGCCGGTCGCGACGTCTTCGAGCACACCGTCGTTGTTCCAGTGCCGGCCCTCGACGGCGCCCGCGTCGAGGACGTAGACGTACTGCGCGCCGTACCCGCCGAGGAAGCCCTCGAAGTCCGGGTGCGTGATGCGGGCTCGGGCGAGCACGTCGGCGTCGCGCACCGGTACGACGAGATAGCGCAGGCCCGTGGAGATGACCTCCGGCGGCAAGGTGTCGTCGAGGTCGGCGGCGGTGAGGCCCAGCGCCGCGGCGACCGGCTCCCGAGGGACGGTTGGCGGTAGGAGTTCGGGTCGTCCCTGGTCCAGCAGGGCCGAGACCTGGCCGGCGGTGTCGCCGCGCGTGGTGACGTCGACGTTCCTGGCGCCAAGCGCGAAACTCCAGTGCCGCTCCTCGCCGTACGCGACCCCTGCGCGTTCATGGAGTACGGCCGCCGCGCCCAGCACCGGATGCCCGGCGAAGTCGAGCTCCCCCATCAGGTCGAAGACCCGCGCGTGGACGACATCCGGCGCATCGGTGGTCCGAACGAAGATCGTCTCGAAGTGCCGGAGCTCCTGCGTCAGCCTCGCCATCTGGCTCTCGCCGAGCGGCGGAGGGTCGACGAAGACGGCGAGGCTGTTGCCGGTGAAGGGACGATCGGAGAAAACGTCCACGTGGTGGTAGCCGGTAGCCATGCGACCAGCCTAGGAGCGGCTCCCTCTATTGAGAATGGCGATATCAGTGTGGGAGACCTAATGAAGGCTTATGGAGAAGGACTTCCACATGGCCGATCTGCGCTCGTTCGCGGCGACCCTACGCGCCGGGAGCATCACGCGAGCCGCGGCGGCGCTGCGGGTGAGTCAGTGGCGATCACCACCTTTCCCACAGATACGCCAGTGAGCCCCGATGCGGCAACATGACGTGCGGCCGGCCGTGGCAGGAGGTGATGCGCCCGTCCTTTCGCTGCCACACTGCGACCATGGCTCGTGGCACAGTGAAGTTCTGGAAGCCTGAGAAAGGCCGGGGGGCGATCCGGCCGCACGATCGGCCGGGGGCGGGCGGCCGCCGGTGCACCCGGTCACCACACGTCCACGTCCACGCCGATCGCGATGGTCCGCAGGGCGCTGAAGGCCACCCAGGTACGCGTGTTGCTGTCCAGCCCATAGTTGCCGGCCTCGCCCGTCCCGGGCAGCAGGTCCAGCACGGCGCTGACGTGGCCGTACTCCGCAGCTTTCCGGGCCATATGTGCGGACTCGCGGCGCTTCGCCGCCTTGGGGAGTTTCGCGAGCCCGGCGTGCTGGGCGGCGAGATCGGTCAACTGGTCGTCGGTCGGGCCGGCGGGCCTGCCCTCGGCCGCGATCCGTTCGGCCATCGGCAGGTCGTCCCGCACCCAAGTCCGGTTGATGTCGCCCCACAGCCGGAGCAGATCCGGCTGCCCGTTGAGCGTGAGCGCGCGGGCCGCCGTCCAGTCGTCGAACCAGCGCACGCCATATTCGTGCCGCTCGTTCGGGTCATCCGGCTTGCTGCGCTCCCCGATCAGCTCGCGTACCAGCTCGGTCTCGCCCCGCCTGAGCAGGCAGACCAGCCAGGGCACACCGTGATACCGGTCCTCCGGCGTGCCGGCGCCCTCGTCCAGCACGGCGCGGGCCTCCTGCTCCCGGCCGCACTCGGTGAGCGCCCAGATCAGCGGCAGGCGGACCTCCCAGTTCGAACGGTGGGCGTCGGCCGCCTCGCGTGCGGCGGCGAACCACCGCTCGGCACGTTCATGCCGCCCCAGGACCGCGCAGGCCCCGGCGACCGCCGCCAGGTCCGCCCCGTCACTCACCTGCGCGAGATCATCGTCGGCGTAGGGGAAGACGGCGGCGGCTTCGGCGCCGAACCCGGCCGCGCCGAGCGCGAGCGCGACCCGCGCCAAGTGTCCGGGACGTAGCCGGTGCTCCGGCATCGCGAGGGCCAGGTCGCGGGCTTCGGCGGCCTCGCCCCGCCGGGCGCGGATCATCGCGAGCTGCTGGAACGTGTCGACGGTCCAGTCTTCGTAAACGGCCGAATGCTCAGCGGTCAGGTCGACGAGCGTGCCCAGGACCACCGTGATCAGATCGGTGACGGTGGCGGTGTCGGGCGGCGGCCACGTCCCCACCACCTTCGCCGTGCTGCCACGCCCCCGGAACGGCTTCAGCAGCAGCTCGGTCTCCGGCGAAGCCGCCCCCACTCCCGCGCGGGCGGCGTCGGGGAAGACGCTCTGGTCGCCCCAACGGAACGGCCAGGCGAAGCGGCGGTCGACGGTCCAGCAGAGCCGGCCGTCGAGATCGTCGTCCCGGCCGGGAGGCGCGATGACCGTGCCGTCCTCGAACGCCACCGCCCAGGTGTCCTCGTCCAGCGCGAACGTCGGGTCGAGCCGGAGCCGGTCGCCGAGGTCACGACCGGCCAGGAAGAGCGGGCGACGGGCGGCCGGGGCGTGGTGGAAGGGGTGGTCGGCCATGATCTCACCGGTCTCGGGACGCAGGAACCGCACCGCGTGCGCGCCGATCGCGATCAGCACGTCGTCGGCGGCCCATTCCAGGCCGAAGCCGTACTCCCACTGGCCGACGGTATGCCGGACGCCGTCCAGGACACGCAGCCGTTCGGGGGATTCACCGAGCGACCAGATCTCGATCCGCCCGACGTCGGTGACGCAGGCGGCCCGCTCGCCGTCCGGTGACCAGGCCCACGACCGGGCGTCCCAGCCGCGCGGGTTGGAGGTGGCCGCCTGTACGTTCAGGTCGTGGCGGTGCTCGCCGGTCGTCGCGTCGATGATCCCGACGGTGCCATCCGCCGGGTCCACCACCGCCAGCCGGCCGTCCGGCCCCCAGCACAGGACGTCGGCGCCCGGGTAGCCCGGGAGCTCCGCCGTCGTCTCACCCGTCAGCGCGTCGGCGATGACGAGCTTTCCGCCACGCTGGTAGGCCAGGAGCCGTTCGTCCAGGCTCCACTCGGGCGGCGGCGCGTCCTGATCCTCTTCCAGGTCCAGAGTCCAGGAGACCTGCCGCTTCTCCACGTCGAGCGAGATCGCCGCGTACGCGTCCCCCGCCTCTCCATAGACCCGGGAACCGTCGCGCGACCAGAACGCCCGGCCGAGGATGAACTCGGGCTCGTCGCTCCAGGATTCCCGCGATGGTGCGCTGAACTCGATCGGCTCCGTTCCCTCCGGGCGGGCATCCGGCGGCCCGGCGACCGAGCCCTCGTGCATCGCCACGATGACGTTGCGCAGGAAGTCCGACTCGCCTCCGTACACGAACGCGCGCCTGCCCTCGGGAGCGAAGGCCATGCCCAACGGCCTGCCGGAGCCGAGGAAGAAAGCATCGGCCATCGGCTCGCCGGCGGTGCCGAACGGGTCCCACACGCCGGTCGCGTTGGTGTTGTACTCCAGCGCGATCCGTCTGCCGTCCGCCGACCACTGGAGGCTGCGGCTGTAGTTCTCGAAACCGATCCCGCCCATGATGCCGTCGATCGCGTGGACGCAGCGGCCGGTGGCGACCTCGAAGATCTGCAGGACCCCGCCTCGGTCGTAGTCTTCGCCGGTCCAGCTGCCGACCGCGAGGTGGCGGCCGTCCGGGCTCAGTGCGTGGCCGTTCAACTGGCCGTGGTGCACGTCGGAGTGGCGCAGCGCGGCACCCGCGTCGCGGAGCCGGGCGGTCGCGAGGCGATGCGCGTCGGTGACGCCGTGGGCGCGTTCCAGAGCGTGGAGGGCGTCCCGGAGCGGTACGGTGTCGCGATCCGGGGAGAACGCGGACCAGTCGGCGTTCTTGAGGATGTCGAGGGCCTCGCCGGGTCCCATCCGCTCGTCCGGGACGCCGGTGAACGGCGGGGACGGCGGCCGGGTGCCGGGCTCCCTGCCTTCCAGCACGGCCACCAGCGCGTCCTCGTCGTAGATCGGAACGCCGCGTACCGCCGCCGGACCCGCCTTGGCGCCCGACTTCTCCCCGGCGAAGACCAGATCCGTCTTCGCCGAGACCGACGCGGTCACCTTCGCGCCCAAAAGCTCCAAGCCGTGCTTGGCCTCATCCTTCGAAACCCGGCTGAACCGCCCGGCCAGCACGATCGTGCTGCCACTGATGATCATGACAAGCGACCATAACGGATATGACCGACACTTCGCCCCTTGTTCGTGGCGGCAGGTCGTGGCCGCCAACGGCGGAAGAAAAGAAAGAACAGCCGCCCGAACATCGCTCGAGCCTTATTCGAGCAACCACCGGCAAGCTTTAAACAAAAATTAAATTGAGGAGCTCCCATGGCACTCGCGTATATCGTGGACGGAGGTCTCAACGACAACCCGGGAACCGGCGCCGACCTTTATGAGCGTTTCCCCGCGGTGCGCCGCCTCTACGCTCAGGTACACGAGTGGACGGGGCTGGCGGTCGAAAGGCTCCTCGCCTGGGAGCTCCCCACGCAGCAGGAGTTCCGTCAGGTCGGCGCGATCCGGCAGGCCGCGGTGGTGCTCGGGCTCTGCGACGTACTCGCCGAGCACGGTGTGCGCCCCGATGTCGTGGGCGGCCTCAGCCTCGGCGGCAGGATCAGCGCCTGCATAGCGGGGTCGCTCAGCAGGCGCGGGCTGTTCGGGTTGCTGGCCAGGCTGCGTGACGCGCCACCGCCGCCGGGCCCCGCGCAGGGCGTGGCCGCCCTCGTCGTCCCCGCCGACGCGAACGTGGAGGACTACCTCCGAGGCAGACTCGGCGACGGGCTGCACGTCGCCGCCGAGCTCGGCGTGGTCGGCGGGCGTGACCGCATGCTCCTCCTGGCCGGCTACCGGGCGGAACTCGACGACCTCGCCGCGGGCCTGCCCAAGGGCGCGGTCAGGATTCCGAAGGAGGTCGTGGCCGCCTACCACTCCCCCCTGTCTCAGTATCTCGTCGACTTCCTCGACCCGGCCCTGGACACCGTCCCCTTCGACGACCCGGTCATCCCGCTCTGCTCGTGCATGACGCCCAGGACGCTCACCACGGCGGCCGAAGTGCGGGCGGAGTTCCGGCGCAACCCGATCGAGCGGGTCAGCCTCCCGCAGGTCTTCGCCGGTCTCGAGCGGCACGACACCGAGCTGGCGCTGCTGCTCGGCCCCGCCCAGGTGGACCTGTTCCTGGAGTCCCCCAACGTCCACGTCGTCCATGTGGAGTCAGCCGAGCACGTGGCGGAGGCCCTGACGGCGATCCACGAGTTCGGCGTCCTGCTCTCGCCAGGAGGCGCACGATGAACGAGCTTCCCGAAAATGAGCTCACTGACCAATGGCTCCAGCTCGACCTCGACGAGTGGACGCGGCAGGTGGTCCGCCGCCACTTCGACCCCGAATCCGGCTCGCCCTTCTGGCTCAAGCGGGCGGCCGAGCTGCCCTTCGATCCGTACGACATCACCCGCTACGAGGAGCTGAGAGCCTTCGGCCCCTTCGAGCTGCCCCTGCTCCGCCACCTGGATCCCGCGGATCTGGTGCCGATGGCCGTACCCAGGCCGCTGGTGGGACGCGTGTGGGAGTCCGGCGGGACCACCGGCGACCCCTGCCGGGTCTTCTACACCCCGCGGATGATCACCCATCGGGGAGTGTGGCGGCGCTGGTCCTTCGTCACCGAGGGCTTCCAGCCCGGCCGGTCCTGGGTCCAGGCGACACCGACGGGACCACACCTCATCGGCAACGGCTGGTGGGAGCTGTCGGAGCTGTACGGCTCGCTGGTCTACGGGATCGACCTGGATCCCCGCTGGATCAAGCGGCTGCTGCGGGACGGACGGCTTGATGAGGCCGAGCGTTACACCGGCCACATCGTGGAGCAGATCGCCACCATCCTGCGCACCCAGCGGATCGACCACGTCAACACGACCCCGGCGTTGTTCCAGGCGCTGGCCAGGCGCGAGCCCGAGCTCGTGGCCGCGCTCGGGGGCGTCCGGCTGAGCGGGACGCAGATCACCCCGCAGATGTACCGCTCCTTCCGTGCCGCGCTCGGCGACGGCATCGTCGGGATGAGTTACGGCAACACCTTCGGCAACGCCGCGAGCCTGCCCGCCGAGCGCGATGGCGCGCTCCTGCCGTACGCGCCCAATTACCCGCACGTCACGATGTCGGTGGTGGACAAGGGGGACTGGGAGCGCACCGTCGAGTACGGCGAGCTGGGCCAGGTCATGCTGACCGTGCTCCATGAGGACCTCTTCCTGCCCAACGTGCTGGAGCGCGACCAGGCGCTGCGCTACGAGACGGGCGGGCGCTGGCCGAGCGACGGGGTGGCCAACGTCCGCCCGCTGCAGATCAGCCGCCAGGCGCCCGAGGGGATCTACTGATCCGCGGATTTGTCCGCCGTGGCGCTACGCGGCCAGGCCGCGTAGCGCCGCTGCCCGTAGACCAGCGGGACGGCGGCGGGGCGTAGCACGGTGATCCGGGCCACCCTGCCGACGACGATCGTGTGGTCGCCCATCGGGATGAGCCGGTGCAGGGCGCATTCGGCGGCCGCGTGCGCGTCGTGCCCGGTCAGGACGGGCGTCGACCACAGTTCGCCGGGGCGCCAGTCGACGGCCGTGAAGCGCCCCCCGCCGGCGAACGCCTCGGCCGCCTCCCCGCCCTCGTGGTGCAGCAGGTTGACGGCGAAGGCGCCGCTGTCGCGCAGCGCGGCCAGGGTGCCGCTCCTGTTGTGCACACAGACCAGCAGCAGCGGCGGCTCCAGCGACAGGCTGGACAGCGAGGAACAGGTCAGGCCGTGCGGGACGCCCTTGCCGTCCAGGGTGGTCACGACCGCCACGCCCGTCGGGAACATGCTCATCAGGGCTTTGAGTTCCCGCACGTCCAGGTCCGCGATCGGCACCGCCGGCACCGGCTCGCGCGGGGTCCCGCGCATGAGGCGGCCCAGCAGCGGCCCCGTCAGGGCGGTGGTGATCAGCGCCATCAGGACGAACATGGAGTACATCCCCTTGGTCAGCAGGCCGACCTGCAAGCCCACGCTGAGCACCACGATCTCGGTGAGGCCCCGCGTATTGAGCAGGACCCCGACGATGAGCGCGTCCTTCCTGTGCAGCCCGGCCAGGCGCGAGCCCAGGTAGCCGCCGCCGACCTTCCCCACGATGGCCACCGGCAGGATCAGTCCGAGCCAGGCCAGGCCGCCCGCCGGCAACGCCGTCAGGTCCATCGAGGCACCGGAGACGACGAAGAAGATCGGGATCAGCGCGTTGCCCACGGTCCGCATCGGCGCCAGGATGCGCTCATCGCACGTGCCGTCGTCGCGCCTGGGCAGGATCGCCCCCGCGCACAGCGCGCCGAACACCACGTGCAGGCCCAGCGCCACGCTGCCCACCGCACCGAGCAGCACCAGCGCGGCGGCGGGCCCGGTGTCGAGGTCGCGCAGGAAGCGCCCGACGCGGCCCCGCAGCACCTTGCGGACCACGATCAGGCCGACCAGCATGACGCCGCCCGCTGTCAGCACGGCCGTCCACGAGGACAATCCCGGCTGCGCGAAGGCGGCGGCGATCCCCAGCAGGATCCAGGCGGGCACGTCGGTGGCCGTCGCGCCCGCGATGCCGACCATGGCGGGCACGGTCTCGGTGATGCGCAGGTCCACGAGGATGCGAACGAGCACCGGGATCGCGGTGGTGGCGAGCGCGACCCCGATGAACAGGACGAAGGCGGCGGGATGCGCGCCGGCCGTACTCGAGACCGGGCTCCGGACCAGCAGGACGACGCCCACGCCGAACCCGAGCGCCAAGGGCAGGCCGAACGAGCCGGCCGCGACCCTGGCGATCAGTCCCGCTCGGCCCACCAACGGGCTGGGGTCCAGGCCGTAGGCCAGCGCGCCCAGGTAGAGCGCGAGCCCGATCGAGGCCAGCACGGCCAGGTAGGGGGAGATTTCGGCGGGGAGCAGCCAGGTGCGCAGACCCGGAGCGACGCGGCCCAGGGCCACCGGGCCCAGCAGGATCCCCGCGAGAATCTCGCCGAGCACGGGCGGCTGGCCGATGCGGGCGGCGGCCCTGGCCAGGACCGCCGCCGTGACCCAGATCAGGACAAGGGCGACACACAGGTGCTCGAAGGTCTGGTCGGCTGACATCGGCTCATCCGGCCGTCAGCTTCGCGAAGTACTCGTACTGGCTCGGCAGCGCGGCGACCAGCCGCGCGGCCTGCCCCCGCAGCGCGGCGAACTCCCGCCGCGCGCCCGCCGGGTCCAGCAGGTCCAGGACGGGGCGGGGGCTGGGCTTGAGCCCGCCCAGGCCCAGCAGCATGGACGTCCAGGAGTAGGGCTCGAAGCCGTGATAGTACGGCCAGACGCTCTCGGTGTCGGGCAGCCGGTGCTCCCAGGTGGCCAGCCGTTCGGCGAGCCCCTCGGGCAGGTCCCGCTCCTTGGTCGCCTTCCAGTACGGCGTGTCGGCCCGCGCGGCGCCGTAGTAATGGAAGGACAGGAACTCGCGCACCCCGTCCAGGCAGCGCGCTATGAGCAGGTTGTAGTCACGCCGCAGGCCCTCCTCGTGCTCCCCTGCGGGGAAGTGCTTCACGAGTTGCTCTATGCCGTGCTGGATGAAGAAGATCCCCGTGGACTCCAGGGGCTCGACGAACCCGCTCGACAGCCCGATGGCGACGCAGTTGTTCACCCAGGAGTCGCGGTTCCTGCCGATGCGCATCCGGATGTGGTTGGCCTCCAGGTCGCGGGCGGCGGGCCCGGCGAAGTCGCGCAGCGTCCGCTCGGCCTCCTCGGGCGAGCAGTAGTCACTCGCGTAGACGTAGCCCATGCCGAGCCTGTCGTGCAGCGGAATGGTCCAGATCCAGCCGGCGTCCATCGCGGTGGCCGTCGTGTAGGGTCTGATCCCCTCGCGCTCGATGTCGGTGGGTACGCGCAGCGCCACCGCGCGGTCGTTGGGCAGCTCGCGAGCGTAGGAGACGAACGGCTCGCCCAGCGCCTTGTTGATCAGCAGGCCCTGGAAGCCCGTGCAGTCCACGAAGAGATCGCCGTGGATCTCGCCGTGCTCGCGGGTGACCAGGTGGCTGATCCAGCCGCGCTCGTCGAGGCGGGTCTCCAGCACGTCGTCGACCACCCGGCTGATCCCGCGCCCGGTGCCGAGCCGCATGAGGTAGCCGGCCAGCAGGGCCGCGTCGAAATGGTAGGCGTAGGGGAACTGGGTGACCTGCTCGCTCAGCGTGGTGCGCCCCGCCGGGCCCTCGGGGTCGGCGTCCTCGAAAAGGGTGCCGTCCAGGAAGCGCGGCGAGCGCTTGGCGTCGCACAGCGCGGAGATGAGGAAGCACTCCTGGTCGAAGCGGCCGGTCGTACCCAGCCGCTGCCACCATTCGGCGAGGCTGAAGCCGTCGGCGACCCGCAGCCGTTCGAAGGGGTGGTAGAAGTGGTGGCCGGGCTCGCGCCAGTTCTCGAAGCGGATGGCGAGCTTGTAGGTGGCGTTGCAGGCCGGCATCCACTCACGCTCCTCGAGCCCGAGAAACTCGAAGAAGCCGCGGATCGTGCTGAAGGTCGCCTCTCCCACACCGATGGTGGGGACGCGGCCGGATTCCACCAGCGTGACGGAGACCTTGTCGCGCAGGCTCGCCTGGAGATAGGTCGCGGTCATCCAGCCCGCGGTGCCCCCGCCGACGATGACGACTCTTTTCACCATCTTGATCCCTTACTCGAGAATGGGTGACTCATGCCAGCGCGCCGATCGCGGCAGGGATGTACTTGTCGAGGACGGCCCGGTAGTCACGCGTGCTCAGGGCGGCCGGGGCCAGCCGGCGGACCTTCTCGATCGAGATGGGCGCCGCCGAGTGGTTGCCGGCGATCTCCACGACGTCCTTGACCGCGACGCGCCCCATTCGCTCCTCGATGTGCTCGACGACGTACTCCACTGGTACGGCCAGGCCGGAGGCCACGTTGACGACCTCGCGCGAGACGTGGGCGGAGAGCAGGCCGTCCAGGGCGGAGACGACGTCGGCGACGTCGACGAGATCCCGGCGGGCGCCCCGGTAGACGCGCACGGTCCCCGACATGATCTGCCTGACCAGCGCGGGGAGCAGCTGGTGCGGGGGCTGGTCGGCGCCGACGACGTGGGACAGCCGCAGCACCAGGTAGTCGACGCCCGAGGCGTCGAGCACCGCCTCCATCGCCAGCTTGTGCCGGCCGTAGGGCGAGTACGGGTAGACGGGGCTGTCCTCGCGCCCCGAGTCGCCGGGCGGGCCGTACATGGCGGCCGAGGCGGTGGAGAAGAACACCATCCGGTGACGCGCGCGCTTGCAGCGCTGGACGATCTCGTAGAGCTGCGTGGCCTCGCGCAGGAACTCGGCGTCTGAGACGGTGGCCGTGGAGGAGACGCCACTGGCGACGGCCACGACATCGGGGTGCTTGGCGGCGAGCGGGCGCAGGTTGCGGGCGAGGAAGCCGTTTCCGATGATCTGCATCGATCTCTCCTAGCGCCAGGAGCCGAGTGCGGCGAGCGCCACCAGGAGAGTGCGCGCCTGCACGTTGAGGTAGTTGTTGTGCTTGAGCAGGCCGCCGAGCTGGTCCGCGGTCATCCACCGGTAGTCGGGCGGGACCTCCAGCGAGAAGTCGTCTCCGGTCTCGATCAGTGAGTAGCGGCTCTGCGCCCGGTAGAACCGGCCGCCTTCCTCGGAGAGGATCGCCGAGTAGTGAACCCGAGCCTCGTCGGCGTTGAGCACGTAGTCCAGGAACAGCGGCTGCGTCGCGGGGTCACGGTAGTTGTCGGGCACGCACTGCACGGTCGGGGCGAGCTCGACCACGTCCAGGTATCCCGCCTCGACCCGCGCGTGCACCAGCAGGTGCAGCACGCCGCGCACCCGCTTGAGCAGGAAGGCGACCACCCCGCAGCCGTGCGGGGCGATCAGCGGCTGGGTCCAGTGGCTGACCTCCCTGCTGGTCGCCTCGACCGCGACGCCGACGACGCTGAAATACCTGCCGTCCTCATGGCAGATCTCCCCTCCCGACCGGTGCCAGCGGGACACCTCGCGCAGCGGCACGGTCCTGGTGGTGACGTCGTGCAGCGCCTTGGTCTCGGTGAACCAGCTCAGGAGTTCGCCGGAGTCGTGCAGGCCGGCCCCCGGATCGTAGGAGCGCGCCAGCGCCGCCTCGAAGGCGCCCGCCGCGGGCCGCCGAGGCCGCGAGCCCTCCCCGACCAGGCACGACAGTACGGAGCGGGCGTCCATGTTGACGAGGTTGTCGGCCGCCAGCAGCGCCCGTGTGTCGTCGAGCGAGAGCCAGCAGAAGTCGTCGTCGACGGGGATGTCCTCGTCGATCTCGATGACCATGTTGCGGTTGCGCTTGCGCAGGAACCAGGCGCCGTGCTCGGACTGCAGGACGTCCACCAGGACGCGACCGCGCCTGGGCTGGGCGAAGTACTCCAAGTAGCGGATGCCGGTGCCCTTGTGCACCCGGGTGTAGTTGCTGCGCGTGGCCTGCACGGTCGGAGAGAGCTGCAGGGTGTTGACGTTGCCCGGCTCCATCTTGGCCTGCATCAGGCAGTGGAGCACCCCGTCGACCCTGCGGACGATGATGCCGAGCAGCCCGATCTCGGGCTGGTTGATGATCGGCTGGTCCCATTCGGCGAAGGCACCGTAGTCGGATCGGACCCGCAGCCCCTCGATCCTGAAGAAGCGCCCGCTGTCATGGACGATGTTTCCCGTGCCCGCCTCGAATCCCCAGCCCTTGAGTTCGGAGAGCGGAATGCGGGAGACGTGAAAGTCGTGAACTCCGCCGCGTTCTTCGAGCCATTCTCGAAAGGGTGTCTTCGAGAATGCGATGGTCATGGATTCGGGAATTCCGGCGGCATCAGCCGTTACCGGCGTGTCGAACATGTTCCCATGTTCGGCAGGTCACATCGAATTCCACTTGAATACCGCTAGCGCGACAATCGTCCGAGCCAGCCGAACATTCTGCTCAGCAGGCCGCCGCCGGACCCCGCGGCCGCCGCCTCGGAGGCACGGACCGCGGCGAAGCCGTACTCGGTCATCCGCCGCTCGTAGTCGCCGATCGCGCCGGCCAACGGCTCGCCGGCGGCCACCGCGCGGGACAGCTCGCGGCACAGCAGCGCGGCGTCCAGCAGCGCGCAGTTGGCCCCCGAGCCCTGGGCCGGGCTCATCGCGTGGATGGCGTCGCCCAGGACGGTGACGTTCGTCGGCGCCCAGGCCTCGATGGGCGTGGAGCTCCTGATGGGGACGTAGAAGGTCTGGTCCACCTCAGCGGCCGCGACGAGCGCCACCAGGTCGGGATGCCAGCCGGTGATCCGCTCCCGCACCAGCTCGTGCAGGCCGGCGCCACCAGCCGCCGACAGTTCGGCGTCGGTGCCGGGCAGCCCGGCCGAGGGCACGGCCAGCGCCCACATCACGTAGTCACCCGCCCAGCTCAGGCTCAGACCAGGCCAGAGCCTCGCGGCCGCCTCGGCCGGATCCTCGCGCAGGCGTACGAGGCCGAGCGCCATGCCGGCGCGCTTCGACCGCACCGACATGAAACCGTCGGTCAGCCGGGGCGGCAGCAGCTTGGCCACGCGATCGTCCAGCCGCGTCTTGCCGTAGACGCACCTGGTGCCCAGGTCCCTGATCTCCAGGTGCGGCAGGTACTGCCGGCGTACCCGGGAGCCGACACCGTCGGCACCCACCAGCAGGTCGCCGACCGCGCTGGTGCCGTCGGCGAACCAGGCGCGCACCCGCTCGCCCTCGTGCTCGTAGTGGGTGAACTCGGCGCCGAAGCGGACCACGTCGTCCAGCCCCGCCAGGAGGACCTGGCGCAGCGTCATCCGGTCGACCGCGGCGCTGAACGTCTTGGGGTCCTCCCCCGCCGACACGCCGTCGAACTGGACGGCGTGCAGCTCCCGCAGCCGCTCGTCCACGATCGTGACCCGGCTGCTGGGCAGCCCGGCCGTAGCGACGAACAGCTCGTACAGCCGGGGCGGCAGGCACTCCTGCAGCCCGCCCGCGCCCCGGGAGTCCAGGTGGATGCGGTAGCCCTGTGGACGGTGGTCCAGCGAGGGGTCGCGCTCATAGAGCGCCACCTCGATCCCGGCGGCGCGCAGCCCGTGGGCCGCGCATAAGCCGCCGAGGCCGCCTCCGATGATCACGACCTGTGGCGGCGCTTCCGGCATCGGCACGCACTCCTGTCACTGGTGGACGGGGTCGGACGCGAGACCCGAATGATCATAACGAGGTTCGCCACAGGAGAGAGTCTTTGTCATGATTTCCTGCAAAGTGGCGTTCGGGTCCGCGGCGGGCCCCGCGGCGCGCCAGGCGACGAACGCGTCCGGCCGGACCAGCGCGCAGCCGCCGTCGCCGATGCCGTAGGCGGCGGTGACCGCGGCGTCGACCTCCACGGCACGCAGCGGCACGGACAGTTCCTTGGCCACCCGCGTCGCCGCGTCCGCCCACGCCGCACCGCCCGGTCCCGTGAGCAGGACGAACCCGTCGGAGAACAGGTCGAGTGTGGAGAAGGGCTCGGCGCCGCGCCGCAGCCACACGTGCGGGGCTCTCGTACCCGGCTCGCCGTTCAGCTCCAAGCTGGGTGACAGCGGCTCGGTCTCGACACCGCCGGGGACCGCGGTGGAGGCGTACCGGTAGCCGAGGGTGACGATGATGTCGTCCACGAGCCGGTCGCCGGGCAGTGCCCGGCCGTGCCTGATACGGAAGCGGACCATCGCCTGCTCGGCCATGGCCGTGCCCAGCGGTCTGCGCTCGGCGTCGTAGGTGTCCAGCAGCCCGGGGCCCGCCCAGCCCTGCAGGACGGCCGCGAGCTTCCAGGCCAGGTTGTGCGCGTCGTGGATGCCGGTGTTGGCACCGAAACCGCCGGCGGGCGGATGGACGTGGGCCGCGTCCCCGGCGAGGAACACCCGCCCCTTGCCGAAGCGCTCCGCGATCCGCTGCGCGCCCTCCCAGGGGACCCGGTCGACCACCTCGACCGCCAGATCGGGGCGGCCCGACACCTCCCGGAGCAGCGCCACGCAGCGCTCAGGGGTGAAGTCGGCGACCGACTCACCCGCTTCGGGATCGTAGATGGCGGCCGCCACCCACGGGTCGCAGCCGTGCAGCCGCGACAGCGCGACGGGCGTGGTGGAGGCGGTGGTGTAGCAGAGGATGAACCTGCGGCCGCCCATGAGCTCTTCCAGCTCCGGCGCCCGGAAGTAGATGCTCAGCGCGTTGAACACCGCGCCTCTGCCTCGGGTCTCCAGGCCGAGTGCCGCGCGGACGTCGCTGCGCGAGCCGTCGGCGCCCACGAGGTAGCGCGTGCGTACCTGATAGCGCTCCTCGGCGTTCTGGAGGGTGACCAGGACGCCGTCCTCGTCCTGCTCGAACCCGACGAGCCTGGTGCCGAACCGAGCCTCGGCGCCCTGCTCCCTGGCCGCGGCCAGCAGCACGGTCTCGTAGCGGTCCTGGCCGCAGCCCATGGCGGTGACCGGGCTGATGGTCTCGCCGTACAAGGTGGGGGCCTCGATGACCTGGGCGTCGGCGATCTCCGCGAGCGTGCGGGTGCGCAGGATGCCGCCCTCGAAATAGGCGAGGGAGTCGTCCATCTCCAGCGCGCGGATGCCGGGCTCGAGGCCGGCCGCGCGGAAGATCTCCATGGTCCTGGCCTGAATGCCCGGGGCTCGGGGGAGCACGGACGTGCCGGGACGCTTCTCCACGAGCAGGGGTCTGATGCCGTGGCGGCTCAGGAAGACCGTGGCCGCGAGCCCGACGGGGCCCGCCCCCGCGATCAGTACGGGAACGCTCTCAACGCGCATCGTTGTCCTCTCTCCGCGGTGCGGCGGTGGCCGGCGGGCGCACGCGCGCGTGCTGCCTCATCTGGCGCTCGATCTCGGGCGGGCGCACGCGCGCGTGACGCCTCATCTGGCGGTCAGTCTCATCGGCCGCAGCCGGCGCTGGATCTCGTCGGCCGCCCGCGGCGCGCCGCCCGCCTCGTGCAGGGACGCGCCGACCGTGGCCGCGGCCTCGGCGTAGGAGGGCCGCGCCATGACGGCGGCGGCGGCACGGCGCAGGGAGCGCGCGTCGAGCCGCCGGTTCGTCAGTACCCGTCCCGCGCCGAGCCTGGCCACTCTCCTGGCCATCCACGGCTGGTCGGCGTCCTGCGGGATCACCACCATGGGTACGCCGAAGGACAGGGCCTCGTACACGCTGTTGGTGCCGCCGTGGGTGATGAACAGCGAGGCGTGCCGCAACAGCTCGACCTGGGGGACGAACGCCTCGACCCTGATGTTGTCCGGGATCGCCCCGAGGTCCCAGGACGCGATCGAGCGGCCGGCCGAGATGACGACCTGCAGATCCTGGTCGCCGAAGGCCTCGATACAGGTCCGGTAGAACTCGGGGCGATCGTTGAAGACGGTGCCCAGCGAGACGTAGACCAGCGGCCTGCCGTCCAGCCAGTCGGTGGGGAAGGAGAACTCGGGCCTGGCCTGGAGAGCGGGCCCGACGAACACGAAGCGGTCCTCGGGCAGCGCGGCCGCGTAGGGCTGGAACATCCTGGAGCTGTAGACGATGTTGAGCGGTCCCGGGTTGGTGAAGACCCGGAAGTCGTGCGGCTGATCGACGCCGTAGTCACGCCGGATGCTCCTGGCCAGCATCCGGTTGCGTACGACCTGTCCAGGGTTGGCCACCCGGCAGGCGAAGATCCGCAGCACCTCCAGCGGCAGCGCGTAGGCCATTCGCCGGTTGACCAGCAGGATCGGCACCGAGCATGCGGCCGGGACGCCGAGGATGCTCGCCATGTGGCCGCCCCACGTGCTGAGGATGTCGTAGACGATGTAGTCGGGTTCGAGCGCGCGGACCTCTTTCAGCGTGTGCTCGAGCACCCACCGGCCCAGGCTCAGGAAGGCGTTGATCTGGCGAAGCGGGTTACCGTCGCCGCCCAGGCCCTCCAGCGGCATGTCGTCGCCGTAGGTGTGGAAGACGGCGCCGGTCGCTTCGATCGCCGGCCTGAAGTAGTCCAGCGCGAAGTAGTGCACCACCTCCCCGCGCCTGACCAGCTCGGCGACGACCGGGAGTGAGGGGATGATGTGCCCGTAGCCGGGGAAGGCCAGGAAAGCTGCGGTTGCCATGGGACTCCGTGACGGTCAGGGGCGGCAGACGAAGCCCATGAAGTAGCGCTCGACCTTGACGTCCAGGACCTCGGAGAACTCCTCGGCCAGGATCTTCTCGACCTCCGCGCTGCGCAGGAGCTGCGTACGGTAGGAGCCGGTGCGCACCCGCCCGCCCGTGGCGCGGATCAGCAGGGCGGTGCTCAAGAACAGGGCGGTCCTGCCGAAGTGCTCGAGCGCGCCGTACCTCTTGCGCTGGAACTCGTGGAAGTGGTCGGCGATCCACACGTTGCCGACGAAGGTCCCGCCGGGCTCTACAAAGGTCTTCAACCTGCGCAGCACCTGCCGCACGTCACCGAGATGGTGGATGGCGTCGATGCACAGCACCAGGTCGGCCGGCTTGAGCCCGTTGTCCTTCCAGAAGTCGCCGAGCAAGAGCTGGAGCGCGTCGTGCTTGACCCGCTCCCGGGCCAGCTCGAGGCCCTGGGCCGAGATGTCCAGCGCGGTGATCTCGCGCACCTTCGTCCGCTCGGCGACCAGACGGGTGAACTCGCCGGTGCCGCAGGCGAACTCAAGCGCCCGCTCCGCCTCCGCACCATATGTCGACAGATAACCGGCGATCGTGTCCTTCTGCAGCAGGAACTCGTCGGCCAGGATGCTGTGCCGCTCGGCCGAGTCCCTGTCCCAGAACCTCGCCGCCCAGTAGTCCCTGCCGTCCGGCGGGACCCCCTTCAGTACCGCCCGGCCCGTCTCGGCCATGAACTCAGCGAGCATGTGCCAACCGCTCCTCTCGTGTGTCCCACCACTGGTGGTTGTCCGCGTACCAGCGCACGACCTCGGCCAGGCCCGCGTCGAAGTCGATGCCGGGGGTGAAGCCGAGCTCCTCGTGGATCTTCGTGGCGTCGACCGAATACCTCAGGTCGTGCCCCTTGCGGTCGGTGACGGCCCGCACCCGGCTCCAGTCGGCTCCGCAGAGGTCGAGCAGTTTGGCGGTCAGCTCCCTGTTGGTGAGCTCGACGCCGCCGCCGACGTTGTAGATCTCACCGGCGCGGCCCCGCTCGAGTACGAGCTGGACAGCCCGGCAGTGGTCGTCCACGTGCAGCCACTCGCGCACGTTCCGGCCGTCCCCGTAGAGCGGGACGTCCCGCCCGTCCAGCAGCCGGGTAACGAACAGCGGAATGACCTTCTCGACGAACTGGTGCGTGCCGTAGTTGTTGGAGCATCGCGTGATGGACACGTCCAGGCCATGGGTCCTGAAGGCGGCCCTGGCCATCATGTCGGCGGCGGCCTTGGACGCCGCGTAGGGGCTGTTGGGCTCCAGCAGATGGTCCTCGCGCCAGGATCCCTCGGCGATCGAGCCGTACACCTCGTCGGTGGAGACGTGTACGACCTTGGCGACCCCCGCGGCCAGGCAGCAGTGCAGCAGAGTCTGGGTTCCGGCCACGTTGGTGCGCACGAACTCCGAGGCGGCGACCAGCGACCTGTCCACATGCGACTCCGCGGCGAAATGGACCACCGCGTCGTGCCCCGGGAGCAGGTCGAGCAGCAGGCCCTCGTCGCAGACATCGCCGCGCACGAACGTCAGGCTCGGGTGATCCATGGGCAGGTTGGCGGTGTCGCCGGCGTAGGTCAGCTTGTCCAGCACGGTGACGCGGGCGCCCTCGTAGCCGGCGCGGTCTCCCCGCAGCAGGCTCCTGACGTAGTGGCTCCCGATGAAGCCGGCACCGCCGGTGACCAGGATGTTCACGTCGCCAGTTCCGCGTAGGTGTGGTCGCCGACGATCAGGCGGTGCCGCCGGGGGTCGGCGGGCGAGGGGACGACGGTCGACGATCTGCCGATGACCGAGGCGTGGATCCCGTGTACGCCCCTGACCGAGGTGCCGTCCAGGACGATGGAGTTCCTGATCCCGGCGTCGTGTACGGCGCAGCCGCGGCCGAGCGCGGTGTGCGGGCCGATCACGCTGTCCTCGATCACGCTGTCCGCGCCGATGATGACCGGACCCTCGATCTTGGACCTGCGGATCCGTACGCCGCGCTCCACCACCACCTGGCCCGACAGGCGGCTGCGCGCATCGATCTCACCGGCCAGGCTGCCCTCCAGGCCGTCGAGCAGGGCCCGGTTGCACTCCAGCAGGTCCTCGATCTGGCCCGTGTCGCGCCAGAAGCCGGAGAACACCTGGGCGCGGACCTTTCTGCCCCGCTCGACCAGCCACTGGATGGCGTCGGTGATCTCCCACTCGTTGCGCCGGCCCATGCCGATGCTCTGGACGGCCTCGTGGACGGCCGGGGTGAACAAGTAGACGCCCATCAGCGCCAGGTCGCTCTTGGGTCGCTGCGGCTTCTCCTCCAGGCCGACGACCCTGCCGTTGGCGTCGATCTCGGCGATGCCGCACGCCGATGGGTCGGTGACCTTGGTCACGATGACCTGGGCCGCCGGGCGATGCTCATGGAACTCCTCCACGAAGTCGGAGATCTCCCCGAGCAGCACGTTGTCGCCGAGGTACATGACGAAGTCGTC
Organism: Nonomuraea sp. NPDC048901; assembly: GCF_040649695.1. Lineage (NCBI taxonomy): Bacteria > Bacillati > Actinomycetota > Actinomycetes > Streptosporangiales > Streptosporangiaceae > Nonomuraea > Nonomuraea sp. NPDC048901. The sequence continues at coordinate 17,657 of NZ_JBEZFW010000029.1, read as the reverse complement.
GTCACCGAGGAAGTCACGTGAGATGAGGACGCAGTGGGCCAGGCCCAGCGGCTCGCTCTGCGAGATGTAGGTGATGCGCAGGCCCAAGCGCGAGCCGTCGCCCACCTCCGCGCGGATCTGTTGGCCGCGGTCGCCTACGACGATTCCCACGTCGGTTATCCCGGCCCTGCGGATGTTCTCCAGACCGTGGTAGACGACAGGCTTGTTGGCGATCGGCACGAGCTGTTTAGGCATCGAGTGGCTGAGGGGACGCAATCGCGTCCCAATCCCGCCTGCCAGGATCAGAGCCTTCATAGGTGAATTGGTATCCCGTCGATCACGACTGTCGTTTGAGGATCGCTGGAGCCCGGCAGGTGACGCGCGCGAGCACGTCGGCGATCACCGCCTCGGCGGCACCCTCACCGCCGCCGTCCGCCGGTGCCCGCCAGGCGACGAAGCCGTCGGGGCGGACGAGCAGCGCGCCGGACTCGGTCACGCCGTGCGACGCCGCCCACTGCCCGGGATCCGCCTCCAGGTCGGTGCCGACGAGGTAGACGTCGACGTCATGGGCGCGCGCCACGCGGGCCCACGCCTCCCCCCGGGGCCCCGCGAGCAGGACGTGGCGCGGGCCGTACAGGTCCAGGGTGGAGATCTCGTGCCCGGCCCGGCGCACCGCCAGGTGCGGCGCGCGCGTGCCCGGTGCGCCGGTCAGCTCCCTGGGCGGTACGGCGGCCGGGCCGCCGGGGTCGGCTCCGCAGATCACGCCTGACAGGTAGCGGTAGCCGAACACGACGGCGTCGTACTCCACCGGCTCGGCCCCGTGCTCCACCTGGACGCCGGACCGCTGGCGGAGCTGCAGCAGCGCCTGTCCGAGGGTGAACTCGGCCACCGGGCGCCGCTCGTCCTCATAGCTGTCCAGCAGGGCGGGACCCGCCTGCCCGGACAGCACGGCGTGCAGCTTCCAGGCCAGGTTGTGCGCGTCCTGGATACCGGTGCCCGCGCCGAAGGCCCCCGTGGGCGGCATGACGTGCGCCGCGTCGCCCGCGAGGAAGACGCGGCCGTCGCGGAACCGCTTCGCCACCTGCGCCGCGATCTTGTAGGTCAGGACCTTGACGCCGTTGGCGAGCTGGGGGACGAGGGTGACCTCCAGCTCGGGCACGCCGATCGCGGCCCGTACGAGCTCGACGCAGGCGGCGTCGTCGGGCTGCCCCGTGCCGGGGGTGTTGAAGACCCAGCGATTGTCGGTGCCGTGCGGGAACAGGACGGTGCCCTCGGCGGGGACGGTGAAGTGGCAGGAGGCGATGAACGTCTCGCGTGCCGGATCGTGCCTGCCGCGCAGGGGTACGGTCAAGTCCGCGTCGAAGACCATGCTGAGGACCTCGGAGATCGTTCCTGGTCCTTCGACCTCGATGCCCGTGAGCGCGCGCACCGTGCTGTGGTGGCCGTCGGCACCGACGAGGTAGCGCGCCCGCACTTCGCGCTCACGCCCGCTCGCCAGGTCCTCGAGCGTGGCGGTCACCCCGTCGTCATCCTGGGTGAAGCCGGTCAGAGCGGTGCCGAACCTCAGGTCGGCACCGAGCTCGGCGGCGCGGGCGCGCAGCAGGATCTCCAGCCGATCCTGATCGATCATGCCCCAGCCGCTGGGGCTGACCTGCTCTCCCCCGGCCGCGTCGGTGGGCGGCCGCTGCTCGGTGCGCCGCAGCTCGGCCCCGGCGAGGGTCTCCACCTTGAGCATGGCCACGGACGCCATCTCGCCGACGTAGGTACGGGCGGCCAGCACCTCGTCCTCGATTCCGGCCTGACGGAGCAACTCGGCGGTGCGCGGGTTGATCGTCCGTGCTCGGGGGTGAATCAGGGTGCCCTCGTGCCGTTCGGCGAGCGTCACCGCCACCCCGCGCTGGGCGAGGAAGACCGCGCAGGCCAGCCCGGCGGGACCACCTCCCACGATCAGCACCTCGGGTTCGGTCATGGCCGTCTCCCATCCGGTCGCGCGGGTGTCTGGCATTGAGGAGGTACGACATGGGCCTGCCGTTTGATCGATTCCAGCAGCGCCGCCTGGCGGACCGCGGCGGTACCGTGCTCCTCGTGCTTCACCGGATCGGCGCAGGCCCCGGCGAACGCGGTGAGCGCGCCGAGGAACTGGTCGGCGGCGGGCAGCACGTGTTCCTCCCGCACGCCGGCCCGCTCCAGCCTGAGCACGGGGCGTGCCTCGGGCGGCGGGGTGAACGCCCAGTCCAGCGAGATGCGGCCCGCGCTCCCCCAGATCGCGTAGGTGCAGCGGTAGAGGTGGGTGAAGCCGAAGTCACACTGGGCGGTGACGCCCTGCCCGTCGACCAGCAGCGCCGAGCCCGCGACGTCGACACCGGTCCGCGGGTCATGCCGCAGGACGGCGCCGGCCACCTCGGCGTCGGGGCCGAGGAAGAGCTGCGCGGCGCGCACGGTGTAGGTGCCGGTCTCCAGGAGCGCTCCGCCGCCCAGCTCGGGGTCGTACCTGATGAGCGAGAGGTCGGCGGGCGGGATGCCGAAGGAGGCGCTGAAAGCACGCGGCGTCCCGATGGCGCCCTCGGCCACCAGTTCGCGGACCCGGTCGTGCTGGCCGTGGTGGAGGAAGGTGAAGTTCTCCATGAATGCCAGGCCGCCGGCCGCGGCGGTCCGCGCCAACGCGGCCGCGCCGGCCGCGTCGGCGTTGAGCGACTTCTCCACCAGGACGTGCTTGCCCGCCCGCAGCGCGGTGGCGGCCCACTGCTCGTGCAGCGCGTTCGGCAGCGGTATGTAGACCGCTTCCACGTCGTCGCGTTCCAGCAGCCGCTCGTAGCCGGTCACGGGCTCGCAGCCGAACCGGCCGGCGAAGGCCGCCGCCCGCTCCGGCGCGCGGCTGGCCACGGCGACCAGCCGGAGCCGGTCGCAGCGCTGAATCGCGGGGATGGTACGCCGCCAGGCGATGTCGGCCGCGCCGAGCACACCGATGCCCAGCGGCCTTCCCGTGTCCGGGTTACCAGGAGACATGGAGGCTGAGCGGTCGGGGGAAGGCGGTGGCGGTCAGCCACTCGATCCCGTCCTCTTGGTCGTCGAGCGCCAGTGTCGGCAGCCGCCGTACGAGCTCTTCCAGCAGGACCCGCAGCTCCACCCGGGCGAGCTGAGCGCCGAGGCAGTAGTGCATGCCGGCGCCGAAGGCCAGGTGCGGATTGTCGGCGCGCTCCAGGTCGAGGGTGCCCGCGTCGGGAAAGACCTTCTCATCCCTGTTCGCCGAGGTGAAGAGCGGGATGACCGGGTCACCCGCCGGGATGCGGACGCCGCCCAGCTCGACGTCCTCCGTCGCGATCCTGAGCGCCCCGAACCCACTGGCGATCTGGGAGTAACGCAGCAGTTCCTCCACGGCCCGCTCGGCGAGCTCGGGCCTGGCCACCAGCATCGCGTACCGCTCGGGCCGGGAGAGGAGCTGGAGCAGGGAGTGGGCGATCGCGCTGGTCGTGGTGTGGTAGCCGGCGACGAGGAGCGTCATGCCGAAGGTGATCAGCTCCTCCTCGCTCAGCCGGTCGCCCTCCTCGTAAGCGGAGACCAGGGTGGTCAGGACGTCGTCACCGGGGTTCACCCGCTTGTCCTCGATGAGGCCCGCCAGGTAGACCGCCAGGTTCATCCCGGCTTCGGCGGTCTCCTCGGCGCTCACCTCGGGTCCGGGCACGCTGAGCAGCCGGTCGCTCCAGGCGCGGAAGCGCTCCTGGTCGTCCACCGGCACGCCGAGCAGTTCGCAGATCACGGTGACCGGCAGGGGCAGCGCGAGCGCCGCCACGGCGTCGGCCGTGGTGCCCCAGGCCGTCATCGCGTCGACGAGATCCCCGGCGATCTCCGTCACGCGCGGGCGCAGAGCGTCGGTGCGGCGGCGGCTGAAGCCCTGGGCGACCAGCCGCCGCAGCCGCGTGTGCGCGGGCGGGTCCAGGTTGACGATCGACCTGGACCCGCGCGCGATCGGCAGCAGCCTGGGCGCCTCGGGCGCGGTGGCCAGCTCCTTGCTGAACCGGGGATCGCCGCAGACCGCCCGCACGTCCTCATGACGCGTGACCAGCCACCCGCGATGGCCGGTCGGCAGGGTGACCCTGGCGACGGGTTCCGTCTCCCGCAGCTCCGCGTATTCGGGAACGGGCTCGCCGGGGTCGGCGGTGACGAACGGGAAGAGCCTGTCGTGCATGGGCACTCCTTGTGTCGGGGGCTTGACGTTCAGGTGTCCGTCATCCTGCGGACCTCGGCGAGCCACCGGTCGGCGAGCCAGGCGGCGTCCGCGTCGGGCACGGCGTCGCGGCGGTAGCGCAACAGACCGCCGGAGCCGGGGCGCAGGTGCAGCGCCACCTCGGCCATGACGCTGCGCAGCGGCACGTCGATCAGCTCGGCCTGGACGTCGTCGGCGAAGGCGAGAACGCGCTCGGGGGCGAGCTCCTCGACCTGCAGGTAGGCCTGCAGCAGCGGGTGCCGCCGGTGCTCGGCGGGGACCTCGGGCATGAGCTCGTCCACGGACAGGATGGGGGAGCTCATCGCGGCGCGCAGCTGGCGGGCGGCGGTCTCGACGAGCGCGGCGGGCCCGCGCTCCGAAGGCGGCAGCCGCAGCGGCACCAGGGAGGCGAAGCAGCCGACGACGTCGTCGGCCTCGGGCAGCGACCTGCCGGAGACGGGCGTCGTCACCGCGAGGTCCTGGGTACCTGTGTAGGCGCGCAACGTCTCCACGTAGGCCGCCGCGTAGACCGCGGTGGCGGTCCCGCCCGCCGCCGTCCCCGCGCGGGCCGCGGCCTCGGCGAGGGCGGCGGGCAGCGGTATGGGCAGTTCGCCCGCGGGCCCCTGCATGGACAGCCAGGCCGTACGGGGGAAGCGCATGTCGCGGACGCCATCGGCGAGCTCGCGCCAATATCGTACGGCTGCCGCCCTGCGCGGCTCCTCCCTGGACCGCTGGCGGGCCAGGGTGCGGTAGTAGAGCGGGGGCGGCCCGTCGAACGGCGTCACGCCGCCGGCCAGGGCGCTGTAGGCGCGAGCGAGGTCGCGGCAGAACACCTGAGCCGACCACTCGTCGAAGGCGATGTGGTGGACCGTCACGGCCAGCAGCCAGGTCCCGTCGGCCGAGGGGAAGAGCCTGGCTCGGATGGGGATGGCCGCCGCGAGGCGGAAAGGGGCCAGGGCCCACGCCCGCGCCGCGGCCAGGGCGTCCTCGCCGGCCCGTGACGTGTCGTCCAGTTCCAGCAGCCCCGCGGTCTGCTCGGGCGTCAGCAGCACGGACACCGGGCCGGCCGCGCCCGCGGAGAAGCGTACCCGCAGCGCCTCGTGCCTGGCCGTCACGGCGTCCAGGGCCGCGCCCAGCTTCCCCAGGTCGAGCGGGCCGCGCAGCCGGTACAGGATCGGCAGCATCGTCTCGTGCAGCTCGGGGGCGACCTGCGCCGCGTGCCAGAATCCCGACTGGGGGAAGGGAACGTGCGGCGGGCCGCACCGCTCCTGCTCCTCCGGCCGCCACGCGCGCGGCTCGCCGATCTCCTCCGCGCCGTCGGCGGCCACGGCGGGCCGCCCGTCCAGCAGCACGGCCAGCGCCTTCGGCGTCCGGTGTTCCAGCACGTCGGCACCGGTGATCTCGCGCGCGCACAGGGCCAGCAGCCGGTTCGCCAGCCGGATGGCGGTCAGCGAAGTGGCTCCCGCCTCGAACAGGTCGTCGCCGGGAGCGACGGGCCGGTCCAGCAGGTCCCCCGCCACGGCGCACACGATTCCCACCGCCGGTCCCACGGTTCCTGCCACCGGTCCCGCTGATCCCACCGCTGGTCCCGCTGGTCCCGCTGGTCCCATCCGCGTCCCGGAAGGACGTCCGGACGACGGTCCCCCGGTGACGGGCTCGATGGAGGGGAGCAGCGCGATGAGCGCCTCCTGGTCGACCTTGCCGTTCGGCGACATGGGCAACGCCTCCACCGGCACCGCCAGGTCGGGCACGAACCCCGAGGGGAGCACGGCGGCCAGACTCGCCCTGAGCGCGTCGGGCGTGATCTCGGCCCCCGGTTCCGGCGTGTAGAAGACCGCCAGGCGTGCGGCGCCGTCGGGGGCGGGGACCGCGACGGCGCTCACCCTGGTGATGCCGGGGATCCGCTCGGCCGCCCGCTCCACCTCCTCCGGCTCGACCCGGACACCGCGGATCTTGACCTGCCTGTCCCTGCGGCCGACGAAGACCAGGCGGCCCTGCTCGTCGCGGCGAGCCAGGTCTCCTGTCAGGTAGACCCGATGGCGTTCGCCGTCGAGTGTCAGGGTGGGGAAGGCCCTGGCCGTCTGCTCCGGGTCCCCGCCGTACCCGAGTGCCAGGCCGTCTCCCGCGGCCGCGATCTCCCCCACCTGGCCGTCCGGCACCAGACGGCGCTCGTCGTCGAGCAGGTACACCGAGGTGTTGGCCGCGGGGGTGCCGATCGGGATCTCCGGGGGCGGCTCCGGGCCGGCCAGCTCCCACCGGGTCGTGGTGATGGTGTTCTCGACGGGCCCGTAGGCGTTCACGATCCGCAGGTCGGGGTGGCGGCGCAGGAGGATCTCCAGGTGTTTGGCCGACGCGCGCTCGCCTCCTGTCACGAGCAGCCGCAACCCGGCCAGGCAGCCGGGGTCGTCCTCGGCGAGCGTGTTGAGCACCGCCGACGGCACGCACATCGACGTCACACCGTCGGCCAGTGCCGCCCTGATCTCCAGGGACGACAGATGCGATCCCTCGTACAGCACACAGGTCCCGCCGCGGATCAACGGCACCCACAGCTCCAGGGCGAACACGTCCCAGGCCACGGGGGCCGCCTGCAGGGTGACCATGGGGCCCTCGGGGATGTGCGGCAGGTCGTAGGCGGTTCTGACCACCCCTCTGTGCGGCGCGAGTACGGCCTTCGGCTCGCCGCTGCTCCCGGAGGTGAGGAAGACGCAGCAGGCCTCCGTACCCGGCCCGCCGCGCTCCCCCGCGCGTATCCGCCCCTCGTTGGTCGGCAGCGTGGCGGGCTGGATCGCTCCCGGTACCTCGGGGTCGCCCGTGACGCACACGCGGACGCCCGCCCGCGCCGCGAGCTGCCGGTACCTGGGCAGCGGCCAGTCCTCGGGCACCGCGGCGTACGTGGCGCCGCAGATCAGCACCCCGAGCAGCACGGTCACGAGTTCGGGCCCGCGTGACAGCCGGACCGCGACCACGTCCCCCGGCCGCACGCCGCGCACGGCGAGACCGGCTGCGACCCGCTCCGCGGCCGCCAGCAGGGCGGCGTAGGAAATCGGCGCGCCCCGCCAGCGCAGAGCGGGCGCGTCGGGATGGCCGGCCGCCGCGCGGGCGACCAGCACTTCGACCCGATCCCCATCCGGATAGCCGACCTTCGGCCCGTGCGACCCGGCCGGCGCCTCGACCCGGTCCCCGTCCGGCCTGGCCTTCGACCCGTGCGACCCGCTCATCGTGTGCTCCCCGCGAAGGCGAGTTCGGTCAGCGTGCGGGCCACCAGGTCCGGGGTGGGCTGGGCGGCCGACTCGGCGCGCAGGCGGCCGGCGGCCAGGCCGTAGGCGGGGGTGTCCAGGAGGTCGTCGACCAGGCCGGCGAGCTTGTCCGGCCCCGTCTCCTCCAGGAAGGCGAAGCGGCCGGCCCCGGTCCGGGCGAGTTGCCGGGCGTTCAGCACCTGGTCGGGCACGGGTGGCAGGACGAGCTGCGGAATTCCGCAGCTCATGGCCGTCATCATGCCGCCGAGACCGCCCTGGCTGACGAACAGGTCGCAGGTCGGCAGGATGAGCTGCAGCGGCACGCCCTCCACCACCCGCATCCCTTCGGGCACCTGGCCGATCTCCTCGCGCGCACCCGGCGGCACCGCGGCGACGATCTCGGCGTCGACGCCCTTGAGCGCCCGCAGGACGTCACCGATGCGGAAGGAGCGGCGGTAGAAGCTGCCGACGACATATCCCCAGGTGACGCAGATCCTGCGTCGCTCGGGCGGCTCGGCCAGCCAGGCGGGCACCACGCCGGGGCCGTTGTAGGGGATGTAGCGCATCCACAACCGCCGTACGTCCGCGTCCACGTGCTCGGTCGGCCCGATCTGCATGCTGCGCGGGCACGGGTCCACGGTGGCCACGCCCAGGGTGTCGATGGCGTCCAGCTTCAGTGCCGCCCGGTGCGGAGCGAGGGCCTCGTGCGCGAACTCGTGGAAAAGGTAGCTGTAGTCCACCCCCCAGCCGTGCCGTACGGCCGGGATGTCCAGCAGGGCCGCGACCATGGGGCCCGCGTAGGTGGTGGCCTCGTACACGATCAGGTCGGGGCGCCAGGCCCGGGTGAAGTCCAGGCTGTCGGCGAGCATGGCCTCGGCGATGCGCAGGTAAGGCGCGAGCGTCCAGATTCCGTGCTTGCGCAGGTCCGGCCACTCCAGCGGTCGAGTCCCCTCCTCCGCGACCAGGTAGCGGTAGCCGCGCTGCAGCAGGGCCTGGTCGAGGGCGGGCCCCGCCGGTACCGCGGGCAGCCCGGCCTCGGTGATCGTGGGGATCAGCGTGGGCTGGCTCACCACCCGCACGTCGTGCCCGGCCAGGCGGAAGGCCCAGGCCAGTGGCACCAGCGGGAAGAAATGCGTCTTCCAACCCCACGTCATGAACTGGACCCTCATGTCATGTCCCTTTCGTGGGCCTTCCCCGGCAAGTGCGCGGTCCCCTGCAAGTGCGCGGTCCCCTGCAGGTGCACGGTCCCCTGCAGGTGCGCGGCGACTTCGGCGGGCCCGGGCCGCCGCCGGTTCTCCCCGCGCAACTCGCGCGCCGCCGCCGCGTGCCCCGGCTCACTGAGCGTCTTTTCCACGGCGGCGCGGATGTCGGCCGGCTCTCGTGCCTCGGGCGGCAGGTGGACGCCCGCGCCCGCCGCCGCGATCCGCTGCGCGTTCAGGGTCTGGTCGGGTAGTTGCGGCACGACCACCATCGGGACGCCCGCGACCGCCGAGGTCATCACCGTCCCAGAGCCGCCCTGCGTGACCAGCAGGTCGCAGGTGGGCAGCAGCAGGTGGAGCGGGAGCATCTCGACGACCCTGACGTTGGCGGGGACCGTACCGAGCGTCTGCCGGTCGCGCTCGGAGACCGCCGCCACCACCTCGATGTCGGCGTCACTCAGCGCGTCCAGAACCTGCGCGATCCCGCTCCGCCCGGCGGCGAAGGTGCCCATCGTGGTCCCCCAGGTGACACAGACTCTGCGCCGATCCGGCGGATCGAGCAGCCAGCGGGGCATGACGCCGCTGCCGTTGTAGGGGAGGTAGCCGACCGGCAGAGTCGGGCAGTCGGTGGGAATCTGCAGGCCTGCCGGGCAGGGGTCGACCGTCACCACGCCCTGCGGGGCGAAGGTGTCGACGCCCAGCCGCTCGCGGTGCGGGTCGAACACCTCGAGCTCGAACTGCCGCGCCTGGTACTGGAAGTCCACGCCCCACAGGTGCCGTACGTTGACGATGCCCAGCGCGGCGGCGACAAGCGGGGCCGCGTACGTGGTGGGCTCGTGCACGATGAGGTCCGGCTGCCAGGCCCCGGCAAGGTCGAGCAGGTCCGGCAGCATGGCGTCGGCCATGCGCTCATAGAGCGCCAGCGGGCGGCGCTTGCGGGGCGCGCCCCGCTCATCGCGGCTCATGTCGAGTGGCTGTCCCTGCGCGGCGGGACGGCTCATGAACCGCCGCATGATGTCCGAGCCGTCCACATCGTGCCCCACGGCGACGGCCGGCAACCCCGTCTTGACGATGAGCGGCAACAGGCTCGGCTGGCTGGCCACCCTGACCTGGTGTCCCCCTGCCTGGAACGCCCATGCCAGCGGGACCATCGGATAGAAGTGCGAAGGCCACGCCCACGAGGCGAACAGAACCCGCACAAGCACCTCCAGACGTCGCGATCTGCCGCCAGCATCCGCCGCGGCCCTCAAGCTGGGGTCGAGTACGGCTCACGCCACCCGCTCGGCCAAGCCGAGGATGCCCGGCAGCCCGGCCACGACGTCGTGGTACGTCGGCCGCCCCGCCATCTCCCGCCCCAGGTGCCTGAGCGGTGCCCGGTGCCCGGTGCCCGCCAGGAGCTCGGCCACGGCCGCCCGCACGCTGTCGGCCGTGAGCTCGGCCGGCGGGACGACAAGCCCGGCTCCGGTGGCCGCGAACTGGTGCGCCCGCCAGGCGTGGTCGGGCAACTGCGGCAGGACCAGGGCGGGCACGCCGGCGGTGACCGTCGTCAGCAGACTCGCGTCGTCCCCCGCCGTCACCAGGACGTCGCAGCCGCGCAGCGCCTCCGCGAGGGACGGGGACTCCCCCGTGACCTCCACCGTGACCTCCACAGTGCCCGTGACCTCCGCCGCGGCCTCCAGCGCCGCGGTGACCAGGCCGGTCACGGCCTGCTGCTCGGGCAGCCACCAGCTCTCGGCGCCCATCGCCACGCAGACGCGCCCGGCCCCGGCGGGCAGCGGTCCCGGCGCTCCGCTGTGGGGAACGAAGCGCACGGGCAGCCGTGGCGACCCGTCAAGGGCCTGCATGCCTGTCGGGCAGGGGTCGATCGTGACGGTACCCGACATGTCGGGGTCCGCCAGGCCGTGCCGGGCCCACAGCGGCTCCAGCGCCGCCGCCTCCACGGCCTGGGTGATCCAGCCGAAGTCCATGCCCGGCAGGTGCCGTACGGCCGGCACCCCGAGCACCCGCGCCACCAGCGGGCCCGCGTAGCCGCGCGGGCCGAAGACCACCAGGTCGGGCCGCCAGCACCGGGCGAACTCCAGAGTCTGCCCGATCGCGGGACCGGCCAGCCGCAGCCCCCGCTCGACCGAGCCGACCAGTGCGTCCCGGTAGGACAACGCCCACGGCGTCAGCTCGCCTGACGGGTCGGCCAGTTCCTTCGCGAGGTACAGGGCTGGACCGTACCCCGCGTGGTACTGGGCGGTGACAAGAGCCGCGCACTCGTCGGCCGCCGGCAGCTGCGCGCGCAGCGCGGCTCCCACGTCGGCCGGTTCTCCGACGGCCACCGAGGCGAGACCGGCGTCGCCCGCCTCCCGCTCCATCACGGGGGTGGCCGCGAAGCGCACCTCGTGCCCGGCGAGCCTGAACGCCCACGCCAGGGGAACCAGCGCCCTGGCCGGGCCCGGGCCGCCGTACCCGGGCGTGAACAGCACCCGCAGGCTCCTGGCGGGCGGCCGCGCGGGCATCGCGCGTACGGAGGGCACGGTGTTCGCGGTGCTCACCGTACTCACGGTGCGCTTCGCCGAGCCCGCCGCCCGGCGCGCCCGGACCCGTGGCCCGGTCAGCGACTCCAGCTCGGCCACCACGCGCGCGGGTGCCGCCTGCGCCTCCGACTCGGCACGGAGGGTCGCGGCGGCTTCGCCGTACCCGGGGGTCTCCAGGAGTTCGGCCAGATGGGACCTGAGGGTGTCGGGGTCGGCTTCGTGCGGGAGCACCACGCGGCCGGCGCCCGTCGAGGCCAGCCGTTCCGCGTTGAGCGCCTGGTCGCCCACCTGGGGGGCCACGAGCTGGGGCACCCCGTACGCCAGGGCGGTCATGACGCTGCCCATGCCGCCCTGCGAGACGAAGGCCGCGCAACTGGGGAGCAGCAGGTGCAGGGCGAGGCCGTCGACGAGGCGGACATTGCCCGGCAGAGGGCCCATGTCACGCGCGGCCTCGGCCGTGACGGCGGCGACGATCTCGACATCGAGCTTGGCCGCGGCCTCGACGATCGCGCCGGTGAGGGAGCCGGAGGTCATGTGGATCCATGACGTCCCGCCTGTGACGCAGATCCGGGGCCTGCCGGGCGGCGTCAGCAGCCAGCCGGGCATGACGGCGGCGCCGTTGTAGGGCAGGTAGCGGGCCCGCAGCCGCTCCACGGTGACCGGCACGTCCGGGCTCGGCGGCACCTGCATCCGCTCGGGGCACACGTCCACGGTGATCGCCCCCGTCGTCTCCAGCGGGTCCAGGTCGAAACGCGCGCGCAACGGGGCGAGGGCCTCATCGTCGAACTCGCGCAGCAGGTAGGGAAAGTCGACCCCCCACAGATGCCGTACGGCGGGCACGCCGAGGTCGGCGGCGGCGACCGGGCCCGCGTACGTGGTGGGCTCGAACACCACCAGGTCGGGCCGCCATGCCCGGGCGAGCGCGAGGGTGCCGGGGATCATCTCCTCGGCCAGGCGTACGTAGAGCCGGGAGTTCAGCGATCTGAGGTGGCGCAGGTCGGCCGGGCCGCTGGACCGGGTGCCTGGCCGCCGCGGCCCGCCGACGTCGCGAATGGCGGCTCCGACGTCCCGGCTGTGACCCACGGCGGAGATCGGCAGCCCGGCCCGGGTGACCGCCTCGGTCATGGCCGGCTGAGTGGCCACCAGCACGTCGTGCCCGGCGGTCCTGAACGCCCAGGCCAGCGGGACCATCGGGTAGAAGTGCGTCGGCCAGGCCCAGGAGGTGAAGAGCACGCGCATGGGATTCAGCCCTCTCAGCGAGCTGTCAGGATGGCGATGAGACGGGCCGCCACATCCGCGGGGGCCGGGCGAGCCCGGATCTCGTCGCGCAGGCGGACCGCGGCCTCGAGGTAGGACGGGGTGTCCAGCAGGAGCGCCAGCTCCCGCCGCAGGATGCCGTCCTGGATCTGGTCCGGGGTGAGCGCGCGCCCCGCCCCGTGTTCGGCGACGCGGCGCGCGTGGGCCAGGTGGTCGGGGAGCTGACCCACCGCGAGCTGGGGGACGCCGCGGACGAGCCCGGTGAGTACGGTGCCCGCACCGCCCTGGGAGATCAGCGCGTCGCAGCCCAGGAGGGTGCGGCCCAGCGGCTCGTCCTCGACGACCCGCACGGTCGGCGGTAGGTCGCCGAGCAGGCGCCGGTTCCCGGAAGCCGCCGCGACGACCACCTCGAGCGAGGGATCGGCGGCGACGGCGCGGGCGACGCGGCCGGCCAGGAAGAGCTCGTCGTCGAGCCTGGCCATGGTGTGTCCCCAGGTGACGCAGACCCGGCGACGGCCGGCGGCGGGCGGCGGGAGTGCCCGGTCGCCGTCGCCGTGCGGGATGTAGTCGCCGTGCGGGATGTAGCGGATGGGCAGGTCTCCCGGCCGTGCGGGTCCCGGCCAGGGATCCACGGCGGGGGCGGTCACCGGGTCGATCGGGGGGAGCCCGAACCGGTCGCAGAGGGGTTCGAGCGCCCTCGTCACCGCGACGGCCGCCGGTCTGAGCAGGTCCAGGCCGTACAGGTGGCGGATGGCGGGGACGCCGACGGTGGCGGCGGCGACCGGGCCCGCGAGGGCCGTCGGGTCGTACAGGACCACGTCGGGAGCGAACTCCCTGGCCACGTCCACCAGATCGCCCGCCATCTCCTGGGCCAGATCCGCGAAGAGGCCCAGGACCCGCGGCGCCCCGCCGGGGCGGGGCGGCGGGACGGAGCCCGCGACGGAGCCGACGGCGAAGCCGCGGAATGCCGGGAGGACGTCGAGGTCGCCGCCGACCGCGACGGCCGGGAGCCCTGCCGTCGCGGGGATGCCCTTCACCGCGGGCGGGACCGCGAACAGCACCTGATGGCCCGCCGCGGCCAAGGCCCCGGCCAGCGGGAGCATGGGATGCACGTGCGTGGCCCAGCCCCACGCCGTGAAGAGCACGCGCATCAGAAGGTGAACGCCGATCGCATGCTCTGGGTGGCGGGATCGCCGGCCTGCTCCAGGTGGTCGGGGATGCCGAGCAGTTCCTCGGTGGTGCGCAGCAGCGAGTAGTGGTTGAAGAACACGTCGGACTTGGCGCCTGGGCGGGTGGACGGGGAGACCACGAAGGTGGGCACGTGGCAGGTCTCGCTGCGGGTGGTCACGCACTCCTCGTCGGTGCCCAGGCCGTACCCCTCGTCGAAGGAGACGATCACCGCGGTCTTACCGGACAGGTACGCGCGGCTGGACAGGATGCGCAGCAGCCACCCGCCGAGCCAGGTGTCGCCCGCGGAGATCTCCGTACCCGATATGTCGTGGTCCTTGTCCGCGACCAGGAACGAGAACGCGGGCAGAGTACCGGCGCCCAGGTCGTCGTGGAGCGCGCCCGACCTGGGCGTGCCGGCGGGGACGTTCCAGCGGGCGCAGTCGTCGGCGATCTGCGGGTAGTAGGGCGCGGGGTTGTGGTGCACGACGTACGGCTCGGCGTCGGTCGCCCGGCAGTTCTCCGGCATCCCGTCGGAGTAGATCCGCCATTCCCTTCCCTGCGCCTTGACCTGGTCGAGGATCGAGGGGAACGGCGCGTAACAGTAGTCGGGGACGCCGGGGTCACAGGAGGCCGGCGCGCCGTGCCAGTCGACCCCGCTGGTGGCCGCGATGTAGTTGCGGAAGGAGGGATGGGTCATCCCGTAGTAAGAGGTGGCCGTGCCGCACTGGTGGGCGAGCAGGTTGAACGCGGGCGCGTCTTTGTTGCCGATGAGCTGGCCGTAGGAGGTGTTCTCCAGCCAGATCCAGATCACATGGTCGTAGGTCTGCGGCGCCGCCGAGCGCCAGCCGCACGGGTAGGCGAGTGTGGCGGCCGCCGCCGGCGAGGTGAGCAGCGGTGTCAGGCCGATCAGCAGCGCCAGCATCATGAGCGTTCTTCGCACGGGACCTCATCAGTTGTCGGATCGGTTACCAGGGGATGCTTCGCCGGGACCGGAGGAACTCGCCGGTCGGCCCGTCGTCGGGGAGGGTGGCGGCCCAGACGACGTCGGGCGCCGCCTCCTCGGGCGAGGTCGTGGCCTGGGGCATCATGCGGGTCCTGACCATGCCGGGGTTGACGGCGTTGACCAGGACTCCGGTGCCGTGGACGCTCTTGGCCAGCACGACCGTCAGCGCGTTGACCGCGACCTTGGAGACTGTGTAGGCGGGGGTGCCCGCGTGCAGGCCGCCCGCGAAGGAGGCCGTGCCGCTGGAGACCATCACGACGCGGCCCCAGCCGCGTTCGACCATGCCGGGGACGAAGGCCCGCGACACCCGCCACGAGCCGAGCGTGTTGACCGCGAGGGTCCGCTCCTCCACGGCCGGCTCACCCGCCCGCCCGTCCAGCAGGATGCCCGCGTTGTTGACCAGGATGTCGACGGCGCCGACGCGGTCGAGGGCCTTGGCCACCGACTCCTCGTCGATCACGTCGAGCCGGACCGCCAGCGCGTCGTGCCCGATGGCGCGGGCGGTCTCCACGGCGGCCTCCCGGTCGCGGGCGGTGACGATCACCCGGTGCCCGTTCCTGGCCAGCAGTTCGGCGACCGCGCGCCCTAGACCTCTGGCGGCACCGGTCACCAACGCGGTTCTGCGCGTCATCGCGACCTGCCCACCGAAGCCGCCGAGGTCGCCGAGGTCGCGGCGGTGGTCGCAGTCGCCGCAGCGGTCGTCGCGGTCGTCGCGCTCGTCGCGGTCGTCGCCGTCACGGTCGTCGCGGTCGTGGCGGTCGTGGCGGTCGTGGCGGTCGTGGCGGTCGTGGCGGTCGTGGCGGTCGTGGCGGTCGTGGCGGTCGTGGCGGTCGGCTCGACCAGCCCGGCCAGTCGCTCGAGCTGGTCGGCGCCCGCCGCGCAGGGGAAGAACACCAGCTCGTCGCAGCCCGCCTCGGCGTGCCGGTCCACCACCGCCGCGACCTGCGCCGCGGTCGTCACCGCGCCCGAGGCCACCCGGCCCGCGTAAGGGCCGAGCCCGCCGTAGCAGGCGTCGACGTACGCGCTGACCTGGTCGTCCGCGCCGGGCCCCAGCGCGTAGTAGACCAGGGCCATGAGCCTCGGCCGGTCGGTGCGGCCCGCCGCGCGCCACGCGGCGGTGAGCCGCCGCACCCGCGCCTCGTACGGCTCGGCGGAGCCCGCGCCCGCGATCCAGCCGTCGGCGTGCAGAGCCGCTCTGCGCAGGGCGGCCGGCGAGTGACCTCCCACGATGATCGGCGGCCCGTCGCCGGACAGCTCAGGGCCGACCCGGGCGGCGCCTCGCCAGACGCCGCGCATCCGCGCCAGCATCTCGTCCAGGTCCCGGCCCCGCTCGGCGAACGGCGCGCCGGTGGCCGTGTAGTCGTCCTCGCGCCCGCCCACGGCCACGCCCAGCATCAGGCGGCCGCCCGTCAGCAGGTGCAGCGTCGCCGCCTGCTTGGCCAGTAGCGTGCCGTTGCCACGCAGGGGGCCGAGGAGCACCGTCGTCGCCAGGCGCACCCGGGTGGTGGCGCCCGCCACCATCGCCAGCGTCACCATCGGCTCGTAGTTGCCGAACACGACCCTGTCCAGAGCCGCGACGCCGGCGAAGCCGTACTCCTCGGCGGCGCGCGCCCATCCGACGACTTGGTCGGGGCCCGTGCCGGGAACCATGGCCGGCAGGCCAACACTTATCTCCATGGGACAGTCCTTGTCGGAGGGACAGCACCTCACCCGAGAAGGTGACAGTGGCGTCTTGAGTCCCGATCGAGGCGCGCTCGCGGGGCGCTCTCCGCCCTCCAGCGAGCCTCGAGGCGGTCCTGCGATGGTGAGGACATGCGTGTGATGATCACCATGTGGGCCTGGGGTCCCTCTCACTACCAACCGCTGGTTCCGCTGGCCTGGGCGTTCCGGCTGGCCGGACACGACGTGATGATCGCGACCCAGCCCCGGCTGACGCGGCACGTGCTGCGCTCAGGGCTGCCCGCGATGCCGCTGGGCACCGACGAGGAGGTGAGCGCGGCGGTCGAGCGCTTTCTCAAGCCGGGAGCCCTGCCCCGCAAAGTGCAGGTGGGCGGCAAGACCGAGTCGCGCACCATCAGGGATTTCGCGCAGATCGCCGAGGCGATGGCCGGGCCTCTGACGGACGCGGTGCGGGCCTGGCGGCCCGACCTGATCGTCTTCGAGGAGACGACCTACGCGGCGCCGCTGGTGGCCGAGCTGACGGGGGTGCCCGCCGTACGGCACCTGCTGGGCCTGGACTGCCTGTCACCGCTGCGCTGGACGGAGTCGCCCGCGCTGGCCGAGCTCACCGAGCGGCTGGGGCTCGGCATGGTCGACCTGGCGGGGCGGGTGACGGTGGACGCCTGCCCGCCGAGCATGCAGGTCGAAGGCGACTTCCCGCGCCAGCTCATGCGCTATGTCCCCTACAACGGCACGGCCGAGCTGCCTTCCTGGCTGGACGGCGGCAAGCGCCCGAGAGTCTGCGTCACCTGGGGTACGAGCATGTACCGCTTCGAGTACTACGATTTCGTGGCCGGGAAGATCATCAAAGCGGTCGCGGAGCTCGGCGTGGACGTCGTCGCCGCACTGTCGGAGGCCGATCGCCGCGCGCTGGGCCCGATGCCGGACAATGTGCACGTGGCCGAGACGGTGCCGCTGGGCGCCGTGCTACCCGGCTGCGACCTGGTCATCTCCCAGGGCGGCATGGGGACCACACTGACCACCGCCGCCTTCGGCGTGCCGCACCTGATCGCGCCCGTCCTGCCCGACCACAAGGTCAACGTCGGTCAGCTCGCCAAAACCGGCGCCGGTGACGTGCTGGACGCCGGGGCCGACGCCGCCTCCATCGCCGCACGGGTCGCCGAGGTGCTCGCCACCCCGTCCTTCGCCGACGCGGCGCGCCGCGTCCAAGCGGAGATCGCCGCGCAGCCGCTGCCGGCCACAGTGGCCGACAAGCTGGTGGAGCTGGTGCGCTAGGAGCGACTTCCAGAAAACGGGGCGGGGGGGGGGGGGGGGCGCCCCCCCCCCCCCCCCCCCCGCGGGGGGGGGGGGGGGGGGCCAACGCCCCCCCGACAGCACAGAGACGCCGCAGAAGAAGGAGCTGACGGC